>JABSRU010000016.1 GCA_013214965.1 Gammaproteobacteria bacterium
TGCAAGTTAAGTGTGCCTGAAATTTCGAGAAAGGTTGAGGGGAATTAATCTCCGCGAAGCGGTTTAGTTCAACAGCTTATTACATTGCAAAACTGCGCGATAATATTCTGCTGTTTTGCGTCGTTTTAAATTTAATTAAGAAGACTAACAACTTAATCACTATATTACAATTGGTTACAATACTGTTATTCACTAAACAATAGAAACGACGAAACTTGCACGATAATAAGGAAAATAGTGCAAAAAATGATAATTCAAACGTTTCCTCATTATTATTAAAATATTTTTCGCATGAGTAAATATATCTCAAAAGTAAACAATCGAGTGCAACCAACATTGAATGTTATCAGGCGCGTTAGCGAGTTATAAATACGAGGCCAATATTAGCGATTAGATGGTCTTTTTTACACTATGTAGACCAGAACATGAATGAAACTAAGTCGATAGCCGCTTTACTAACCGATAAAGTTATATATTTGTAAAACTTTATTCGCGTGTTATACTTGTGTATAACTTTAATTTTGGAGAGTAAAATGTCCGCAGTAGCCATTAGACAAAGTGGTGGTGCTAATATCATTAGCCTACCTAAAGCCATCGTAAAAACGCTTGGCTTACATGTGGGTTCTAAATTAGATCTATCATTAGAAAACAACAAAATCGTACTGACCCCAATAGTTGAAGAACTAAGCCTTGAAGAATTACTCTTAGGCAGTCCTAAATCGTGTTTTAAAGTTACTGATGAAGACCGAGAATGGATAGACTCATCACCAGTAGGTAAGGAAGTATAGTGGCTTACATTCCAGATAAGGGCGATATCGTGCTACTAAACTTTGATCCAAGTTCAGGCAAAGAGATAATGAAACGCAGACCTGCCTTTGTTATTTCTCGAAAGCTTTTTAATGAGCACACTGGATTTGCTGTTGTTGCCCCGATCACCAGTACCATACGTGGCATGAGATTAGAAGTTGTATTGCCTGATTCATTGAATACGAGAGGCGCGGTATTAATACATCAATTAAAGTCACTTGATTTCTTCGATAGACAAGTTCAACTGATAGAAAAGGCACCATCGTCTATCACAGAGCAAGTAACAGGATTAGCTAAGGCAATTATTAGCTGATCGTGAATCAGCCAAAGTGTAATTGTAATTTCACTTTAAATACATGAGAAAATATATTCCAAAAACTCACTGGTGATCAAATCTACTATCGATAAATTATCTCACTATTGCGCGATAGCGAGTTATAACAAATTGCAGACCAGCAAAGATCAATGATAATGATAGGCTAAGTGTATTGATCCTAAACTATCCCCTAAGCCCTCCTATTCTATCGTCCGCTAGCAGGCTTTTTTTCAGTCACACTTGTATATATGTTTTTTCATATATACACTATTCCATATATTATATTTGGCGATTGGGCTGATGATGGATCCCACTATTTTCTTTAAAGCAATCAGCGAACAAACCAGACTCCAGAGTCTGTTATTAATTGCTGAGCAATATGAGCTGTGTGTCTGTGAATTGATGACGGCATTACAGTTGAGCCAACCCAAAATTTCCCGTCATTTAGCACAATTAAAACACGCTGAAATTGTGATCGATCGCCGACAAGGACAATGGGTTTTTTATCAAATAAATCCTGAATTAGCGCCTTGGCAACTAACCATACTCAACGAAACATTAACTCATCATAATGATTACATCATGCCGGCACTTAGCCGCCTTAATGCGATGGGGTCTCGTCCCGCCCGCATTTTAGCTTGCTGTAATGAATAACGTAAGGAATAAAATAATGACGATCAAAATAGGCATTAACGGTTTCGGCCGCATGGGGCGCTTAGCAATGCGGGTATTATTAGCTAATGATGAGATTAGTATTGTTCAGATTAATGATCCCGCTGGAGATCCCACTACCCTCGCCCATTTATTAAATTTCGATTCCATTCATGGCCGTTGTCCGTTCGAAGCAGTTGTCGACGCAGCTGATAATATGGTGGTTAATAATCAGGTCATAGCAATGACAAGAAACACTAGCATATCAGCGACCGATTGGTCGGGTTGTGACTTAGTGATTGAAGCGTCGGGGAAAATGAAAACCAAAGCACTATTGCAGCCCTATTTAGACCAAGGGGTCAAACGTGTTGTGGTCACCGCGCCAGTTAAAGAAGATGGTGTATTAAATGTGGTGATGGGAATTAATCAGCATTTATATCAAAAAGAGCTCCACTCTATTGTCACAGCGGCCTCTTGCACCACCAATTGCCTAGCGCCTGTGGTTAAAGTATTGCACGATGCTATTGGTATCAAACACGGTAGTATGACCACAATTCATAACATCACCAATACGCAATCAATTTTAGACACGCCACATAGCGACCTTCGTCGTGCTCGTGCCTGTGGCATGAGTTTGATTCCAACCACCACTGGCTCTGCTACGGCAATTACTCATATATTTCCTGAGCTAACCGGTAAATTAAATGGCCATGCGATTAGAGTACCGTTAGCGAACGCATCCTTAACTGATTGTGTGTTTGAGATGCAACGAGACACCTGCGTTGAGGAGGTTAATCAATTACTAAAAGCCGCCAGTGAAAATGAACTGTCGGGTATTTTAGGCTTTGAAGAACGACCGTTAGTGTCGATCGATTACCGAACTGATCCCCGGTCATCAATCATTGATGCCCTGTCAACCATGGTGGTAAATCATAGCCAAGTTAAGCTCTATGTTTGGTATGACAATGAGTGGGGCTATGCTAATCGTGTTGCCGAACTCACCTTAATGGTTGGGCGTCAGGATCGTCCTTAATGTTTGATTCTGCGATTAAACAATATTTACTAGTCACAGGTAATTATTGGGCATTTACATTAACCGATGGCGCATTACGGATGTTGGTGGTGTTATATTTCCACCAGCTTGGTTATAGCCCATTAAGTATTGCGCTACTGTTCTTATTCTATGAATTTTTTGGCATTGTCACCAATTTATACGGCGGCTATTTAGGGGCAAGAATAGGCCTTAATCGCACCATGAATATTGGTTTGCTACTACAAGTTATCGCCCTGGCGATGCTTTTAGTACCGAGCGAACTCTTAACCGTGGTGTGGGTGATGCTGGCTCAAGCATTGAGCGGAATAGCCAAAGATCTCAATAAAATGAGCGCAAAAAGTGCCATCAAAGCACTTATTCCAACGAATACTGGCGAATCGAGACTTTATCACTGGGTCGCCATGCTAACCGGTTCTAAAAATGCCCTGAAGGGCGTCGGTTTTTTTGTTGGCGCCTTATTACTCTCGACAATCGGGTTTCGGTTGGCAATTCTGGTGATGTTGCTAGGATTAATATTGGTGCTAATTTTTAGCCTATGTAATCTACAATCATTAGGCAAAGCTAAACATAAAGTTAAATTTAAACAGATTTTGTCCAAAAGCCCTGCCATTAATCGATTGTCACTGGCGCGGTTATTTTTATTCGCGGCGCGAGATGTTTGGTTTGTAGTCGCCTTGCCGGTGTTTTTAGCCCAACAACTGGGTTGGGATCATTATCAAGTGGGCGGATTCATTGCCAGCTGGGTTATCGGCTATGGCCTAATCCAAACCATGGCACCAACCATTACGGCGCTGTTTTCCACCCAATTACCCGATGGTAAGACAGCTTGGTCATGGGCATTGGTGTTAAGTGTTGTCCCCTTAATCATCGCCTATTTACTTGCCCACGATATGGTAATGGCGCTATCGATTACGGTAGGTTTGTGTTGTTTTGGCGCTTTTTTTGCCATCAACTCATCGATTCATAGTTATTTAATTGTCAGTTATGCCGATAGTAATGGCGTGTCATTAGATATTGGTTTTTATTATATGGCTAATGCCGCTGGGCGTTTAATGGGCACGGTATTATCCGGATTGGTATACCAATATTACGGTCTTATTGCCTGCTTAGTGATCTCAAGTAGTTTTATTGGCATTGCTGGCTTGATCTCAACAACATTACCAAGACATAATGAAATAAAAACATCACAAGAATAAGCCAGAGGCAAACGCAATGACTAAATTAATCAAAACACTAGCAGCAATCGACACACTGCACCACGGCGATCCAAATCAGCAGCTTATTAACGGAGTAGCAACAGCTGATGAGTTTATTTATGCCCAACAAATGACTACCTGGCTTAACAAGTTAACCCCAAGCCCTAGTGAATTAGCGCAAATTGCCGTGCGATCACAACATTTATGTCGCTGGGAGCTACCCCGTAGTCAGTTTGAAATGAACCGAGCGGGTTATTTGAAATGGCGTGTGGCACAGGGTAAATACCATGGGGAAAAAGCATCACAAGTGATGAGAGCACATGGCTATGAGCCACAAAGCTGTGATGAAATCATTGATATCGTGAGAAAAAAGAACATCAAGAGTAATAATGATACCCAATTAATGGAAGACGCTGCCTGTCTCGTTTTTTTAGAGTTTCAATTCAAGGATTTCGTTGAAGGTATCGCTAGCGATGAAAAAGTTATTCGGATTGTCCAAAAAACTTGGGTGAAAATGTCCGAACAAGCTCATCAATTCGCGCTGCAATTATCTTACTCTGATCAAGAGTTAACACTCATCAAACAGGCATTAGCGTAACTTTTTTAACATCCACTGTAATTAGCAAAATATTTCAGCTAATTGCAGTTCTAGATCATCACTATTATAATCAACGAGTTCCCGGCGCATCCGCTGACGTTCTTTAATTTCTTCAATCTCACGCCATTTACGTTGTTTGGTACGCTGACGCTTTGAGCGAGGTTGTTCCGTGAATTCTTGTTCTAGTTCTGCAAACTCAGACCAGTTATTAAATTTCATCATCTTTCCTTAACTTCATTAGATGACTCTAAATTAACCAGCTTAAATGACGATACGATGACAAAGAAATGACACCTTAATGATCGTTAACTACGTCGAATTTTTTCGATATTTTTCTTTGTTTTTACGCCCTTTTTCATCCAATGATTTCCGTATCGCTCGTCTTAAACGGGGAAATAAATACCCAAGGTGAGTTAACCAACCACTGCTACTGGGTAAACATATTTCAATTTTTTCTCCCTTTGCGACACGCACAATCGCAATAGCAACCTCCTCTGCACTACTCATTGGCTGAGAAAATACAATATCTTCAACTTGGTCAATCTGATCCATAATAAAACCGGTATCAATCGAACCTGGTGACACTAAACCAATATTGATATTATTATCACGGTGTTCATCAGCTAAGGCATACGTAAAGGAACGTAAACCAGCTTTCGTTGCTGCATATGTTGCCGCTCCTTGCAATGGCGCCCGCCCCGCTAAGGAGCCAACATTAACAATAGCGCCACCACCTTGTTGCTTAAATAGCTCAATCACTAAACGAGATAACACGATCGGGGATCGTAAATTGACATCAATCATTTGCGCTAAGTCATTAACACTATTGTCGGCTACATTACCCCGTTGATGAAATCCTGCATTATTAACCAACACATCAACATGGCCAAAACGCTGTACAGCCATGTCAATCGCCTGCTGGCACCAACTAAGATCATTAACATTCATCACGATGGGCAAAACTTCAGTGAGTGTACTTAGCTCTTCGCTAATGGTTGTTAACCCCGCTTCACCGCGAGCCAACAGCACTAAATTAGCACCAAGATTAGCAAAGGCACGGGCTGTTGCCGCCCCAACACCCGCTGATGCACCGGTGATCACAACGGTTTTCCCTCTAAAATTGGTCATTGGCACCCTTTTGAACAATAGTTTGATTTCATCAAAATAGCACAAACAACAATCAATTGGACTCGGCAATTTCATAATTCAGCTTTTATTCATAGTAAAAGCGTTTATATAAGCTTAATAACCTACTATTGGAAATCATGATGAAATTATCCTATCGATTGTGGCCATTATTATTACTCGCTTTTACTTGTACGACGGTAGCCGCTAATAAAATTAAACAATCTCAAGCCAGTAATATTCAACAGACATCTGCGGAGAAAAATAATGCGCATCAGGAGCTTGATGTCTGGTTAGCTGAAATAAGTAGTCAAGCTTATCAAGACATTGACCAAGATGGGTACCACCAAAACTTCACCTTAACCTTTGACCTTGATACGCGTTTTAGTCAACAAGATGTCATTGTTGAAGTATGGATAGTAGGGTCGACATTCAATCAACAACGGATGTTCACCAGCGATGTAATTCGCTTATCAGATAACTCAAGTCTTGATCGGCAGCAGATTAATTTTCAACTGATTGATGATTATCCAACCGATTATTATCAACTCGAATTGGTGATTATTGATGCGGCATCAAGCCATGTTATCTTTACTGTCGATCAACACTACAGTGGTCAATTACAAAATTTAGCGCTTGAAAGCCAGCGCTATGATCAACAACAAGCCCTAAGCATTTATGCCGCGCAGGTAGATTTAGTCAATGACAATAATCATAACGGCTATTACCAGCAACTTGATGTTTCATTTGATGTCGATAGCCCCCATGTTTCATCGCAGCTGATCGCGCAATTTTATCTCGGCGATGTACTCTTATTTACCAGTAATTCATTTTGGATCCATGGGAATAACACCACTGATAAACAATTTTTCGCCATCGAATTACAACAAGGAATTAGCACCGGATATTATGACTTAGATATTCATTTAGTTGACGCAAAAAACCACCAACAACGTCATCAAATATCAGCCATCGATTGGATTGTGTTTAAGAATTTACCCCTTGAATCTCAATACCGAGATAACGACAACGGCAGCGACCAAGAGATTGAAATCACCGTTGAACAACACGCCGGCAGTATCGCTTGGATGTTAGTTGGCTTATTCAGTTTGCTTATCATAAGACGGTTTTTTGTGAACTAACCTTAGTATCGTCAAAGAGGCTAATCAAACTCATAAAATCACATTAACAGCGCTATGCCAGCATTCAATTGAATGAAGAGGTTTTGAATGGGATTTAAATTTTGGATAGTGAAAACTACCACCGTATTTATCGCAATAACAGGCATTTTGTTTATTGTCCAATGACTAAAGCAACATACTATTCAAGCGTCCATTATTTTCGCGCTGATTTAGGCTGGAGATATCTAACATCCAGCCTCGCAAGAAAACTTCATGAAAATAAACACGATGAATTACTTACTATTAAAGCGCTGCTTACTGTCATCATAAATACGAATTAAGCCAGTAATAATTTCACTATCATAAGGTCTTAAGCCACTTAAGGTCATGCGTTTTTCGCCATGGCCGACTATTTCACCATTGGCTTTAAAGCAAAATTGTAGAATCGCGACGCCGCGCTTGCCATTAACCGTTAACTCAGTGTGGGTTATCTCTAACGTTGGCTGAGTGAAGTTTACATGATCGAGATTGATCGACATGCTTTCATAAATCACTAGCGGACGAGTCGGATTAATCATGACCTGATGCTGTTTCATTAATGGCACAAGGATTTTGGGAAATGTATGGCCTGAAAACTCAACATAACGCTGTGTTAAGGTCGAGACCAAATCATTGTCTGTTGAGATATCACCATCGCGTTCGATCCTAAGATAGGGCTTATCTTCAGAATCATTAAAGCTAATGTTTTTAGCATCACTTTCATGAACCTGTAATTGATGGTTTTCATTAACCATGCCACAAAATTCAAATTTCATGGTTTGACTAACACCTAGCTGCTGTAATGCGATAGAGAATAACAAATCGCCTGGGACACAGAATTTCTTGGCGTCGGCATCATGTAACGGATTAAAATCGTCTGCAATTTCTTTGGCAAAAGCGCTTGATTGCTCGCGTGAAAAGGAGAAGTTTTGTTGTGCTCGGGAATAATATTTTGCGAGATTCATTGATTATAGGTTCTAGGTATAATGGATAATTAATATCATCCATTATACCCTAAATCAATGACTGATTTATAGACGACGCCAACTGGTAACACCAGCACTGTCTTCTAACACAATACCTAAGGCGGTTAACTCATCTCGAGCGGCATCAGCTGCGGCCCAATCTTTACTGGCACGGGCATCATTACGTTTAACGATTAACGCTTCGATCACGGCAACATCATCGTCACTATCGCTCTCTCCCTGAAGAAAACTTTGTGGGTTTGATTGTAAAATACCTAAGACTGCGCCTAAGTAGACTAATATTGCGGCCAATTCAGCCGCTTTAGTCGGCTTGCTCTCTTTACAGCGGTTCATTTCTTTCGCTAATTCAAATAACACAGGCAGTGCTTCAGGGGTATTGAAATCATCATTCATTGCGACTTTAAAACGCGTGACATAACTATTATCCATATCAACACCAGTCGCCGGCGTAATATCACGCAGTGCAGTATACAAACGCTCTAATGCTGCACGGCCTTGATGTAAATTATCTTCTGAATAATTTAGCTGAGTCCGATAATGACCACTGATCAAGAAAAAGCGAATCGTTTCGCCATCAAAGGCTTTAAGCACATCGTCAATGGTAAAGAAATTACCCAGCGACTTAGACATTTTCTCTTTATTGACTTGCACCATGCCTGAGTGGATCCACGTATTGACATAATCAGTGTCATAGGCACAACAAGATTGCGCCACTTCATTTTCATGATGAGGGAATGTTAAGTCAGAGCCGCCACCGTGAATATCGAACTGCAAGCCTAAATGCTTGGCATTCATTGCCGAACATTCGATATGCCAACCTGGGCGCCCTTCACCCCACGGTGATGACCAACTCGGCTCACCGGGCTTAGCCATTTTCCATAATACAAAGTCCATCGGATTTTGTTTATCTTGTACCACTTCAACCCGCGCGCCCGCTTGTAGCATATCAAGATCTTGACGGCTTAACAGGCCATAGTCTTTATAACTAGGCACCGAAAACAAAACATCACCGTTGTCTGCAACATAGGCATGTTCACGGTCAATCAACCGCTGAACAAAATCAATGATTTCTGGAATATGGGTGGTAACTTTAGGCTCAACGTTAGGTTCAACCATATTGAGTGACTTAAAGTTATCATGCATTACTTTAGTAAAACGTTCAGTCAGGGCTAAATAATCTTCACCATTTTGGTTGGCACGGGCAATAATTTTATCGTCAATGTCAGTAATGTTACGGACATAATTAACCTCATAACCGCTAAAACGTAAATAACGTACGATAGTATCAAACACGACAAATGTTCGACCATGACCAATATGACACTTATCGTAAATGGTAATACCGCACACATACATACCAACTTTGCCAGGGGTAATGGGAGTGAATACTTCTTTTTGGCGCGTTAGCGTATTGTAAATCGACAGCATGCGTTAATAATTCCTATGATTTGCTTAAGATAAAGCGCCAAGTTTATCAGCTGAACCTTGATGCCTCAATTACCAGAACCACTAATCGCGGCTATTTTGTAATTTTTTTAGCATATTAATTGCGATTAATACTAAACAAGGTAAAATTTGGCAGAATTTATAAAAATATAGGCAATAAAACATGATTACATTGTTCACCAATTTCGGTCAGATCAAAATCGAAACATTCGCAGACAAAGCACCTGAAACAGTGGCTAACTTTGAACAGTATGTTAAAGATGGATTTTACAATAACACTATATTTCATCGTGTTATTGATGGTTTCATGATTCAAGGTGGTGGTTTCTCACCGGGTATGGAAGAGAAAGACACCGTATCTTGTGTTAAAAATGAAGCAAACAACGGATTGAAGAACACCAAAGGCACACTTGCCATGGCGCGTACTCAAGATCCGCATTCAGCCAGTGCTCAATTCTTTATTAATGTATCTGACAATGATTTCTTAAACTTCACTAGCGAAACAACTCAAGGTTGGGGCTACTGTGTGTTTGCTCAAGTTGTTGAGGGAATGGATATTGTTGATAAGATTAGAGCCGTTAATACTAGCAACAGTGGCTACCATCAAGATGTCCCACAAGAAGATGTTCTTATCGAAAAAGCTGAAATAAGCGAATAAATAAAAAAGGCATCCTCGGGTGCCTTTTTATACTCCTATGAAAAAAACTCTAATGATTGCAGATCTTCATTTAAGTGAAGACAGACCAGATATTACCGCGTTGTTTTTTGATTTTTTACAAACATCAGCGAGCCAAGCACAAGTACTCTATATTTTAGGTGATTTATTTGAGTATTGGATTGGTGATGACGACCCGAGCCCTTTTATTGCTCAAGTTGCCTTTGAGCTTAAAAAATTAGCAAATTTAGGCATTAAAATATATTTCATTCATGGCAATCGTGATTTTTTACTCGGTAAAAAATTCGCCAAAAAATCGGGGATGATATTATTGCCTGAGCATTATTGCATCGAGCTATATGGTCAACAAGTGTTAATTATGCACGGTGACACGTTATGCACCCTTGATGTTGAATATCAAAATTTTCGCCAAAAAAGTCGAAAAAAATGGTGGCAATGGATGATTCTATCGTTACCGTTATTTGTGCGACGAAAAATAGCCAATGACGCGCGCCAACGCTCAGAAATGAACGGTAAGAGTAAATCAGTCGAAATAACCGATGTCACTCAACTTGATGTTGAAAAACAAATGTTAAATCATCAAGTCAGCCTGTTAATTCATGGCCATACTCATCGACCAGCCACCCATGAATTCACCTTAAATGGTACCAATGCTAAGCGTATTGTACTTGGTGACTGGTATACTCAAGGTAGTGTACTAGAGATAACGCCCGATCAAATGATCCTGAAAAATAGACCCTTTATGACAATAAATGATAAATAAAATTTACTTTAGGGAACCCCTTGGCTATTATGCCGTCCAAGGATTTATCAAGCGTATAAAAGTTAAGAGGAATAATGAAGTTTAAATCACTTTCAAAATGGCTGCTATTAGCCAGTTTCGCCGTCACCTTGCCATCGTGTGCTTTTGTTGACTGGTTAGTCTACAAGCAAGATTTACCACAAGGTAACTTCCTAGAATCTAAAGACATTGAAAAACTTCGTGTTGAAATGAGCAAAGAACAAGTCTCATTTCTCATTGGCCGCCCCGTGGTTGATGACACTTTTGGTGGCGATACTTGGCATTATGTTTATCATTTTAAATCAGGCCAAAATGCTAAAATTGTTCATAAAGAGTTTATATTAACCTTCGTTAATAACAAACTCACCACCGCTGTTGGTGATTATGAATTAAATGAAGCGTTTAATACTCCGATCAAAAAATAGCAGTATGAGCTCAATAAAAAGGTCGCTAATGAATATTAGCGGCCTTTTCTATTGCTATCAGCTCCGTGGTGGGAATTGAGTCAAAATAGTGGTGACCGTTTGATTAATATCAGCAGTTCGTTGCTGTGGCGTTCGCTTCGTCGTTAATCTTGCTCCTTTAGAGCCACGCCAAATCAGTTGTTCTTTATTGCTGATGAAATCAATTACCAACGTCCCTTCTTTGTACTCTCTGGTTTGACGATAAAAATCATAACTCCAACCGACATGGTTACTGTGGTAATGATGACCAAAATTCCAATAAAAACCATGGGTCGGTTCAATCGCTCGCTCACGCTTGGTCTTAATTGCCGCATGATAATTAACCAATACATCAGCCTGCGCCGGTGCAACTTTAGTTAAGCCCTTTTGCGATAATGTGTTATCGATGGCATCAATCATGCGACGATGGGAGATATCACTTAAATAATAGCTGTTATCGTCACTTGATTTTTTCGATTCTACAACCCAAGCGTAAGTGGAAATTCTAGAGAAATTAACTGAGTTATCATAGTCATAATTAGCGGTTGTTTGACAGCCTGCCAAACTAAGACACAATAACAAGCCTACAATCATTTTAGTGTTCATTTTATTTATCTCCTGATAATGATTATCAATTAAATAATAGGATAACTTAACTTACGCTGACTATCGACTAATATTGGATATTCACCAATAAGCCCCGCGTCAATATCATCGGTAAAAGGCGCCAAATAAAGGTCCGCCTGTTCCTGATATTGTCGATATAGCCAATGATCGAGCTGTTTCCTAGATGGATAAAGTAACGGGGTGAAATTATGATGATTTTCGACGATAAGTTGACAATTATGGAGGGGTTTACCATTGTCTAAATCCCAACTCACCTCATGATCATGATGAACAACCCGTAACAATGATAAAAATCCAATGCCATGGCCATGAAAGGTGGTAAAAGTCGGCGCGATAATATGCGCCCCTTTCGTGGTTACAAAACAGACTTTCTCTTTATCAACACTGACCACATTACGAATGTGTAAACGTTGATGACCCGTTTGTTTTAATACCTTATTAACCAAAGCAATCCAATCGCGAGCATGAAATTCAAGATACATATTGACCTCCTATATATACCCATAATCAATGGCATGGGTAAACCCAAGCCACTGATAAAGTGTTTATTTCATCGCTTGGGTATGCTCATCCTTTATTCATTGATTTATTCGTCAACGATGTCCATCTCTTGCAACAGATTATCAGCACCAGAAACATGCTCCATGATCCACAACATATAACGACTGTCTAAATGAATAGACCGCGAAATTTTTGGATCAAAATCCCAATCACTAATAATGCTTTCATATACACCGTCAAATAACAAACCTACCAATTGAGCTTTTGCATTTAATGTCGGTGAACCTGAGTTTCCTCCTGTTGTATCAACAGTACTTAAAAAGTTTAACGGTACAGAACCAATACCTTTATTATAGTAGCGACCGTAGGTTTTATCCACAATAGCCTGGCGCTCTGCGACTGTAATATCAAACTCTTCATCGCCAGCAATGTATTTGTCTAACTTTCCTTCAAGGGTCGTAAATGGTGTCGCGTACAAACCATCCTTTGGGGAATAGCCTTTAACATTGCCGTATGTCACACGCAAACTGCTATTAGCGTCAGCATAAACCGCTTGTCCTAAGCTTTTCTTGTAAGCAATTAAGGCAGCCATATAGTTTGGTCGTACTTTCTGAAATAATCCGGCCCGTTCTTTATCTTCTTTTTCTTGCGCCATTTGAGTATCGTACATCGCAACGGCATATTTTATGAAGGGATCATCCGACGATTGAAACTGCTCAACCGATGCGGTTAACCAAGCCATTCGTTTACTTTCATCACCTAAACGAGTTTGTTGATACATCGCTTTTAGGCGACCGGTCAATGCCGGCATTTCGGTGTTAGCCTTAATATGATAAAATCTATCAAAGGCACTTACACGTTCGGTTTTAGCCATCGCCAAATAATATTTCATAAAATGAGTCACTATTTCACGATCGACTTGAGCATCATAACGTTTAGAAATACGCTTAATGCCTTGAGCGAAACGAGTCATGTCACGTACTTGATAACCGAGCTCGCGCTCAGCATCCGGTTTGGTTTTTTCTTGCGCTAAACGATACAATTTTTGTGCAACTGACATCATAGCACTGCGATTCATGTAACCAAAAATAAGCTCACGAATTTGGTGTTGACGATCATCCTTGACCAAATCGGCTAATTGTTCAATCGACTGACTATACTGTTTTTGACGAGTGCTATCACTGTTAATCCAGCGCTTTAGCTGCGCTTCTAAAGTCAGCTTACGGGTTAACATATCGCCTTTTTGATAACTGGCAATCATGGATCCATAGTTTTTTGCGTAATTAGCTAAACCAGCCAATGTGCTTAAATACTTAACATTAGCGGCACTGCCTTTAGGCGCCACCCGTTTAATGATCTCCATACTCTCTTCACGATATCGCTTAGCCGTCGGGTAAACCCATTCAAACTGATTACTTACTTCATCGGCGATACGATAACGGTTAGTACGTCCAGGATAACCAGCAACCATCACAAAATCACCATCATTTAGGCCTTTAGCAGAAACCTGTAAATGTGATTTAGGCTGGTAAGGGACATTTTTTTTACTAAAATCAGCAGGCTGCCCTTTAGGATTAACATAAGCGCGATAAAACGACCAATCGCCAGTATGGCGCGGCCACATCCAGTTATCTGTGTCACCACCGAACTTGCCAATATTACTCGGCGGCGCATACACGAGTCTTACGTCACGAATTTCCAATTGTTTAATCAGATAATAAGATAACCCGCCATGATAGCTATAAGTAGAGCAACGATATCCTGGCGATTTTTCACAGGCAGCAACTAATGATTTTTGACGTTGTTCAATCATTTTATAGCGAGCTTCGCCGGATAAATTATCGTTAAGATTAGCCATGATTAATGCCGTGACATCGGTCAACTCTTCGGTCACGTAAATCCGAGAGCCTGGCGCTGCGGGTAGCTCACCCTCGAATGACTCAGAAATAAAACCTTTGTTAATCAAGTTATTATCTTTCGTGGAGTTATATTGAATACTGCCATAAGCACAATGATGATTGGTCACCGCCAAGCCTTGGCTTGATACAAATGAAGCAGTACATCCCCCTAAACTAATCACTGCATTCATCGGAAATTCAGTTAAAGTAGACAATGTTTCAGGGTTAATGTTCAGTCCACGATCAAGTAATTGCTGTTTAATCAGCGGCAATTGATGTGGTTGCCACATCCCTTCATCAGCGATAGCAAGCGATGTGGTCAACATAAGACCAATCATGACCAAGCCAAATTTGTTTTTCATTAATATACCTTAACATTCAGAGAATAACAGACCCATAGAAAATACACTGTTAAGGGCTAAAAATCATGTCAACAAAGAGTTTTTGTTGATTTTATTTTTGTGAGGCTATTCAAGTATTAACTATTTTTTATTACTATTAGCGTGCTTTAAAATTGATAAAAGCTAAACTAGCAAAAGACTCTAGGCCTGTGGCCAAGAAATATAATAATTATAACCGGGAGCGTGACACAAATGAACATTGTTATGGGGATTATTGGCATTATATCGCTGATAACCATTGCTTTAATATTCTCAGAAAATCGTAAGGCTATTAATTTAAGAACCGTTACGATAGCCTTTGCTATTCAGGCCTGTTTTGGTGCTTTCGTTTTATATATCCCAGCGGGTCAGGCGGTTTTATCCTCGGTCGCCAGTGGTGTTCAAGCGGTCATTGATAGTGCTCAGGCTGGTTTAAACTTCTTATTTGGCGGTTTAGTCAGCGATAAAATGTTTGAAGTATTTGGTGGTGGCGGTTTTGTCTTCGCACTACGTGTGTTGCCTATTATTATCTTTTTCTCTTCATTGATTGCAGTTCTCTATTACCTTGGTGTGATGCAATTTGTGGTCAAAATTATTGGTGGCGCTTTACAAAAGATGCTCCAAATTAGCCGAACTGAATCACTGTCAGCCACGGCCAATGTTTTTGTTGGTCAAACAGAGGCGCCATTAGTGGTTAAGCCTTTTATCGCCAACATGACCCGCTCTGAGCTATTTGCTGTGATGGTCGGCGGTTTAGCATCAGTGGCAGGCTCGGTGCTAGCAGGCTATGCCAGCCTTGGTGTCGAACTCAAGTATTTAGTAGCCGCGTCATTTATGGCTGCCCCTGGCGGTTTATTAATGGCTAAATTAATGGTACCGGAGACACAAACTCCGACCGAAAAGATGGAAGAGACAGATCAAGACTTGCAACCTGCTAACGTCATTGATGCGGCAGCATCAGGAGCGGCTTCGGGTTTACAGTTATCCCTAAATGTAGGCGCCATGTTACTGGCCTTCATTGGCTTAATTGCATTAATGAATACGATGGTCGGCGCATTAGCCAGCCTCCTTGGCTTTGATGGCGTCACTATTCAACAGATTCTAGGCTACGCCTTTGCACCGTTAGCTTTTTTAATTGGTGTGCCATGGCATGAAGCAATTCAAGCGGGTAGCTTTATCGGTCAAAAAATTGTGGTCAATGAGTTCGTTGCTTACATTGATTTTATTACAGTCAAAGACAGCCTTTCGCAACATACCCAAGCTATCATTACCTTTGCTTTATGTGGCTTTGCCAATTTATCATCTATTGCAATTTTACTCGGCGGCCTCGGGGCAATGGCTCCATCTCGCCGCACAGAGTTAGCGCAATTAGGAATGAAAGCAGTGCTTGCTGGTACCCTATCAAATTTAATGAGTGCAACCCTTGCTGGTTTGTTTCTTTCACTCAGCTAGTACTCAGCCTGAATACCCCCTAATTATTTTTAGGGGACTTCACTTCTCAAAAAACGATTGTATATCTTCAATAGCTTGCTAATATATCGCTCGGCTAATCAATTATAATAACCGAGTTGCACATGATATACGGATATATAAAAACCGGTGCTGATAAGTTCAGCTTACTACTCCCCTTTTGCTGTTTCATTGCAATTTTTTCAGCATTATCCTATTGGACAAAAATTTCAAATTCGGTCTGGCAGCAGGAAAATAAAGAGTTACTTAATGAGGTAACCATTTCCTATGCCATTCAAGTTGAAGATAAAATAAAAGATTTATTATCCCCTCATCAAAGTATTCAACGTTACATTAAAAATCATGACGATTCATTAGAGCGTGCAGCAATTATTTCTAGTTATGTGATGGCTAATCATCCTGAAATTAATCAGATTTCATATTCCCCCCAAGGTATAACCAGCTTTGTTTTCCCCGAGAGTAGCCAGAAAAATATTGTAGGACGGGTGATCAGGCCGCCTTCAAAAATAGAAAAATCAATAAAAGTTAACCGCTTGTTTTTTTCTCAACCGATTACAAGCGACAATGGTGATGTTTTTTTTACCGCTAATAATCCAGTGATGATCGATAATGAATTTTGGGGCTACGTCAGTTATCGTATTAACCTTACCCAGGCCATTAATACTATTAATACCTTACAATCCAGATCCACTTATCACAATTCCCATCGTTATCAGTTATCCCATATTAATGATTTTAAAAAATTAACCATGATCGCGCAATCAGACAGCCCCTTAGGTAAAAAAGTATTTCAAGCCCCGGTAGAGGTTCCCGAAAATAACTGGGTGTTGGAAGTCAGTTATGAAAGTGATAATGTCTCTTCCTTATCAAACTACGGTGCCATTTTCCGATTTTTGCTAACCTCAGCTATTTGTCTTATTATTTATTGGGCGTTATTAGAGCCCCGTCGTTTAAGGCGCACCTTATCAAGAACAACCAATGAATTAGCCAACAAAAAAATCCTCATTAATATTGTGCTAAACAATATTAATGAGGGGGTAATGACTTGTGATAACAGCGGTAAAATTAAGATAGTCAATCGAGCCGCGGCCTCGTTCTTTGGCCTAAAAAAGAATCAAAACTTAGACATTAACTCCCCAGAGCTGTATCCAAAAGATAACTTACATTTTTCTCAATTAGACAGCCCGATGCATCAAGTATTGTATCGGCAACAGGAAAGTCAAAAAGAAATTTCAATTACCACTAAATCGAACATAGTGACGTCTTTAAAAACCCAAAGTAAAATCTTATTTGATTATCAAAAAAAGCACATTGGGGCCGTGTTGCTGGTTCAAAACGTCACCAAACTAAAACAAGCCAAAAACTCTCATTACAGCCGCAATGTTATCTTGAGTATGCTGGCCAATGACAAACCAATTGACGAGATATTTAACCATATCATTAATGACATCGAATCACAGTTTGAAGGGCTACAGGGGGCTATTTTATTATTAGATAATCAAAAGAAGCATATCTTTGATGTCGTTGCTCCACAATTACCCGCATTTTATACCGATTCGTTAAAAGGGCTCGAAATCGGTGACCGCGTGATGTCTTGTGGCAGTGCCATTTTTCATAACAAAATGATTATCGTCGAAGACATCACCGTCCATCCCTATTGGATTGATTATAAAAATCTCGCATTACAAGCAAAAATTAGCGCCTGTTGGTCACAGCCGATCCATAATGCCAACGGTGAATTACTGGGGACTTTCGATATTTATTCCGATAAGGTCAACCCAGCATCACCAACCCAAGTCTTGTCATTAAAAGAGGCAGCTATACTTGCGGCACTTACTATTGAGAGGCACCGTGACAGTAAACGTTTAAGTACTATCTCCTTAGCCCTGCAACATAGTTCTAATGCCTTGTTAATAATAAATAATAAAGGAATAATTGAATATGTTAATCCTAAATTGTGCAGTATTAGCGGTTACACTCCGAGAGAACTCTTAAGTCAACCACTGAAGACCTTCGTCATTCACCATAACTCCGATGATTTATTTAAAGAAGTATGGCAGTCATTATCAACGGGTAAAGATTGGCGTGGCGAAATTAAAAATAGCAAGAAAAATGGCGATTATTATTGGGCCTATGATCATATTTCTGCCATTCGAGACTCCAATAACAAAATAACTAACTTTGTCATTATTCAAGAAGATATTACCGAGAGTAGACAAAGTAGTGAACAAACCAACTACCTAAAAAACCATGATGCCCTAACCGGTTTGATTAATCACATTGCTTTTGATAAAAAAATTCAACAAGCGATAGCTTTAGTGAAAAACAATCTGCATGAACATGCGCTTTGTTTTATTGATATCGATAATTTTTCTGACATCAATAAAAAACATGGTGAATTAGCGTGTGATGAGTTATTACGTCAAGTGAGTACTCTCTTTAGAGAACATTTACGCCAACGAGATACCTTAGCACGTTTAAACAACAACCAATTCTCAATTTTGATGCAAGACTGCTCAACCGCACCAGCTAAACGATGCTGTAGCGAATTAATCAACTTGCTGGAAAAGCATCAGTTCACTTGGCAAGATCATCACATATCATTGACTGCAAGTATTGGTATCACTCTGATTGACCAAGCGATTATCGATAATGAAGGTGCAATGAAACAAGCTGACATGGCTTGCTATCTGTCGAAGCTAGCCGGAGGTAATCAAATAACCATCTATAATGGTAATCATAGTGCACGGGTGCCTCTATGGGGCGATGCTCGCTTCGCTAAAGAAATCCGCTATGCTCTTGAACAAGATAAATTTAAATTATATGTCCAACCGATAATTCCATTAGCCAATTCAGATGAAAAATCTGGGTTAGAGATCCTGTTGCGCTTGGAACAAACCAATGGCCATCTCGCTAAACCCGCGGATTTTTTATCGGCAGCTCAACGATATAATCTAGCCAAAGAGCTTGATTTATGGGTGATCACAAAAACATTCAGCTGGTTTAATGATCACCCTGAAGAATTAGAGGCAATTGATTTTATATCGATTAACTTAACCTCATCATCTTTTGGTGATGATACACAATTAATCAATATTATTACGCTTATAGAGCAGTACCCAAATATTGCAGCAAAAATCATCTTTGATATTACTGAACAGACCATCACCGCGAATCTATCAAACGCTTATCATTTTATTAAGGCACTCAGTCCTTACCAAATAAGATTTTCTCTCGATAATTATGGCTGCGGTTATTTATCCTTTGCTCAAATTAAAAATATTCCTTTTACCACTATCAATATCGATGGTCGACTGATTAACGAAATAACCACCAACCAAATATCAAAAGTAATCGTCGAATCCATTTGTCGATTAGCCCAAGTGATGGGGGCTAAAACTATCGCAAAATCCGTTGAAACCAAAGAAGTCATTCCTTTGCTCATGGCGCTAGCTATTGATTCAACCCAAGGTTTTTATCAGGCTAAACCAATGAGTATTGATACGCTACTAGTAATAAGCAATGAGGAAGTAAACGCGGAATCATAACCAGTCTGAAATACTAAATCCGATCCCAATTGATTGATTATAATGATTATAATCAATCAAACTCTCACCATAGCCATTAAATAATTGAAAGTAGCCTTTAACATGAGAGCTACTGCCGATAGGGAAACTCCAATTAAAATTAATGCCACGACGGCTGCTGGTCATGTTTCGTAACATTAAGGAAAACTCGTGTCGATGATAGCGATAAACCGTAGTCAATTCAGCGTGCCCCATAAAACGACTAATATCGGGATTATCATCATCATCAAACTCTTCAGAAACTCGTTTCCAAGTTTTGATATTAATATTTATTTGCTGATTACTATCAATCTGTTTATCAAAATTAACGCTGGCCATCACGCGATTCCAACTACGTGACAATAACTCTTCTTGACCATTGGATTGGTGATTACCGCCAGCCGCAATATTGGTCAATTTCCAGCCATCATAGAGTTCATAGTCAAGATCGTATTCAAGCCATGCTTCAGGTTCATAGTTACTTTCACGAAATGGTGACGACAAATCGGTATTAAACCATTGCCAAAAAGACACCTGAGTATAACCAAACCACAGCTCAACGTTACTGCCTAGAATATCTAACCATATAGGGCCTTTGAAGCTAATTTGAAATTTAGCTTCAGGGCGATCCAATTCATAACTTAAATCAGAGACGGGGTATAAATTAGTATCACGATTTAAATTATAAGAATAAAATAAAAAATAATTAGGGCGATAAGTTGAAAGTCCTTTTGCTGTAACGTATTCCGAAATAGCCAGTTGAGATGACGGCTCATTCACGATTAAAGGGACAGCAATAGTTTGCTCTGTTTTCGGTTGCGCAAAAAGACGATCATAACAATGAAGACGCTCCGTATCTTGCGTTATTTTTTGACACTGTGCAGATTCTAAGACACTGGCTGCTGTAGCCGAAGAGAACAGTAAGGCAAGCGAGAAACTCTTGATGATCATTTGACCCCCTTCAATAAATGAAAAATAATATCATTATTTTTGACCAATAACTTGAAATTTTATTTTTTGGACATATTATGTCTTTATATTATATTTATTGGAATCAACATGAAACGTATTGTCTTATTTTTAGCCACCAATCTGGCTATTATGCTGGTGCTTAGTCTCGTATTAAGTTTAATTTTTAGTGTGTTTAATCTTGATCGTTCCAGTATTCCAGGTCTTTTAGTGTTAGCGGCCGTATTCGGCTTTGGCGGTTCATTTATTTCACTGGCAATGTCTAAATGGTTAGCGAAACGTACTACTGGGGCGCAAGTGATCAAAGAACCTCGTGATGCACAACAACGTTGGTTATTAGATACTATTGCCACTCAGTCCAAAAAAGCGGGAATTAAAATGCCTGAAGTCGCCATTTACCCCAGTGACGATATGAATGCTTTTGCAACAGGCGCTAGTAGAAACAACTCGTTAATTGCGGTCAGTACGGGTTTAATGGCGCAAATGACTCAAGATGAAGTAGAAGCGGTGTTAGCGCATGAGGTTAGCCATGTGGCTAACGGTGATATGGTCACGTTGGCGTTGATTCAAGGAGTCGTCAATACTTTTGTTATTTTTGCCGCTCGCTTAATTGCTGGCGCGATCGACAGCGCCACTAAAGATCAAGACGGTGAAGGTGGCTTAGGCGGCATTGCCCATTTCATGGTCGTTATCGCCTTGGAGATGTTATTTGGTATTTTAGCCAGCATGGTCGTGGCTTACTTCTCGCGCCAACGGGAGTTTAGAGCAGATAGCGGCGCGGCTAAGCTAACTTCAAGCCATAAAATGCGTGCCGCATTAGAGCGTTTAAACCGCGGACAAGAAAGCCAAATGAGTTCAACCATGATGGCGTTGGGTATTAACGGTAAACGTAGCATCAGTTCACTGATGATGAGCCATCCGCCGTTAGAACAACGCATTGCGGCCTTAACTTAAAAAGGAGTGAAGGTGAATAACAAAATTATACTTAATCTGTGTTGGTTATTGGTCACAACACTATTGGTCTTTGGTATTATTATGCCGATATTCACCTTCACTCACTTTTATTTTTTTGATGATACCTATTCCTTAGCGCAAGGAATATTTCATCTGCTAGATCAACAACAATACTTTTTGTTCGTGATACTTTTCGCTTTCAGCTTATTATTACCATTGCTCAAAATGCTCTGCATTCTCTACGAGATTAATAGTAGTAGCAGTAACCACCGGCGATTACATTTATTGTCACTATTGGGAAAATGGTCAATGCTCGATGTCTTTGTGATTGCGATTTTAGCGGTGATATTCAAGCTCAGTATGATCAGTAAACTTGAGATTCATCCGGGGCTTATTATCTTTGCATTGGCGGTAGTCTTGTCGATGCTACTACCGATGCTGGTGATGTATTGTCAGCAACCTTTAAAAAAAATCACCGACACCATTGCACGACATAATTATTTAACCCTAACAAATAAGCAGTTGATTGAGCTTAATAGCATTGGCTCAATCAACTTTTTTTGTCCCGATTATATATGTGATAATAACGATTTATTAGACGTGTTTGACAATCAGCAACAGTGGTATGCAAAAGTTAAAGTGACTAACATTGAGCAACAACATAACCAGTTTGTACTTACTCTCACGGTTGCGCGTCCGCCTGAGCTTCAGGAGCAGCAGATTTAAAACTTTCCAGTGCCAAACAGTTTGCTTCAACTTTTAGGATGTTTGGATAAGCATCAAGCACGATGCCAAAACGTCTGGCGTTATAGAGTTGAGGTATTAAACAGAGATCCGCTAGCGAAACCTGATCTCCAAAACAATACTGACCAGAGTACCGCTCTAATTGCTTTTCTAGGGCACTAAATCCGGTACCCATCCAATGATTCATCCATTGAGTTTTATCATCTTTACTGAACTCATGATGTTGTTCTAAATGCTGCAACACTCGTAAGTTATTGAGAGGATGAACTTCACAAGCAATACTCTGCGCTAAGCTTCGTACAATGGCTTTATCATAGGCATCGCCAGGTAATAGTGAAATTCCACCATATTGCTCATTAATATACTCAATGATCGCCATTGATTGACTAATGACCCGCTCACCGTCAATTAAAGTCGGTACCAAATGCGCAGGATTAAGTTCAGTATAAGACGGTTGATGCTGCTCGCCACCATTTTTAACCAAATGGATGCTCTGGTGTCCATGGAGTATCTTTTTTAAATTTAATGCAATACGCACGCGGTAGGCGGCACTAGAGCGCCAATATCCATATAAAGTAATCATTTGTTTTCCTGTTTAGATAATTGAGGCTGTTTTGAAATGCCATGCTCTCTTAATTTATTCGCGATCGCAGTGTGCGACACCCCTAACTTGTTCGCCAGCAATCGGGTGCTTGGATAAGCAGGATATAATCGTCTGAGTATTGATGCCTCAAATTGCTTGGTGGCTTGTTCTAATGTTCCTTCAAAACTATCATCGAAATAACCAAAACTGCTGTTGTAACTCGGTAAGTTAAGTTGTTCAGGCCCTAATTCAACGCAATCGTCCGCCATGGATACCGCGCGGTATATCGCATTTTTTAACTGCCTAACATTACCAGGCCAATCATAATCGAGCAGTTGTACCCGGCAAGCTGCCGACAGTTGGATCGGTGGCTTCGATAACGTGGTGGTATGGTGAGCTAAGAATAACTCGGCTAAGGGGATAATATCTTTAGGCCGAACCTTCAAGGGCTCGATCTTTAAATTAAGGACATTAATTCGATAAAATAAATCTTCACGAAACTTTCCAGCTTGGCATAACTTCGATAAATCCTGCTGTGACGAACAAATCACCCGGATATCTGCTTTTATTTCGGTATCACCACCGACATGTCGATAGTAGCCGGATTCGATAAGTCGCAACAGTTTCATTTGTTGCATCATCGTCAATTCGGAGATCTCATCGAAAAATAAGGTACCTCCCTGTGCTTGTTCGACCATCCCACATTTACCTTCGACCCGTGTCCCCATCGAGTTTTTGGCATAACCAAACAATTCAGACTCGGCCACCTCATCGGGTATCGCAGCACAATTAACCACCACAAAGGCTTTGTCATGACGACTGCTCGCCTCATGACAAGCTCGCGCTAAGACTTCTTTGCCAGTTCCCGTATCACCCTGAATTAAAATGGGCGCATCTAACAGCGCATATTTTTTCGCATCATTCACTAGCTGACACATCAAAGGAGATTGGGCTAAAAGGCCATCAAAACTACCAGCTTCGGCACTTTTTAACACTTTGTACTGATGACCTATACGAGCAGAGGATTTCAACATGATTAATGCACCAGTCAAAATTTCATCTTCCTCTTCATCGGGAAAATAAACCGGCATCATCTCGGCTAAATATTCGAGGTTATTGAAGTGAACAATGGAAGAATGCGGCGAAACATCAAGCTGCGATATCCATTTAGTAAAAGAGAAACCACTAATCCACTGCTGAAGAGGCGTATTTAATAGCAAAGAAATTTCTCTAGAAATTAATGCACTACCGGCTTCATTCGCACGGGTTATCATTCCTTTAGTGTCAATGGAAAAAATAGGATCAGGAATAGTTTTTAATAATGTCAGTAAGCCATAGTGTTCACGCTCAGAGGGTAAATGAGAGACCCGACGGACATCTTTTACGCCTTCGACTTGCCTAATATTAAGCATTAAGGCTTGAAAATCACTAAACTCAATTTGTGGAAAATGGACATAGATTCGGCCAGTTTGATCAGCATCAATTGACCGTAAATTTAAGTCAAAACTCGCTAACAATTCGAGAACTTCTCGGGCAATACCCAAACGGTTTTCACAAATAACTTCTAAACGCACAACCAATCTCACCTTACGTAAACGAAAGCCTAAGTGTAAACGTTTCTTTACTAATGATACAGGTTATTTTGAGGATAAGTTTGAGGGAAGTAAAAGACAACAACTAACTAAATATTTTAGTTAGTTGTTGTAAAATCAGACAGGACTAAGGAGCGATAATATCTTGATCTTCACCTTCTTTTTCCACTTCAACTGGAATTAAGTCTTCTTTGGTAATACCAAGACCCAGTGCCACCGCTGAAGCAACATAAATAGAAGAATAGGTACCAACAAATACCCCAAACAACAGTGCAGTTGCAAACCCGTGAATTAAAGCACCACCTTGAATAAATAACGCCATCAATACCAAAATAGTAGTTAATGAGGTAATAAAAGTTCGGCTCAATGTTTGAGTTAATGAGATATCGATCACCTCACTCGGAGTACCTGTACGCAATTTTCTGAAATTCTCTCTGATTCGATCCGACACCACTATCGTGTCATTGAGTGAATAACCGATGACCGCCAAGATGGCAGCAAGTACTGTTAAATCGAAATCAAGTTGTAAAATAGAGAATAAACCCAAGGTGATAATAACATCATGGGCCAACGCAACAACGGCACCTAGAGCAAAACGCCACTCAAATCGTAGTGATACGTAGATCATAATACAAATCAGTGCTGCTAGCATCGCTAAGCCGCCCTTCTCTGTTAATTCACCGCCGACTTTAGGGCCAACAAATTCAATGCGTCGCATCGTCACTACATCACCAGTACCCGCTTGAAGTAGCGATAATATGTCACTGCCAATAGTTTCACTATTGACATCGTTACGCGGTGCTAATCGAACTAACACGTCAAAGGGCCCACCAAAATTCTGGACAATCGCATCATCAAAGCCATTGGTATTCAAAATTTGACGAATTTTTGGCAAATCTGCGTCTTGTTTAAATCCAACTTCGATCACGGTACCACCAGTGAAATCTAAGCCAAGACTCAGCCCGTTAACCGCTAATGTCGCAATACTTGCAAAAATGAGCAGTAGTGAGAATGCCATTGCTGGAATACGCCTTTTCATAAAGGCGATGGTGCTTTTAGCTTTAAAAATATGAAACATCACAATCTCCTATATAGAAAGTTTATCAATACGTCTGCCACTAACATAGACGTTAACAATGGCACGAGTGACCACAACCGCTGTAAATACCGATGTAACGATACCAATAGACAGTGTGATGGCAAAACCTTTAATCGGTCCGGCACCAAAAGAAAACAGAATGATAGCAGCGATTAATGTCGTTATATTGGCATCAAAAATAGTTGAAAATGCTGCTTCGTAACCATGATGAATTGCCTGTTGCGGTGAACGCCCGGCTGCTAACTCTTCGCGAATACGCTCAAAAATAAGCACATTGGCATCAACCGCCATTCCGACCGTTAATACGATACCTGCCATACCAGGGAGTGTTAATGACACACCAGGGAGCATTGATAACACCGCAATAATTAATAAAACATTGACCGCCAAAGCAACATTAGCGACTAAGCCAAAGCCACGATAATACACTAGCATGAACAACAAGACTGCCGCTAAACCATAAGCAATAGCAGAGGCTCCCTGTTTAATATTTTCTTTCCCTAAACTTGGACCCACCGTACGCTCTTCAATAATTTGAATCGGGGCACGCAATGCACCAGCACGTAGTAATAAAGATAACGAATGTGCTTCGGCAGGACTGTCTAATCCGGTAATCACAAAATTACGGCCTAATCGGTCATTGATAGTCGCGACACTAATCACTTCTTCAACTTTTTTAAGCAGTTTTTTACCGTCTTTATCGACTTTACCCGTTGGTTTATACTCGATAAATACCGTTGCCATTGGATTACCAATATTATTTTTGGTTCCTTCTGACATTTTATTACCGCCTTTAGCATCAAGCTTGATACTTACTTCAGGCTGTGATGATTGACTAAACCCCGATTGTGCACCCGTGATATGTGTACCACGAAGCATAATGGCTTTCTTTAATATAACCGTGCCGCCATCGCGACGTTGGTATACTTTAGAGCCAGCAGGGACACTGCCGTTACTTTGTGCACGCTGATCAACCATATGAAACTCAAGGGTTGCAGTCGCACCAAGCAATTCTTTAGCACGAGCGGTATCTTGAATACCTGGTAATTGAACAACAATACGGTCTTCGCCTTGACGTTGCACATCAGGTTCTGCAACACCAAGCTCATTCACTCGGCTACGAATAATGGTAATGTTTTGTTCAACAGCGGCCAATTTCGTTTCACGAAGCAACTGGTCACTCATCCGCGCTTTAATGGTTAGCGATTCTGTGACCAATTCTTTAAACACGGTAGTGCGATAGTTTTTTTCAAGTAACGTTAATGCTTTGTCTAACGTTGCTTGATCGCGAAAAGTTAACATCACCCCTTCGTGTTGAGTTTTAATTCGACGATAGCGAATTTTCTCTTTGCGAAGATCTGATTTATAATCGAGAACCATTTGTTCGCGCGTAGTTTTGAGTAAATCTTGCATATCCACTTCCATTAAGAAATAGATACCACCACGTAAATCGAGGCCCAAATTTAACGGTGAAGCACCGATAGTTTGTAACCAACTCGGTGTCGTCTGAGCCATATTCAAGGCAACAGTAAACTTGTCACCTAAACTAGCAACCACAATTTCACGGGCTTTAAGCTGAGCACTCAAATCGTCAAAACGGATTAACATTTGGCCATTTTCTAGCGCGGCAGACTTAAATTCCACCTTATTGGTTAATGTCGATTTAACCCGTTCAAAAGTTGATAATTGAACATCGCTACCGCGAATGCCTGAGATTTGCAACGCATGATCCGGTTCGTACAAATTGGGCGCTGCGTATAAAAAACCAACCAGTACTGTTAATGCTACCAGCAGTGTTTTCCATAACGGGTATTTATTTAGCATGTTAATTCCCTAAATTATAGCGATTTCATTGTACCCTTTGGTAGTACAGCTGAAATGTAGTCTTTTTTGATTGTCACCGTTAATTGCTCATTTATGGCAATTTGTAGGTAATCATTGTCTTCACTAATCTTGGTAATCTTGCCAATTAGGCCGCCATTCGTTAGCACTTCGTCGCCTTTTGCCATGGAAGACATTAGATCCTTATGCTCTTTAACACGCTTAGATTGCGGACGATAAATCATAAAGTAAAAAATAAGACCAAAAACAGCGATCATAATAAGGCTTGCGTACTCGCCACCCGGAGTTGATGCAGCGCCCTCTGCTGCCATTGCATTTGAAATAAACATAACTTCCCCTTTCTCTTTATTATATAAAAATTAAAAATCTAATGCTGGAACATCTTTGCCCTGACGAGCATAAAACTCTTGGACATACTGCTCTAGTTTGTTTTGTTCAATTGCGCTGCGTAATTCACTCATTATCCGCTGATAAAAACGTAAATTATGAATAGTATTTAATCGCGCGCCCAATATTTCATTGCACTTGTCTAAATGATGTAAATAACCGCGGGTGTAATTTTTACAAGTATAACAATCACACTCACTGTCTAATGGTGAAGCATCTAATTTGTGTTTGGCATTACGTATCTTAATGATTTCACGGGTGGTAAATAAATGACCATTACGAGCATTTCGGGTCGGCATCACACAATCAAACATATCGACACCACGACGAACACCTTCTACCAAATCTTCTGGTTTACCCACGCCCATTAAGTAACGGGGCTTATCTTCTGGTAAACGCGGTAACACATGCTTTAAAATCCGATGCATGTCTTCTTTAGGCTCACCAACGGCTAAACCACCGATCGCATACCCATCAAAACCAATACTGCTTAGGCCGGCAAGGGAAACGTCTCGTAAATCTTCATAAACGCCACCTTGAATAATACCAAACAACGAATTTTTGTTGCCTAAACGATCATGCTCGTCACGGGAGCGCTGGGCCCAACGTAATGACATTTCCATCGATTGTTTTGCTTCTTCGTGCGTCGCTGGATATGGCGTACATTCATCAAAAATCATCACGATATCTGAACCAAGATCATACTGAATGCTCATTGAAACTTCTGCATCCATGAAGACTTTTTCACCGTTAATTGGTGATCTAAAATGAACACCTTTTTCAGTGATTTTACGGGTAGCGCCAAGACTAAAGACTTGAAAACCACCAGAGTCAGTTAAAATTGGCTTATGCCAATTCATAAAATCATGTAAATCGCCATGGGCACGCATCGCTTCCATGCCAGGACGGAGCCATAAGTGAAAAGTATTGCCTAATAAAATTTCAGCACCACTTTCTTCTACTTCTTCAGGCGTCATGCCTTTTACGGTACCGTAAGTACCCACTGGCATAAAAGCAGGGGTTTCAACGGTACAATGACCATATTGACCACGATCGAATTGTAATTGGCCACGACGCGCGCGACCGTCAGTATTTAATAGATTAAATTTCATAGTTCACCTAGCCAGAAAAACAGTCTGACATCTTATTCATTACATTGAGATAGGGACGAATGACCTAATTTTCAAGGTCATTGGTCTAAATTTAATTAGTTTGTTTAGTGATAAACATTGCATCACCATAACTAAAGAAACGATATTTCTGTTCAATAGCATGTTGATAGGCTGTCATCACATGATCATAACCAGCAAATGCACTGATCAACATAATCAAGGTTGATTCGGGCAAATGAAAATTAGTGACCATCGCATCAATCACCTTAAATTGGTAACCAGGATAAATAAAAATATCGCTGTCACCGTAAAAAGGGGTTAATGGTTGATTTTGTTCTTGGGATTTTTTAGCGGCACTTTCAATGGAACGTACTGACGTTGTGCCCACGGCAATCACTCGATGACCGCTGGCTTTCGTTACATTAATTTGATCAACCACTTCCTGCGAGACTTCAATATATTCTTTATGCATTTTATGATCGAAAATCGAGTCAACTTTGACTGGCTGAAACGTGCCAGCACCCACGTGTAACGTCACAAAAGCGATATTAACGCCCTTGGCTTTTAGTTGAGCCAAAAACTGGTGATCAAAATGAAGCCCAGCAGTGGGAGCAGCAACCGCTCCAGGTTTGTTGTTATAAACGGTTTGATAACGTTCTTTATCGCTATCTTCGTCTGGGCGATCGATATAAGGAGGCAATGGCATATGACCAACTTGTTCCAATATTTCTAAGACACTACGGGGATCATCAAAACGTAATTCAAATAACGCATCGTGACGAGCAACCATCGTGACCTTCACGTCGCCATCTAACATGATCGTCGAACCAGGTTTTGGCGATTTACTACAACGGAC
This sequence comes from Gammaproteobacteria bacterium, assembly GCA_013214965.1. GTDB lineage: Bacteria > Pseudomonadota > Gammaproteobacteria > Enterobacterales > Psychrobiaceae > Psychrobium. The sequence goes on from JABSRU010000016.1 coordinate 29,820, forward strand.
ATGTGCCAGTACCGTATCTTGATCAATAATCCGTTCAACTAACACTTCCAGTTTACCGCCGCTGGCCTTTTGACCAAAAATCCGTGCTGGGATCACTCGCGTGTCATTAAAGATCATTAAATCGCCAGGATTTACATGGTCAAGCAATTCAGGGAACTGCTGATCATTGAGTTGACCGCTATTACCATCAAGGGTTAATAATCGACTGGCATTACGCTGAGCTTGTGGATAACGAGCAATGAGTTCATTGGGTAATTGAAAAGAAAAATTGGATACTTTCATTGATATATTTAGTCATAATTGGATAGCGGGGCTAGTCTATTATCGACCTCACTAGATAGCAAGTAAAAAGCAGTGCCAATCACTTTTTATCGCGAATGCAATGACACCAACAATTCTGCTTCAGCCCGTGGCAATTCGCATTCTTGAATAATTTCATCAATCCCGGCACCTCGCTCGACTAATTTCATCGCATGGCTATATAACTTAGCTTGAGGGTCATGATATTGAGATTGCAACTCGGTTTGTCGCTCAATGGCTTGAGCAAGCTTACCTTCAACTTCTTGCACCCGTGAACCAACGCCAATAGCACCGCAACGAATTTCATGCAATTGACTATTTAGATCTGAAATTTGTCGTTGCTGTTCTTTAAACAATAATTTAAGTGCTTGGGCCTGACGCTTAAAACGCCTTAACGCCAAGAAGATAAAGGTAAACACAATTGACAGTGCCACAAACACTGCGCTGCCAATGCTAATGCTAATTAAAATAATTTGATTCATTTCAAACATCAATAATGACTTAATTATGTTCAATGAGTATTAGTAAAACGTTATTAATACCCATTGAATAGTGATCATAATTGGTGACTAGAATGATGACAATTCATCCCATTCATCATCGCCTAATAATTTATCAAGATCGACCAAAATTAGTAATTCATTTTCACGATTACACACGCCTCGAATAAACTTAGCGCTTTCATCGGTACCGACATTTGGTGTTGCTTCAATCTCAGATGCTTTCATGTAAACAACTTCAGCCACACTATCGACTAAAATTCCAATCACTTGCTTGTCTGACTCGATAATGACAACACGGGTATTATCGGTAATTTCATCAGGCAATAAACCAAAGCGGGCACGGGTATCGATAACCGTCACGACACTACCACGTAAATTAATAATACCTAATACATAAGATGGAGCGCCTGGCACTGGTGCAATCTCAGAATAGCGTAATACTTCTTGCACTTGCATTACGTTAACACCATAGGTTTCATTCTCTAGACGAAATGTTACCCATTGTAATACTTCATCACTGTCCACTTCGTTACTCACTAACTCTTTTCCTATACTCATAGAACATTTCCTCTGTTTTTAGTCGAAACACTGATTGAAGAATTATTATTTAATAACTCAGTCAGTGCATCTACAGCCAAAAGGCCACACATCCGTTGTTTAACTGTTCCGGCTAACCATGGACTTAGTAAAACACCTGTTCGCCATTTGATATCATCTGGCGTTAAAGAAGAACTATCAATCAGTTCTTCACACAAGAGTCCCCAATTACTGTCCTCTAATACAATAATATACTTATAATTTACTGATTGTTCTAGCGCTGACTGATATTTTTCCGCCATTAAATACTTTGCGGTATCGATTACGTTGATATTTTGACCTCGTTCGGTCTGAATGCCAAGATACCACGATGGCTTGCCAATAAGTTTAGTCACTTTTTGCAGTGGATAAATGGCTTTTAATTTAATTAAAGGCACTGCTAAGGTCAAATTCATTGACTTAAAATATAGCACGGGAAAACTGCCCGTTAACTGCTGTTGTAACGTATTACGCGTTAACGCACTTTGCGTCTCAGTCGTGCTCACGGTTTCAGTGATGACAACCGGATCGTTTTGTGGTGCCAATACTTTGTTATTCTCAGCAACAATATTAGTCAACTCAATGTCAGGCGCGGCTTCACTGACCCGAGCCAATAATTGTTCCAGTGGTTTCTTGACGACACTCTCTAGCATTTGGTGTGGCTTATCGCTAGGTTCCTCTAATAAGGTTGAAAAAAAATCACTAAGCGCTTTCGATGATCTATTTCCCATCATGATTTAGTCAACATATTGATTTTAGATTTTTTTTCAAGATCTAATAAATAATTTAATAGTTGCCCATAAGCAACAACCCCTCGACTTCGAGGTTTAAACTGAGGTAATGGTAGATGTTTCTCACTGGCATCACGAAATTTAGTGTCGATGGGGATCACCTGGTCCCATACCCGATCAGAAAACTCATGCTTCATTTTGGCCAAAGACTCACTCGCCGCTTTTGTTCTACGATCATACATCGTTGGCACAATCGTGTAATGATAATGGTTATTTTTAGAGCGCTGCATAATCAGTAAGGTTTTTATCATCCGCTCTAAGCCCTTAAAGGCCAAATACTCCGTTTGAACCGGTACTAATATTCGACTACTCGCGGCTAACGCATTAACCATTAATACCCCTAATACCGGAGAGCAATCAACAATGGCAAAATCATAATCATAATCATTTGCAGCAGCTAATAGAATCCTTTTCAGTATAAGTCCCATGCCTTCTTGGTGACCCATCTCACGGTCTAAAGTCGCTAATGCCATTGATGATGGCAGTAGATCAATATTTTCAACCGTGGTTGTTAATATAACTCGTTCAAGTAACCGTGCTGTAAATTTTTCTGGGCATGTAAATAAATCATAAAGGGTATATTCAAGTTGATCACAATCATGCCCTAACGAAAAACCCAATGAAGAGTGAGGGTCGACATCAACCAGTAATACCCGTAGACCACGTTTCGCCATCAAGCCAGCTAATGTTAATGCTGTCGTCGTTTTACCGACTCCGCCTTTTTGATTGGCGATAGTCCACACTTCCATGTTCTATTCCCCTTCCCTTGTCGTAATTCTTAAGCCACCGTTTGGTAATTTAATAAATTTAATTTCCTTGCTACCAACCTCATTGACCACAACATCGACCTTACTAGTCACTTTATTAACAATGACCTTTTCAGGTAAAGGTGGCTGCCAAGCATAGCGACTAATCGCGATGACAACCCGACGATTGGCCGCTCGTGATTGCACACTATCATTAGCGATTTTTGGTTTATATTGACCATAAGCTTCAATCGCTAAACGCTGTGGTGCAATATTGAGCTGTTGAAGTAGCTCAACGATGGCACTTGCTCGTGCCGATGATAGTTGCCAATTCGATTTGAACTGCTCATTATTGATCGGTTGATCGTCGGTGTAGCCGCGGACATGGACGTAATTATTGGCCGGGGCTATCGTCTTAATAACCTGTCCAAGTAAATCACGAGTTGCCGGACGTGTCGTGGCGCTACCACTGCCAAACAACAAGCCACTACTAAACTCAATCGTTAGCCAATTATCGTCCTGTTCTATTTTTGCGTAACCTTGCTCTAATATCTCTAACAAATCGGTTTGTAATTTTTCAGTCATTGATGAAAAAGGGGTGCCGAGTAATTTTTTATCAATATTAACTAATTCACTGTCGCCAGCAACAGGCTCAGTACCCGCTTCTTCAAGTAGCCCTTGATTAAATTGGTCTAATGGCGAAATTTTATCACCTGAAGTGAGTTTTCTATCACTGGAATTAAGCGGGATGCTACCTTGACCACCTTGTTTATCATGACCATCAAGATGAAAAACAACCCCTAATGAATGTGATAAAATCTTATAGTCATCATTTTTAACAATTGCAAACGCATAAAGCACCACAAACACAGCGAAAAGTAGTGTCATATAATCAGCATAGGAAATTAACCAGCGTTCAGTATGGGTATCATCACTGATTGAGCTTCGCCGTCTGCTATTGAGTACCATAGTTGACTCGGTAGGCATCTAAACGCTGTTGAATAAGCTTAGGGTTTTCACCGTGGCGAATAAGTAGCACGCCCTCTAAGATCATTTCGTAATAGAGTGCCTGTTGAAAAACAATATTTCGTAATTTATGATGGATCGGTAAATATAATAAATTAGCAAATCCGACACCGTATATCGTCGCAACAAAAGCCGTGGCGATTCCGCCACCTAATGCTTCCGGTTGATCTAAAAATTGCATCGATTGTATTAACCCTAACACAGCACCTAAGATGCCTAATGTTGGACTGTATCCGCCCATAGCTTCAAATACTTTGGCACTATGACCGAATTCATCGCGCTTAAAAAATATTCGAGTTTCGAGGGTGTTGCTAATATTATCCGCTTCGCAACCGTCAATTAACAACATCAAGCATTCACGAATAATAGGATCGGTTTCACCTTCAAGCTCATTCTCTAACGGTAAAAATCCCTCAGTGCGAGCAATAAACCCCCATCGAACCAATGTTTTTATCCGTTGTTCAACCTTAAGCGGAGGCGGAAAAAACACCCATTTTAACATCGCAAAGCTTCGGGTAAATTGATGCCACGGTGTTTGAATCATCACTGCAGCGATCGTACCTAACACCACAATGAGTAAAGCAGGAAGATTATAAAGCGCTGCAATTGAACCACCCTCAAGCATTTGACCGCCGAGAATAGCCACTAAGGCTAAAATTATTCCTGCAATACTTAATCTATCCACGCTGCATCTCTTTTACAATGGCTTGACCGATATCTTTAATGGTAAAAATTTTATCGGTTAAACCCGCTTTTGTAACGGCCTGAGGCATGCCATAAACCACACAACTTGCTTCATCTTGCGCCCAAATGGTTGATCCTCGACTATTTAATAATCGTGCGCCATCTCGGCCATCGGCTCCCATACCCGTTAATATCACGGTTAGCACATTGCCATCATGATTTTTAGCAATTGATGCAAAATTCATGTCGGCACTCGGCTTGTAATTGAGGTGATCTGGGCCCGGCGTGACTTTTAAGCGATGATTTTTTTCAATCAACATCTGCTGCCCACCAGGGGCTAAATAAGCACAGCCCGGTTTCATAATGTCATTATCTTGTGCTTCTTTGACGTTTATTTGACACAAGCGGTCTAAACGCTCAGCAAAAGCTCCCGTAAAAGCAGCAGGCATATGTTGAACCAACACTATCGGATAAGAAAAATTACTGGGTAATTTAATTAACAACTCTTGAAGCGCAACTGGTCCCCCCGTTGATGAGGCAATGGCTAATAAACTATATCGTTTACCACTGGGCTTAAATGTAGTTAATTCATTGGTTCTTACGCCATGGCGGTTAACTATTTCTGGCGATGATTTCAGTCTTGCTGAGCCCGCCGCCGCTAACGATGGACGATTGACCATTACTGGTTTTGTATCAGTACGATTAGGCGCTACGGCAACACGTGCTCGAGGAGCAAAACGTCGTTGTCTCACCAGCGCTCGAATCCGGTTAGTAATTAATTCAGCAGCAACTTTGCCTGAGCCAGCAATTTCTTCGAATTTTTTCGGCAAAAAATCCGCAGCGCCAGCATCAAGCGCATCAAGCGTTGCCTTCGCACCATCATGGGTTAACGAAGAAAACATCAACACAGGCATTGGACACTTTGCCATTATTTCACGAACAGCCGAAATACCATCAAGTACCGGCATTTCGATATCCATCATCACTACATCGGGCTTAAGCGCTAACGCTTTATCAACTCCCTCACGTCCATTTTTTGCAAAATCGATAACTTCCATATCTGACGCTGACTTTACTATGTCACCAATACAACGTCTAAAAAAATGCGAGTCGTCAACAATTAGCACCTTAATACTCATTAATGGGTCATCCTCCGACCTGTTATTTGAACTGAAATAGCGTGTTTAAGCATATTTCTTTAGTAAACCACCAATATCAATGATCAACGCGATGCTGCCATCACTGGTGATTGTTGCACCAGAGATCCCGGGAGTACCGTGTAACAAAGCGCCCAAAGGTTTAATAACAACTTCCTCTTGACCAACCAAACCATCAACCACGAAGCCGACATCTTGCTGACCAATTTGGACAATCACCACATGACCTTCATCCACTTTATTGGGGTCTATATTATGGCATAGCCATTTATCGAGATAGAATAATGGAATCGCTTTACCGCGAACAACCACCGTTTGTCGACCATCGACCATGTTAGTATTTGAAAGATCTAAATTAAAGATTTCGTTCACCGCGGCTAAAGGTAAAGCAAAAGGTTGCGTTCCTATTTTAACCATCAAGGTCGGCATAATAGCCAGTGTTAAAGGTACCGTAATCTCGAGTGTCGTCCCGACACCTAGTTCGGATTTTATTTTAACCGTGCCATTGAGTTGAGTAATCTTGGTTTTAACCACATCCATCCCAACACCACGGCCTGAAATATCAGAAATTTCAGTTTTAGTCGAGAATCCAGGGGCAAAAATTAAGCTAAAGGCATCTTCATCTGACATCCTGACCGCTGACTCTTCGTCAAGTACACCTTTACTGATTGCAATATTTTTTAGTTTTTCGGGATCCATACCAGCACCATCATCAACGATGGATAATAAAATATGATCTCCTTCTTGAGAAGCCGATAAGGTAACAGTACCTGTACGAGGTTTACCGCTAGCTTCTCGTTCATCAGGCATTTCAATGCCATGATCAACCGAGTTTCTCACCAAGTGAACTAAAGGATCTGCTAACGCCTCAACCAAGTTTTTATCAAGATCGGTATCTTCGCCAACCATGGTTAACGTGATCTCTTTCTTAAGGGTACGTGCCATGTCTCGAACGACCCGGGGGAAACGACCAAATACTTTTTTGATTGGCTGCATCCGAGTTTTCATTACCGCGCCCTGTAAATCAGCAGTTACCATATCTAAATTAGCCACGGCTTTTGACATTTCTTCATCGCCGCTAGACAAACCAAGACTAACCAATCGATTTCGAACCAATACTAATTCGCCCACCATATTCATAATGTCATCTAAACGAGCAGTGTCAACGCGAACCGTTGTTTCCTGTTTAGGTGTTGCAGCCTGAGATTGTGCAGATGTTTTCTTAGCTGCGGGCTTAACAACGGCTGCTTTAGCATTTTTCGGGGGTGCTGTTACCTTTATTTCTGGCGTTGACTGCACGACCTTTTTAGGCTTGGCTGGCTTGTTAGTTTGACTTAATTCACCAAGCAATCCTTCGAATTCATCATTGCTTATATCTTTATTTTTGGAGGTAGGGGCAGTTACTTTCTCAACCACTTTATCGATCGAAGGTGTTGGGCTTTTCGCACCATGGAGCTCATCGAGAAAGGCTTCAAACTCATCGTCTGAAATATCTCCAGTACCGTTAGCAATAGATGGTTTTGGTGCAGGCTTGGCTGTTTTTACTCCTTGAAGCTCATCAAGCATCGCTTCGAACTCTTCATCTGAAATATCATCGTTATTCAATGGAGAGGCTACTACACTCTTATTTTTTGAACCCTGTAGTTCATCTAATAAAGCATCGAACTCATCATCACTAATTGCTTGTTCATCGGCGGTAACTTCTTTAGCTTCTGGTGTCGCCTCAACTGAAACTTCTTCTCCTTCGGGCACACTCAAACGTTCTAATTCAGCCAGTAACTCTGGAGCGGCTGAATTTAAAGGCTCACGAGCCTGAACCAAAGTAAACATATCATTGATGCTGTCGAGGCCTTCAAGAATAACATCCATCAATTCGGCATTAACAGTACGCTGTCCGGTCCGTAATAGATCAAATATATTTTCGGCGCCATGGCAAACATCGACAAGTTCCTTCAATGCCATGAACCCTGCACCACCTTTAATGGTATGGAAGCCACGGAATATCGCATTAAGCAACTCAGAGTCATCTGGGTTATTTTCTAACTCAACTAATTGTTCTTGTAATAATTCTAAAATCTCGCCAGCTTCAATTAAGAAATCTTGGAGTATATCTTCATCAACATCAAATGACATAGGTTAGTGTCCTTTTAAAAACCGAGGCTTGAAAGTAGATCGTCAACTTCATCCTGCCCATTAACAACATCGTGTTTCTTTGCAGCAGGAACCACGGGACCATCAGGCTCTATACAGTTATCAATTTTCTCAACGGTGACATCATCCTGATGTTGGCCGAATACTTTAAGTAAACCAATTAAATTATTTTCTACTTCATTCACTAAATCAGATATTTTATATAATACTTGACCGGTGAGATCCTGAAAATCCTGAGCGAGTAAGATATCATTTAGTTTACCGCTTAATTTTTCTGCATCGCTAATTGATTCACTAAAATAGTTATCAATTTGTTCCCGCAATAGCCGAAATTCTCCGACTTTTATTTTACAATTTTTAAGCCGTTCCCAAGAAGGCTGTATTTCCGATACGGTTTGATGATGTTTCTGTGCCAAAGGTAGGCATTCATCAACCGCATCCATCGTTTTATTCGCTGCTTTGGCCGTTAAATCGACCACATACAACAACCGTTCTTTCGCATCAGGGAGCGATGAGTTAACCATCGATGAAAAATTATCATCGAGGCTAAAATCAACCACAGAATCGTGAAGTTGACGCGTCAGTCGCCCAACTTCAGTAAATAGCTCTTGTTGCATCTCCCGACTAATGCGTTCAATTATTTCATTAGCACTGGTAACACTTCCCTGTTCCAGATGCAAAACTAACTGTTTCGCTTGCTCCAATGAAATGTGTGAATACTGATTCTCGATCATTATATTGCCCATTAAAATGATTTATGAAGATTCCATCCGTTGAAAAATCTTATCTAACTTTTCTTTTAACGTGCCTGCGGTAAATGGTTTAACAATATAACCATTTACGCCAGCTTGCGCTGCAGCAATAATCTGCTCACGTTTCGCTTCAGCAGTTACCATTAATACTGGTAAATGCTTAAGGTTGTCATCGGCACGAATATGTTTTAATAAATCGATACCCTGCATCCCTGGCATATTCCAGTCTGTTACTACGAAATCAAAATCACCATCTTTAAGCATCGGTAATGCTGTCTGACCGTCATCGGCTTCAAAAGTATTTGTTAAGCCTAAATCTCTTAACAAATTTTTTATAATTCTTCGCATGGTTGAGAAATCATCTACAACCAAAATTTTCATATTTTTATCCAAAACGCTCTCCAATTTAAAGCTGCAACATCCATGTGCTTATCAAGTCCATTCTGTTAATCGCGATTTTAAGCGCAACATTGCTTGTGAATGAATTTGACTAACCCTTGATTCACTAACACTTAAGACTTTGCCAATTTCCCTTAGGTTTAATTCTTCGTCATAATACAAAGACAGTACTAAAGCTTCTTTTTCTGGCAATGTGGTAATTGCCTCTGTTAACGCTTCCTGAAATCGCCCGGAGGCCATTTCACTAAACGACTGATCATTACTCTCATTAGCCGGACAAATAATGGCATCGTCAGAAATACCAAGATCTTCTAAGCCAATAATTTTTCCTGATACTATATCATTAAGCATTTGAGCATATTCGTCTAGGTTTATTCCTAGTTTTTTTGCAATCTCATGATCCTGAGCAGGCCGACCGAGTTCCTTTTCTAAAGAGTCGACCGCGGCGAGTACCGTTCTATTGTTTCGATGAACACTGCGTGGCACCCAATCCCCTCGACGGATATCATCAAGCATCGAGCCTCGAATCCTAATACCAGCAAAGGTTTCAAAACTAGCGCCTTTGGTATTATCGAAGTTTTTCGCCGCTTCTAACAAACCAATCATTCCCGATTGAATTAAATCATCGAGTAAGACATTAGCTGGTAATCTTGCTTTTAAGTGGTGTGCAATTTTTTTCACCAAGCCAGCATGTTTTATGACCAGCAATTCATCATCGCGGCTCGACTTAGCGTAAATCGCTGCTTTATTCACCAACATTCTCGCGTGATGATTTATTTGTGACTAACTGTTCAATGAAAAATTCTAAATGACCACCTGGCTGACTCGGTATTGGCCATGTCTGAACTTTATTCGCTAAATTTTTATAAGCCAACGACGCCGGTGATTGTGGGTATAATTCGGTGATTAATTTTTGTTTCCTCACAGAACGACGCACGTTCTCATCAAAAGGAATAATAGCGGAAAGCTCGAGGGCGACATCTAAAAACCTATCAGTCACGCGAGTTAACTTTGCGAACAATTCTTGGCCTTCACGTAAATTACGTACCATATTAGCCACGACTTTAATTCGAAAAACCCCATGCTCACGACTTAACAGTTTAATCAGTGCATAAGCATCGGTGATTGACGCAGGCTCATCACACACCACAGCCACAACGTCTTGAGCAGCCCGAGAGAAACTGAGCACCATATCTGAGATGCCAGCAGCCGTATCGACGATTAAAATATCAAATTCTGTGCGCATTTCACTAAACGCACGAATTAAACCAGCATGTTGTACTGGTTCTAATTCAACCATACTCTGAGATCCAGAGGTTGCCGGAATAATACAGATGCCCTTTGGACCGTAAATCACAATATCATCGAGTTCACATTCACCGGATAACACATGTGACAGGTTTTTTTCGGCGCGAAGGCCAAGCATCACATCAACATTAGCTAAACCAAGGTCAGCATCAAGAACCATGACTTTTTTCCCCTGCTCGGCTAAAGCAACGGCCATGTTCAATGACACGTTGGTTTTACCAACCCCGCCTTTACCACCAGTTACAGCAATAACTTTAATCATTTTATCTTGATTCATTTTTCTTAAACCGCTCGCTTGATCCACGTATTATGCCTACCTGTTAACACTGACAAATTGTGTTGGTACTGAAGAGTGACTATTTTCTAGCGTCGCTGCTTCCCCCAACTGCTCTATAATACTATTTACTAAAACTTTAATATCGACGACACCTATATCTTCTGGTACTCGTTGACCGTTGGTAATGTAGCCTATTGGTAATGAGTGACCGATCGCCACACTAATGACTTCCCCCACCCCTAAGGCTTCATCCATTTTGGTCAAAATACAACCAACAATAGGTATTTTTCTAAATTGTTCAATCGCCTCTTGTAATACTTTACGCTGTGCTGTCGCAGGAAGCACTAAATAACTGCGAATATTAACATGACTGGTATTAACCAGCGTTGATAATTGCTCACTCAAACGTAAATCACGTTGCCCCATTCCCGCCGTATCAATCAATATTAACCGTTTGTGTCTTAGTTGATAAAGCGCATCGGCCAACTGTTGAGTATCTTTGGCTACTTTAACGGGACAGCCCAATATTTTACCGTAAGTATTTAACTGCTCAAAAGCACCAATCCGATAGCTATCAGTCGTTATTAACGCAATTTGATCACTGCCAAACTCCATCGCATAACGGGCCGCTAATTTGGCAACCGTGGTGGTTTTACCAACACCGGTTGGTCCAAGTAAAGCGACAATACCGCCCTGCTCTATCACTTCATTATTGGTCGACTTAAGTCTTTGCATCATGGCATTACTGATCAATCGCTTAGCTTGATCTATGTCAGATCCCAACGGCACATCTGTGACCAGTTGCTGGGCAATTTTAGCATCAAAACCAATCTCAACCAGTTGTTCTAATAACAAAGAGCGGATAGGGTCACGTCGTGCCGTATCCTGACCAACCAAACCATTGACTTGATGTTGTAATAATTGTCGCATCGACGCCATTTCCTGACGTAGTTCATCGAGTACACCATTATCGGTCATGCCCGAAGCGATATGGTGGTCACTACTCGATCTTTTAAACGATGGTTCTACTGCTGCAGATCTTAAGCTGTTCGGATCCGTTTGAGCCCAAGCCGGTAATTCAGGAGGATTGTCAGATTGGCGACGTTCAACAGCTTGAGTTAACGCTTCAAATCTAGAGCGTTGATTCGCAGGCTCTTGCGCAATAAATTGATCCGCTTGAGCTTGCATCTGCTGTTTGACCAATCGGTCTTGAAACCCCGATAATGACACCTGATCCTCAGAAATACTTCTAGTTCTAATAGCCGGTTCACTTAAGGCATGATCATTCGTCGCTATCGGCTTAATTGGAGCAGGTTTAGCTTGAGTTGTTTTTGCTTTTGGAATAGTCGCGATATTATCTTCATCAATAGCGGCAACAATTTCAACACCACCATCAACTTTTTTATTGGACATGATAATTGCGTCAGCACCGAGTACCACTTTAATCTCATCGAGTGCGGTTCGAATATCTTTAGCAAAAAAACGTTTAATTTTCACAATATTTCCTCAACTATTGCCCAACCGAACTGACAATTTTAATCTGTTTATCATCAGGTATTTCCTGATAAGATAAAACTCTTAGACTAGGTATTGTATTTTTAACAAACCTTGATAATGTCGAACGTAACACCCCTGAAGTTAACAGGATAGCAGGCATTCCTTCAAGTTCTAATTCTTCTGATGCCTGTGCTAATGATGACTGCAATCGTTCCGCTAATCCAGGTTCCATACCAGCAGCATCACCACCCGTCGCTTGCATCGACTGGTGCAACATTTGTTCCAAATCTGGCGCTAAAGTTATTACTGACACCTCTTGCTCTACTCCATTGATTTCTTGAACAATTAATCGTTTCAGCGCAATACGAATAGCCGCGGTTAATACGTCAGGATCTTGACTTCGAGTACCATATTCAACCAATGTTTGAACAATAGTCCGTAGATCGCGTATTGGTACCGCTTCATGTAATAAATTCTGCAAGACCTTCACCACCACACCTAAGGTCAAAATATCAGGAATTAATCCTTCGACTAATTTAGGGTATTGGCGTTGTAATATGTCGAGTAAATTCTGCACTTCTTCATGCCCAAGCAATTGTGAAGCATTGTTGGTTAATAGTTGACTCATATGTGTTGCAACAACAGTTGCGGCATCCACCACCGTATACCCTAGCGTTTGCGCATGCTCTCTTTGCTCTTTGTTTATCCAAACGGCCTCAAGTCCAAAGGCAGGATCAGTGGTTGGTGTGCCCTCAATGGTACCAAACACTTGACCAGGATTTATTGCCAGTTCACAATCATGACGAATTTCAGCTTCACCGATGGTCACTCCCATCATTGAAATCCGATAGGTATTGGCATTAAGATCTAAGTTATCTCGAATATGCACCGCGGGTACTAAAAAGCCAAATTCCTGTGATAATTTTTTACGCACTCCCTTGATTCGTGCCAATAACTCACCATTTTGACTAATATCAACCAAAGGGATCAAGCGATAACCAACTTCAAGTCCGATAACATCCACTTGGCTGACATCATCCCAACCGAGTTCTTTGACTGGCTCGTTATTAGATGCATTCACTGCGTTACTACCTTCTGCACCAGCAAGTTCAGGGCTTATGTCAGGCTCTTGTGCTTTTTTATAAATCCAGTAACCTATCCCTAAACTTAAAAAAGCCATCGATAAAAAAGCAACATGGGGCATACCAGGGACAATACCCATCACAAATAACAAGCCGCCAGACACTAATAATGCTTTAGGATCTTTAAGCATCTGATCATAAGCAATGGTGCCCATTGACTTCGACTCATTTTGGCGAGTTACCATTAATGCAGCCGCAATTGATAACAATAATGAAGGTATCTGTGCCACCAAACCATCACCAATAGTCAGAAGCGTATATACTTCAATCGCATCACTAAATGTTAAGCCATGCTGAACCATCCCAATAATAAAGCCACCGATAATATTAATCACTAAAATTAACATCCCAGCAATGGCATCACCCTTAACAAATTTGGAAGCACCATCCATTGAGCCATAGAAATCGGCCTCACGGGTCACTTCAGCACGCCTGTCTCGCGCTTCATCTTGGTCGATAATACCGGCATTTAGATCAGCATCTATCGCCATCTGTTTTCCAGGCATTGCATCAAGGGTAAATCGTGCGCTAACTTCTGATATTCGTCCGGCACCTTTGGTCACTACGGCAAAGTTAATAATCACTAGAATCAAAAACACCACTAAACCAACCGCATAATTACCGCCAATCACTACCGAGCCAAACGCTTCTATTACTTTACCTGCAGCATCCCCACCTTCATGTCCCTCAAGTAGCACCAACCGAGTTGAGGCAACATTGAGTGCCAAGCGTAACAACGTCGCAATTAATAATACACTGGGGAATGAGGCAAAATCTAATGGTCTTAACGCGTAAATAGCCACTAGCAGAACCACTAATGATAATGAAATATTAAACGCGAACAAGGTATCAAGTAACATCGTCGGCATCGGTAAAATGATCATACCAAGAGCAGCGAGTACGAACAGTGGCGTACCAATCCCTTTAAAGATAGCCTGGTTTTTATGACCAAATTGTAATAGCCGAGTTTTGATATCCATTAAGTCATATATCCAAGTAAAACCTAAGAAAGTAATCCTACGAAATGCAATTTTTAGACCAATACTAAAAAGCGTTGGTATTAATAAGATATTTTAAGAAAAAACAATGGATTAATCAATAGAACTTGAGATTAGTTTGATGTCAAAAAACCGTCATAAGTCAATAGTCTGGTAGAGGGGTTTTTAAAGGGATTACACAACAATGAGTTAGTTATTTGTACCTTACTCACTATTTTTTTTGACTGATAAAATAGATCATTGATTGCTTAAAATATATTCATTAATCATGCTGTAATTCGTCAGGGATCTCAAACTCTGAAGGTAATTTAGTCGGACGCTTACCTTTTCTTTTCTGAAATTGTTCTAGTTGGTAAACATAAGCCAATATTTGTGCGACGGCACCAAACAAACCATCGGGTATTTGATGGTCAATCTCAGTGGTATAATACACCGCTCGAGCGAGTGCCGGACTCGCCACAACCGTCACATGGTGTTCACGCGCAATTTCCCGAATTTTAAACGCCGTTTGGTCAACTCCTTTTGCCACCACGGTTGGGGCAAGCGTCCCGTTAGGATCATATTTAAGCGCCACCGAAAAGTGCGTTGGGTTAGTCACAATAACATCGGCACTTGGTACATCTTGCATCATCCGACGTTGCGATATTTCACGCTGGATCTGACGTTGCCTTCCTTTAACTTCAGGCTTACCTTCAGTATTTTTGTATTCATCCTTAACCTCTTGCAAGGTCATCTTTAATTCTTTAGTGTGCTTATAAATTTGATAGGGAGCATCGGCCAGTGCTATTAATATTAATGAGCTGCACAATAAAATAAACATCCACAACAAAATATCCAGTGCGCCGACAATATTCAGTGGATAAGCGGTTTGACTCAGGGTTAATATATGTGGGAAGTAGAACGTTAAAAGCGCCCACGCTAAGGTTGCTATCACGCCAAATTTTGCTAGTGCTTTGCTCAGTTCGACGAGAGCTTGAGTACCAAACATTCGTTTTAGGCCCTTGGCAGGACTCATTTTTGATAATTTAGGACTGGCGGCATCCATACTAAAGGTTATACCACCAAGGGCGACACTTCCTAAAAATGCAGCAATAAACACCGTACCAATGAAACCTATCAGTGGCCAAGCAATCGTGCGCATAACTTCTGCCCACATTAAGCCGAATTGATTAGTATCAAATGCTTGTTCACGTTTTAAACTAAAAAGCCGATGCATGACATCATACATCGACTGTCCAATGGCAGAGCCAAAGATGTACATCGCAACTGCCGATGCAATTAACACTGCTGCAGTTGCTAATTCTTTAGAACGGGGTACTTGGCCTTTTTTTCTCGAATCAGCTATTCGCTTTGCGGTGGGTTGTTCTGTTTTTTCTTGCCCGGAATCTTGCGCCATTTAAAACTCACATTTCGTTGCGATAATTTCACACATCATTGTTAATGCGCGTAGCCATTGCGGTTCAAAATGACTCATAACGGTTTCAAGGGTTAACCACAGTATTGTTAGGCCTGCTAGCATGGTAACCGGAAAACCAATCGCAAATATATTTAATTGCGGAGAAGCACGGGTTAAAATACCAAATGAAAAATTAATCAGTAATAACGCAACAATCGCCGAGATTGACATCGCTAAGGAGGCGGTAAACAACCAACCGCCCCAACGACTTATTTTATCAAAGGTTAATGAGGTCAACCCTGTCGTGCCGATGGGCATCGTCTCAAAACTTAGCACCACCATTTTAATCATGGCCAAATGACCATCTACCGCAAAAAAGATTAATGTTGCCAAGATTAAGAAAAACTGCCCGACAACAGGTACTTGCTGTCCAGAGCCAGGATCAACCATGGAGGCAAAACCTAAACTTGTTTGCATCCCAATAATTTGACCCGCTAACACAAAGGTCTGCATCACTAATAACGACATAAACCCTAAAGCAACACCAATCAATATTTGTTGCACAACAATCAGAAAACTAGAGAGTGAAAAGAGCAGCACATCGGTCGGAATCGTTAACGTTGGCGCTACTGCCATCGTGACAGCTAAAGAGTATAATAAACGGATCCGCATTGGCATGTTACGACTGCCAATAGCGACCATTACCATAAACATCGCAGAAATTCGGCAAAAAGGCCAAATATAACTGGCGAGCCACGCCATAATCGTGCCCTGATAAATTTCCATCAGTTTATCCAATCACCATCGGGATCGCTTCAAAGATGTTCAACATAAAGTCCATCATCGTTTGAGTAAACCAATGAGCTCCGACAATTAAGGTTAATAAGGTCATCATTAAGCGGGGTAAAAAACTCAATGTTTGCTCATTTATCGAGGTCGCCGCTTGAAAAACTGCAACCATTAAACCAACAATTAAACTAGGGACAACAATGGCGGCAACAATCAGCATAATAGTGAATAATGCTTCGCGAAAAATACCAACAAATACTTCAGGAGACATAGTTAAACCCTCAGTTAGGAGCCCAGGCCAAAGCTCATTGCTAATGTGCCCATCACTAATGACCAACCATCAACTAATACAAACAACATTAACTTAAAAGGTAACGAAACAATCATCGGCGATAACATCATCATCCCCATCGCCATGAGAACACTGGCCACCACCAGATCAAGCACTAAAAATGGAATAAATAACATAAACCCGATCTGAAATGCTGTTTTCAATTCACTGGTAATAAAAGCCGGGATCAGAACCAAAAATGGCACATCATTAATGTCTTTAACATCGTCATTATCACTAATTTCTAAAAATGTCGCGATGTCTTTTTCGCGGGTTTGCGATAACATAAATTCACGAATAGGCAACTGTAATTGTTCTAAAGCCACAGTGGTCGAAATCTCTTCGTTAAGGTAAGGCTGGAGTGCATTATCATTAATTTTATTCATCACTGGAGTCATGATAAATAGACTCAAAAATAAAGATAAACCAATAATAATTTGATTTGACGGTGCTTGTTGCAAGCCCATTGCTTGTCTTAGGATGGACAACACAATAACGATTCGAGTAAAAGATGTCATCATGATTACAATAGCAGGAATAAAGCTTAACGCGGTCATTAACGCTAAGACTTGTAATGTCACACTGTATTCTTGGCTGCCATCTGCGTTTGGAATAACCGTGACTGCGGGGATCCCGGTCGACTGAGCAAACAAGCTTGGTGTCACCAATAATAACAACGTTAATATCAATAAGCGGATCATGACTTCCCTTTCTTAAGCAAGCGAGTTAATGAATCAAGATTGATACCAGCAGACTGGGATGTCTTATTCATAGTCGGTGCGATGTTATTGGTTAATTTATCAATCAAGCGGATTTCACCGGCGGTCACCCCAATTAAATATTGTTGTTGTTCAATTTCAACCACAATTAATCGCTCTTTAGTACCCACGGGTAATGTCGCGACCAGTTTAATCGCCCCTTGTCCGGCAATACCAAGGTTAAAACGTTTGGCTAACATTGCTAAGCCAAAAATAACACCAATGACCACCAACAACGACATGATCATGTTTAAATAATCAGGCGCAATTCGTCCCTGTGCCATCACCGGGGAAGCCATAAGCATCCCCGCGAAGCTCACACATCGTTTAACGTAACTTTTTAATACGTTCTGTTTGGCTAATAACATCTGTTAATCGAATACCAAATTTATCATTGACAACTACCACTTCACCGTGAGCTATTAATGTCCCATTAACGAGTACATCTAATGCCTCACCAGCCACTCGATCTAACTCAATCACAGATCCTTGATTGAGTTGTAATAAGTTCCTGATGGTGATATTCGAGCGCCCGACTTCCATCGAGATCGACACTGGAATATCTAAAATTCCATCTAATTTGTCATCTCCGGTGGATACGAGTTTATCACCGGGTTCTGCTTCTAAGTTTTCTAGCTCAATTTGACTAGCTTCCGCCTCTTCTTGCTCAGCAAGTGCGTCAGCCCAATCATCCATATCACTCATTATTCAACTCACTTAATCAATACTAACTGGTGGATTTATTTTTACGCTGTAATAACTGAAACTCTGATTTTTGAGTCTCAGGTCGCGGAATAACAGACGTTATCTTAACGCCTATATTATCATTTATTTTTCCAAGTTTACCACGATATGATGGTAAATCTTCAACTCTGATTAAGACATTATCAGGCATCTCAAACGGAATAATATCGCCCACTTCCATTTCCATAATTTGACGAAGGGTCAAATCAATCTCACCTAATGAAGCATCGATTTCAACTTTAACATCCATAATTTCGTCTTTTAAAGCGGCACTCCACCGTTGATCCGTGTCTTCTTTATCACTCTGAACGCCGGCATCAAGTAATTCCCGAATAGGTTCTAACATCGAGTAAGGCAGTGCGATATGAAAATCACCGCCGCCACCATCTAACTCGATATGGAAAGAACAAACCACAATCACTTCGGTTGGGCTCACAATATTGGCCATTGACGGATTAACTTCAGAATCTAGATATTCAAAATCAACGTCCATCACGGGTGCCCAAGCTTCTGCATAATCCTCAAAAACAATCTTGAGTAATAATTGAATAATTCGGCGCTCGGTTGGCGTAAATTCACGTCCTTCAATTTTAGCGGGATAGCGGCCATCGCCACCAAAAAAATTATCAACCAAAATAAAAACTAAACGCGCTTCTAGGGTAATTAATGCGGTGCCCTTAAGTGGTCTAAAACGGACCATATTTAAACTCGTAGGTACGAATAGGGTGTGGATATATTCGCCAAACTTTAACATTTGAACGCCATTAATCGACACTTCAGTGGTCCGCCGCATCAAATTAAACAGACTAATTCTTAAGTGACGAGCAAAACGTTCATTAACCATTTCAAGAGTCGGCATCCGCCCCCGAACAATACGATCTTGAGATGAAAAATCGTATTCTGCGGCAAAGTCGCCATTGCCCTCGTCGGTATCATCATCATCAACGTCATCAACACCATGAAGTAGCGCATCGATTTCATCTTGACTTAGTAGATCATTCACAAGTTATACCTACTGCATTACAAAGCCGATAAACAACACTTTCTCAATTACCGGTTGCCCGACAATCGGTTCGAGTGCTTTTTGTACCGCTTCTTGAGCCAGAGTTCTTAATTCATCTTTACCGATTCTTGTGGCTAGTTTTTCGGCATTAGAATTACTAAAAACAGTTAAGAGTGTATCTTCGATTAATGGGATATGCTTACGTGCTGAAGTATCATTTTCAGCGCCCCGAACCAACAATTGCACTTTTATCTGTACTAAACGATCACGACCATAGCCAGGGACATTAAAAATAAAAGGTCGTGGCATCCGAACGTAAAAAGCATCACTAATTTCAGCTTCTCCACTATCGTCACTTGCCTCTTCAGCATTTTCTGGCGATGCGGTGTCGGATTCACCATCAATCAATTCTTGTTCAACGGGTTCATCGCCTGACATCATAAAGAAAGCAGCACCGCCACCACCAGCAAGTAAAAGAACAACAGCAACTATGATAATAATTAACTTCTTTTTACCGCCACCAGCGCCTTCTTCTACTTCTGTCGATTCATCTGCCATTATACTATTTCCTTAATATATATACCCGTATCCTGCGGGAGCTTGGATATATGTTCAGCCTATTGTGGCCTCAAGTTAACATAAAACCTATCTTGTTCCTACGGACAAGTTACTTTAAGCATAATAATCAATGCCATCGGTTGAATGTTTGTTCAAATTGAGTGTAACTACACTTTGATCGGATTCAAATTCATCATCGGAACCATTTAGCCGCTCACCCTGTTGCTGCTCGGTGAGCTGTTGTTCTGAACCTTTATTTTGCTGACTAACATCGCTATCTTGCAAAACTATCCCCTGTTGCTCGAGCATTTCTTTTAGTTTACTCATCGCATTTTCTAGCATTTCTTTAGCTTGAGAGTTTTGAACCTGAAATTGTACATTCATTTGATCATTTTGAAGTTGTAATCGAATACTCATGCCACCTAATTCTTCAGGATCTAATTGAATAATCGCGTGTTGAATACCGCCATTAACCATTAAACTAACCCGCTCCTTGAGCGCTTTGGCTGCGCTGGTTTCATGATGTAATGGTAATTTCGTCGTGAGTTCCACCGCTTTAGTTGCTGCCATTTGCTCTTTAGTTATCATGCCGCTGATTTCTTTTTTATCCTGATTGATTTGACTTAATTCAATCGAATCTAATAGCTCTGATGACACAGGGGCCATTGAGATGCGTTCTGATGGTTTAACGCTTTGTTGCGCCTCAGTTTGCATCATTTTCTTAAACAGTAAATCAAAATTATCAGTGGCTTTCACTGGTTTATTATCTTGATTTACTTCATCATCACTAATTTCTGTGACATCAGTGTCTTTGTCGGTATCCGCTGCTTTATCTTTACGATCTAAAGCATTAAAATTTGCAATAACGGCCGTGTTCGCAGGCTCACTAGTTGTCACTTGCGTTAGTGGTTCAGTCTTAAGCCCAACTAACGTTTGGATTTGAGTCATCGGTTGAGTTAAGTCATCACCGAGGATCTTTGTTTGACTGATTAAACTCTGACTACTCGATGTCACTGCCTGAGGTACTAATGTTAGATCTTTAGCGGGTAACGGGATGCTTTCAACAACCTTGTCACCTTCCATTTGATTATCCGCCATTCCTGCTAGCGTTGTCGAACGCTGTGCCAATTCAACGGCCAATTGTCGCTCTTTCTCAAACTGAGTCATGACATTGGCAGCACTAGCGACCGAAACAGGAACAGTTGTCACTAATTGTTGCTGATCTTTTTCAGGTAGTTGTTTGATAATATCTTTAATCGTTGTTAGTTGCTCGGAGTCAACTTCTTTTGTATTTTCAGCAGTGTTGAATTTATCCGGTAGGCTAATTAATTGTTCAATCGGTTGCAGTAATCGTTGAGCAACTTCTAATTCAACGTCTTTATCGACAATCGCCTCTTCGGCTATGACTGGCGTTACTTGATCGATAGAATTTTTTAGATCTTGCAGTTGTTGTAATAACTGTTCGCTGTTACTCAACGGCTTAATCATTTCTTCAAGCGTTGCCACCGTGGTTGCTGGTGATGGTTCAATAGTTTGCTCGACTAAGGTGAGCCGTTGCGAGTCTATTAGTACTTCATTTTTAATCGGGTTTAATTGAAGTTGTTCTAATGTTACTCCACGCCCAGCTCGTTGCTGAGTGGGATCATCAAATAACGGACGTACTTTATCACCTTGAAGTTTAAGCGCAGCTTGTTGTTTTAACTCTGAGAGTATTGACGTAGCAACGCTAGATATTGCCTCTTCAGTACTTGCATCGCTAACTGATTCAACCACATCAGTGCTAGCATTATTGAGTTTAAGCTCTTCACTAAACACATCATTAAATCGCACATCATCAACATCGCTGTCCGCGGTCTGTTCTGACCGAAAATTCCGATCATCAGCGGCAAATATTGCCGATGGCGGATTTACCGATGGCATACTGCTTGGCATCAATATACTGCTTAAACTTTCGCTCATCCGTTGCTCCAGAAGATTTTAGTGTGTGCGTTGATAAAATAAATAGTCAAATAATTCCTGCTTAAATGACTATCTGACGTCAGTTAAATTTATAATGCAAAGGTTATGCCTAGTTTTGTTTTTTATGATTATGATGAACGTTTTATCTTTCGATAATGGGCCATCATTGCAAATTCGTCTGACAATTTTTGTTGCTGTTTATCTTGAATCTCTTGATATTCTTGCTGCTGCTTGTTGATCAAAAAATTGATTGAATCAAGATACCTTAGAGACTGTTGCCATTGAACCTTTCGGGCATCGACCGCAAGTTGGGCCCGAACTATCACATCTAACTGCTGAGTAATTGAGCTATCAATTTTAGCTAAGAAACCTTGTAACAAACCCAATTTAGCCGCTGATAAACCTTGCTTTCCTTGTTCAATCATCTGCCGCATGTAATCAAGCTTATATTCTTCTAATGACGACTTTTGCTGTTGTAGCTGAGTCATTTGTTGCTGTGAAGCACTAAATGCTTGGAGTGCAGCTCGCTCTTTATTGGTCGCCATTTCTTTGACCATGATTAATTGTTTGAGATCAGCCATTCAATGCATCGCCTAATTGAGTTAATGCGACCAACGAATCATCATAAAGGTGAGTCTCTTTCATTGTTTGCTGACAAAAGGCTTCAATCACTTCATGAAATTGAATCGCTTTATCCACGCGAGGATCGGCGCCAGCCACATAAGCACCGATCGCAATCAAATCTTTATTTTGTTGATATAGAGAATAAAATTGCTTGACCACTCTGGCATAGGATAAGTGCTGTTCACTCACCACCATAGGCATCACTCGTGAAATAGACGCTTCAACATCAATCGCTGGATAATGACCCGACTCGGCCAGTTTTCGAGATAGCACGATATGACCATCAAGAATCGCCCGGGAAGCATCCGCGATCGGATCCTGCAAGTCATCACCTTCCGTTAACACCGTATAAAATGCGGTTATTGACCCTTGACCTTCACTGCCATTACCCGCACGTTCAACTAACTGAGGTAATTTAGCAAACACCGAGGGTGGATAACCTTTTGTGGCTGGCGGCTCACCGATGGCTAATGCAATTTCACGTTGTGCTTGGGCAAAACGGGTCAATGAATCCATTAGCAATAAAACATCCATCCCTTGATCACGAAAATACTCAGCGATCGCCACCGATGTTTCACAGGCCTTTAAACGCATCAGCGGCGAAGTGTCGGCAGGGGCAGCAACAACAACCGAGCGTTTTCGGCCTTGTTCTCCCAAAATTTCTTCAATAAACTCTTTAACTTCACGGCCACGTTCACCGACTAAGCCAACCACAATGACATCAGCACTGGTGCCACGGGTCATCATGCCAAGTAATACACTTTTACCAACACCTGAGCCGGCAAATAATCCCATCCGTTGACCTTTACCAACGGTCAGCATGGTATTAATTGCTCTGATCCCAACATCAAGTGGTTGCTCTATTGGCCGTCGAGACAACGGATTAATTGGCTTTGCTTTACCACTTAAATGATGGTCGGTTTTTAGGGGCCCTAAACCATCAAGCGGCCGACCAACGCCATCAACCACTCGACCCAGTAATTCCATCCCCACCGGTATTCCTTTTTGCTGTGACAAGGGTCTAACCGTTGCACCAGGTAACACTCCCAGGACCTCCTCACTGGGCATTAAATAGAGAATGTCGTCAGAAAAACCAACCACTTCGGCACTGATTTCGCCATTAAGGGTTTCAACACTGCATTGACTGCCAATAGGTGCACGACAACCAACGGCCTCCATGGTTAAACCGACGACGCGCTTGAGTTTACCCGAAGTGACCGCTTGAAATTGATTAACATTTTTATGATAGGCAGAAAGCTTATTGGCCCAATTAGGCTCAATCGGTGATTCACTCATCGCTGTGCTGATTCTTCAATAGAGTTGGGGTCAATGTCAGGTTTTGGTTGTGAGTGGAAATCATCAAAAACTTGTTCAATTCTAGCGGCTAAATTTAACTGTACACTACTGGTATGTGATTCAATCTCACAGCTACCAATGGTCATAGCCGGATCAACTTCAATCGTAACATTACGTTTATCAAGTTGTTCTTGATCCCACAACTGTTCAATTGCCGCAATATCTTGTTCATTCAACCTGACATTAATCGGTTCTTTTTTTCCGATCAATCGTACACCTTCACTAACCGCTGTTACGATCGGTTGAGTACTTTGTTGCACTTCGGTATGAACAATTTTTACTGCAACATCTAATGCCAGTGCCACCAATGCCTGTTCTATGCTTTCTTCTTGGGCGGCCAACGGATTCTGAAACTGCTCAATCAGCTGGCTCAAAATGGTCAGCTGTGCATCGATTTTTACTTTCGTTTCATCATATGCCTGTTGTTGACCTTCATTTTTACCCTGATCTAATCCCTGTTGGTATCCTTCATCATGACCCGAAAGAATGCCTTTTTCTTGGCCACGACTGAATCCTTCGTCATAGCCTTCCTGTTGCGCCGTAGCTCGAATACTTTCTAATTCCTGAGCCGTGACCGTCGCCGGATCGACGACATCTTCAATAATCAATTCTGTTGAATTGTCGGAGTCTGCCACAGGCCGGGTTGGTTTCTGTTTGGTCACCGCCTCGGGAGTCATCCCGAAAGCATTGGTGGTTTTCTTCGTTACCGCCTCTGATACATCAGGGGCATACCAACGTTTAAGCAGCTCCAACTGTTCATCATTTGGTTTAAACACTCGATCTAACGCCATCAATATTCCCTTGATTTATGTGATTATAAGAACTCATCGCCGCCGCCGCCGCCGAGCTGAATTTCACCGGAATCAGATAAACGAGTAGCCACCGCAAGGATCTCTTTTTGTGCCGCTTCAACTTCACTGACTCGAATAGGTCCCATCGCTTCTAAATCATCCACCAGCATTTCTGACGCACGTTTAGACATATTCTTAAGGAACTTATCTTTAAGCGCCTCATCGGCACCTTTTAGTGCTTTCATCAGATCATCTTGCTGGACATCACGTAAAATAGCCTGAATGCCACGATCATCGACATCAATTAAGTTCTCGAATACGAACATCAGATCTTGAAGCTTCTGTGCCATTTCCTCATCGGTATCACGAATAGAATCCATCAATTGCCCTTCAACACTATTATCAAGATAGTTCATGATGTTAGCTGCTGATTTTAAGCCGCCCATTTTAGCGGCTTGTGCACCAGCTTGCCCGGCAAACTGTTTTTCCATAATATCATTAAGTTCTTGTAAGGCCGCCGGTTGTACTTCTTCTAAATTAGCGATTCGCATCATCAAATCTAGCCTCACTTTCTCACTAAATTGAGACATAATCTCTGCTGACTGCTCAGGATCTAAATACGACAGCACAATCGTTTGGATCTGCGGGTGCTCACTGACAATAATATTAGCCACTTGGCGCGCATCCATCCACTTAAGTGATTCAAGACCTTTAGCACTACCCCCTAAAATTATTTGATCAATAATATTGGACGCTTTATCTTCCCCTAATGCCTCAATCAACGCCTTACGAATAAAGTCTTCAGAGTTTAAACCAATCGCAGAAAGTTCCTGGATTTCATCCAAAAAAGCCCGTAAGACAGAATTAACCTTGGCTGGAGAAAAATCTGTAAGTCCCGCCATCGCCTGCCCCACGTATTGAACCTCTTTAGGTTCTAGTGCTTTCAAAATATTTGCCGCATCCCCTTCTTTTAAACTTAACAACAGAAATGCCGTTTTATCCAGTCCGCTTAAGGTACTAACGTCAAACTCTTCTTTAGGTTTCTCTTGCGCTACTTCTTCAGCCATGATTTTTTACTCTTCTCTTGGTTATTTTTCAGCATGCAGCCAATTTTTGATCACTTGAATCGATAAATCAGGCTCATTAGACACTAGCGCCCGCACCGCACGTAATAAATCATCATCCTTACGCAAATCAGGCAATTGAATCGAACCATCTTCAGCGTATGAATAATCACCATCGGATGCCGCTAGCATATCGACAGTATCGGATGCAAATTGATCGTCAAATTCAGATAAATCGCCAGTTATTGTGTCATCCTCAACGTCGACATCAGAACTAATTAAACGATTTAACATCGGTCGGACTAAAAACAGCAAGATAACGATAATAATTAACGCGCCCATTACCATTTTAATCACCCGAAGGAACCAAGGCTGTTCCCACATCGGCGGTTCAGGGATGTCTCCAAAATCCTCTTTAAAGAAAGACATAGTTACTACTTCTAACACATCGCCACGGGCAAGATTAAAACCAATACTCCCCTGTAATAAACGTCTTATATTGGCTAATTCAGCGGTTGTCCTTGGAGATAATATGGCTTCTCCTCCTTCAGCGCTTGGTGCCGAAATATAATCTAGGGCAACTGACACACTAATGCGTTTAATGATGCCCACTTGTTGTTGGATATGGCTAATGGTGGTGTCAAGCTCATAATTACGAGTCGCTTCTTTTTGAAACTGGCCATTTTTGGTTCTAATCGCACTACCAACGTCGCCAGTCGCATCTTCAGGAATATCAGACTCTAGCGGTGGTTGATTAGACAAAGCCCCAGCGATACCACTAATAATGTTACCGACATTACTATTTTCCATTGTGCGCTCGCTACGGATCGCCGGTAAATCAGGGTTAAACGTTTTTTTCGTTTCCTCAATCGCGGTAAAATCCATGGTGACATCAACTTGAGCGGTATAATTACCAATCCCAACAACGGGGATTAAAATTGAATCAATTTTTGTTAGGTATAAGTTTTCACGTTTCTTTTCTTGTTCGAATTCTTTGCGATGGCGAATACTTGAGGGATCTTCATTACCGGATTTTAATGAACGACCATTATGATCGGCAATGGACACCCGACCAGGTTCTAACGTTGGTACCGCCGAAGCGACAATATCAACAATGGCATCGACTTCTTCTTGGGTTAACGCGCGGCCACGATTTAAAGTCACAACGACGGTGGCACTGGCTTTCTTGTCACGACGTGAAAACACATTTTCTTTGGGAATAGCAAGTAACACTCGCGCCCTTTTTACATTCCTTAACTCAGAAATAGCCGCAGCTAACTGGCGTTCTCGACTATGTTTAATGCGCTCTCGTTCCATCCGTTGGCTAACGCCGAAGCCCATATCTTTAAGCAGAATTTCATCGCCATTAGTCGGTTCAGCAACCATGCCAGCACGAGTTAATGCCAATTTAATCTTTCGATAGTCCTGCTCAGGCACCAAAATGGTATTGCCATTAATTTTATAATCTTCGAATTTATTTTGATCAAGAAAATCTAGCGTTTTAGTAAATTCACTGACATCCATTTCCCCTAATGGACGATATTCTGGCTCTTGAGTCCACAGTACCAACATCACCGAAATAGCCAAACAAATCGCAACGGCGACCACAATAACAATCTGACGAACAGTATCAGCCCCACCAACACCGGCAAACACTCCACCAGCGGGAGAGTCCTGTTCCGGTACGGAATTAGAGCCCACAATTGCAGAGGCTTCATCGTTAATGATCATGTCGGTTGATTGAGTTGCTTCAGCCACGACTTTATTCCTTTAATAAACTTAATTTAAATACTTTATTACTATACAGGCATATTCATAATTTCTTTATAAGCTTCGACAAATTTATTTCTAACTTCGACCGTTGCCGTAAAAGCAACATTGGCCTTTTGTGAAGCAATCATTACTTCTGATATGCTAACAGAGCGATCGCCCATCTCAATCGCCGTTTGTAGATTAGCGGAGTTTTTCTGAATAGCATTGACATTATCAACCGCCATTTTAAGCATACTGGAAAAATCAGCACCATTGGTCTTATTCACTTGCCCTGTTTCAAGCGATGATAACGACATGTTGGTTTTCGATATCATGCTTTGCATTTCGTTATGTAGCGATCCAGCGTTGATATTCATGATAGCTAAGCTCCGGCGATTATTTGACGATAATATTATCTAATCAGATTATGCAAAAATCTTGCCAATTTTCACACACAAAAAAGCCTGAAAAATCAGGCTTTAATAATGTTATCTGCGTAATCTATACCGGTAATTCAATACCAAGGTCGCGCATTTTAGCTAACTTATAACGTAAGGTCCGTGGACTAATGCCTAATTTATCTGCAACATCTTTACGTGAGCCATGGCATAGCACTAAAGTGTCGAGAATAATTTGATTTTCCTGTTGTTTTAATTCATTACCTAACGCATCGATATTAAGTTCAGCATTCTCTGGTGCTGTGGGTGCAATCACAAATTCATCTAAGGTTTCAATAATCAAATCCGCCGTCGTAATCTGCTCACCATTACATAAAATTAACGCCCGTTGAACCACATTATCGAGTTCACGGACATTACCTGGCCAGCCATGATTTTTTAGCCGATGTTGGGCATCTAAACTCAAATTAATTTTTTTTGAGGTATGACGGGTAATTAAATACTCCGCTAGAGGTAAAATATCGCCGGGACGTTCTTTTAACTGCGGCCAAGTTAATGGGAATACATTGAGCCGATAATAAAGATCTTCTCGAAACTCTTTATTGGCTATCGCTGTGCGTAAATCTCGATTTGACGTAGCAAGCACTCGAACATCTAATTTAATTGTTTTTCTTGAGCCTAAGCGCTCAACTTCTTTTTCCTGCAACACCCGTAATAATTTAGCCTGTAAATTGACATCCATCTCAGTGATTTCATCGAGTAAAATAGTGCCGCCTTGCGCTTGTTCAAACTTACCAGGACAAGCTTGCAAGGCACCCGTAAATGCCCCCTTCTCATAGCCAAATAAGGTTGACTCAAGCATGTTTTCAGGAATGGCGGCACAATTAATCGCGACAAATGGTCCACTACTGCGACTAGAGTGATTATGAATATAGCGACTTAATACTTCCTTACCTGAGCCTGATGGACCATTAATCATTACTGATGCATCACTGGCCGCTACTTTTTTTGCCAGTTCAAGCAACTGAATCGATTTAGGATCGCCAACCACCGGATCGCTTAAATCCATCTGCTCAGGCGGTAAATATCGACTGACTAAATTTAGTAACACTTCCGGTGCAAAAGGTTTAGCCATGTAATCACAAGCACCTTCTTTCATCGCACTAACGGCATCGTCAATCGTCGCAAAAGCAGTCATCAATAGCATCGGTAATTCCGGCCATTTTAATTTAATGCTGCGTAACAACGCTAAACCAGACATTCCACCCATTTGGACATCTGATACCACTAGTTGCACGTTGGTTTTCTTTAAGGTCAGTAGCGCTTCTTCACCACTTTCACACTCGATGCATTCATAACCACCGAGTAGCAAAGTATCGACTAGTGCTTCTCGTAGCCCTGCGTCATCTTCAACCACTAATATTTTTTTGCTAGACATTATTAACCTCCAACGGCGTGTTGCATAATTATCGCCGCTTCTCGTTGTAGTGGAATAATCAAAGAAAATCTTGAACCTTGGCCTAATTTAGACATTAATTTCAATCGACCATTGTGAGATTTAGCCACCGACTGCACCACCGCCAATCCGAGTCCTGTTCCTTGACTTTTGGTGGTATAAAAGGGTTCAAATATTTTTTGTTGTAATGTCGGGGTGATCCCCGGACCGTTATCGATTAATGATATTTCAACTTCATTATCGCCATATTTTTGGGCGATCAAATGTAACAATAGCCCTTTAGGTTTGGCTTGAACCGCATTATGAATTAAATTATTAATCGCTCCTGACAACGCACTTCGATTGCCCAAGATAAGTAAGTCAGGATCAGGTAGAGTCACCATAATGTTAGCTTGATTTTGTATCATCATCGCTTCACACCCAGATTCCACTTCAGTCAGCAATTCTTGCAGTGACAACTCTGACACCACCGGATTATTATTAGTTTTGGCAAGCATCAGCATATCATTAACCTGCAATTCTAAATCTTTCAACCGAGCAATCAACTTGCCTTGAAATGATTCTCGAGCCTGTGGACTGATTTGCTTATTCGATAAATTAGAGGCATATAACAGAGCAGCCGATAAAGGAGTACGTACTTGATGCGCTAACGAGGCGACCATTTTACCTAATGCCGATAAACGCTGCATATGGGCCATGCTGTTTTGCATTTGCCGTGTCTCGGTTAAATCCGTTAATAGAATTAACTGGCCAGCTTCGGGCTCTAAAGAAGTGATCGCTATTTTTAAACGACGGCCATCCCTGAGTGATACCTCATGACCATCATCGGCGCGAGGTGCAAAAGAACGATTAATAACGTCTAACCAACGCTCGTTGAGTAATGGCTTACCAAGAAGAGAGATTGCTAAAGGGTTGGCTTCTTCAACAATGCCATTACCATTAATAATGATCAATCCTGAAGGCAAAATATCAACTAAATGAGCAAGCCGGCTACTAGAAATCTGCGGATCCTGCTGTTGAGAGTATGATGAAATTTTTGCTGCCATGGCAACCTCGTCAAAGTTTTGTCTATTAAAGCAATACTTTGACACATGCAGATACCATGCCAACAAATTTAGTTACTAATTACAGTACGATAGGGGTGATTCACCCTTCTTTTGACATGCCATATTTACGCATTTTCTCTACCAACGTCGTCCGACGCATCCCCAGAACTTCAGCAGCTCGCGACACCACACCATCCTGTTGTTCAATCGCCTGTCTGATAAGGTCAGTTTCTAGTTCAGAGAGCATTTCTTTAAGATTAACTCCTTCTGCTGGTAGTTCGGTTAGGACAGCGCGCTCAGGTAATTTAATCTCATCCTCACCACTGAAAATAGCAGCGAATGCTTCTTGTTCTTGTAACTCTTCTGGATAATCAGGTTGATACTCAGGGACATCAAGATGACGATACTTGACCGGTAAATCATTAATATCGACTAGGTTATTTGGATAAAGGATCACTAAACGTTCAACCAGGTTACTTAACTCTCGAACATTACCCGCCCAAGTATGCAACATTAATGACTCAATACAACGTTGCGTAAAACGAATACTGGTACTGTAAGCTGACTCCATTCGTGAAACGAGTTCTTGCAACAACAAAGGAACATCATTTTTACGATCACGTAGGGCTGGCATTTCGATCGGAAAAACATTCAAACGGTAATAAAGATCTTCTCTGAACTTTCCGTCGCTAATCATCGTTTCAAGATGTTGATGGGTTGCCGCCACGATACGGACGTCACAACGAATGGTTTTATTTCCACCGACCCGCTCAAACGTTCTCTCTTGTAACACTCGCAATAGTTTAACTTGCATTGGTTGTGGCATATCACCGATTTCATCGAGAAATAATGTCCCCCCTTCAGCGAGTTCGAAACGTCCCTTACGAGTAGTGAACGCGCCAGTAAAAGCGCCCTTCTCATGGCCAAACAACTCACTTTCTAATAGTTCAGGGGGAATGGCACCACAATTGATAGGAATGAAAGGCCCTTCTCGGCGTTTAGAATAATAATGAACATTACGAGCGACCACTTCCTTACCCGTCCCTGACTCACCTAATACCAACACGTTAGCATCCGTTAACGCCACTTGTTCAATCAGTAAACGAACATCTTGAATAGTGTCACTACGACCAACTAAGCTTCTAAACAGCATAGAGTGCGAGCCACCGACGGCTAAGGCGCCGGGACGCTTATTATAAAAATCTTGGCAGTTATGAAGTTCTTGAGTCACTTGAGCGTATTTGAACGGCTGCTCTATAATACCAACCAAATTAGCATTGAGATCGCTTGCACCACCTTGGCCAATGAATAAAAAGGGTTGAAGAGGAAATCCTTTACCGAATTCTAACGTTTGATCGGAAAGTGAACTATCTATAATAACACTTCGATAAACGATGCCATCTTGATTTTTCAACGCTTGGGCCAACATCACTAAATCACTAAAGCATTCGACAGACTCACCAATAAACTCTAACACTGTTATCAATTTTTGTCTTTGTTGTGAATCTGTTCCACAAATCAAAATTGTATCTAAAACCTGCATTTTGACGCTATTACCTTTAGTATTTGAAAGAAAGTCCATTTCATTATAAAAACTATTAAAATAAACTATTTACTAGTTTTATATTATTCCTTTATTCTACCTGTCTTCGCAAAAATATAGCAATAGTCAATTTATTGACTATTGCTATAGCCTCTGCCGAGGAAACAACAGCTCTATATTGGCAAGAATATTGCTTAACAATAACAGACGCTTACTATGTGTCAAAAAAGACTTCGATATAAAAACTATTATTAGTCAATAGTCAGTGTATTATTAGAATATTCAACACTAGAGCTCAAGGATTATATTATGACTCGTTTATCCATTAAAAAGTACCGTCAAACTAGTGTTAGCGGCGCAGCAGAAGATAGCCCATATCAATTAGTCTCAGAAATATTTAAGCAAGTTTTAGGCAGTATTGCAGCCGCCAAAGGCGCAATCAGCCAAAACAACATTGAAAAACGTAATGAATTACTCAATAAAGCGATTGTCCTTATTGGCGTACTGGAGGGCTCATTAGACTTTAAAAATGGTGGTGAAATCTCAGATAATTTGGCGGCATTGTATGAATATACAACTCATTTATTATTTCAAGCCAATTTAAATAATTCACAATCAGAGCTCGATGAAGCATTGCAGCTATTATTACCGATAAAATCAGCTTGGGAACAAATACCCTTAGATCAACAAACAAAGGTCAGTTTTAGCAACTAACAATATTTATACCAATCTGGCAAAAATGGGAAATATAATGGTCATTGAAAAATTAACTCAAATTATTAATCTATCAAACCAGTTAATGGTGGCTATTAACCTTGTTGGTCCAGACAATGAATCGACAGATGTACTCGATGACCTAAAAACCATTGAGCAAGCAAGGAAAGTTGCTTTTATGGCGTTATTTGAAGGATATAGTTTAGATGAATTACAGCTCCATTTGACCTTATTACAACAGGCTGTCGATTTAGATTTTCAACTGAAAGATTTGGCACTACAAAAAAAGGGCATAATGGCCAAGGCGGTTATTCAGCAAAAAAACAACACCAAAGCGACTAATGCTTATTTGAGTAAATAACCTGAATACCGGTTAAATAAGCATTAGTTCAAGAAGATCATTGAATAGTTATTATTTTATTTGGTCTTTCGGACCACACCAGGCATGTTACTAAGCTGAGCCATCATATAAGAACTGGTTGAAGTCATCTGGGCAACTAACAAGTCCATCGCATTATATTGTGATAATAACCGCGCTTCGTATTTTTTCATTTTCGAATCAAATGATATCATATCATCGTCGAGTCGTTCGAGTTGGGTTTGGTAGCCCTCGATGCGCGTTGCAATTAAACCGTCTTTTTTAGTATAGCTGTCGAGGACACTATGCAATGAAGCCGCAAAGCCTGGCTTATCTTCTGTGCCAATAAAAAACTGCTGAATCGCACCGGGATTTTTACTTAACGTTTCCTTTAACTCGCTGGCATCAAATGTTAATTTACCGTATTGATCCGACTCAACCCCAAGCTGTGATAGCGATAAGGAATTACTACCCTCACTATTAAAGGGCCGACTGAGCATCGTCCGTAGCTTATAAGTGACACCACGTAGCATCGAATCACCGACCATCGCGCCATTCGACTCGCTTTCATTGGTTTTTGCTTTGCCCAAGGTTTTCGCCAACTCATAATATTCATTATAAGCTTTAACAAAATTTCCAAGCTCCCGACTAACCATCGAGTTGTCTTCGCTAACTGACGCGTTCGATACATCATCATCAACACCATGGGCTTTTGTAGCGGTAATATCAACCCCGTCAATCGCCCCTTTAAATTCATTTGTGGCATTGGTAATGGTAATAACACCATCGATGGTAATAGAGGCATCGTTAGCAGATTTCAGCTGTTGTAAGTTAGAACTAATGGGCGGTGAAATCGTGGCCAATTCATCAACAGAGTCCAAAGCGGCAATATTTGTTAAGTCCACTACGGTGGCCGAACCAATCTTGCTTAAATCATTAACACTATCGGTGCCATCAGCTTGAGTCGCCGTAACAAAAATTTGATTGTCTTTGCCGGTTTCCTTGGCGGTCATGACTAGGCGTTGCTTACCGTTGTCTTCGGTAATGATCGTCGCTATCACATCATCATTATCGGTGGCTTTATTTATTTTATCGCGGATATCACTCAAAGTATCGGTGTCGCTGACCTCAATGTTGAAACCATTCTTGCCAGCAACCGCGTCTTTAGCCGTCGCAAAACTCAAGGTTCCGGTCCCTATTTTGGCGTCTTTCTCAAAGCTGGTGTTGGTCATCGCTTTATGGGCTTGGGCTAACTGATTAACCTTAACATCGTAACTGCCCACTTGCGCAGTTTTGTCAGAAGAGAGTGAAATAAAGTCATCGCTACCGGAGGTTTTTCGTAGTTGAAATTTCTCAATGTCTTTCAGTTTTTCGAGTGAAGAAGCCAAGCTATCAAGCGCACTTTTCAAAGCGCCATTGGCTGAAATATTAGTGGTTAATTTAGCCCCTTGCTTATTCATTCTCTGTTGAAAAGGAACTCGCTCAGCATTAACAAAAGCGTTAACAATATCCTTAACGGGCATCCCTGAGCCTAAACCGGTGAATGAAATTCCTGACATGATATTACCCCACTAACGACTAACGCTGATAAATAAGCTTACGCTTTAATATTAACAAATGTGCCGGCTGCATCCGACAAGCTTGCCACTAAGTCTAACACTTCTTCTGATGGATATTGACGCACGGTTTCACCTGAATTACGATCGATCACTTTGATGACGTCGCGACCTGAATCTTCGTCAACACTAAACTCTAACCCGCGATTCAATGAACCAACAAAATCTTGCAATTTTTGCGCCATCATTTCTAGTTGTTCACGGTTAAGCTCTAACGGTTTAACAGGCTGCTCCGCTGAGTTTTTAATTCCTTGCCGAGGCAACAATGACTCTTTTTCGGCGGCATTTGGTATTGCTGCTAACGACTGGTCATGATTATCCCCTCTAACTAATTGATTGTTATTAGGTACATTGACATCAGTTGCTGCTGCCATTGACATTTCTATGCTCATGATTAACTCCTATCTTTAACTCGCTAATATTCCATTAAAAAACGAAAATAACCGCTGCTGATTTCTCAGGCAACGGCTATGGCACGGCTTATTTTCTATTGCCTTGTTATGTAACGCTTAACAAGATGATGGCTACAATCAAAAGCCAATTACGTGGTTGCCTAGCCTAACAAGCTTAATGCTGCTTGTGGTAACTGATTCGCTTGCGCTAAAATCGAAGTACCTGCTTGTTGTAATATTTGGTTCTTTGTCATTATTGCTGTTTCAGAAGCGAAATCAGTATCACGAATTCGGCTACGTGATGCAGATACGTTTTCTTGAATGTTCGACAAGTTAGAAATCGTGTGTTCAAAGCGATTTTGCACCGCACCTAAATCGGCACGTTGACCATCAATTTGTGCTATTGCACCATCGATAACAGCAATCGCATTTTGCGCACCCTGTTGAGTGCCTAAATCAACATCACCAACAGCAGTCAGGGTAGAAATATGGGCGTCAGTATCTGCGCCCAAGGTAACATCGCCAGAGGCTACATTAAAACTACCACTACCAGTCAAACGAATAGAACCAGCAACAGTTGTTGAGTTAGCACCACCGCCCGTTAGTGTAGTTGTTGTATCACCTTCCGCTGTGCCGTCAAAATTCATCCCAACAACATCAATTGTTTTAGTCGTACCTGAGTGAGTAAAGTCATCAATAGCAATATTAGCGCCCGAGGCATCATTTAAGATTAACGCACCGGCATCATCAAGGGTAGCAGAGACGTTTGTCTGTCCTGACTTAGCATTAATTGCTTCAGCCAACGCCTTTAAATCACCTTTAGTCTCAATGTTAGCGGCAATAACTTGACCATTTAATTTAAAACCAACGGCACCAGCCTCAGCTAAATTGTCTAACTTTACTGAAGTGTTTGAGCTGGCAACAACGCCTGTTTTACTAGTCTTGGCATTCATATTGTTGGCAATTTGTTCCGCACTATCACCAGCAGCATTAGTAACAGATTCAACAAGGCCATTTTTACCCGTGATGTCAACACCACCAGCGGTGATGCCGTTACCAGCTGTTGCATTAGCTGCAGCACCAGTTGCCGCAGCAGATGTTTCGCCTAAACCTGCGGTTGTTCCTTGAAGATCATAGCTCTTAGTGCCAATGGAATTAGCGGCAATACTGCCTAACGATACTGAGATAGTTTCGTTAGCTTGAGCGCCGACCTGAAATTTTCGACTACCAAAAGAACCATCTAATAAGTTAGTCCCACCAAAACTGGTGGTTTCAGAAATACGGGTTAATTCCGTTTGTAACGCTGAAACTTCTTTTTGCAGTGCATCACGGTCAGCTGACGAGTTTGAACCGTTAGCAGACTGTAAAGACAGATCACGCATCCGTTGTAATATATCGGTTGATGCCTGCATTGCACCCTCAGCGGTTTGTGCCATTGAGATGCCATCGTTCGCGTTACGTTGTGCAACACCTAACCCGCTAATCTGTGAACTTAAACGGTTAGAAATCTGTAGACCAGCGGCATCATCTTTTGCAGAGTTAATGCGCATACCAGATGATAAACGTTGCATAGAGGTAGTCAAGGCTGAACCAGATTTAGAAAGGTTACGTTGACCGTTTAAAGAAGCTACGTTAGTTTGAACTGTTAAAGCCATGATGTTTCTCCTGTCTACTTAGACGTTGGTATTTGTTAATTCAGTGTAGGGGTTGTTCCCAGTTACTTAATTCAACGGCGCCATCGACAAATACTTTAACTTTTTTTTCATTCTTTTTTACTAGAACATTACTATGTGCACTTAACGTACTGATAGTAAACATATAAAATTAAATTTATTATTTTATATTTTTAATAAACTTTAATTTTTTTATCTTTTAACGAAAAAAACTCATCATAAATGATGAGTTCTCTGTTGCAGCTAGCAGCATTAAAATCAGATTGGCAGTTAGCCGCCCAATAATTGTACCGCCGCTTGAGGGATCTGATTGGCCTGGGACAAGATTGATGTGCCTGCCTGTTGCAAAATTTGGTTTTTAGTCATGATCGCCGTTTCAATCGCAAAATCGGTATCGCGAATTCGGCTACGCGCCGCTGAGTTATTTTCAACGACATTAGATAAATTAGAAATAGTAGACTCGAGGCGGTTTTGAATGGCACCCATGCTCGCTCTGTTACTATCAATAAAGGCTAATGCTGAATCAATGACCTCAATGGACAATTGCGCGCCAACGGCACTACTAACATCGATTTCATCAATGGGATCAAGCTGCGCTGATGTA
Organism: Gammaproteobacteria bacterium; assembly: GCA_013214965.1. GTDB lineage: Bacteria > Pseudomonadota > Gammaproteobacteria > Enterobacterales > Psychrobiaceae > Psychrobium. The sequence goes on from JABSRU010000016.1 coordinate 67,052, forward strand.
ACCGTTGTGGTAGGCATAACTTTTTCTGTGCTACCCGCCACGGTGTAGTTAAGTGAGGAAGATAAACGAATGACGCCAGTAGCCGTTGCTTTTCCACCAGCCTGATCTAAGGTGAAGGTATCTAATCGTGCATTCCCTTCATAATCCATCGCCTTAATCTCGGTACTTTGTGCACTAACGTAACTGGTGATATTAATGTCATCACCGGCTTCACTGGTTAACACCATTTTATTGTCAATGGCTTCGGCAGTGATTCCTGTTTTACCTGACATTTTATTAATTTCGTTGACCATCGCACCAACATCATCTTTACCAACCGTTGCTGATATTTGAATTGGGGTACTATTAGAGCCTTGAATTTTAAATGAGGCTGAGGTCGCCGGAACAAATGCGGCAAAGTCGAATTGAGTTAGGGTTCGAGCATCAGCTTTCGCCGTCGAATCACTATGATTAATCGCTTTCGTTAAATCTTTAGCCGACGTTCCAGTCAATGGCTTAGTTATACCATCTGAACTGGTGATAGTAATCGTACCAGCGACCGAGTTAGCCGCACCGACTGAGCCATAACCGTCACCGGCGGCATCGTCTTTACCTTGAATGTCTAAACTATAAGAACCAATGGCATTGGCGGTAAATGAAGACAACCCCATTTGAATGGTTTCAAATGATTTAGCGCCCACTTGGAAGCTCTCTGTGCCAAAGCTACCATCGAGCAATTTACGCTCACCAAAGGTGGTTGTTTCTGCAATTCGAGTCAATTCTTGCTGCAACTGTGTGACTTCTTCTTGAATCGCACGGCGATCGGAGGCTGAATTAGAGCCGTTAGCCGCTTGAATCGATAGATCTCGCATTCGATGTAAAATATTAGTTGATTCTTGCAATGCACCTTCAGCGGTTTGGGCTAACGAGATACCATCTCCGGCATTACGAATCGCAACATTAAGTCCCGATATTTGAGAGGACAAACGATTGGAGATCTGTAAACCAGCCGCATCATCTTTGGCGCTGTTAATCCGCATCCCCGATGATAAACGTTGCATAGAAGTCGCCAGAGCACTGCCTGATTTACCTAAATTTCGTTGTGCATTTAACGATGTGACGTTTGTTTGTACTGTAAGAGCCATAATATAGCCTCCACGTTGATGGCTAGCGCATCATCGTGTGATGCCATCAAGCCGGTATAATGATTAAAGTTACTGCTTAGCTAGTTATAACTAAGCAATCAACGTGCCAAGGTTTACGTTTATTTTATAGAATGACTGAATTCGTTATATATCTCGCTTAGAAAGGGGGTTAGTGATGAAATTAGTGCTAGTAATTGAATATATAATCCCTCAGAAACTAAAAAACCAGTCAATTTTATGACTGGTCTTTAACAAGGTGGCAATATTATCAAGGTGGTTTGCCGGATTGTCTAATAATTGACAATCATTGCCGCCCAGGTTTAAAGGTAATTAAGTAATGACATGCCTTGAACTTTGGAAAATGCAGTTTGTGACGCTGTCAATGCCAATTTTTGTTGCTCGAACATAGATATCGCCTTAACCATGTCTAAATCTTCAAGTCCTGAACGTGATTTTTCCAAGGTCAAATCATAATCAAGATGACGTTCCCTTTGACTTTCTGTCAATTGCAGCCGAGTACCAATTTCGGCACGCACATTACCCAGTTTAATACTAATTTCATCTATATTCGCCACAATATGACCAAAATCAAGTTGCCGCTTCGCCTCGGCAAGGCCTTGGCCATTTCCGGACTTCAACCAAGCGATAGCCTGAGTCATGGTACTAAAGATATCCTGTTTGTCTTGGCGTTTTAGTTCGATGGTGTCACCATCTTGTGGTTTCTTATCGATCACAACACTGACGCCATTAAAAGATATTTCTTTGCCCGCAACATAAGGTTCACTCGTTGCAGGTAGTGCCGGAAAAACCTGAACCGGTGGCGTGCTTGAGTCAACAACCGAAAACTCCATTTCATTGCTAGTGGCATTACGCGTAAAGTTAATGGTGTAATCATCGGCGACATAATTTGCTCGATCGGAAATCACCGCACTTTTAACAATGGCGCGATCGATTGGCTCATCAATCAATGGGTTCGTATTAGCGGCCAACTGATAGGTTGGATTAAAATCTCCGACCGCATTGGGAATTTCCATAAAGACTTTTTGACCCGAATCACTGGTGGCAACCGTAACTCCAGGTCCAACATTCGTTAATCGCTGGCCTTTATCACCGCTATAAACGACTAATTCATCGGATTGCAATTCAAACGGCGGTGTATTCGTTTGAAATCCACCAAAGATATAGCTTCCAGATTCATCCCGGCTATTAGATAAAGACAGTAGTTCGTCAAACCGAGCGGTTAGTTCATCGGCTAATGCTTTGCGTGATGAATCATCATTAGCAACACTATTACCTTGTAAAAATAGCTCCTTGACCCGCATCACCACATTCTCAGCCGTTTGCATCGCAGTTTCTTGGACATTAATCCGTGATTCAGCAAAATTAATATTGGTTTGGTATTGTTTAGTCATCGCCTGCTCTTGGCGAATATTTAAAATAGAGTTAGTGGCAACCGAATCATCACCAGCCGTAATCACCCGCTTTTTTTCAGACAAATTGTTCAATGTCTGATTTAACTCAGACTGGCGCGAAATAATATTAGTGGTGTTTCTGCTATAAAATTGGCTGGTAGAAATACGCATCAGCTACTCCTTTACCTTGCGGCTTGTAACAGGGTTTGAAAAATTTCATTAGCGGTCGATATCACACGAGCACTGGCGGCATAAGCCTGTTGAAAGCGTAATAAATTTGACGCTTCTTCATCGAGGTTTACCCCTGAGGTATTCGACATTCGTGTCACGGCTTGAGTATATAACGTTTCTGAGGCGCCAGCTTCGATTCGCGCTGTCGCCGCTTGCGAGCCCACACTGGTCACTACTTCTTCATAAACATCAGCTAGTGTCGAGCGACCCTCATTCATTAATTTTTTATCGTTTAAACTGGCCATTGCAAGCATATTTTTACTATTGCCTGATCCAAATGAAAAATTAATATCGTATTTTTCTGGCGCATTAGCGGTTTGACCTTTGGGGCTGCCCGATAATTTAAAGGTGATGCCCGCGGCATTAAACTCAATCGCTCCACCGCCATAACTCGTTAAGGCTGCGCCACTGCTATCAGTTAACGGTATGGCCGTCCCTGCACTGTTTACCATACTTAAATTAAAAGTGCCCACTGGCGCTTCATAAGCTTGTAAAGTTAAGCCCGATGTACTCGATGGGAAATTAGCCGCCGCGCGGTTATTGACCTTAACTATCTCAAGTTTGGCGCTATTAACATTGTCTGAATTGGCATAAACTTCAACAATCGATGATGCGGCAATATGTTCGGCTTGAGTTAACTCAACATTTAATTCTGAAGCACCGGTCCGAGTTGGATGTAACTCAAAACGATCACCATCAAGTGGCGCAACCCCATTGCGTTCTTTAAAGATAAAACCATTTGAAGGGTTAGCCGTGGCAAATGAGCGAGCCCCTGCTGCCGGTGGTGGTGTCTCGACCACCAAGGTCATTGCTTGCGCTTTCCCCGTATTCATATTGGTTAGGGTGTATGTCCCCCCCAAATAATCGAGTCGATAGTCATCACCAGTTAATTGATTTATATCGGTAATGCTAACACCACCGACTAAATCACTGGGGTTATCACTTGCGGCTAAAGAACGACGACCAACCGATTGCGGATCATTAATATCAGTGAACAATGGCTGCCCTGTTAACCCATTTAAATCCATCCCTTGAGATTGCGCGACATTAAAAGTCTCAGCAATCGCAACGGCGGTTAAACCAACTTTATTAATCGCTTCGGTTAATGCATTATCCCGGTAATTAAGTAATCCACCGATCGTGCCCCCCATGGATTTACCATCAATCCTTTGCTGCGCTCCCGAGGGGGATTCGATCACAATTTCAACTTTCCTTGGATCTATCTTACCCGGCACGGTCTTCACCGAAAAACTAGTGGTCGATGTCACCAAAGTTTGACCATTGGCGATATACACATTAACCGAGCCATCTTTAGTTGGCACCGTGGTCACTTTGGTATATTGAGCCAAGTCTTTTAATAGTTCATCCCGCTTATCTAATAAATCATTAGGCGAGCCTTTATTAGCGGAAGCGGTAACGATGTCGCGGTTAAGTCTTGCCAGCTGACTGGCAATACTGGTAATTTTTTCGGTCGATGCCGTCACATCTTCATTAACCGCATTGTATTCAGCATCGAGGGTTCGATTCATTGACTGGACATTTTGCGCTAATGTTCCGGCCTTAGCCAGCATCACTTCCCGTAAACCAATATCGCCAGGGACATCGATTAATGAATTAACCGCCGCAAATAAGTCATTCAGCGATTTAGTAATATTGGGCCCAACCAACGACATGGTTTCATCTAAACGGGCCAATTTAGTGGCAACCACTTGAGCACCGCTGTTTTCGGTTTGGTTATACACCACTTCGTTATATCTAAATTGATCAAATACCCGTTGAATTTGTTTTATTTTAGTTCCGGTGCCCATAAAATCGGCGCCAGAATTAAACGGAGTCGTGGTTTCTTGAATGATCCGTTGGCGTGAGTAACCCTCTTGATTAACATTGGCAATGTTATGGCCTGTTGTCGACAGTTGTTGCTGTGAGGCAAGTAAACCACTAACACCTAACTGTAATAAATCAACACCCATAACGAAGGTTCCTTAATCAAATAACTAAAAGCCAACTTAGCCTTATCGAGCTAACTTGGTCACTTGTTCTAATACGCCAATGATTTTTTGTGCATAATTAGGATCGGTGGCGTATCCTGCTTGTTGTAATGAATGCAAAAAGCTTGCCGCATTGTCAATTTTACCCAATGCATCTTGATATCGTGGAGAGTCTTTAATGAATTTGACATAATCGTTGAAACTATCTTCAATGGTGTCATAGCGGCGAAACTTAGCCTGTTCACGGGCTGCCACACCATCACGATATTCTAAGGTCTTAACATTAACGCTTTCACCCTGCCAACGTTTATCCGCTTTAATATTAAATAAATTTAAACTAGAGTCCCCGGCGCCATTGGTGACAACTTTTTGACCCCAACCAGTTTCTAACGCCGCTTGAGCAATTAACATGGTTGGTGAACCACCGAGTACTTGCGCCGCTTTTTTAGCGTATGGCATTAATTTTTCGACAAAATCTTTTGGTGAATTAAAGGTGGGTTTAGGAGGTAATTGTGGCTGATTTACTGTAGTCCCTGGTGCCGTTACCTGAGCATCAAGCGGCAAACCTTGGGTACGCAGCACCGATGCAGGGGTAAAATTAGACGTCTGTGGCCCAAGTTGTTGCACAATTAAGTCGGCTAATCCTAAACTGCCTTGTTCACTTAAGTCTAGGGCCATTTGTTGATCATGCATATCTCGGTACATTCTGCCGCTCCCACTACTAAACGGCGAGTCTTCTGATTCAAAACCGGCATTGGCTTCACGCATGCTTTTTAATAACATTTGCATAAAGATACCTTCGAATTTTTTAGCCACCGTTTCAAGCGCTGCTACTTCATCTTTTTGGGCCGCTTGACGTAAATTATCCAATGATGAAATATCTTGGAAGTTACCGCCACCTTGTACCGAGTTTAGCGGACGCATTAAACTGTTGGTTAAGTTTTCCATTATTAGCCCCTATATAACAATTAATTCGCCGTGCAACGCACCGGCTTGTTTTAGGGCTTCCAGAATAGCCATCAAATCTGAAGGTGACGCGCCAACCAAATTAACGGCTCGGACCAATTCATCCAATGTCGTGCCTGGAGCAAACTTAAACATTCTCGAATCGCCTTGCTCAACATCAATCAATGATTGTGATGCCACAATCGTTTCGCCATCAGCGAGCTGATTAGGTTGAGAGATAATTGGCATTTCTGCAATGGTGACCGTTAATGAACCGTGGGTAATTGCCGCAGGCATTAAACGTACTTGTTGTCCTACGACTATTGTGCCGGTACGCGAATTCACAATAATTTTAGCGGCCGCCGTTGCCGGTATAACATCAAATTCTTCAAGAGTAGCCAGGTAGGATACCCGTTGCGACACATCTCGTGGTGCTGCCACTTGAATTGAGGTTGCATCGAGTGGTTTGGCGACGCCGTCACCAAGAATATTGTTGATGACGGTGGCAAAACGTTTAGCCGTGGAAAAATCAGAATGATGGAGATTAAATACAATATAATCCCCTTGGCTAAATGAGTTAGCCACTTCCCGTTCGATAATCGCGCCATTAGGAATTCGACCAACGGTTGGGGTATTTTGAATCACTTTAGAACCATCAGCACCGTCAATACTAAAGCCGGAGACCATTAAGCTACCTTGGGCAACCGCATAAATATTACCGTCGAGCCCTTTCAGAAAAGTTCTTAATAAAGTGCCACCACGGAGGCTTTTCGCACTACCAATGGATGAAACGGTAATATCAAGTGTTTGTCCCGGCTTTGCAAATGCCGCTAATTCAGCATGAATAGCAACCGCCGCCACATTTTTGACCTTTGGTTTTACGCCTGCCGGCATTGAAATGCCAAAATTACGTAACATAGTGACGAAACTTTGATCGGTAAAGGGGCTTTGCTCACCGGTGCCCGGTAAACCAACGACCAAGCCATAACCAACTAGCTGATTTGCTCGAACCCCTTGAACTGAGGCTATGTCTTTAATTCGTTGTGCTTTAACTTCAATTACACTGCTAATAAGTAGCAACGAAACAATGAATATTTGATTAAAAATGTTACTTTTTTTCATGATGGTTCACCTGTCGAATATTTGACAATTTAAAACGGCCACCAACTACTATTGAAGAATCGTGCCAACCATCCCTTTTTTTGCGTATCAGAGAAAGATCCGGTGCCGGAATACTGAATTCGAGCGTTTGCAACCTTAATTGATTTGATCTGATTATCGGCGCTAATGTCCTGTGGACGGATGATCCCAGTTAAACGAATAAACTCATCGCCATTATTTAAGGTGATCCATTTTTCTCCGCGGACAATTAAATTACCATTGCTTAAAACTCGCGTAACATTGACCGAAATAGACCCGGTTAAACTATTTGACTGGTCAGCGTTAGCTTCACCTTTAAAATTGCTTGATTGTGATAAGCCAAGATCTAAGGTATTGCCATTAATGGTGACGTTTTTACCCAAGGCAGTCACAGGAGATAAGGTAAATTTGTTGGCTTTTTTACTGGTATTAGCCGCTTTTTTCTTCGCCTGAGTGTTTTCACTTAAAATCACTTCAATAATATCACCAACTCTGCGAGCCTTAACATCCGCGTACAGTCCATTGACTAACCCAGCATTAAACAATGATCCTGTCGCCATCACTTGTTGTTTAATTGGCTCAGGAATAATTGGGGCATAATCAGGATCATCAGCAATGGGTTTTGACGCGGTCATATTACAGCCATGAATAAAAGGTAAAAGGACCATTAACGCCAGCGATAATAATTTCATTAACTTATTCCTATAATTGTTGCGACACAAAGCTCATCATTTCATCGACCGCCGAAATAACTTTTGAGTTCATCTCATAAATTCGCTGCGACTCAATTAAATTAACCAACTCTTCGGTGACATTGACATTGGAGGTTTCTAACGCACCTTGGCGAATACTGCCCAAGCCATCTAATCCTGGCGTACCTTGTAGTGGTGCACCACTGACTCCAGTTTCACGATATAAATTTTGTCCAACGGGCTCTAAGCCCTGTGGATTAATAAAATTAGAAATGGTGATCTGGCCGACGACGGTGTTTTCCGCTTGACCATTCACGCGTACCGACACTTCACCTTCACTTGAAATCGTAATACTTTTAGCATCCGGCGGAATAGTAATGGTCGGTTGCAATAAATGACCGCTGCCAGGGGTTACTATTTGCCCCTCTTCATTGAGCATAAACTGGCCATTACGGGTATAGGCTATATTGCCATCAGGCTGGAGTATTTCGAAAAAACCCGGGCCTTCAACCATAATATCTAGTGAATTTTCAGTCGTTAACATATTGCCTTGAGAAAATTCTTTTTGGGTTGCCACGACTTTAACACCGGCACCCAACATTAAGCCTGCTGGTAATTCCGTATTTTGTGACGACTTGCCGCCCGGCTGATTAATATTTTGATACAACAAGTCTTCAAACACCGCTCGACTCTTCTTGAAACCGATAGTACTTGCATTGGCCAAATTATTTGAAATGGTCGCAATGTCCGTTTGTTGGGCATCTAACCCTGTTTTACTTATCCATAATGCTGCATTCATGTCATTATTCCTCAGGTAGGGTTAAGAAAGTCGTAACAGACGATCTTGCGACTGGTCAATTTCTTCGGCGGTCTTCATCATTTTTACTTGGGTATCAAACTGGCGCTGTAAGTTAATTAGATCAACCATTTCACTGATGGTATTCACATTACTGCCTTCCACCATACCGCTAGCAACACTTACCTTGGCATCATTTTCAAATGCACCACCACCTTTAAGACGAAACAAACCATCTTCGCCTTTAACCAGTTGCGTTTTGTCTGGGTTCGTTAGCTGAAGCCGCCCGGCTTCTTCAATCACATTTCTAGGGGCACCTTGCGGATGAACGGTGATTACACCATCATCGCCAATTTTGACTTTATCAATTGGGATCGGCAATGCAATCGGACCAGAATCACCTAACACTAATAATCCGGCACTGGTTCGTAGCATCCCGGTGCTATCAATTTGCAATGAGCCAGCGCGAGATAATGCCGGTGAGCCATCTTTTGATTCAACCACTAACCAACCTTGACCCTGCACGGCAACGTCAAGATCACGACCCGTGGTAATTAATGGACCCGACGCAAAATCTTGTGCCGGACGCTCGGTCATTGAAAACACCCGAGTAGGCATGCCTTCTCCAAACGCTTGCATCGAACGTGCTTGTTCAATATCAGCTTTAAAGCCAGATGTTTTTGCATTCGCTAAGTTATTAGCGCGTACTGCAGTAGCGTTAAGGTTTTCTTTTGCGCCACTCATGGATATGTAAAGTAGTTTATCCATCATTTGCCCCGTCAAAAAAATAACGATAAATATCGTAGATATCTATTTAAAAGCAAACAGCATGCCAACTTAGAGACTAGAGGGTATATAAGGAGATAAATAAGATGAGGCTGCTGGTTAGCAACCTCATTAGGGCAAGATCAATTATCTGATTTGCAGAATAGTTTGTGACAAGGTTTGATTGACTTCCAATGCTCGTGAGTTAGCTTGGAAATTTCGTTGTGCTGAGATTAGATCAACTAACTCCGTGGTTAAATCAACGTTAGCTTGCTCTAAAGCCGCTGAATTAATTGTACCAAAGGTACCTGAGTCACCTTCACCGGCCAGGGGTTCGCCAGAATCTAGGCTCTGTTTCCATGAGGTGTTTCCGATTTGGGTTAGGCCCTGTTCATTTCTAAATCTCGCCATTGCCACTCGCCCTAAGGGCTCAGAACTACCGTTACTATAGGTTGCCTTCACCAAACCATCGGCACCGATCTCAACTCCAGTTAATCGCCCGACCGTTAAACCATCTTGTTCTAATGAGGTCACTTCAAATCCGGCAGAAAATTGAGTGGGTCCATCTAATCGTAGCTTTAACATTTGGGCTTGATTAGGTCCTGCGTCGATAGCACCAGCACCAGGTGTTCCTAATACTTCAAAGGTAACATCAACTGGAGTTGGTGCCACATAAACACCGCTAGAATCAAAATTAACGTAACTACCAATATGTGCAGTACCGCCCGTTGCTGGCGTTAATGCAGCGGTCGGAGTAACAGCATTAATTTTCTTGCCATCTACGGCAGTAAATGTTGCCCATCGATTAGGATTAGTCGTTGGTGCAGTATCATCTTTCACAAAATAAGTCGTTTGAACATGTGACTCACCCAAAGAATCATAAATAGTGACCGAGGTCGAATGATTATAGGTGATTGGATCGTTAATATCGAAGTTATTCACGGTTTTTGGCGTTGCACTAGCCGGTAAATTCATTGACATTTTAACCTGACCAGACATTTGTGGGATACCTGCAGTTTCAGGTATTTGCATACCTTTAGTCGTCGTCAAGTTAATGGCGGCCGATGAACCATCTTTGTTCACTGGATAAGTTTGTAAATAATTACCATTAGAATCAACGATAAAATTCTCACTATTTAACTTAAATGCACCCGCTCGAGTAAAGGTCAATTCATTGGAATCTAGTCCCGTTGATGTCACAAAGAAACCAGGACCCGTAATCGCTAAATCTAACGCGTTATTGGTAAACTTAAGACTGCCCTGATGAAATTGTTGAGCGACTTGCGCCGTCGTTACACCATCACCAGATTTAGTTTTTGAATTGGTAAACAATGAAGAAGCATATACGTCAGCAAACTCAGCGCGCGACTCTTTAAAGCCAATGGTACTGACGTTCGCTATATTGTTAGCGGTAACATCAAGATCTTTTTTTGCAGCAGCCAAGCCACTTAATGCAATATTAAAAGACATAGTAAAATCCTCTTCTTAGGTTAATCTTCAGCAACAGCCAACACATCTTTTAATGCAATGTTGCCAAGCCCTCTTAAATTTAAAATAACGCCGTTTGCCGTGTTGCCTAAACTAACACTAGCCACGTGACCGTATGTAGAAATAGCAAGATCCTGCTCTTTGCCATCAATTTTGGCAGATGCTTTAATGGTGTAACTGCCCTCAGGTGCTAATTCACCCTTTTCATTACGACCATCCCACTTAAATTCATTATTACCAGCGGGTAGTGCATTCATGGTCATCGTTTTAATTAATTCACCTTTACCATTTTCAACGCGCACCAATAAACCAGGCAATGATTGCGGTAAGCTAATCACGCCACTGACCCCATCACCGCTCTTTTGATAGGAATCATTGGACGGAATTAATACTTTTTGGCCGACTAACGTTGATGCTTGCAATGCCTGTGATGAGGTCATCACTGAATTTAACGATTCAAATTGTTTACTCATTTGATTAATACCTTCTACGGTACTAAAAGATGCCATCTGGGTAATCATTGAGTCATTATCAACTGGTTTCGATGGATCTTGCATCGCTAATTGCTGGGTCAATAATTTCAAAAAATCTTCTTGATCTAATGTCTGATTTTTTCCGTCATCAACTTTAACTTGCTCTGTTTTCCATTTCATGGAATCTAGGTAAGCATTGCTGGTAGTAACTGTACTCATGATTTACCCCTTATTTACCCAGCTGTAATGTTTTCATCAACATTTGCTTGGCAGCATCGGCGACTTGAACATTCGTTTGATATGAGCGTGACGCCGAAATCATGTTGGCCATTTCTTCCATCACATTAACATTAGGCTTATATATATATCCGTTCTCATCAGCCATCGGGTGATTAGGATTGTATTCTTGACGCAATGGATCTTGATCCTCAACAATTCCTAGTACTTCAACTTTGACTGAGGCTTGTTGGTTGGCGGCAGCTTCTTGCATCTTGGCGGCAAAAACTGGATGCCGCCCACGATAGGTTTCCCCGGCACTACTACTGATGCTATTAGCATTGGCTAAGTTAGATGCAGTCACGTTCAACCGTAATGATTGAGCGCTCATCCCCGAGCCTGCTACGTCAAAAATATTATATAAGCTCATGGTTAAGCTCCTTTAATGGCTAATCTTAGCCCTTTAAATTTTCCACCGAGAAATTGTAAACTCGATTGATACTCTAATGCATTCTGCATATACAAGTTTCGTTCCACTTGTACATCTACTGTATTGCCATCCCCGGTATCAGGTTGGTCTGGCACTCTAAATCTCATACCATCATTCACTGAAGCATTAATATTAAAATGTTTTTCATGGGTTCGAGCCATACTAGAATTCAAACTAGATGTTGCATTACGCATTGCAGCAGCAAAATCTAAATCTCGTGCTTTGTAATGAGGAGTGTCAGCATTAATGATATTACTAGCGATAATTTCAGCACGTTGTGAACGGATCCCAACGGTGTGTTGAGCTATTCCTAACGCTTTATCAAAAGAAATTGCCATAATTTTGTCTCTCGTTACATGATAGAGAAAATAATGCAATCAGTGTGCCAAGGATGGGGTTATCTATGAATTTGAAAAATAAAAAGATGATGAAGGCCCTCAATAATCATTAAGGGCAAAGATTAGTGCGCGCTATTTAATCGAACGATAAACTATGCCGGCAGCACAGCGATCCATTTCAAATTCAGTGGTTAAGCCATTAATTGATTCAGATGCACCTAACATCAAATAGCCTCGACTGTTCGCTGCTTTAGCAAAGTTACCAAAAATTTGACGTTTAATTTCAGGGGAAAAATAAATTAAGACATTACGACAAAAAATAATGTCAAATTTTCCCAAAATGGCAAAGCTATCAAGCAAATTAAACTGCCTAAATTTCGCATGTCGTTGCACTTCTGGTTTCACTTGGTAACAGCCCTGTGACGAGGGTATAAAATATTTCTGTAACCGTTCTTTTGACAACCCACGCCCTAGTGCTAATGAGTCATATTCACCTTTTTTACAATGATTAAGCATACTCATTGAAATGTCAGTCCCTAATACCTCAAAACCACGAGCCAAACAACCTGGGTTTTTGGCCTTATATTCCAAACAAGTCATGATAATTGAATAAGGTTCTTGCCCTGAAGAACTGGCCGATGACCAGATTCGCAGTGGACGATTTAACTTACTAAATTCGGGTAACAATCGTTTAGTTAAGAGCTCAAACGGATAACGATCCCTAAACCATAATGTTTCATTGGTGGTCATCGCATCAATGACCACAGCTCTTAACTCTCGTTGTCGAATGTCCATGACTTTTTTAATTAAGTCAGACAACGATGCGCAGTCATATTGACTGAGTAGTGGTGATAAACGACTTCTGACTAAATACTGTTTGCTTTGACCTAGCACAATACCGCAATGCTTTTCCAAATAAGAGCAAAAGTCACTATATTCTTTTTCCGTTAACGTATTATTGGTCACTCAATATTTCCCGAGCGGGCTCAGAATGCAAAATATTAATATTCCGTTCTACCGCAGCTGCTAAATCATCTGGATTAAATTTGGCGATGAAATCATCAGCACCAACGTTATCCACCATTGCTTGGTTAAATACACCACTTAATGAAGTATGTAAAATAACTCTTAAATCTTTGAGCTTTTCAAACGTTCTTATTTCAGACGTTAAGGTATAACCATCCATTTCTGGCATTTCAATGTCCGAGATTAACAACCCTAATTTTTCAGTCACTGAATGCTCGCAGGTCCCGGCAAGTGCTTTTAGTTGATCAAAGGCATCTCGGCCGTTTTTAGCCGTCATAATTTCGAGTCCTAACGGGGTTAAGGCTCGTTTAATTTGATTCAATGCAACCATTGAATCATCAGCAATCATAATAATTTTAGCGTCATTACCAATGGCTTTTTGAGTTTTACTAATAAACTCTGCACTCATTGTTTCATCTTTAGGAGGTGAAACTTCCATCAGAATTTTTTCAACATCTAACACACCAACTATTTCGCCATCGACTTCGGTAACAGCGGTTAAATAGTTACTGCCTCCGGCGCCTTCTGGTGGGGGCAATATCTGTTCCCAGTTAAGATTAATAATACGCTCAACAGAGCCCACTAAGAATCCTTGAATGGTTCGATTGTATTCAGTAATAATAATGAATCTGTTTTCCAGATCATCAATTGCTTCTTGCCCTGTCGCTAAACTGAGATCAATCACCGAGATTGTTTCGCCACGAATATGGGCAATGCCACGAACTTCCCGTCGTAAACTCGGTAACGCGGTTAAACGAGGACATTGCAAAACTTCTTTAACTTTAAAAACATTAATGCCATATCGATGTTTGCTATTATTCAGTTTGAATAGCAATAATTCTAATCGATTTTGACCCACTAATTGAGTCCGTTGGTTCACTGAATCCAGAACACCGACCATAACAACTCCATATTATTAGACAGATAATAACTTTGCGAAAAAATCTTCCATGTGTATCTTTACTAGTCTACGTTTCTATCGCAAAATAAACATAAATTAAATCTTATAAAAAATATAACTAATAAGATAGTCTAAAATATAATTATGAATAAATTAAAATTAATATCTATTATCATTTTCATCCTATCGAGCTTTTATTCGAGCGGCGCTGACGTCAACGATCCCAGACGTATTCATATAAACCAATTGGTTAATGATTTCATCAAACAAAAAATCAATGCCGACGTCGAGGAAAAGGTATCAATTAGTGTTAACAAAATAGATCGACGAATAAAAATCCAAGATTGCGATAAGCCTCTTTCCTTATCATTAGCAGGTAAAAATAAAATTTCACGTCATACGACGGTCGCAGTCAAATGTGAAAATAAATGGAAAATGTACATCCCGGTAAAAATTAAACGGTTGCGTGCAGTCGTTATCGCTTCACAAGCCCTAGCGGCAGGTGCTTTACTTAACCGCAGTAATTTAACCTTAGCTTATCAGGACATTTTGCTACTTCGTGGCACAACATTATCGAATATTGCGACCATCGAGGGTTCAAAATTGATCCGGCAAGTGCAATCTGGGCAAACTATCACCAGTAATCTATTATGCTTGGTCTGTAAAGGTGAACCAGTTAGCATATTTGTCCACTCTGGTAATTTAACTATAAAATCAACGGGTATAGCGCTTAAAAGTGGAATTAATGGTCAAGTAATTGCGGTAAGAAATACCAGTTCAGGGCGAGTTATTGAAGCAACGATTACCGCCGTCGCGACGGTCGAAATAAAAATATAAAAATAATTAAAATAATTCCTAAAGCTCAGGTAAACTTTGCCGATAGGAACATATGAAGAAAAAATTGTAGGGAAAAAATCATGACAATAGATATGAATAAGTTAGCTGGCACTCATCGTCAACAACTTGACAATTTGAAAATGAAATCGCAAAACGCGGATCAAAATATCAAGCAACAAACCGTGCAAAGTCAGGCTCAAACACAGAGTAGCAGCAGTCCTCAAGCTAAAGACTCAGTGACATTGACTCAACAGGCACAACAGTTGCATAAGATTAATGACAAATTAACCAATACTTCCTCAATCAACCAAGAGAAAGTTGAGTCAATTCGAAAAGCGATTGAAGCTGGCGAATATAAAGTTGATCCACAAAAACTGGCTCAAAACTTAGCGAAGTTCGAGGGAGAACTAGCGAAGATTTTTTAAATGAATATTATTGAGCTTGAACAAGAGTTAAATCTACAACTTCATACCTCTCAACTGTTATTATCATTGTTGGGGCAGGAAAATGATGCCTTAATCGCACGAGATATTGACTTAATTGAACAACTCGCGCAACAAAAGCAACATTTAATCGAACAATTAAATTCGCTTGATAGCAAAATTGAACGCCATCTGTTGCCAGATAGTGAGTTACCAAGTCAATTTAGTGAACTAAAAAATTCCATTCTTGAAAATATTTCCACCTGCCAACGTCAAAACGACATCAACGGTAAAGCTATTGCATTAAGTCTTGGCAGTATTGAGCGTTTACAAAACTCTTTAGTGCAAAAGCGGGCCGGTAATAGTATGACTTACAATCAAAAAGGAAAAACCCGTGGCGGCGGTGTCCGAGGTAGCTTCATTTCTGCATAATGTTTTTCTTGGCGCAAATTTTGCTTACATGTAGGTAATCTAAATTTTATCACTTGGTGCCGAAAAACAGTCATCGGTGCTTAACGTGGGGAACCCCTATGAAAACTGGTCCACTAAATTCTCTTATGATCGCTGTATTCGCTATAACGTTAATCAGTGGTTGCAGTAGCTATAATGATAAATATATTGAATACCAACTTGAAGCACCTAAAGAGTTCGCGGTATTACATGCGATAGGTTATGCCCCGATTTCTTCACAACCCGGCAGCAATAAAACAGAAAAAATGCTCAATGCCATTCAAGCCTCAAAATTGGCAGCTTACCGAGAACTCAGTGAACAAGTTCATGGCCAACAAATTTCTGGTCAAACAGCTGTTAAAGATTTAGTACTTAATAGTTCTTCTTTTAAGTCATCGGTACAAGGTGTGATTAAGGGAGCACGAGTACTGCAAAGTTACCCCGTCAATGACGACATTTATGCCACTGAGTTAGAACTCGATTTTAAAGTAGTTTATCAACTTTACACCTCTACTACCCTGCCCCGGCGCGTGGTTAATCAGTAAATAAGGCTGACTCATGAGATTATTCTATTTTATTGTCCTAGCATTATCGTTTAGCACTCACGCTAATGCGGCTTGGTTCGAATCTAAAGGGCAAGCCAAAATCCACAATGGCAACACTGAAATAGCTCGCAACAACGCCGTACAAGATGCCTTACGCCAAGCATTGCTTTATGCGGGTGCGAATATCAATAGCGTTCAACAAATTACTAACGGCTTATTAACCTCAGATCGCTTTGAAATTCGAACCGTAGGCTCAGTAAGAAACCTGCAGTTAGTCAATGAGCGCCACCGCGACGGTTTTGTCACGGTCACCATCCGCGCTGATATTATTGCCGAAGCGGCTCAGTGTGAGGCAGCAAACTTTAGTAAGACATTAGTCATCACCCAGTTTCCACTACTCGACCGGCAGCAAGCGATAACAGGCGCCATTTTTGAGCTAGGCCAAGCGGTGACAACTCAGTTCTCAAACAAAATTAAGTACATGAAGGGTCAAATTACTGTCACTCAAGTGTTACCTTTACAGCAATGGCAACAAAACGCGATATCCTATACTGCGATCAATAAAATTTCGCGCTCACATCATGCTCAGTATGTGTTAATGGCAGACATTACCGATATATCCTTTCATCCTGTCACGACTAAATGGCTCGGTTTAATATCAAACTCGCCACAGCGCCAATTTAATCTTAATGTTGCTCTTTATGATGGCATCAATGGCGAGAAAATATGGGCTAAGCAATATCAAACAACAGCGCCCTGGCACTATCAAAAGCAAGCACAAGTCAATGTTCACGGTCAGGCCTTTTGGCAAGCACCCTATGGTTTGGCAATCGTTAATCAACTTAGCCAGATTTATAACGATCTCAACGATCAACTTAATTGTGAAAAATTAAGCGGAACCATTGTTAAGGTTGATGGGGATAAATACATCATTAATTTAGGCAGTAATCAAGGCTTAAAAATAGGCCAAACTCTTTCAGTGACTCATCAAGGGAACTTTACCGATGTCGACGGCAATACCTTGCCGATGACTCAATTAAGCGGTGCTAAATTAAAAATAATCCAATTAGGTCGTTATCAACTCACCGCTCAAGCCACCAATCCAGCGGAGGCTGGTGCGATTCAAATTCGTGACCGCGTCATTAAATAATTCTAACTAAAAACTCAATCTCATATCTTTTCAAAACAGTTAGATATAATGAAAAACCCAAGGCGCTTGCCTTGGGTTTTATAAATTTCAGAACTGAAGTCCTATCAATATTAGATAACCTGGATTTTGGATAAAAATTTTGTAGCGTATTGAAATTAAATAAGACATATAATACCATTAATCTGACAATATTATTGTTCACTTATGCTGATTAAAAAGCATGATAATATATTTACACGGAACAATAATTTAGATTAGAATAGCTTAAACTTTTAATGCGTAGTCCCCTTAGTTTAATGGATAAAACAAGGACCTCCTAAGTCTTAGCTATGGGTTCGACTCCCGTAGGGGACGCCAACTTCAGACATTGGCCTTTGAATTTTTAGATAAGCATTTTTTTAATGAAATTTAAACTGTATTATTTTTAGATTAATACAGTCAATTGGTTAAAAAAATTAATTACCACCATCTTGTCGCTCTTTTCTAACCAAGAAACCATCAGAGATATAAACTTTTCGGTTTCGGACATCACTCTCTGTAGTAGCCTTATCAATGGCTTCAACAGCCCGTTGATCAATTTTATGATTAAATGCGGCGTCGACCTTTTGCTCAACAACTTGTTCGACACTTGCAGCAAACTCTGCGCGCTCATTCGCTAACTCAACTCGCTGAGCGGTCAAAGAGGTTGATTCAGGGTTATCAATAAAGTTTTTTAACTGCACCGCTGTAATAAATGTTTGCGAGCTAGCGACAACGACTTGGCTATGAAAACCGACCATTCGAACATTAAGATAAACTCCGCCTTCATACTTATCCAGTGTCCCGCTTACTAGATAATCGACGTCTATTTCATTTTTTAAACGTTGCCAGTCACGACTTTGAATAAAGTCACCTTCAGGGGTTACGCTAATCGTACCGGTTAATTTAAAATCAACTAAACGATAACCACTAACATGCAAATAGTGAACAATTCCTTCTGAAATCTGCTGACCCAACCGAGTCGTTGACCTTAAATCGTCAAGCTCAACCATCGACACAACAGCTATCGAATGCTGCTTACTAACATATTGATTATTAGATAGCATTTCAGATACCACGTTATCAACTAAAAAATTTAATTGATTTTTTGGCGGTTTTTCGCCATTACCCATTGCTTTTATACCGGCGTCCCAGCCTGCACTAAAGTTGGGATCAAATCCCCCTGCGCAACCTGTTAACATTAATGCCATGCTCAAAATCGAAAGTATTTTCATGTTCCTACCCTTGGTCAACTATTTGACAAAATATTAGTAGTGTCACCCATTAATATCAATGCATTATTTACGCCACAACACCGACCTTAACGAAAAAAATCTATCAGTGAAAAATAGTTTTCATAAGTGGTACTTAATTATTAATATAAAGAGCAAAACAATCCTAAAGTTAATTCAAGTGTGGACGATAACTTTATTAGATGGCTGACTTATCATCATGTTTCATCTTTGGCTATGATAGCTTTGAAACGATAAAGACCGGTCCAAACATACCAAACACTACAATTTTATTGGGGAATATCTTATGACTTTTATCAACAAAAAACTAGCACGTAGCATCATTGGCACCAGCATTTTTGCGACTTTAGGTCTTACTTCATACCATGCAGCAGCACGTGTTGATGCACTTCCTGTTTCATTTGAGACGCGTTCAGAAGCTCAGTTACAATTGATTCAAGCGCTTGACTTTGGAAAGATCATGGGGCTTTCCGCTTTTAGTGATTGCACCTTAGATCCAGCAGTTACTGAGTGGAGTACTACCCCATTTACTACTACTGATGCAACGGCAAGTGCTGCTACGGCAACAGGTAGTGGTTGTACTGGTGCAGGTGCAGTCTCTAAACTTGGTCATTATGTCATTGTTGGTGATCCCAGCACATCGATTAAGCTAACCTTAACCACTACCACAGGCGGGACTGATTTTAACTTTGCTCCTACTGGCGCTTATGACATAGATCCGGCAGCTGCAGCTGGTGCGTTAATTGCTATTGCTTCTGATGCCCAAACGACCATTCCTCTAGGAGCTTCTGGTAAAGCTGGTTTATATCTTGGTGGCACTCTAACTATTGGCGGATCTACGCTAACAGCAGGTACGACATACACCATGAATTTTGATGTTGATGTTACTTTCTAAATAACTAGTAATTACTTTTAAAAGCCTTATTATTCAATAAGGCTTTTATATATATGTATTAATGACAGGACTCGCTGTGAAACCTCTTCTTTATTTTCTCAACATTACCCTAGTTTTCATCTCGAGTGGTTTTATCAACACTTATGCCGCCCCAGACATTCGTTTTTCTAGCTATCGTTTCTCATTAGACACCAAGAATCGCCAGCAATCATTTACGCTAACCAATCGAGGTTCTCTTACCAGTCGTTGCACTCTTGGTTTTATCCATAATAAAGTACTCGAAGGTGGTCAACTAGTGAGAGTAAAAAGTGCAGTCCAAGTCGCTAATTCAGCCAGCCCTTATCTACGCTTTTCTCCCAAACGTGTCACTATTTCAGCCAATGCCTCACAAACCGTGCGATTAGCTTTAAAGCGGGTTAAAGATCAGCCTAAGGGTGAGTTCGTCAGTTATTTACGATTCTCTTGTGTCGATGATACACGATCGGCTGCTCGTGAACTCGTGGTAACCCCACGCATTAATTACAACATTCCCGTGGTAGTACGAATTGGAAAGTTAACGAGCCAAGGTAGTATTTCTAAAATTAAATTAGAAAAAAAAGTATTATCTTTTGACATTTTACATTCAGGTCAGCGCTCTCTTTATGGCAATATCGAAGTGATCGATAGTGACTCTGGTAATATAATCGCAAGGCGTAATAACCTATCAATTTATGTTGGTGTTACTACACAGCGCATAGAACTTACGTTGAGTACTAAACCCAGTGGAAAGATCAAAATTCAATTTAAAGAAAAACCGTTAAACGGCAATGAAATAAAATTTCAAGCTAGCTACTAATTAAAATGAGTTAAGATGATCCCACCAGAGAACCATTTCATGATAAAAAATTTAATATCGCTGTTACTACAGACGTTTGTGACCTTGAGTCTAACGTTAGCGCTGTCAGTTGGCGCAGTCGCCAATCAAATTGAGCAACTCGATGCTGATGAGTTAGATTTCTTATTACTCGATTATCTGGTGCAAAAACAGCGAATCTCACTAGCAGTTGAAGCATTTCAATATCAAGAGCACACACTATTACCAATCAATGGACTATTATCGGCATTAGGAGCTGGGGTCGTAATAGATCCTAAATCCGGTAATGTCAGATATCAACATAATGGTAAGACTATTGAATTTAACTTAAATGACTTTAATCAAATAAAAGCACTCACTAAATTAAGCGGAACAATTTATTGGACCCGTGACGATTATGAAATTTACGTCTCGCATTTTTTACTCGAGCAATTAATAGACGGACAATTGAGGGTCAATTTATCAGATTTAACATTGAAAATTAAGTCTAACAGTACCCCTTTTCCGATCGAAAAACAGTGGTTAAGAAACGATAAATTACGATTAACCGCGCAACAGCAAGATGTTAAGCAACTCTATTTACCCGATGTCTATCAATTATTAACGCCGCCGACCGCTAATATCAACCTTTTTGGTAACGCTCAACAACAAACAACGAATCAAGGTGACGGCACCGATTATAATGCTGGCTACAGTATTCAATCGATATCTGATGTTCTTTATCATAGCGCTCACTTGTCGCTATTACAGGATACTAACAACAGCAATGTAGTAGCACGATTAAATTTCTCACGCCACCAAGCCAGTCCAGATCAAAGTTTATTTGGCGGTTTAAGGAAGTATTCTTTTGGTGACATCTCGGTCGCCTCTAATTCATTGCTCAATAACATTTCAAATGGTGTCGGGATCACAGGAAGTCGTCGTCCAGCTCATTACAATCGAGAATTTGGTAAAAAGACCATCGAGGGTGATGCCACTCCAGGTTGGGAAGTCGAGTTATACCGTAACGGTTTTTTACTGAAACAGGGTGTTGTTCCTAGTAATGGTCACTATATTTTTAGTGATTTAACCAGTGACTATGGTGTTAACAATTTTGAAGTGCGATTGTTTGGTCCCTACGGTGAAGAGTTGATTCGTCAACACAACATCAATATTGGTCACAACTGGCTTGCCCAAGGAGATTACGGCTATGATTTCTATTTAATCAAACCCAATAAACGTTTATTTAACAATCAAAAATCGACCTTAGGAAATCAGAATGATTACGGATTTTCGTTCGATTATTCATTATTTGAAAGCACCCAAATTGGTGGTTTTTTCCAACGTTATCAAAATAATATCAACAGCCAAAGAAAATACATTGGCACCCACATCGAGAGCTCTTTTAATAACTTACAACTTGATTTCAGCACAACCCATCAATTAGAGCATGGTTACACCAGTAAGCTGCGTGGCCTCGGTCGCCTACCTTGGGGCAATACCTATGATTTCAAAATCGAAACTAATAATAATTTTTCCAGATCGAATATCCCAACCGATACCAATAATTATTTTGCCAGCTTTGGCACTGGTGGCGCAATTAGGCTCGCACGCGGCATGAGCTACCGTGCTAACATAAGCCACGCAGGTAATCAAAATGGCGACAAAATATGGGGGTTTAGCCCAACTATATCTGGTCGATTGGCAAGCGTAAACTTCGGAAACACATTTAATTACCAGAATTTAAAAGCATCAAAATCAACTGATTCAACTAATTTTTTAAGTGGCAGTTTCAATTTAAGTTCGCAAATTGATGCTCTCAGACTCTCAGGTTCAGCCAGTTATAATCTGTATCCTATATCGCAATTGAACAATCTCAATGCCAATTTGAGTTGGCGCGGTGGGCCTAAATCACACCACTATATCAATACCAATTTTCAGCCAGCAAATAAGCGCCTTAAGAAAGATAATTGGCAATTTAGCTATACCTATAGTACCTACTTTAAAAGCTTTCAATTAAATTTATCAAGTAGCCTTGATGCGAATCATAACTGGGCAGTCAACTTCGGCGTTAGCTTTTTCTTAGATTATGACGCTCATAACCAGCGGTTCTTAATTGACAGTACTACCTCCTCCGCCAGTGGTAACCTTAATGTTCATAGTTACCTTGACCGTAACAGCAATGGTCAATTAGACGAAGCTGATTGGGCTCTTTCTGGTGTCAAATTTTCACCATTATCGATTTGGCGCAATTTAAAAACTAATCAATTAGGTAAGGTATCTTTACCTGGGATACCGGTTAATCAGCCTTTTACTTTTAGTGCCTTGAGTATAGAAGGAATTGAAACCAAACAGCAAGATTATACAATTTATACCCACCCCGGCAGCCGGATTGATATCGACATTGTGTTTGAAGTGGTTACTCATATCAGTGGTTTCGTGATGATGGCTGATCCTAGTGGTAACCGAGCCGTTACTGTTGGCACCATATTACTGACTAATACCGATACCCAAGAGCATCAATCGGTATATTTAGATATTGATGGTTTCTTCGAGTTTAATCAACTGGCCTCAGGCACATATACCCTTGAAGTTTCACCGAAGGATCTTGAGAGACTACAACTAGTGCCCGCCAAAGGGGTTTTATCATTTAGCACCCCATCAAAAGGCGGCTTCTTTGAGCTGAAACCGATTGTATTAATCACTGCACAGAATTCACTACCAAACCAAACTAACATCCAATTAAACAGTGACAATGGTGAGCCGTACTATTTTGGTGATCAACTTAACAATAATAATCTGTACGCCCGTCCAACGACTAACAATAATGTCAATAAGCAGAAAAGTTTTGAGCCTAATATGCCAGAAGATTCAACCTTTGATACCACTACGAGCATCGGGGAAAATATTAAACAACTCAATAAAGCTGTCTCGCCCGAATTAAGCGCCATTGCTGGTGCCGTTAAATATTATTATACATTGCAAATGGGTGCATATTCACAAATGAACAATGCCGAAGGCTGGATAGATAACCACCCTAAAATAGCCAACTGTCGAATAACCACCAGAGCTAGCTTCCACATTGTTAATTGCGGTTACTATGACTCGATGAAACAGGCACAAGAGCAAACTACGATTATTAACAATACTACCCCTAAGCTAGCGCCGTTCATCAAAAAAATAGAAAGTAAAATACTATCTCAAAACAGTTATACGATTCAGCTGCTAGTAGCATCAAAAAATAGAACACTCGAACAGTTTATCGAGCAGCATAATTTAATTCGCAGTGAACTAACCATTACCAGTAAAGACACTGACGGCGTCATGCTAATGTTCGTTACTCAGGGAAATTTTACGACTAAAATCCTAGCCCAAGCCAAATTAGCCACCTATGACGCACCATTACAACGTACCGCATGGATCAAGCATATTGACTTGCCATAAAAACACGTTCGCTATTGCACTGGAGAACAACAATGCCAACCAAAAAATTATCATGCGCGCTAGTGCTGATTACATTACTAAGCCTGACAGGAAACAGCTATGCTATTACCCCCCAACTCTATACTATTGATGCAATAGATTTCGGCAAACTAACCCCTCGATTTGGAACTTGCGAAATAAGTTATTTAACCGGAACTATTACTAATATCGTTAATGATATTTGCCAATCAACCAAAACAAGTCGTGGTTTTTACCGCATAGTCGGCCCAAAAAACACCAATATGCAGGTAACCGTTTTTACCCACTCCAACAATGGTAATGGTATCGTTTTTACCCCAAATGGCAAAATAAAAAGTAGTGAACTAGAAGTAAATATTACCCCAGGAGTTATGGCAACTCTTAATAGTGGCCCCTCTGGATGGGTTGATGTAATTATTGGTGGCCGATTAGATTTATTGCTTAATTTGGCCCCTGGAACGCCCTATCAGCCAGACTTCACCATTAGTTACGATATAGAACCGTAAAATAATACCTCATACTGATGCCAACTCCCGTAAAAGCGTTGCCAACCATATTGCATCAATATCTACAGGTATAGCGAATGTTGCATCACTGATGGTTAAACTTAACAGCTTCGCTGGCGAGATCTGAGTTTGAGCTTTGATAAATGCTGTTGTTGTTTGAGAGACCGAGATTTTAGCGCGATTATTATAGAACGACTTACTGACAAGCTTATTGTCTCGACAAAATTGAGCAACGGTATCGCCGCTTTTTACTTGCTGTGAGATAAGTGCTGGCCAGTCATATTTTTGCGTGTTGTTCATGATGATTACTCCAAATTAATGATTGAAGCAATCTAACGATTGGGCGTTGCTAAGTGAAGGTGCGGTTTGACAGACGCTTACGGTAGACAAACTAAACCAATCGAGATCTAAATCGAAACAAATAGGTGACATTATTTAAGTCACTTTTCCAAAACACTAAAATTTGAAAAGTTGCATTTAGTGATCAAATCAGCTGGCTCACTTGGCACATTCACAATGGACACGTGGTCAATTTGATCGGAATATACACTTGTAGATTCCGCTCACTATGAGCCAGCAGTCCAACCTAAATGTGCCATCTATCCACTGAGAATCTGCCACTTATGTTAGTCGTTTGGACCACTAAATTGGGACGAATAATATGGTGGTTTGGTAAAACCTAAAAAATATTTATTACAACTATCACTCAAAAGTTACCAATCAGGTCAGTAGTTTTGACCAGTAATTTTCAGGAAAAGAATATTTTGTCGAGTCACTTTAATTGGTAAGGTTTTAAGAGACTTGAATATTCAGCTAAATAAAGCGTGGCAATAAGACTTTATCTTAACTATTTGTTCAATGCCTATCTAGTTTTATTTCTTTGCTTTAGGTGCATCCTCAGATTTACTCTCTGGCCTCTCATGAATAGGTCTAAAAGTTATAATTTCATTACCTTTACTTATTTCATAAGAACCTTTATTAGTTAAGAAATAAGTGGTTTTGTCATCATTATGTAAACGAAGCCCTTTTAATTCTGATTTATCCTTTAAAATAATGACTCTACATCCTAAAATGCGATCTTCCTGACTATCTTCCCAAACTAACTCTCGACAAATTGGCTCTTGTAATAACTTCGAACCATCACTTTCTCCCGCTCCTATACCTAAAGACATTAACAGCCAAAATATAGATAGGACAAAAATTATAAATACTGCGCTGAGGAGTGGTAGAGCATTACCTATAATGAAACCAATAATAGAAAAAACAAGCGTCTTTATAAAACTGTCGGTAATACCATTAAACCAATAACCTATTTGTTTCCCTAAAGTTGACTTTTCTTTTGATTCAATTAATTTTGTCATAAAAGGTGTTTTTTTTACTAGCCAAAAACTAAAAAATACTGCTGCAAAAGAAAAACCTGGTAGTATATACGACCAATTAAAAGTAATAAAATCACTACTAATTAATCGCCCTAATGCTCTCATAAATCCATGGCAGGCATAAAAAATGGATTCATCTGGGCTAAGCGTAATATTTATAGATTCAAAACCAGCACCTTCTAGATAACTTAACCCAAAAAAATGAGTATAAGTTGCTATAAAGCCAACTGTTGCTGCTATTGAAATAGTTCTTGTAGGTATCCCTGTTTGAATATTTTTTACCAATAAAGGAGCTTTGATTGTATTTTCTTTTAATTCTTTATCTGTCATGTTTAACCTCAGCTTGAACAAACCGCTAACAGCAGAGCCTATAGCTGTTCTTATAATTAGTTAAATTGGTCGTTACAGCCTTTTCGGTTGGCATTAATATTGGAGCCTAATACAAGCCCTGCACGCGAGGCTTTGGGTTAAACTTTAGCAGTGAGTTGCCTTGTTATGAATTGAGCCAATTCATAACAAGGCATAGTTTCTAAAGGTCTTCAACATTTAATAAGTACTTAGAATTAAATGTATTCTTCATTTTTGCTAGTAGCTTTTTATCTGCCCCTAAAAGAATAAAATCTCGACCTATGTTGTCAACATACACAGCACACCAGCTTTCATTTTGAGGGAGAAAGTACATTCCAGAGAGCGCAAACTGCCATTGCTCTTTATCTGAGCCGTAAATAGCTTCAGAATTATATTCTTCCTGCCATACAGAGCTAAGGTTCATAGCCCTCATATCAGAAAACTCAGTCAGATAAAAATTTAAAACATCTTTATCGGAACTTTCATCAATCAACTTTAAGCAATCAAAGCCTTTTAGCATTAATTCATCATCAAGAAAATACTCTGGCGCTATTAAAATAATATCCCAACCATTAAGAAATACATTTTTTAATGGTTTAGTTATATTAATAGCATTTAAGTCAAAAATAATATTTTCAATTTCATCTCTTCTCTTCATTATCCTTGATACCTTACTTTAATTTTTCTCTTTTTTGAACCGGGCTTTGGTACGTCTAATGTTGGCACTCCTGGACGATACCTAGATGGATGAATATTAATAGTTCGACCATCTGGTAGACGCTTTATTCTTTTTTCAGGATCATCAGTTGGTATTTCTTCACCTGGGTGCTTATCAAAGTCGGCATCGCATTCTTCAGCTGTTTTATCAGATGGATAATCATGTGGGTCAGGTACTAAATCATCAATAAGATCATTAGTGATGTCATCAGCACTTTCATTATAGTGATTAATAGCTTCACTACCAGCCCAAGCAGCTGCGGCAGCCGAGCCTACATAAGCCACAGCTTCTCTAACCGCGACCCAAGTTCCAGGAAAAGCTAGTGCTATTGCAACAGTTCCATCCGGTTCGATAAAGCTAACAGGATTTCCACCAACATACCCATAAGTATTAATCCCACCCGCTAAACCAATGGGATCGGACTGAATATAGCGCCCTAACTCTGGGTCGTAATCCCTAAAGTAGTTGTAATGTAACCCAGATTCGTGGTCGTAATATTGTCCTTGAAAGCGAATGTTATTAGTAACGTTTTCAACAACAATATCAGCTTGACCAAATGGCGTGTAGTTAGCTTGCCAAACAACAATAGCATCGGCATCAGTCATTACCTGTGGCGTTCCTAAATGGTCATTATGGTAATAGAATGTGCCAGAGGTTTCCAGCCATTAAACTTAGCAACTGCGTGCGGCAAAGGGACTTGAGTTTCAACTTTAATCAAAGCGCTGGTCGTTTGCGTGGCGGATATTTTAGCGCGGTTATTATAAAAACACTTACTGTTGAGATTATTGTCACGACAAAATTGAGCAACGCCATCACCACTTTCTACCTGTTTAGAGATTAGTGCTGGGCAATTATAATTTCGTTTAGTGTTCATGATAAATTCTCCAATTGAAGCAATTTAACTAATGGCGGACGCTTACGGTCAACGACAACACTATAGATATTAAAGAAGTGGATCCCTTTGGTTGGACACATATCCTTAGTTTTTAAGTGATCAATCCAAGTTATGCGGCGAACCTTTGTCTAGCAAAATAAACCTGATCAGGTGTTAAATCGTTCAGACTTTGATGGTATCGCTGCTCATTATAAAACACTATTAATAGTGGCTAATTTCAAGTTCTGCTTCTTTGGGCGTCTCGTAGGCCTTTAAATAGACCTCTTCATATTTCAAGCTTCTCCAGAAACGCTCGATCATCACATTGTCTACCCAGCAGCCTTTTCCATCCATGCTAATCCTGATATCGTTCGCTTTTAACTTGGCGGTAAATTCATTACTAGTGAATTGACTTCCTTGATCCGAATTGAAGATTTCAGGCTTGCCATAGAGCTTTAATGCCTCGTCTAGCGCATCTAAACAGAACTGTGTATCCATTGTGTTGGAGAGCCTAGAGGACAATATTTTACGGCTGTACCAATCGATTA
>JABSRU010000001.1 GCA_013214965.1 Gammaproteobacteria bacterium
CCTCTCTAATAAGATTTGTTTTCACTGTTATTTACTTTATTACTGGGTGGTGAATAATTTCTGGTTCGTAATTTTAATTTATCAACGATATTATTAACATCACAACGCTGTGGTGTATTAACCAATGCTTGATACAATAATGTTTTACTCACATTAGTTAATTTTACAATGTCGCTAATAGTTCGGATTTCACCATCAAAACTATAATATTTAGTTCGAAAAATACGCGGAGGTGTAGATGATGAAGTTACTAAGGTTTCAGATTTTCGCTTGTTTGGGGTAGCTTTATTAGTCCGTGTATCTTCAAATACATAATCAAGATCAACTATCGAAGTTATTAATAAAGCATCTATAAATTGCTGAGCCTCTACGCCAAATCTAGCCAATTCAACCGATTTAAAATGTTGTGTAGGAAGGTAGCGAACGGATTTATTACAGTAATAAATATTTTGGCGATTTCGTGAAATATATAATGTAATGCTTTTTGATGCTGCTTGGCGAGCTAGCGCAAAGCAACGCATTATTTCGTTACAGCCAACGTAGCCATTTACCAATATTGCCGCATCGATGAACGCCAAGCGCTGTAGACTAACTAATTTACTCTGGTACATAATTACACCATGAACGGCGTTTACCGTTATATTTCCTCGCCAATCCATTATCAACTAATAGTTGATTTAAATAACCTTGGCTAGATCTTACTTCAATTATTGGACGGCCATAGCGACCCGTTCCAATCACTTTAATTGTTATGTTGTCGTATTTCACAAATGCTTGCGTATAATCTCGCGCTTGTTCGGCCAGTTCCTTTTCATATTCACATTTACCTTCAATCTCAGGCGCGTCAATATGAGCTAATCGCATTTTTACTTTTAAACCGTCACCGTCATAAACTTTATTAATAGCTTTTTTCCCAACGTCAAAATCAGCTAAAACAAAAGCTGGGTAAATAAATATGATGAAACCTATATATATGATTTTCATAATTTCATTTCTCGATTAAGACTATCAGTTGAGTATCCCATTGTGATAGTAGTAGAGCTACTTGCTATTACTCTATCGCTTGGGTAGTATTTATATGCTAATGATAACTTTATCACTAAGGTGCAAATAATCAAGTCAAATGATAAAATTTAATATTCGAGTATATCTAAGAGCATCAACAGTAGATCAAGACCCTCTCAGAGCTAAAGAAGAAATTATAAAATTCCTTGCTCACTTTAATCTTACTCCAACTCATTATTACATTGAGCAAGTATCAGGTGCGTCATTGAATCGTAAAGAACTCAATCGCTTGATTGGTGACGCACAGCCAAACGATATTATAGTCGTTGAACAAGTAGATAGATTAACCCGCTTATCGTCTATTGATTGGAAAACTCTAAAAGCGACAATTGAAAATAAAGAATTAAAAATAGTGTCTTTGGATCTGCCTACTTCGCACTTGTTTTTGCAAAAAACAGATCAAAGTTTGGTCGGTGATATTTTGGGGCATGTGAACACCCTGCTCTTAGAGATATTGGCAACAACCGCACGTAAAGATTATGAAGATCGTAAACGCCGTCAGGAGCAAGGTATTGCTAAAGCTAAAGCCGCTGGTAAGTACAAAGGCCGCCAGCAATCACCTGAAAAACTTAAAGCATGTGAGCAAGCACTAGAATTTGTTACCGTAAATAAATTATCGAAAGATAAGGCTGCTAAAGCAGCTGGTATTGGAGTGGCGACGTTCTATCGTTATTTAAAAGAAAACAACCATAACAATAAATAAAAAACCCCTCACAAGTGAGGGGGAAAATAATTTTTATAGTTTAATCTTTGTTGCGATTATCACTATGGTTACGATTACCAATATTGATATTTCCGACCGAAATCTTCATACCTCCACCAATAACAACAACTAATGCGATAAGTAAACCTACTTCTAATGGTGACATAATAGTCTCCTTATAATAGGTCGCAAAGTTAGAATGACCTCTGAACGTACCAATTCTAACAAGATACGAGAGTTAGACGCATCTACGACTTAAGGTTCGAGGACTCGTTTAAAGATCAGATGCTAGCTACCAGACTAGACAAACGAGACTCAAAGGGCAGAACAAAATGCTCCACCCTAACAATTAATACTATTAGTATTAATTGTTAGGGTGCCTTGAGACGCTTAAGCAAAACTCAGCGATGAACTAATTCTACAGTATAGGGTTTTGTTTTAAAAGAGAGTTGTGCAGAGATAAAAACAGAAAAACCGCCATACGAGGCGGTTTTTAAGTGAAAAGCTACTGGTATAGCCTTTCTGCGATCATGTAGATGCGTCTAACTATCTCTAAATATATATCTATTTGATTTTAAGTCAAATGTTATTTTCAATAATAGCCCATATTTATTAGGTTTTAAATAGTATTGAATGTATACTCTGCGCCCTTTTTTGGGGCGGCTGTAATTTTTTATTTTAACTAAAAAAAATCGTATGAATCAATTCAGATCATCATTTGATGCAATAAGTTGCATTAATATGTATGTAAGCGCCTGATATTTGATACCCGATCAACTAAAAATTAGCGGTTTTGAATCACTTTAATCCAGAGTGATCGCACCAACTAACCCCCGATTGACCCAGGACGATTAAAGCGAAGTTAGCTTTTATACTTGATCACATAATCCGCGATCGCTAATCGAATTTCATCAAGAAACACTTTGGTATCGAGCTTGTTTAAAAAGCGAATAGTTTTAGCGGTGTAGGGCTGGATCTCACGGATAGAATCTTTTCCGCACACCATTTTTTTAAACGTTGAGTACCCTACCCCCAAAAATACATGAAAAAATTTGTCGGGTAGAACATCACCGTTAGGTAAGGTTATTTGTGCCTGGGCGATTACCAATTGCCAACGGGCGATTTGCTGCTTAAATTGTTCGTTTGTTAATTTATCCATGATATTATCCATTGGCTTATCTTTTACACCTCGTTTGGGGTAAGTAGAACAAAGCAAAGTGTCGTAGCTTTGCTTTGTTCGTCCTATTATCAACCATATTCATCAATAAATCGTCTGGTCTCTTGCGTTATTGTTAAATTAATTTGAGTTTCAACACCGCCAACCCTAAGCGTTCCTAACCAAATTTCAGTTGTTGGATATTGCTTATCTACTTCTCGCAAAGCGTCTTGAACATAACGATTAAATAAAGTGGATTCCATGGCTATTTGCTTGATCATGAAATCATCATCATATTCTGAATTTTTTAAATTATGAGACATCATTACACCTTTTTTATAATACCCGGCAATGCATACAGGGTAATTAATTTATGCAACATCACCAAAGACCATTGTGTTTACTTCAATGATAGGTGTTGGAACGAATGCCCCTAAATTTTCTAAAATTACGTGAGCGCCTAGCTTTATTCCATTTGCTGTGGGATTCATGGTGCCATCTGTATTCACAAGACGTTCACGCCACAAATCAGCGGTTTTTTGTACCGTGATTCCACTAAGTATTTTTAAATCATCAAAAGTTGGAACTGGGATATCCATTAATTCATGACTCATTACTATGTTTAATAAGAAAGACTTAAACTCATCGACCATAGAGACCGAGGCAAGCGCAACCGCATGTAAATAGACAGCGTGGGTATTTACTAAATTAAGGCGCATATCAGTTAACATTGCACTAGAACCATTGAATACAGCTTCTTTTAAATCCCCTTTGGTATATTCAACTAGGGCAGTTAACCAGTTAACAATTAATTTTTTGTAGTAATGAATTTCTTCATCACTGAGTGCTTTAGCCTTTTTATCATTCAAACCAGTCACGGTTTCAATCGCTTTTTTAAGTGCTGAAATAGACCATACTTTAGATGATTTAGCGCCAGGGCTAGCCTTTTCAAATTCAACTGCCTGGGTCATGCCAGCTAACTCAATGGATTCAACAACGAGGCTATTCATTTTGTTGGTACGGTCAAATAATATGTTTAATGCCTTGGGTGGCTTAACCATCTTATCGTTGATATCGGCAAACATTTGTTGTGATCGCTCTAACCCTTGATCGTAAAAAAGCACCACTGAAATTGATTGATCTTTAAATTGATGGTAATGGCGTTCTAAAATAGTTTCGATACTTGATGCTCTATGTTGTCCATCATTTATAAGCATTGTTGCGCCAATTGGGATCTGTACCATCCCCAAATTTGAAAATCCGTCAACAGGTTCAAAACGCATAGATTCACTAACGGAGGCTGTGAGGGCTGGCAGTGTATAATCGTATTTTCGATCCTCCATATAGTCAGCTATAGCTGATGCACGTTTAGTGTTCAGTTGGCGCTGTGCGCGAAGTTCAACAGGAATTTCATTTTGATTAAACTTGAATAATTGAGGTACTTGAGCAAAAGGGATTTGTACCGTGTAATAGATACTTGATCCCATTTTCCCAGCAATGGCAGGAAGTGAAAAACAAGCTCCTGCAAATTTTTCTGTAGCTTTTCCCAGATCAGCTTTCAATAGTGCGTCTTTTTCTGCGGTGGCTAATGCTTCGGTATCTAAACTGTCTTTCAACGCTTGGCCTGAATCGGTGTAATTTTTAATCCACTCGTCAAAATTAATTTTATATAAAGAGAGTGTGCTGATTAGGCTTTTAATATTTTGTAATCCTTTTTTATCTAACTCTGCGGGTGTTTCATCAGAATCAACAAACTCTTTGCATAAATATTTCACCATTAGTTCATTGCATAATTTATGGGTTCTCACTTCATCTATCAGACCCCAAAGCCCATTAATAACAGCACCTTTTTTAATATCTCTTAGCTCACAAAGAGACGATAAATTATAGTCTGATATATTAATGTATGTTTCTTCAAAGGTATTATTACTTTTTGATAAAGCCTTACACCACGCTTTATGTGTTCCAAGTATTTCATCCTTTGCATTAAACCTAACATATTGAGTAGTCATGTTTCTTTACCTCATTTGATTGTGATTAATGTCCATTGTCGTAGTGAACATTGATTGTTTACCCTTTTATTATGTGCTACAATGTAGCCCTTGTCAAGTTGTGTTTGATCAATTTTAAAAATCACCTCTACAGGATAATTATTTATAATCGTGGTGGTAAATCAATTGAGGTTGCTATTGCCAAATCACGACACCAAATAGGTGTAGCACTTAACACAAAAGTTTCACCAGACCACGCAAGCAGCAATGTTTCGCCCATCATGCTAGCAATAGCTTGTGCCGCAGGGGGGGGAACTAAATTCCCGATCCGTTCGCGCCATGAAGTATGACTGCAACCATCTAATTCTAAATATTCTTCACCATCCACTAGCCCCTGTAAAGCCGCTAATTCAAGCGTTGTAAAGGGGCGATGCCAAGTACCATCAAGCGATTGAATAACCGCAAGCAACTGTTCTTTTTCGTTGGGAAGTTGTGAAGTTATCGGCATACTTGCAGGTCGGGGATCAGCCAGTGACCACGCGCCATTATCATGTTTAGCCCTTGCAGTAATCGCGCCGACAGTAGCATCCCAAGGCACTACACCATAATGTTTGCTATTGTAATTTCCGTTTCCTCGTTGTAATCCACTTCGAGGATCAGCAACCGCAAACGCACCCTCACCAGTTGTTGAGG
Source organism: Gammaproteobacteria bacterium (assembly GCA_013214965.1). Classification (GTDB taxonomy): domain Bacteria; phylum Pseudomonadota; class Gammaproteobacteria; order Enterobacterales; family Psychrobiaceae; genus Psychrobium. The sequence goes on from JABSRU010000001.1 coordinate 5,609, forward strand.
CCGCAATAACGGTATTAGCAGATTGATCGAACTTTGTGATTTTGTACTTACCGCCAGCCCACCGCGTTGTCGTCGGACGCGGATCGGCAACCGAATATTTCCCAGTACCGGGAAATGATCGAGCCGAGATAGCGGCGGCATGTTCATCCCATTTACTCACACCTAATATGCCACTATAACCATAATTTTCAGGCAGAATAATATAATCATTTAATACCCCATCACTAACTTTAAAGTGTTCTAAACACCGCCAATCTTTTCCTGCTTCAATGAATGCTAAACGCACCCACGTTTTCCACTGCAAATTTGGAATGGTATGCATTGGGCCAGCGACCGGATCACCAGGCAACAACATCCTATCTAACACTCGACCAACAGATGACAATGGTTTTTTTTGTGGCTCATGTAAATAAGGTGGTACTTTCTCAATATGTCGAGCTACCATCAGAAACCGTTTTCTTGATTGCGCTAGTCCACTCAACTCTCCACAATCATGAGTAGTTCTTACCACTGCATACCCATAGTTTTCTAACAAAGATTGTATTTGATCCAGTAAGTAAGCACCTCGGGATTGGATGCGTGGCACGTTCTCCATTATGAAAAATTCAGGAGGGTTGTCTTGCCAGGCTTCTAAAGTTAACCAAAATCCTCTAACTGTTAATTCGTTCAAAGCCACATACTTATCAGAGTTAGCCTTGCTGCTGGCTAGTAATCCGCTAAACCCTTTGCAGGGTGCAGAGGTAAATACAATGTGTGGTGATTTATTACCAGCCGCCTGTCTTATATCAGCGGGGGTTGCTTCACGCCAATCACAAGGCGGTTCTTGACCGTGAAAACGCGTATATTGATCTCGACTAAATAAATCCATCATCGTACCTTTAACACCTGCGAGTTGATTAAAATCTTTTATCGCGGCTTCTTCTACATCAACACCGCCTAAACAGACAAAACGTGCAGACATTTGACCAACGCGGGCTTCACCTTGATTAAAACCTTTTGCGCCGCCACCGCTTCCACAAAACAAATGAAAATGATTAATATTAATAATATCCATGATTTACCTCGTTTGATTAAGCCCCGTTGTCGTAGTGGGGCTTTGAACAAATTAATTATTCCTGATTTAACCTTTCTTTAGCCTTGAGGCAGCGTTTGCATTCGGCCTCACCATACGCATTCCATTCTTTGCTGTGACGCGGAATATCCAAGCCACATAGTGTTTTGAAGAATCCCTCTTCATGCTTTAGGGTTTCTTTACCGTTTGAGTTTATCCATCGTACTGTTGCCATGATATTTACCTCATTTGAATAAAATTAATGTCCGTTGTCGTAGTGAACATTGTTTGTTTTACCTTTTTATTATGGGCTACATTGTAGCCTTTATCAAGTGGTATTTTATTAATGTGAATATTTAATTTTTAGAGTTAAGCGAGCATTACTATTGAGAACTAAAATGAAATGAAAATTTAAATATGATGGTAGATATTATGTGTAAAAGTCAGCTCATTGCGCTGAGCTGACTTTAGGTTGGCTATAAAGCCATTTATCTAATTTTAATTATCTGAGGGTAACAATATAGTTGTAGTTAAATGTCCTTTATCAGTAATAATATTAATTTTACCAAAGGAAAAATCATAAGATGAAAAAATCTGTTGCTTAAATTTTATAGCATTTTCATTTATTTTCTTATCATCTTCGTTTAAGTCCCCCCAATCTCCATATTGATGTCGATGTACAAAATCTTCAACACAAATATCATGGGTTTTACAAAAATTTAACGCATTTTTTGTTATTAAACACCTTCCTAGATCAAACAAGTTTTCTCTAAGACCAGATAAATCGATATCGTCTATCATAATAAGCTCCAATTATTTGAAACTTATATCCCTATTGGGATAGTAAGTCCCAATAAGTAATTTATGCACCGGTAGGTGTTATGAAGTTAATTAAAATCCTTAATAATTATCTTCGTAAATGGATCGATATATTTCAGCATCTTCTTTAAAAATTTGGTATTTAATAAATGATATCCCTATATTTAACAAACTAATTATTATTACTAAAAACAGTATATTTAACATAAGTAATCTCCTAAAAATTAAGAGACTTATTTCCCAAAGGGAACTAAGTCCCAAAGGGTAGTATTGGATTATTTAAGCACTACTCAAATAAGAGTTAATCCATAAGTACAACAAAACAATGATAGCACAAATTTTAACCAACCAATATCATATATCTACTTTAATAAAAACATAATTTTAATTACATCAGCAGCAGTCACGCCTCGCAAATGCAAATTAAATTTATCTACTCGATCATGTAAATGTTCAAAAGAGCCAATTTTATAATCTTCATTATCTAACAAATTGTAACTATCTCTACCGTGATTTGAGCAAGGCTCAACGCTCAGCATTTTAGAAATTGAAGCAATAACTTGCTTGCGACTGGTTAATAAATTCTGGTGGTATATATAAGTGTTTTTTGCTGCTGTTAATGCTTCGTATGCCGCGCTAGTTTTAGATAACAACCGTGTCGAAACATCGGCGGCAATCTGACCAGTAGATTTTTCGAAGCTGCAACCGATCCGGTTTACCTTGGGGAAATTATTTATATATTTTGGATTCCGGTAGCATAATTTCCACTGCGGCAAAATTTCACCATAAACAAATTGAATTTCGATATACAAACCAGCGCCATTAGATAATATTAAAAATCGGCTATCCTTAGATAAGGTTTCGTTATAGATCCAGCCAGCGCCTAATCGCATAGCAACTTGTTTTAGTATTTCGATTTTTTCAACGAGATTTCGCATATATCCCCCAACATTGATTTTTTATTAAAGGGGATTTCTCCCCTTAATAGTTAACTAGCTCGTAACTGTGATTGTGACTTACCTTTGATTTTTTGACTACCGTGTAG
>JABSRU010000017.1 GCA_013214965.1 Gammaproteobacteria bacterium
AAGTATTCGTCCGGTCGATAATTGCAGCAATGATTTAATCGTGAATACAATAGGGATTTAGCATGGTTGATAACTCACAGAAATTAAAAATTTTAATCTGTCAGGCTGATAAATACTTTAAGGCTAATGAATTCAATGCTGCTTTAAAATTGTTTGATGAAATCGTACATTTAAATCCTGAGGAGCACGTTAATAACTTTAAGCTAGCTTGTTGTCACTATCAGTTAAAAAACTACGGACTGGCGACAGAAATTTTCAATCATTTGACCAAAATTAACAGTCAAGATTATCAAACTTGGTATTTTTTAGGCCAGAGTTTAAGTGCTCAACATCAAAAGCAGCAAGCGCAGGAGGCTTTTAATGTCGCACAAAAAATTGATACTGCACGTTTTAGTCGCGATCAAGCACCAGCAACTAGTTTAGCCAAGCCGATCAATCAATCCCGACAACGGAGCAAAATATTAAATAGGCGATTACAAGTGATGGCCACTATCATCACTATTATTATTGGTGGCATCGGTATTTATCAGGCATCGCAGCCAAATAAAGTAATTGATCCAGTAATAAGAGTCCCACCAAAACGGATGTCGACTATATTCTATAAAGTGGTTGGCGGGCCATTCGTGATGCTAGGGGAGGCGCCTAACCAGTTAAAAGCGGCTGCAGGTAAGTATTGGTTAAAAATCGATGTACGTTTTAGTAGTCATTGTCATAAACCTTTTTATGTCGAACCCAATAAATTCACCCTCAAAGTAACTAGAATTAGTAAACGGAATAAAGCAAAGCTCATCGCTCAAGCGAAAGTAAAAACTCAGACTAAAAATAAAGCCAGAACCAAACCGTCAACGTTACTAGTGAAAGGCTATTATTATGCCGCTGTTCAACCAAATTCAGGCCCTAAAGCAACGGGATCTAAAACCTTTAGAGGCAGATCTAAAGGTAGCGAAAAACTTAAAAAAGCACTGCCATCAGGTTTTATTGAACAAGGAGAAGTGCGTGAAGGTACTGTGTTGTTTCAGGTGTCGCGGGCATTTGTTGGTGATAGTCTGTATAAGTTGCAATTAAAGTACTCGATGAGCCGACGCTGTCAGCTAACCCTAACGCGTAGTTAAAAAAAATGAGCGCTAGGATCTGGCGATTTAGGTAAAACTTCGATAGCGTAAGCCATGAGTAGCGGCGATTTTTTGGTGCTCATATTCACTTGTTTAAGCGCTGGTTTTTCGATCTGCCAGCTAATCGACTCGTTATTATTTTCATTAATAAATTCAATTTTTTTGTTGATTAATACTGTGCCATCTGCATTATTTAACTGCAATAATATTCTACTCAGAGTTCTAATTTTTACTATTTGATGGCCGAGCAGTTGCCCTGGTTTGTTGTGAATAAAGCGAGATGAAATATTAACAGTAAAGTGAAGAAGCTGAGGTTCAATTTCTAACAGTAATATGGTTCTTTTTTCTAACAGCTTCGAATGTTCGAATAAGGATAACTCAAGCCTAATCGCATCGATGGCGACTCTTGGCGGTAGCTTAATTTCTCCTTGGATAGTTATTTTTTTCGTTGCCGCTGCCATTGGTGAAACGGTGTGATTAATCTTAAATGTTGTTTTGAAAAAATTGAATAATTTGGCCACTCCATTCGTTGTAACTTGAGTAACCTTAGGCGTATTGGTTTGCTTTACTGGTATTGGCGGTGTTTGAACAATTAAGTCGCTGTCACAAAAAAAAGCCGCTTCCTTAACGAAAATAGCATAAGTTGCAACTGTCGGTGCTAGCCCGCCGCCTTTGCCATCAGACATCTGCTTATTCGCACGCCAATATTTGGCATTAAGAAAGTCTAAACATAGCCATTCTCGATTTAACATCACCACTACATACGAAAACTTAGCCTTGGTGATGTTCTCCTTAATATGATTGATATCGTTATTTGTTACCTTAAATAGTTGCTTAATTTGTGGTGTAAGGGCATCTAATAATTCGCGCTTATTTAAGATAATATCGGTCCAACCATGATGATCTTCAGGATTAATTAATGGTGATAATGGATGTATTTTTACCTTGGCAAACTCGAGTGCTGAAGTTAATCGTCCTTGTTTTCTTGCTGCTAGTATTGCCAGGTAATTTAATCGTTCGTCTTCAAAGCTGGCATTTTTGTCGCCAGCAATGGCGATGCTAATCATTTTCTCAATTTTGTTTTTTTGACCAACATAATGCCATTCAGTTGTTAAGCGTAAGATCTTTAAGTTTAAATGTTCAATATGTTGAGAGTCATCAGCGACACGGGCATTGTTTAAAGCTAAATTTAATTCGGTTATTTGGTTGTCATATTGTTCATAAAGTAAGTATGCAGAGCTCTTAGTCATCATACCTTGTTGGTCGGTGGGATATAGAAACTGTCTAACTTGTTGTAATTCATCATCGTCGATTAATACGTGCCCAGCAAAGGAGGAAGTACGGAGCATGTCTTCGTACACCTGATTTAAGATGCTTGCGTTAAAATTCAGGCTAATCTCATGTTGAAATGGTGGCGATATATTAAGGATCCGATCATGAAAGTCGGCATTGGTGTCATCCATCAGTTCATCAAGATGAGTAATGTGCTCGGCCCGAGTATGATCTCCTTGCAGCATTTTTTTTATTGGCAACAGGCTATCGGCCACCGGATAGCCTAGTGTGCCATATTTAACCATTGTTAAATGCGGTTGACCGACTAAATGGCCATGTTTGGCTAAATTAGCATCAGCTAACGGGAAGTCCTGCCGCTTAGAAATAAGCTGTGCGAAAGCGGCGCGGATAGTTTTTTTGCAGCGATAAATCGTTTTATTGTCCAAAGAACAACCTTATATCCATTGATCTTTCGGAAATGATTCAAAATCTGGATTGGGTGATTTTTTCAGATAGACACTCGCCATGCCAATTAAATAAGTACCATTGGCTTCGATAGTACCTGACGTTTCATCCGAGGTGCACTGGGTTGTTATGGTGGTCTTTTCATGTGAGCCTTTTGCCCCCCAACCAAAAATTGAAACATCGGCCTTACCGCTAAGAGATGCCTGTTCATCTTTCGACATTTTAGCTAAAGATTTTGACGTTACTTTTAAATTACGAATGAAATACACGGTATTAGGTATTGCTGGCACCATCCCAGCTTTGGGTGGGATACCACCATCGGAAAGTTGAGTGATCTCCATGATGGGATCAAGGGCTTTCTCGGTCTTAAGGTCAACCGTAGTGTAGGCACGACATTCGACAAAGCTTCTATTAAACCATTGCTGACGATCGATTAATCCCTGTACTATTTCGAAACTGATGGTGAATTCATGTTCAAAAAATTTATCCTCTTTATTTTCTTTGCTACGATCGCCTCCGCCACTAGAGCGACCAAATACCCCAAACATCGGAGCCTTGACACCTGCGGAGCTCTTTGATGATTTAAAAGACGACCAAGTGGCGCTATTTTTATTCGATAAACTGACTTTTAAATGACTTGGCGCGCTTAACACTCCGTTAGGGCGTAACGCGGTATAATATGCACTTTCGGCGAGTAGACTACTGCCAAACTCTTCATCGGAAAATATTGAGGCGTGCATTTGACTGCCGGCAAAGCGATTTCTAAGATCTGCTACATATTCAACCATGCCGCCTTGTGATAAATGCTCAATGCGCGCTAGAATACTTTCGATCTTGGTTTTTCTGCCCTGTGCTTCCCAGCGCTGCTCTGCAGCACGAATTTTCTTTTTTAATAGCTTGATCCGAACACTGCCATTTGGATCATTCGGGCTGACTTTTTTTAACTGATCTAAGGCAGCGAGCAATGTTTGCTCATAATTATTCATTAAGGCTTCATAGAGCTTCATCGCGACTGTTGGTAGGGATATCGCGTTAGGATCGGCAACAATATCCAGTAATGAAGGCTCGTCACCCAAAATATCATTTAAATCGAAGTCGCTTTCATCGTCATCGAATCCAGCTAATAAATCATCATCGCTGAGTTCTTGAGTTGCCGCTGGGTCTTGCGTAGCTTGGGTTTGCGTATCAACATACAGCAGGCTTCTTAATTTTTTTAATTTTTCCTTATCAGCGTCAGAGCGTTCATTGTTAAATACTCTACAATTTTTAAGTATCGACTCATAGACGTTAGAAAGTATGATGCCGCTACTAGTCAATGCATTGATGTCAACGATGTCACTGCCGGAATCTAGATGATTAATTAATGGAACGCAATCGACTATCGCCGCAAAATTTATCGCAGAACGCATCACATCGTTAACAGTAAAGCCTTGTTCGGTGAGCTTTTTGGCTTGGGGACCTATTTCCATAAAGGACACCAACTCAGGGCCAAAATTAATCGGGGGCATAAAATATTGAAACGCCACGTTTTTTGGTGAGTTTCCTTCGATCATTTTTTGAATTTCACCATACATAAAATCACGCATGTCTTCTGCGGATAAATTTTTAACTTTATGTTTATCTAGTGCTGCCATGATTAATATTCCTTATTTTTCATCCTAATTTTAATGTCGAACCAACGGCTATCTGTTGTTAGATTAAATAAGTAGTGAGGATAAATCCTTAGCAAAACCTTGCGATTTTCTTGTCTTTTATTTATGTTTAGGTGGCACAACGGTGACTTTTTTATCGATTACTAAAAGACAAACTGGTTGGAGAGTGAGTTGTTATGAAGTATCAAGTTAATAATTATGAGCTCAATACGGCAACGCGTGAGTTGTCGAGTAAGGGTATTGCTCTGAGCATTGAACCTTTAATTTTTAGTTTATTAATCTACATGATTGAGAATCCCAATCGTGTGCTATCTCACGATGAGCTCATTGATTCGGTGTGGAGCGCTAAGCAGATTTCTAATTCTGCACTATGCGCGGCTATTTCAGCAGCTAGACAAGCGATTGGGGATAATGGTCGTCGACAACAGTGTATAAAAACAGTGTCAGGCCACGGTTATCGTTTTATCGCCGCTGTGGCTATTGGTCAGCAAGATGCTTTAGCCCTGCCAGAAAAACCATCGGTAGCGGTGCTTGATTTTCTCGATCAAGGAACCAATGATCAGGGACTATTATTAGCCTGCGGATTAACGGTCGACATTACTGCGTGTTTGGCGCGGTTACCACATTTTTTTGTGATAGCTCGAGGATCGGCGGCTAATTTACAGCTGCTATCGCCCGGTGAGATCAGTCAACGATTAGGTGTCCGCTATTTAGTGCAAGGGCGAACACAAAGACTAGCAAACCGTGCTCATATTACGATTTCAGTGATTGATGCGATCGCGAATACTGAAATCTGGTCTGAATTTTTTAACCGCAGCTTAGATGATATTTTTTTATTACAAAGTGAAATTACGACTTCGGTGGTTTACGCGATTGATAAAGCGATTGAACAGGCCGAAATTGATCGAGCATTATTGTTGCCCGTTCTAAATTTAAATGCCTGGGAAGCTTATCACCGTGGGTTGTGGCATATTGATCGGCCGACCATTGAAGATGCTTTTGTCGCTCACCAATTTTTTAGTCAGGCAGTGGAACTCGACGCTAATTTCTCGCGCGCCTATGCTGGGCTCTCTATTATCCATACCACCAAAATTTTTGTTAGCGCCGAACCTTCCATTGCCGAGGACATGGCGTTGGCTTTTGACTATGCTCAGCAAAGTATTTCATGTTGCAGGCGGGACACTCTTGGTCATTGGGCATTAGGTAAGGCATTATTTTTATCGGGTGAACATCATCGTTCATTGGCTTCTTTTGAACAGGCGGTCAGTTTAAACCAAAATTATGCCCATGCTCACTTAGCCCAAGGAGTGGTGAACTCGCACAATGGTCATGATAGTCAGGCGTTGTTAAATCTGAATCAAGCTCAGCGCCTGAATCCTTACGATCCATTACAATTTTCATCAATGACTATGCGCGCTATTTTGTTAGTAAACCAAGGCGAATTTGAACAAGCTGCTGCCATTAGTGTTAATGCCGCAGATGATCCGAATGCTTTTTTCACCACTTATGCGGTGTCGGCCGCTTGCCTTGAGTTAGTCGGTCAATCACAAAAGGCGCAACAATATGCGAAAAAAGCATTATCGTTGCAAGCGCAATATTCCGTAGAGCTTTATCAACGAGCTTTCCCCCACACCAATGAGTTAATCAGACGATCTTTTATTCAAGCAATGTATAAAAGTGGCATTCCATTACATAGTGATTGGCATGACTGATTATAATATTAATGGCTTGGCGATACCGCTGTTTATCGTGTTGATGACCCTTGAGTATTTGTTTCTCAGATTCCAAGGTAACACTCTGCATCGTTATAACGACTCGGTTGCCAGTATCTCAATGGGGTTGTGTTTATTAATCTCAGATGCGTTGTTAAAAGCTTATACATTTGCCGCTTTTGTTTATTTGTGGCAGCACCATCGGCTGTTTGATTTTGAGATCCAAGAACCTATTACTTGGCTGATATTCTTTGTGGCGTTAGATCTTTGTTATTACGGCTTTCATCGTGTTGCTCACGAAATTAACGTGCTGTGGGGCGCTCATGTTGGGCATCATCAGAGTGAAGAATACAATTTAACCACGGCATTAAGGCAAAGCGCATTTCAATATGGATTCTCTTGGGTATTTTATTTGCCATTGGCGATATTGGGTTGCCCACCTTCGGTATTTTTAGTGTTATTTATTCTCTTGAAGGTCTATCAATTTTGGTTACACACTCAAGTGATTCAACGCATTCCAATGATTGAAGGGATTTTTTCAACGCCGTCGAGTCATCGAGTACATCATGCTAAAAACCCTATTTATATCGATCGTAATTATGGCGGTACTTTAGTGATATGGGATCGTTTATTTGGCACTTGGCAACCGGAGTTAATTAATCAACCATGTCATTATGGTACGACTCGCCCCTTAGATACATTAAACCCGATTAAGGCCAATTTTCAGCATTGGCTTATGCTGGGTAAAGACAGTGTACACACGAGTTTATGGCGCAATAAAATAGGCTTATGGTTTCAGCCGACAGGTTGGCGGCCTGAAGATTGCAGGGATAATGGAGCAAGACACAGTACATTGCAAAAAACCGGAACGACTGAACGTGAAAAATACGATCCGCAAGTATCTACTAGGATCAAAATTTACTGTGGCCTCTCTTTTGCGTGCATCGTTATTGTGTCGGTGATGTTTATTTTCATGGCACCGAGCTTGCGTGGTGTGACGTTGGCTATGGGTTCAATGATCATTGTTTATGGACTTGTGGTGGTCAATGATTTTATGGAAGGGCATAAAAGATTAGCGCTGATGGAATTGGTGCGTGTGCCGCTGACGCTGTGGTTTGCAACATCAATGATTTAGGCGACCGTACTGAATTTGAATGAACGCTTTGGTGCGCTTGAAAGTGAAAATAGAAAACGAGTATCGAGATGACATCGATACCCGTGGCATATCCTATTAGAGAGATTGATTTTTCTTAATGGAAATTAAAAATAATAGCCAATATTAATGTTAAAACGTTTATTCCAATCATCAGAATCACTTGCCATTGAGCCGCCGATAAATGGTTGATTTTTTGCCATAATAAAATCTACGTAGGCATAAATACCGCCAGCGCTGATCGCAACACCTGTGACGTTCATTACCGTGTCTTGCTTTAGGTCGCCAGACTTGTCAGTGACTAGGTTGTAATCATTATAGAAAGTGAGGTTGGTAATCGGCCCGATAGCCACCGCTTTATTATAAGACAAATTTAAATTGTAGAGCGCGGCTTCTGCTGGAATAGTGTCATGGAAAGCCCAAGCTCCGACCGCGACAAAGTTCGAGCCGTTGTCCAAATCATACTCGTAGTTGGAATATTGGAACATGATCCCGATATTATCGATTTTACTTTTAACATGGAAAGCATAAGCGTTGTGATCGCCGACTGAACCATCTTTACCTTCAAGATCGCCAGACAGCAATGATACACCGACTTCAGTATTAGAGAAATTATAGGCATATCTGAGATTAAAGGTATTACTTTCAGCCATGGCTTGATCGGGTGCGCTCCAAATACCTTCATTGTTGTCAAAATCCCGGATCCCAACGACATCATAGGAATAACGCTTGGTTCGATCGCCAACATAGCCGTCAATGCCACCTTGCTCGTCATTTTTGAAGAATGCTAAACGAATATCATGCTGATCAAATTTACCGAGTAGCGAAACACCAGTATCAAAATCATCTTCCAAACCGGCATAAAAACCAGAGCTAAAAAAGAAGCTATTGGAGTTATAGTTAAGAATGCCAAAGGGCACCTGGGTGATCCCAACTTGTCCCTGCCAATTCTCGTTAAACTGGTATCCGACATAGGCATGATGGATCACGTCCATGTATTGATACCAACGATATTGGGCTGATAAAGTCACGTCACCAATGCTGCCGTTTACATCGAGACGAAAGGTGTCAAAATCAAAGTCACCGCCGCGGTCTTTATTGGCTTCGTTGTAATCTTCGTAACTATATTGAAAACGTACCGCCCCGCCAATTTTGATCTTGGGCTTTAATGATGACGTGGTCTTTTTATTGGCTGTTGTTGCTTTTTTTAGTTCGGAAATTTGTTGTTCTAATTGTTCAATCCGCTGAGTTGTAGAGCCTTCAGCGGGTAGATAATCTTCAGCGGGTTGAGTGCCTTCAGCCCATACAGAAGTTGAAGTGGCTAGTAATAAGCTAAGCGCAGAAGTAACAAGCGAAGGTTTAAAAATTTTCATGATCATATCTCCAATGGCTATTTATTTTTATTTTAATGATTAAGGTACGGCAGCATACGCAACCACTTCACACAGCATTTCTTCACGGGCAAGGCCAGCGACAATCATCGCTGCGCGATTTGGGTAAGGTGGTTGGAAGTACTCTGCATACACTTTATTAAAAGCAGGCAATTGGTCACGCGCCGTGACATAAATAAGCACCTGAGTGACATCATTCATGGTTAACTCAGCAGCTTCGATAGTATGTTTGAAATTTTCCATCGTTTGGCGCGCCTGTGCTTCGATGCCTCCCTCGACCACATTACCTGCTTGATCGATAGGAATTTGTGCGGTTGATAGTGTGCCATTGGCAATGATGGCCCACTCTAATGGTGCTTTAGATGCAAAAAGATCAGTTTTAACGGCTTGTTTCATGTTGTTTTACTCTTTGGTTACGAGAGGCTCGAACGAACCTCTCAAGTTGTTGGTTTATAAACCTTGATCCTTAGCCATTTGTTTGGCAATGCGAGGTGCCGTCCAAAGTGAAGGTAGTAATATTAGCGAGACAGGAACAGCAGTGACGACAATGAAGGATTGCAGCGCTGAGATCCCGCCAGACCCAATTGAGATTAAGATCGCTGCCACAACTCCCATCATCACTCCCCAGAAAATTCGCACACCACCGTTTGGATGATCAGTGCCGGTCATTACCATGGAGATTGAGTAGGTCATCGAGTCTCCGGTGGTTGCAACGAAAATAGTGGTTAAAATTAAGAACAATATTGAAATGATTCCGCCAAATGGCAACTGCTCTGTAATCGCGAGTAATGCTGCAGGGAGATTAAAGCCGGTAAAGGGTTTTGAGATAACGCCAGGGTCAGCCAGTTCATAAAACAAGCCACTGCCGCCGACAATAGTAAACCAAAAACAAGTAACCACCGGAGCGACAATTGAAATGGTTAAGATCATTTGACGGATAGTACGACCACGGGATATACGAGCAACAAACATCGCCATTAAAGGGCCATAACCTAAAAACCAACCCCAGAAAAATACGGTCCACCAGTCTAACCAGGCAGGACTAGCACGGAAGGTTGCCATTGGCACGAACTCACTAATATAAATACCAAAGGAATGAACATAAGCATCAATAATGAATGCGGTTGGACCAAACAACAGAATAAATGCCATAAGCAAGGTCGCTAATACAATATTAAAACTACTAAGGAGTTGAATACCGCGGGTGACACCGCTAACAGCTGAAAGGGTATAGATAACAATCAAACCAACTAGCACAGTCACTTGGGTGGTATAAGTGTTTGGGATGTCGAATAGTTTTTCGAGTCCGAAACTCACCTGTAAGCCAAGAAATCCGATCGGACCAACAGTACCTGCGACCACGGCGATAACACAGACCGAATCAACAATAGCGCCAAAAGGACCGGTCATGACTTTATTGCCAAAGACTGGATAGAGTAGGGTGCGTGGTTTAAGTGGCAGTCCTTTTTCATAATGCAAATGCATTAATACTATGCCCGTTAGGCTACCTAATATCGCCCAAGCTAGGAATCCCCAATGCATAAAGCTTTGTGCTAGTGCATTATAAGCAGCATTGGTGGTGCCAGTTTCGCCACCAAATAATGGTGGCGGTGAGGTAAAATGGGCCATTGGCTCTGCCGCGGCCCAGAAGACACCACCACCAGCAAGCAACGTACACATGATGATTGAAATCCATTTAAAGGTTGTTAACTCAGGCTTTTTTAAGCCGCCGAGTACCACTGAACCAGTACGCCCCGTGGTTAAAAAAAGTCCAATAACGAAAGTTAGCAATAGCAAAATTTGCCAATAGGCACCAAACAATTTAGTGGATGCGCCAAAGGCGCTGTTGACCCAGCTAGACATCAATTCAATGTCATATAATGCCAAAGCAACAAACAGTAAGATTGCGCCACCACTGATGAAAAAAACAGGCAAATCTACATCGGCCAGCCATTGACCTTTTTTCTTGGCTGCACTCTCATTAGCAGCTATAGGGGTATTAATACTATTACTCATTATCGACTCCTGTAATGGAACTCTTATAATTGATTCATATTGGTGGTTTTCAGTGGAATTTGGGGCGTTACAGTCCCTCAACTCTTAGCTGGTGACCACGTTAGGTTGTAATGCGTCGTCAAGAAAATTGAGCCAATTGAGCCCCATTACCTTCGCGACGTCTTGATCATTAAAGCCCCGTTCTTGCAAGCCTTTGGTGATGTTTGGAAAATCTCTGCTGTCACGAAACCACGATAGTGGTCGCGGCCAGTCAGCGTTAGCTTTTGAGCCTTCGCCATAATCCATTTCTTTTGACCAGCGGCCATTACGCATCCATTCAAGAATGGAGAGCGGTTGGTCCTGACAGAGATCGGTCCCAATACCGATATGGCCTATCCCCATCAGATCGGCTGTGTTGGCGACCATGTCACAAAAATCATTAAGACTACAGTCTGAGCCATGTTTAAGATGGAAAGGATAAAGACTAAAGCCTAACAATCCTCCCGACTGCGCTAACGACTTAAGTACCGTGTCGGATTTATTGCGTTTGGCGGCGTGAAAGCTATTTGGATTGGCGTGTGAAATAACGATTGGTCGCTGCGATAGTTCGATCGTTTCAAGAGTACTCCGCTCGGCGCTATGACTCATATCGATGACCATGCCCACGCGATTCATCTCTGCGATCACCTGTCGACCAAAGCGCGTGACGCCACTGTCGACTGCCTCATAACAACCGCTAGCTAATAAGCTTTGGTTGTTATAAGTGAGCTGCATAATCATTAAATTAAGTTCACGCATTATCTCAACCATACCAATGTCGTCTTCAACTGGTGAACAATTTTGAGCGCCAAACATAATGCCAACTTTGCCAAGTGTTTTCGCCAGCCGAATATCCCCAGCGTTTTTCACTGGCATAATCAGATCGCTGTGTTGTTCAAATTGGCGATTCCAATCGCTGATCCGCAGTAAAGTTTCACGGATCTGCTCATGGTAGACAATCGTGACATGAACCATGGTAACGCCGCCAGCTCGAAGCTGTTCGAAAATCGTGCGGTTCCAGTTCGAGTATTGCAGACCGTCAATGACAATAAGGTCTTTATGCAGCTGAGTATTCATCGGTTAGCTCCCGTTATGCGCGGATATAAGTCGTTTTAACGATGGTGTAAAACTCTTTGGCATAAGTGCCTTGCTCGCGCGAGCCAAAGCTTGAGTCTTTGCGACCACCAAATGGCACATGGTAATCAGTGCCAGCCGTTGGTAGATTTATCATGACGCAACCCGTTTTAGCACGACGCTTAAAATCGGTGGCATATTTTAATGAAGTAGTACAAATGCCACCCGTTAAACCAAAGTTGGTGTCATTAAGAGTCGCCAACGCTTCCTCGTAATCTTGAACTTTTATCACACAGGCGATTGGCGCAAATGCTTCATCGCGATTAATGGTCATGTCGTTGGTGGTTTCGGTGAAAAGTGCCGGCCGCATGTAATAGCCGTCGGTTTCTTCGGTGAGCACGTCGCCACCGTAAACGAGTTTTCCACCTTCTTCTTTAGCGATAGCCAAATAATTTAAGTTTTGTTCCATTTGACGGGCATCGGCGACTGCACCAATATGTACCCCTTCTTTAAGCGGATGGCCGACAACCAATTTCTTCATGCGGGCAATGACTTTTTCAACAAATAGATCATGAATACCAGCGGTAACGATCAAGCGAGAAGACGCA
This sequence comes from Gammaproteobacteria bacterium, assembly GCA_013214965.1. Taxonomy (GTDB): domain Bacteria; phylum Pseudomonadota; class Gammaproteobacteria; order Enterobacterales; family Psychrobiaceae; genus Psychrobium. Next base: position 12,474 of record JABSRU010000017.1, read on the forward strand.
GTACATTTCTGGCCTGTACCACCATAAGCACCACCAACGGCACACTCGACAGCATTATCTAAATCGGCATCATCAAGTACTATTAAGGCATTCTTACTACCCATTTCTAATTGACATTTAACCAAGTTAACCGCAGTTGCTGCTGCTACTTTACGACCTGTTTCTAATGAGCCAGTGAAGGTGAGGGCGTTAATTTTTGTTGAGTGAATTAATACATCACCGACTTGCGCTCCGGGTCCCATCACTAAGTTAAATGTTCCGGCTGGTAAACCTTGACGCGAGATGATTTCGGTCAGTGCCCAGGCACTGGCTGGCACTTGGTTGGCGGGTTTAAATACGATTGAGTTACCAAAAGCCAATGCTGGCGCTATTTTCCATGCACCGGTAGCGGTTGGGAAATTCCAAGGGGTAATGATACCGACAACACCGACTGGTTCGCGACGGGTTTCTATTTCGACGCCGGGGCGCACTGAATCGGCCGTTTCGCCCATTTGGCGTAGTACTTCTGCGGCGTAATAGTGAAAGAATTGACCTGAACGGTACGTTTCACCAACGCCTTCTGCCAGTGTTTTACCTTCTTCTCGAGCGAGTAATTTACCCAGTTCATCTTTACGGGCAATTAGTTCATCGCCAATGGCCATTAATACTGAGTAGCGTTGTTCTAACCCACTTTCTTGCCAAGCTAGCTGGCCTTGAATAGCGGCATCGATAGCGGCTTCTGTTTGTGCTTTGTCGGCTTGAGCGTAGTGACCGATAATGTCACTGGTATCTGCTGGGCTAATATTGATAATTGAGCTAGCGCCGTCAACCCATTGACCGTTGATGTAGTTACTAAAAATTGAATCTGACATATAAACCTCCGTAAACTGATTAGCTGTATCATATAAAACATGATTTAATAATAAAAATTAATTAATAATATCTAACGATAAGGAATACTTATCATGATGGCAGAATTTAAGATGGCTCAGCTCAGACATTTTGTGTGGGTTGTTGAATATAAAGGCTTTCATGCTGCAGCCGAGAAGGCGTGTCGTACTCAACCGGCCATTTCATTATCGATAAAAGATCTGGAAAATAAATTAGGGACGGCGGTTTTTGAAAAGCGTAATGCAAGAACAACATTGATTGAATTAACCCCATTTGGTCAAGAATTTTTACCTAAAGCTAAAGAGTTAATCGCGCATCACGACAGGCTATCTCTTGATATGTCCTTATTGCGCGAACATAAAACCGGCCATCTTCGAATTGCTTCGGTGCCTTCGATTGCGTGTCGGATGTTACCGGATGTGTTGTCACAATTTGTGAAAAATCTCCCCGATCTTCATGTTAGTTTTTATGACGATAATTCTGAAGCAGTATTGCGGATGGTCGAAAATCAACAAGTTGATCTCGGCATTGCCAGTTTATGGCATCAAGATGAGCACAGTGATAAGACGTTCACCCCGATCTGGGAAGATCGTATCGGGGTTGTTTGCCGCTTCGATCACCCCTTGGCCGATGCAAATGAGTTACATTGGAAAGCATTACGTCAGCAGCGCCTGATTCGTAATGGTACTTCGCGTTTGTTAGAAGATAGTGAGGCTGCACCGTTGTTAGAGGATTCGCAATTTTATATTTCCAGCATGATGTCATTGATTGCAATGCTTGAAGCTGGCGTGGGGATCACGACATTACCTTGGTTTGCTTTTCCTAAAGATAGTGCGACTTTACGTTTTATTCCATTGAGCGAACCCCAAGTGATACGTCATATTGGTCTGGTGCAACTGAGTGACAAATCATTATCGCCAGCGGCACAGGCGCTGGCTGATTTCATTATCGAGAGTACGAAAAAATAAAAATTACAATTTTCATTTAGAACAATTGGTTAATTTGACTTGATAAGTTTTTCTTATCAGGTGATTTAGCCTTTTGATTTGGAGAGGTCACTTTTTTGTTCAACAATGAGTCAAATGTCCGATAGTCTCGGTGCCGTAAAAATAAATAAGGAACAGCATAATGACCTCTGATGCCGCTATTCAAACATCACTGCGCGGGGACACAGCCATGCTATTGCGCCCTGCCAAACAAGTGATGGATATTGAACGATTAGGTGCCTTTCATCAAAGTCGATTGAGCTTTATGCGGACGTTAGTACGACGCATATTCCGCGAACGTTGGCAAATTGAACCCGTGCGATTTGAACTAGATCCAAAAGGTTATGGTACTGTGGTTTATGAAGTTAGCGCGCCTCATGGCATCTTTAGTTTTGTATTGTTTTCATCATTTCTTTCTGATGATGAGCGTAATGATCGGGTGATTGCGACGAAATGGGATTTAACAATGGCGCTAGTGGAAGGGCGAGTTGATAAGGCTTATGTTGATCATTTGGCGCAGAATGTGCCAAAGCAAGAAGCCGGACGTCTCGATTCGCGCGTTTTTGTGTTATCACGGGCTAATCGTAGCGCCCGTAATTTTAATTATGTCGTCGATCAACTTGCCGCAGGTAAACAACCTGATATCGCTAAAATTGCTGAAGTTGGTTATTTGTACCGCACAACCGCCGTTTATGGCAGTGGCAAGTTAGGGATGGCAGATTGGGATAAAGTGTGTGATAAGCATAAGGATTTTTCCCGTCCATTTGCTGGGGAAATGTTTGTCTGTTGGATGTTACGTAATTTTAGTCTATTGCAGGTCGAACATATTGCACAGCATCAGTCGTCTAACACCTATCAACCGATGCAAGCTGACATTAAACGTTACTTTGGAATTGGTAATTCAACGGGATTGGGGATGGCACCTTATCTGGTGAATCATCCGCAATTGATTAATCAATGGATTGAAATGCGGGAATTGGCCTTGGCACGTGTTCGAACGCTCGGTGGTGTTAATCCGCTAATTAAACAAAATTTGATCGATTTAATTAACCGCTGTTCGCTCCATACCCGCCAAACCATTACTGAAGATGAGCGACAAACTGGACACAATCAACAGATGATCGAAGATTTAGCGTTGATGAAGCGTCAAGTTGAGGCGGATCTTGAGTCCTTTGATGCGCTTGTAACGTGGAGCGAGCAACATTGCTTAGTACCAGCCCAAGAAATGTTGGTGTCAATTTTATTGGAAATGCATCCAGAACTGGTCGATGAATTAGAAGACTTCCACACGGTCGAAGAGCTTCTCGACTTGGAGCCCTTAATGCCACTGTCGGAGTTAAAAATGATGATTGAGCAACGTTATGATTGGGCGCTCGCAATCGATTTTGACGCTGAAGGTTCGCGTGAAACTTACTGGTATCGCTCAGAGGAAAAAATGGAGCCTCGACTTGGTAGTATCGCTGATGTGGAAGGGAAGAAAAAACACATGGACTTGGCCGTAGGGTTTGCAGTACGCCGATGCTACGATTTACTCGGTGAATATATCAACGTTCATCGGAATCATACGACCGCTGACTTTATGGTGCAACAACCCAAATTACGGGGCACTGTGCGCCGAATTCAAACGATGAATCATTGTATTTATGGTGATATTCAAGCGAATCTATTAGATAAAAATATTTTACCAATGCATTTGTTACGTTGTAAATTGGCCTTTTTCGGGGTCAGTAAATTTGACCCACGTTCTCGATTATGGGTGCGTAATACGATGTTTCAAGGCGCGCCGTTGCTTGACGAAATTGGTACGACATTTAGCGATGATTGGTTTATGCCGATCGCGCCAACTCTCTCTTCAACAGTCTAGGAAGGAACGCGATAATGCATATTTCAATGAATGAACTAAAAGCAGCACTGCGTCGATGTTTTGAAGCTAGCGGCTATTTTGTTGGTAACTACGAAGATGCGGCCAATATGATTGTATGGTTGGAAAAGCACGGCCTAAAAGGGCTAGAAGAGCTAGAACATGCGCTAGCGTACATCGCTGCTGACCAAAATAAACCCCAAAGCAAGATTATTTACGAAGACAGCACATCGGCAACTATTGATGCTCATGGTCGAAGCTCACTTAATTGCGTTGCGGCCGCCGTTGATTTGGCTCAAGCCAAAGCTCTAGCGAGTGGTATTGCAACGATCACGGTACATAATTGCCACAATCGGATGTTTATTTTAAAGGCACTGACAGATTGTGGACGTCGCGGTATTAGCGCGGCGGCTTATTGGCAAAATGGCAGTGAAATCATTACCGAACACACTGCCGCTATTCGTTCCGGGCAGCGTTACCCCAATTATAGCCAAGCTATCACAAACCTAGCCTGCAGTGGTGAAGATAAGCAGGCATTAACCATTATATGTAGTTCGAGGGTTGATTTGACCTCGTCATTGCAAAGTACTGAGCAGCAATCTATTAGCGCGCAACAAATTGCAGAACATAAAGCACTAACTGTTGAACTAGGGATAGAGATTGACAAGAAATTGTGGGCTGAAATTAATCAATTGGGCACCGGTATTTTGGTTGAAAATACCGAACGTTCTCGTTTAGATGCTGGCGGTCGCTAAGCATCACCCTGTTACTTATTATGGCTTGTCGTAAATTAATACATTAGATGTCGTCAGTTGAATATTTTTTTGAGCTGATCGATTAATCTTGTGTACCCATGATGAGAAGGGAATAGTATTTTGCGGCTCGCTTTTATTTTCTTGTATCATCTGTTTGTTGGTGGGGGTTTCTACTATGCCAATTTGAACAGTACTTCTCTGGATGAATTAGGCTTGCCAGCATCAATCGGTGGTTATACTAGGAGTATTGTCGGAATTAGTGGCATGGTGGCTGGTTTTATTACCGGTCGGATAGCCGATAAAATGGAGCATGCAATTGCCCTATTGGTGATTTTTAGTTGTTTATTCATGCGTCTATTGAGCTTTATTTATGATCCAACCCGCTTTGCTTTTGTCGCCGGATTTGGTTGTGGCATGATGTGTTTTCCGGTTTTCCGGTTTTCCAGTTTTGGGGATTTTGGCTGGCTGGATCCGACAACATTACTCTTCAACGGCCACGATGCAAATAAGCAGTGACTTTAGGTCTTGGTGGTGTCTTAGGAAATGTGTTAGCGGGCTATATTCGCGATATTACGGGCTCACTGGCACTTGTTTACAATAGCGGTGCTATTACTCGTTATATTCACGGTGTTTATATTGCATTAAAGCCAAAAGACGCATTATGCAAACAATGCGTCTTTTGATGTATAGTCAGTTAATTCAGTTTTTCTGCTGGCGATTTATCTTCCTGATCTTGCTCGTTTCGTAAAAAACCTGCTGCTTGTTCTTGTTGTTGATGATCAAGCTGTACCGGATTATGACGTGATGCTTGATTTACTTTAAGAATGTTTTCAGCGTGTTGTAAATCAGCAGCATTGGTAAAGCCTGCAATATTTTCACGGCCTTTTAAGAAGCTGCGGATCTCATCAATGATTGTGTTGAGTTCATCATCATTCTTGTTCATCGACATTACATAACGTGGCATTTCAACATTTTGACTGCCAGCTGTTGCATAAGTACTACTGACAATACGTGAGCTAACCACCCACGGTGTAATTGACGATTTGACCACCACGTTTTCACTGCGAGTGGAATCATGAATCGACATTCCAGTTGATACTTTAGATTCTGAGAAAGTACCTTCGGTTTTAAAATACATCAGCAAGGATTCAAATTGCAATTCAGCATAAAAGACATTAGCGAAACTCTCGAGCATCCGACCAATTGTGGTGATGATTTGCCACATAAATAATGTGCTGACAAAGCCAACAACTAATATCGATGATTGCGCAATAATGGGTTGTAATTCTTCTATCGCCCGTTGATTGTTACCGCTGATGGTTGGTGGATTAGCGATAAGATTTTTAACAAAATCGATGATCAGACCAATTTGATCGGCCATGGCGAAAAATAGTAATGCGCCGATAACTAATAACAGCTGACCCGCAATAGCAGAGATGGTTCGGGCACCTTTAAAGGCCGGAGAATGATTTGTTTCTTTATATTGAGGTTGAGTCTCTATCAGTAATTCACCTTCGAATGAACCTTTGCCTTGGGATTGCTCCTTAAGTTGAGGATCGAATGCGCGGTAAGTACGGTTTGGAATTTCCTTATAACGTCGATTGGCCAAAATGATATTTTCGACATTGATGAAAATTTCATTGGGATGAACTGATTCTTGTAGATTTTCTCTAAATTCACTGACTTCTGTGACAGGATTTGCCGCTTTGCTCCGCACGGTTACCATATATAAAACCAAGCCACTGGTGAGTACCCCTAGCACCAGCAATAGCATTAGAGATGGCCATGCTGAAAATATTTTGGCATCGACAAATAGTTGGCTTACTTGCTCGCTGTTGCCAAATTTTTGGCTGAAAAATTGATAACCAAAACCAATCACCACAGGAAATACAATTGAAAAGGCGATAATCTTTGCGAGGCTAGCAGCGCCAGCACTCTGAAGTTCTTTGACTCGGTTTATTCGCACGGCAGCCGCTGCACTGCGCCAAGCGGCAATTAAATAAATCAGTAACAAAATCGAAAAAGCTGGAATAATAATATGACCCGCTTGACCAGCTAAACCACTTGATGAAACAAAATAGGTTAGGCCAAATGCAATAAAAGCAACCAAGGTTGTTGCTAACACGGATACCACTTCTTGCAGCACATTACGTACTGGGTAGGGCAAGAAAATCAATTTGGGAAAAATTGAATGGACAAAGCGACCCATCCAGCCTTTTGGCTCGGTAAATGTCGCATTTTTTCGACCCATCAACATCGATTCTAGCGTGTTCGACTTGTAGGCAAGGACACCAGAGCGCTGTTCTTGCTTGGCATTATCGGCTTCACTAGGGGTGTGGTTAAAAGCGAGGGAAGATGGTACTGAGCGACCAACAAAAAACTTAAATAAATAGAAAATTCCGCTGCCTAAACGACGTAAACCAGCAACTAACAACGCTAATCCCATAATCGCGTAGACCCAAGCCTGAATCAGATCTTGCTCGATGATGGTGGTGGTTTTAAAAATACTGTATAAACCGATTGCCGCGATTATGCCACCGCCAATGGCGCGGATCATACCTTCTTGTTTAAATGGGTTGTTAATCCCTAACCCTGCCGAACCAAAATCATAGGCCACTAGTGCTCTCCTTCGTTAAATAATCGCAATATCCGGTGGCAAGATTAGCAAATAAGGTTACAAAAACATATCTCAAATTTCTTGGAGGATGTTTCTTAACTGATTTAATTCAGTATCTGTTGTAATGCCAAACCGCAGGGCATTATTTTCATCACACAATCGAACATAGACGCCAGCGTGACACAATTGTTCGAATATTTCAGGAGCGTTAGTCAATGGCACGGTTTTAAACAGTAAATTACCGGAAATAGTGACCGAAAAATGCTGCATTAACAATTGTTCTAGTTGCTTTGATAATTGTTGCAAGGCTGCGAGTTGTACTTGCTGCCAAGGGGTATCTTTTAGCGCTTGGGTCGCGACAAATTGCGCCGGACCATTGACTTCCCACGGGCTCGACATTGCCATTAACCGTGCTAACCAAATTGGAGACGCACTAACAAAACCAAGCCGAATGCCTGCTAAGCCAAAAAATTTTCCGACTGACCGAAAAACGAAAAGATGTTGGTTAGAGGTTTGCCCTATTAAGGATTGGGTTGGGCTGATAACATCCATAAATGCTTCATCAATGACCAGCCAGCCATCGAGGTTTTTAAGGTGGCTCAATAAATGATTAAGTTGCTGCTTGGAATATAGCTCACCGGTTGGATTATTGGGATTTATCACAATGACCACACATTGCGCGGTTAATTGCGCTGGCTGTGGTAGTTGGTGATAGTGGCATATTTGATAGCCGTTATCGCGCCATGCCTTTTCATGTTCTTTATAACCAACCGCAGGGAGCCATACTTTCAATTTTTCCGCGAGATATTGGCGGCATAACAAGGGTAATTTACTGATAATACTCTGGCTACCGCTGGTTGCCATAATATGATCGCAGTCGTAATAATGGCTTGCTGCGGTTAGCAGATCGGCGCTGGGTTGCGGCAATTGCTGCCACACCGCCACCGGAATCTCAGGGATCGGATAAACCAAGGGGCTAATGCCGGTGGACAAATCCAGCCATTGCGCTTGAGGTATCTGATACAGCTCAGCTATTTTGTCTAACTGCCCACCGTGAATTAATGCCATTAAATCAGTCCTAATGTTAGTTGAATGAGGGCGTAACAACTGATAAAAATAATCAGCGCGTTAGTGACTAAAGATAAACTCGGTTCGATGTCACTCATTGATACTTCACACCCAGCGCCTAACGTAACCGATTCAATCGTTTTACCATGATAACTAGCGGTGCCGCCCAGGCTAATACCCAAGACACTGGCACCCGCTGCCATCACCCAACCGCCATTAAGGCTTTTATATTGTCGCCCTTGATCCCGGGCATTACGTAATGCCGGAAGCAATTTCCCCTGCACAGCAAAAAGAACACTGGTTACTTTAGCACTAGGCCAGCCAAGTAAGTCGTCCACTCTTGCTGCACACCAGCCAAAGTAGATAAAACGCGGACTTTTATAACCCCACATTGCATCTAAGGTGTTGGCTAACCTGTGTAGTATCATCAACGGTGCCCCACCAATTGCAAACCAAAATACCGTGGCAATCACCGCATCATGACCATTTTCTAACATCGACTCAGTCGTGGCACGAGCTATTTGTTGTTCGCTTAACTGATCTGTATTGCGACTGACAATATAGGAGCAATAGTGACGGGCTTGCGTGATATCGCCAGCAGCGAGCGGGATTAAAATTTGTCGAGCGTGTTTTAATAAGCTGTTATAGCCGATAGCCGCATATAAAAGGAGGCAATCAAGCAGCCAAAATAGCCAGTTGTCCTGATGTAGCCAATAAACTAATAATGGCAAAGGCATTACTAGTAATAACCAGCAGCTCACTCCAATGATGCGAGCTATCATCGGAGAGTGAGCGTGATTAAAGCGTTGTTCTAATCGATTGGCGAGCATGCCAAAACCAACTAGTGGGTGATAACGATTAGGCTCACCAAAAAGGTAATCGAGTAAACAGCCAGTGATTAAAATCAAGACGCTAATCATTAGTAACCACGGAAAATGTATTTGATGGCTGGTGGTAATCGATGGCGAATATACAACAATTGACTAATTCGTCGCTGGGCTTAGGAAAGTTAAACGCGAGATAAAATGAAAGAAAAGAGCGAAGAATATCGCCATGGCTAACCACTAAAATGTTAGTTTTAGCGCTATTGTTGGCGATGTTTATTAAAGAGTTATGGAAGCGTTTGGCACTCTCTTGTGCTGATTCTCCCTGAGGCGGTGCTAGGTTAGTGACATCTAAAAATATATCATTAAATGATTTACACAGCTTAGCTTCGCTCATCAGCATGCCTTGCCATTGACCAAAATGACGTTCCATTAATTGCTCATCTACAAACTGGCGGCATAATAATTGTTGTTGAATAATTTCTGCAGTTAGTAATGCTCGTGGTAATGGTGAGCTCACTATTAATTCGATGTCATAACTGGTGAGTGATTTTGCTAATTGATTCGCTTGGTTAATGCCATTTTGAGTTAATGGGCTATCGAGTTGCCCTTGTAATTTTTGTTGCTTGTTCCATTGAGTTTCACCATGGCGAGCGAGAAAAAAACGAGTTGTTGTTAAGGGGGTAATAAAAAACTCCGCAAAATATAAGGGCAGCAATGAGTGGCGGCACTCTAACATATTTATTGTTTTGTTGCGCAATAGAGCGATGCACTTAGTTGATTTTTCTATTATCATGGGTAGCTTATTGAGGGGAAGCGCGGTTGATGGGTGAATTAGAACAATCTGGATTAGAGCAAGCGTTGTATCGCGCGACATTAAGTTTGTTATCAACGGTACTGGTTGAACATCGCGTTAGCGAGACCCATTATTATGTTCATGATGGCCAATTTACGTTTAGTTTAGCGGCGATATATCATCAGATCAAAACAGTAGAGACCATTAGTTATAATCAGTATCGGCGAATGATATTTAGTAGCTCACTCAATCAAGATTTATTACCATATCAGTTAAAAGTCATCAGTCATGGTATTGAGTCGTCGACAAATACTCCGTTGTATCGCCTTGTTAGGTTCACAGGACACTAAAATGAATGAAGTAGAAAAACACCTCAAAAAATCTCAAAATCGTAAAAAAAAGGTTGATCAAGGGATCGCGAAAGCCAAGATTGAGCGTGGTATCATGTTGGTGATAACAGGAAATGGCAAAGGTAAGTCGACCGCCGGTTTTGGGATGGTGACTCGCTGTGTCGGTCATGGTAAAAAAGCCGCTGTGGTGCAATTTATTAAAGGAAAATGGGCCTGTGGTGAGCGTGACTTGTTGGAAGAACATGGCGTGCCGTTTGCTGTGATGGGCACTGGATTTACGTGGGAAACTCAAAATGCTGATCTTGATCGTCAAGCTGCGCTTAAAGTCTGGCAGCAGGCTAAACAATTTTTGGCTGATCCTAGTATTGATCTAGTGCTACTCGATGAGCTCACTTATATGCTGAGCTACGATTACCTACCCAAAGAAGAAGTATTGGCGGCACTGGCTAATCGCCCTTATGAGCAGTCGGTCGCTGTGACGGGTCGTCGTGCTAGTGATGAATTAATTGAAATGGCTGATACCGTCAGTGAGATCAACGATATCAAGCATGCTTTTCGCGCGGGAATTAAAATACGTCAAGGTATTGATTGGTAATTATGATGAGTAAAGAATTTACCGCAACCGACAGTGAAACCTTAAAAGAGATTATGCGATTGCGCCGTGATGTTCGTGGCAATCGTTTTATTGATAGAGAATTGCCGGATGAGGTGATTGAGCAATTACTAGAGGCTGCCTTATTCGCGCCATCGGTGGGATATTCGCAGCCATGGCAATTTGTGGTGATCCGAGACTTAACGATTAAACAGCAAGTATTTGATTCATTCAACATCGAAAATCAACAGGCTAAAACACTTTTTAGTAGTGATAAATTACCAAAATACAATCAATTAAAACTTGAAGGGATTTTAGAAGCGCCAGTTAATATTGCGGTTTTTTATCAGCCTAGTGAAGAACCCGTGCTGGGACAAACTAGCATGGCCGACATGGGTAAGTTTAGCGTGGTTTGTGCGATTCAAAATATCTGGCTAATGGCACGCTCATTAAATGTTGGGCTGGGCTGGGTTAGTATTGTTAATCCGCAAGTGGTTAAACAAGCGGTTAATGCCCCTGATTCTAGTGAACTTATTGGCTATTTGTGTGTTGGTTATGTTAGTGAATTTTTAGATCAGCCAGAACTGAAGACGTTAGCGTGGCAACAACAAAAGCAGCAACAAGAAGTGGTGTTTCACGATCAGTTTTAATTTAGTTATACCTTTGTTTTTAATGATATATTGACTTGCGTTGATTTCATGGTATTTTGACCGCGTATTTTAGGTGCCAAATTTATTTGGATAATCGGGAAGTAGGTGAATAATCCTACGCTGCCCCTGCAACGGTAATGGATTGTTAACAATCCTGAGTCCGGAGACCGGCCTTTTTACAATTAACCTAATTTTTATAACAGGTTATAAGCGTTATGACAAGCAGGGTGACTTGTCTGCAGCGAATTTGTCGGGCGATCTTGCCCGATATAAATCTATGCGATACATCCCAATACACGAGATATTGGTGACATAATTGTCAGTAGAGTCCATTTTTTAGTGGAATTACTTGTTAATAACTGCCGCTATATCCGTACTCGTCATTACCTATGTTAACTAACTTATGCTTTTAGACCGCTCGCGTGTGCGACGATCTCTGGCAATTAACACCAGGAAATATCGTGAAAACTCAACCAACAGCTTTAGCAACCGTGCTGCTTAGTTTCAGTCTAAGTAGTCATGCAGTTGTACCAACTAGTAGTTTAGACTCTAGCAATTCAGAACCGGAAATCATTGAAGTTAAAGGGCGTCATACCAATCTGGTTGGCTCTGCTATTTCGGCTTCGCAAGGCTTAATTAGTCAAGCCGAAATTAGCATTCGACCTTTATTACGCACTGGCGAAATCCTCGAAACAATTCCCGGCCTTGTTGTGACCCAACACAGTGGTACCGGCAAGGCTAATCAGTATTTTCTCCGCGGATTTAATTTAGATCATGGCACCGATTTTGCTACTTTTGTCGATAATATGCCAGTGAATATGCGGACCCATGGTCATGGCCAGGGCTATAGTGATCTCAATTTTATTATTCCAGAATTTATTCAAGAAATTGAATATAAAAAAGGGCCATATTATGCCCAAGTCGGTGATTTTAGTGGGGCTGGCAGTGCAACAATGCGCCAAGCTAGTTCATTAGAGCGGCGACAATTAAGCGTTAGTTTAGGTCGTGATAATTATAGACGCTATTTACTGACCAATCAGCATCAGTTGGCCGAAGGTATACTATTATATGCTATCGAACGTCATACAGGCGATGGTAATTGGAGTGATATTAATGAAGATCTTAATAAAACCAATGGCATTGTTAAATTTAAGAGTGAATTATTTGATGGTGATTTTTCGATAACTGCGATGGCTTATGACGGTAATTGGAACAGCGCCGATCAAATTCCGCAACGGGCGGTTGAGCGTGGGTTAATTGATAATTTTGGTTCGATTGATCCTACCGTTGGTGGCAAATCACACCGCTATAGTATCAGTAGTGAATGGCGCAATCAGCATTGGCAAGTATCCGCTTATGCCATCGATTACAGCATGAGTTTGATTGGTAATTTCACTTATTTCATGGAGGATCCACTTAAGGGTGATCAAATGGAACAAGTTGATCGCCGCCAGCTCTATGGCGCTAATGTTGCTTATCAAAAAAATGGCGAGCTATTTGGTAAAGAGGTTGAGCATCAAATCGGCCTTGAGCTTAGATATGATGATATTGACGAAGTTGCCCTTTATAAAACAAGTTCGCAACGCCGCCTCGGTGCAATTCGCATCGATGAGGTTGCTCAATGGAGTACTGGATTATTTTGGCAAAGCGATATTGATATCACTGATAAATTACGCAGTTCGATTGGTCTCCGCTATGACCGATATAACTTCGATGTCGCCAGCTCTATTGCTAAAAATCATTATGAGGTTGATTTGACTGATAATAGCGGAAAGGCTAGCGATGATAAATTGTCATTTAAATTTAATCTTAGTTATGCTATTGATCAGCATGTTGAGCTATATGGTTCCATTGGCCAAGGTTATCATTCTAATGATGCTCGGGGCACAACCGTGGTGGTTGACGCCATTAGTGGTGATGCATTATCCCCAGTTGATCCGTTGGTTGGCTCATTGGGTTATGAAGTGGGGTTACGCAGTTTCTGGCAAGATCAGTTTAACTTATCATTGGTGTTATGGCGGCTTGAGTTAGACAGTGAGTTAATTTTTGTCGGCGATTCGGGCAGCACAGAACCGAGTGGTGCGAGCAAGCGTCAAGGATTGGAACTGACCAGTTACTATTATTTTGATCATCATTGGACCTTGGATCTCGAATACTCAATCTCTGATTCTATTTATGCCACAGAGCCGAAATCGGCTAATTTAATCCCCGGCACCATTGATAAAGTGGTGCAGCTGGGGCTTAGTGGTCAGTGGGACAATGGTTTGTTTGGCAGTTTACGGATGCGCTATTTCGGCAAGCGTCCGCTGACCGAAGATGGCCTGTTAAATTCGAAATCGAGTAAGGTGACCAACTTTAGAATGGGTTATCGCACGTCAGACTGGTCATTAACCGCCGATATTTTAAATGTGCTGGACAGTAAAGATCATGACATCGACTACTATTATGAGTCGCAACTTAAAGGCGAAGCGCAACCTGTGGCCGATTATCATTATCATCCGCTGGCACCGAGATCGTTTCGGATTGTCGTCAGTTATTATTTCTAATCATTCGTATTGCGGTTTACTTCATCTGGGGTTACCGCATAATGACAATCAATCAACATTGAGTTTAAAAGGGTTTTATTATGTCGACCGTACAATTACAACAAACTACACCTGCACAACAGTCAGCACCATTAACGGAGTCAACACTGACTACCGCCCAACATATTGGCGTGTTCGGCTTTGGCGCAATAATTTTATTTATGGTTGGTTTCTCGCCAATGCCACAAGCCCATAATGCTGCTCACGATACTAGACATAGCATGGCATTTCCTTGCCATTAACGATCAATCAGAGAGGATTTAATTATGTTTCGTCGATTAATTATGGCTGCGATGATCGTTGGTATCATCAGCGGATTAGTGTTTAGTATTGCCCAGTATTTTACCGTAACACCAATTTTATTGGAAGCTGAGTTGTTTGAACAAGCCCCAGAGATCGCAACGTATCAGCATCATCAAATGGCTATGCCAAGTGAATGGTCACCAAGCGATGGACTTGAACGTAGCAGCTATACCTTTGGTGCTAATATTTTAGCCGCGATTGGTTTTGCTAGTCTATTTTTGGTAGTGATGAGTCAATTGGTGTTGCGTAAGAAGATAGAATTGTCAGCAAGCTATGGTGCGATTGCTGGCTTGTTAGCTTATGCCATATTCTTTGTTATTCCGGGCTTAGGATTACCCCCTGAAATCCCTGGCTCTAGTGCTGATCTGCTTAAAAATAGACAATCTTGGTGGCTAATAGCAGTGGTTGGCGCGGCTATTGGGGTGATGGTTATGGTGTTTTCGCCCCTTAAATATAAAGCGCTTGGCTTGATTAGTATAGCGGTGCCTTTTATTATTGGTGCCCCCCATTATGATGGCCCGATGTTTAACCATTCAGATCCACAAGCCGTCGCCAGTTTAGAAGCCTTGCATCAGCAGTTTCTGATTGCGACTAGCATGAATAACTTGATCTTTTGGTTAGTATTAGGAGTTTCAGCGATCTTATTACTTAAAAATTGGATTTATCAACCGGCAGTGGCTAACGCAAATAATGACTAAATCTAACTTTCCTTTTGGCTTCCCTTTTTGTGCGGTCACTGGCAATCAGCCCTTTAAGCTGGCATTGATTTTGTCAGCAATTAATCCCGCCATTGGTGGCGTGTTAGTTAGTGGCCCTCGGGGTGCGGCTAAGTCGACATTAGCCCGTGCCATTGTTGACTTATTACCCGCAGCATCTAAGTTAGTCACCTTGCCGTTAGGTGCTAGTGAAGAAATGCTGGTGGGGAGTCTCGACTTGCAACAAGTGATTAAAGAGCAACAGGTTAATTTTAGTCCGGGCTTATTGGCCAAGGCTGATCAAGGGGTGTTATACGTTGATGAAGTGAACCTGTTAGCGGATCCTTTAGTGGATTTATTACTGGATGTTTGCGCCAGTGGCATCAACGTCATCGAGCGTGATGGCATTAGTCATCAACATCAATCACGCTTTATCCTCTTAGGCACGATGAACCCAGATGAAGGGGAATTACGGGCGCAATTGGTTGATCGTTTTGGTTTGTGTGTCGAACTTGATGAAAAACTCGAGATTGCGCAGCGGGTCAAAATCGTGCAGTTAAGAGAGAACTTTGATCGTGATCCTCAGGCGTTTATCGACTCTTATCAGTCGCAACAACAGTTATTACAACAACAGATTACTAGCGCCAAAGCCCAGTTAGCAGCGGTGGTATGTAACACTCAATTGCGGACTTTAATTGCTACGCGCTGTGTCCAAGCCAAAGTTGATGGTTTGCGCGCCGATATTGTGTGGCTTAAAGCTGCCATCGCCCACGCGGCATGGCGAGGTCAGCAGCAGGTTGCAGCAAGTGATATTGATGCGGTGGCCGAATTAGTCTTGAGCCATCGCCGGCAAGGGGCACCATCCAATCAACCACCGCCACCGCCTAAAGAGCCGCCGCCTTTTAGCCGGCCACCTTCAGTTGAGTCGCCATCATTATCAAGTGATAACAGTAATTCAGCCAGTGATAATAGCGGCGAATGGGGTGCGATGACCCCAATTTCGCAGCGTACTGGTCAATTAGATCGTGAAGTGTTGCCAGCAACGCCGAGTGTTAATCACAGTAAGTCGCCAATGGTTACGCGTACCAGCAATAAATTGGGCAAGATCATTGGTGGTCAAAAAGTCAGTGGCGCTCAACAAGCGGCACCGCTAAGTAAAGCGATTGATTGGTTTGGGACATTAAGCCATGCCATGGGGCAATGGCCGCTAACGGCGTTACGATTTAAACCCGCTAAAACCGGTCAGCCGTTGGTGCATCTGGTATTGCTTGATACTTCAGGTTCAACCTTAAGTCGCCAGCAATTTGGGCAGGCGAAAGCGGTGGTACAACAAATTGCCAGCCGTGCTTATCAACAGCGTGAATTGTTAGTGATTTTTGGTTTTGGCAATCAGCAAGTACAGCAAATTATGGCATTGCAAAAAGCCCCTAAACAACTCGACAATATCCTCGATAACGTAAAAGCGGGTGGTGGCACGCCGTTAAGCGATGCACTAACCACGGTGCTTGATTATCAACATAGTCAGCTACTTGCCAAGCCAATGCTCGCCTTTCGAAATTATTTGATCACCGATGGCCGAGTCAGTCAGCAAGTTACTGGCTTGAAATTACAAGGTCAAACCACAGTGATTGATATTGAAAATAGCGCGGTTAAGCACGGTCGCGGCCAGGAAATCGCCCAACAGCTTGATGGTGGTTATATTCAATTACTGGCGTAACTTTTTAATAGCGACTTTGCTAGGAAATACTCAATGAAACAAGCTTTATGTCCGGCACTGATAATGGCCGCACCAGCCTCAGGTCAGGGAAAAACCACCATTACTGCGGGGATAGCGAGCATGCTAACTCGTCAAGGATTGGTGGTACGAATTTTTAAAGTCGGTCCGGATTATCTCGATCCGAAAATTTTAGCGCAGGCCTCACAGCAACCGGTCGAAGCACTGGATATGTGGATGGGCGGTGATGATTACTGCCAAGATAAATTGTATCAAGCAGCCCTTGAGGCCGATCTTATTTTGATTGAAGGTGCGATGGGGATCTTTGATGGTACGCCATCGAGTGCTGATTTAGCGGCGCGCTTTAATATTCCGATTGCCTTGGTGCTAGATGTCAAAGGCATGGCACAAACCGCTGCTGCCATTGCCATTGGCTTGGCTAATTTTAGAGACGATATTCACTTTGCTGGTCTGATTGCCAATCGCTGTGGTAGCGACCGTCATGCGTCATTAATTAGTAATGCTTTACCGCCATCGTTACCTTTACTTGCGACGCTTAAACGCAGTGACACAGTATGCTTTCCAGAGCGTCATTTGGGACTCGTGCAAGCTGAAGAAATGGCGCTAGAACTTGATTCGATACTAGCCGCCGGGGCGGATTGGATTGTAGATTCTGGCTTGGCTAATTTACTCGAGCAGTTAACCCCAGTGGCTTTTGAGCCGGTTGCCAGCGAAAATTTAGCCCCTGTGTCACCGTTATTAACCGGAAAAACCGTCGCGATTGCTAAAGATCAGGCGTTTAGTTTTATTTACGATGCTAATTTGCAACTATTACGCGATTTGGGCGCGAGGTTAACATTCTTTTCGCCGCTTCATGATCTCATTATTCCTGCCGCCGACGCGATGTGGTTGCCCGGTGGTTATCCTGAGTTACACGCGGTGCAGTTAGCTGAAAATAGCCCAATGCGCGAAGCGATTAAAGCCTTCGCGAAGACTAAACCGGTACTAGCGGAATGTGGTGGTTTACTCTATTGTTTAGACTCATTAACCACCCTTGATGGCCTAGAATACCCGATGAGTGGTTTGATTGCTGGCCACGGCGTGATGCGTGATCGTGGCGGTTGTCAGGGCATGCAGACGGCGATTTTTCCTGAGGGCGAAATCCGCGGTCATTCTCATCATCGTTCTAAGGCCGTTGAAACATCGACGGTGATTGGTCATGGCAAACGTCCTTACCATCCGGCACCCGGCGAAGACATTTATCGTACTGGCTTAGTTACCGCCAGTTATATTCATTTATTTTTCCCATCTAATCCACTGGCCGTCAGTCAGTTATTGATGGCAACAGGCAACAAATCATGATCTTAGAATTTTTACCTTTAATCTTATTAGGCTTTAGCCTTGGACTATTGCATGCGCTCGATGCCGATCACGTGATGGCCGTGTCAGCATTAAGTAATCAACGACCAAGTTTACGCCAAACCTTGTATTTTAGTGCCAATTGGGCGCTCGGTCATGGCGGTATTTTACTGCTGGCTGGTGGCTTATTATTTGGGGTAGGGATTGCTATTCCTGCCGCTTTACAACAAATTGCCGAAATGACTGTGGGCGTGGTGTTAATTGTGCTTGGGCTGTATTTGTTTTGGCAATTTAGACAACGGGCACTGTCGGTTAAGACTCATTGCCATGGCGATACGACGCATACTCATTGGCACGATCATAATCATCTTAAGGATGGCTCCAAGCCAGCAACTAAAGACGGTCATTTACCAGTGATGGTTGGAATGGTTCATGGCTTAGCAGGTAGTGCGCCAGCATTAGCCTTAATACCACTGGCTGGGCAAGGTAATATGATGGTGGTCATGAGTTATCTGTTGTGCTTTTCGTTTGGCGTGATGTTATCGATGATAGTGTTTGGTTTTGGCTTAGGCTCGCTGCAGAAAATATTGGTTAAACGCAGTCAGCGGTTATTTCAATGGAGCCGTGGTTTAGTGGCGTTAACATCCACGGTGCTCGGCACTATTTGGTTTTATCAGGCTATTTAATTGATGTGGCCCGAGAGTAAGGAGCAGCCCAAGCAATTAAAAACCGGTTTAACGACCGGCTGTTGTGCGACCGCCTGTTGCGTCGCAGCGGCTTATCATTTACTCGACCAACAAATAATCAAGCACAGTGAAGTGACTTTACCGCGCGGTAAATTAGTTAAGCTAGCGATTGTTACTAACACGCAATTATCCCCGACCATGGTGCGGGCCGAAGTGATCAAAGACGCGGGCGATGATCCTGATGCGACCCACGGCGCGACTATTTTTGTCGAGCTCACTTTAGTGGCACCAGCTGGCGTGGTATTTAAGGCTGCCAGCGGTGTTGGTACTGTCACTAAAACGGGCTTGGCATTGGCCATTGGTGAGCCAGCGATAAATCCGGTGCCACGATTGATGATGACTGAGCATTTAACTGCTCTTGCTGAACACTTTAATTATTGCGGTGGCTTTGAAGTTGCGGTTGGCGTGGTTAATGGCGAACAAATCGCGTTAAAAACTATGAATGGCCGCTTAGGAATTCTTGGTGGCTTATCGATTTTAGGGGTCTCGGGCATTGTACGACCATTTTCATGTTCAGCCTATATTTCATCCATTTTTCAAGGGATTGATGTCGCGGCAAGTAACGGTTTTAGCCATATAGCGGCCTCAACTGGTAACAGCAGTGAAGCGGCGATTAAAGATTATTATCGATTGCCAGATACTGCCTTAATCGAAATGGGCGACTTTGCTGGTGCGGTGATTAAGCAACTAAATAAAGTGGCGATGACTAAACTAAGCGTCTGTGGTGGCATTGGTAAAATCAGTAAATTAGCCCAAGGTAAGTGGAATTTACATAGTAAAGCTGCCTCGATCGATTTTAATTTTTTTGCTCAATTAGCCCTGGAACTTGGCGGTGATCATATTTTGGAGCAAAAAATTATCAATGCCAATACCACCATTGAAGTGCTGCAACATTGTTATGAAGTGAAAATCGATTTAGCAACGGTGATTTGTCAGCACGCTTATCAGCAATTACGGGCTAAGTTACCGCAATCATTAGCCGTCGAAGTCTGGGCAATTAACCGTCAGGGACAGCTAATTGGTTTTGGCGGAGCAAATTATTGATGAAAATATTATTACTGGGTGGCACTGCCGATGGTCGAAAACTAGCTGATATACTGCACCGTCACCAAGAGTATCAACAGCAGATCAGCGTTATTTATAGCGTTGCAGGGCTGGTGCGAATTCCGAAATTAGATTGCGCGGTGATTAGTGGTGGTTTTACGCAGTTTGGTGGGCTTAAGAACTATATTAACCAGCAACAGATTGATGCGGTGTTAGATGTTACGCATCCTTACGCGAGTAAGATGAGTCATCAAGCTGCGTTGGCAGCCAGTGATTGTGCCATTCCCTATTGGCGCTTTCATCGCCCTGCGTGGCAACAATCGGCAGGCGATAATTGGCAAACATTTGATTACCTTGAGCAACTTCCCGCATTATTGGGCCCATACCAGCGGGTATTTTTTACCATTGGTCAACTCAATAGCGAGTTAATCACTGCGCTTGATGTGCAACAAACGGCTAAGTCGCCGTGTCATGTGGTGCGCACCGCTGCACTATCAAAAGCACAGCTAAGTGATTCAATGTTGTGGCTTAAGGGGATTGGTCCTTTTAGCGTTGAAGATGAAATAGCCTTAATGCAACAACATGGTATTGAGGTGTTGGTAACTAAAAATAGCGGTGGTAGATCAACTTGTGCAAAGCTTGAGGCGGCGCGGAAATTAAAGATCCCCGTGTTTATTCAAACTCGACCATTACTGCCCAATG
Source organism: Gammaproteobacteria bacterium (assembly GCA_013214965.1). Classification (GTDB taxonomy): domain Bacteria; phylum Pseudomonadota; class Gammaproteobacteria; order Enterobacterales; family Psychrobiaceae; genus Psychrobium. The sequence continues at coordinate 32,991 of JABSRU010000017.1, forward strand.
CCGATCAGCTATTTGTTGAACCCTGTGCCGTAGTGCAACATATTTTGAAGATAAATAATCATGAATAACTATGAAATGAACCCACAAAGCATCGAGCAACAAAGCTTTGTCCAGATCCGGGCGCTAACCGAGCTCGATCACTTGAGTATTGAACAGCAACAAGTGGTGATGCGTATTGTCCACAGTCTAGGCTTGCCACAGGTTAGTGAATTGGTGCGTTTTAGTGACAACGCTTGCGAGCAAGGCTTGCTAGCGATTACCAATAACACGACTATTTTGTGTGATGTTGAAATGGTGCGACAGGGTATTACCAAGCGAATGAATAAGCTGTCGACTCAATGCTATTTAAATGATCCCCGAGTGCCAGACTTAGCTAAGCAGCGCGGCGAAACTCGCACTATGGCGGCTTTGGATTTTTGGCGCGATGACTTGGCCGGAAGCATCGTGTTAATTGGTAATGCGCCAACAGCATTATTTCGGTTACTGGAGATGATTCGCCAAGGCACGCCGAAACCAGCGTTAATTATTGGCATGCCCGTTGGCTTTGTTGGCGCGGCAGAATCGAAACAGGCGTTATGGGATGCTCATCAAGAGTTGGGAATAGAATGTATAACGTTGTTAGGTCGTCAAGGTGGTAGCGCCGTGACCGCCGCGAGTTTAAATGCTTTATTAAGGTGTTCAATTGGAGAGTTGTATTAAGTATTTGCGCAATGAAGAGTCGGCACTTGAACAACAAGACGCCGTGAATCCCTCCATGGAGGCTCTGGAGCAGCATCCATGCTGCTCAAGCTTGTCTTATCAAGTACCAACACTTCTAGTCCAGTTAGCATGCATAAAGCAGGATAATGAAAATGATTGATGTGATTGGTCTTGGGGTGAGTGATAAGGCGTTGTTGAGCTCGGAGGCTCAATTGGCTATCCGCAGTGGCGCAGTGGTGATAGGTTCGGCGCGGCAGTTGGCGACGGTTAATCACTTATTTGAGGCACAGCAGAAAATTGAATTGCCAAAACTGAGCGAACTTAAAAAGCTGCTGGGGCAATATGCTGATCAGGCGGTGGTGATCTTAGCTTCGGGTGATCCGTTGCATTATGGCATTGGTCGTTGGTTGGTTAAGCAGGTTGGTCGTGAAGCGCTTAACTTTCATCCGGCGGTGTCGAGTATTCAGGCCGCTTGTCATCATCTTGGTTTGGCGTTGCAAGATGTTGAGGTATTAAGTTTACATGGTCGCGGTATTGAGAAAATTCGTCGCAGTTTTAAAGCGCAGCAACACTTAGTGATCTTAACTGATCAACACAGTCAGCCAGCGCGGTTGGCCCAAGAATGCCTTGATAGTGGTTATGGCGCTTCAACCTTATGGGTCTGTGAATTATTGGGCTATCCGCAGCAGCGAATCCGCCAATTTAGCGTTGATCAGTTATTAAATGATCAAGAGTTGGAGTTTGATCCTCTCCATGTCACGGTGATCGATGTTCAAGGACTTGGCCAGCGGCCGCAGTTTCCTGGCTTTGCTGATCATTTATTTATTACCGGACAGCCCGATGGCAAAGGAATGATCACCAAGCGTGAAGTACGATTAATGATCCTGTCTTTATTAGCGCCAGCGGTAGACGATATTATTTGGGACATTGGTGCTGGCTGTGGCAGTGTGGCGATCGAGTTAGCATATTGGCAACCTCGCGCGACTATTCATGCCATCGAGCATCATCCACAGCGGTTAAGTTGCTTGGCTCAAAATCGCGATAAATTTGGCGTGGTTGATAATTTATTGATTGTTGAGGGGCGAGCGCCACAGCAATTAGCTGATTTACCTAACGCCAACAAAGTCTTTATTGGTGGCAGTGACGGCGAACTCAACCAATTATTACAACAAACTTGGCAGCAGTTACCGATTAATGGTGTGCTGGTGGCGAGTGCAGTGACCGAACAAACTAAGGCGCAGTTTATCGCGTTTTCTGCTGACGTTGAGCATGGAGATTGTGAAACCATGAGTCTAGCGGTTAGTCGTGGTCAGACGCTGGCGGGACAATTGATGTATAAACCTAATTATCCAGTGACCTTATTCAAAATAACCAAAACCACCAAAATAACAACAACAGCAAGGAGTATCGCTTGAGCGGTAAATTTATTGGGGTTGGGGTTGGTCCCGGCGATCCAAAATTGATGACCATCAAAGCCTATGAGCTGGTCAAAGACGCGGCGGTGATTTGTTATCTGACCGATAGCGAAGGCCATTCACAGGCTAAAACTATTGCCAAGGCTGCTATGGGTGCTTTGGGTGGGCTAGCAACACTGAATCCAAACACCATCGAACTGCCGATCATTATGCCAATGGCCAAAGATCGAACCTTGGCCAATGCCGCTTATGATCAAGGCAGCATTGAAATATCAGCGCAATTAGCCGCTGGCAACGATGTATTATTTTTGTGTGAAGGTGATCCATTATTTTTTGGATCTTATAGCTACCTACTTGAACGCCTGCAAGGTGAGTTTGTGTGTGAAGTGGTGCCAGGGATTTCGTCAGTTAATGCCGCCTCAGCCGCATTAGTTGCACCACTTACCACCTTAACCGATTCTTTTGCCGTGGTGAGTGGTCGTCATAGTGATCAGTTTTTACGTCACAGCTTAAGCACTTACGATACCGTGGTAATTATGAAAGCGGGGCAGTCGCGATCACGTATTTTAGCGGCACTTGAGCAAACTAATCGTAGCGGTGATGCTAAATATCTCGAATATATTGGTCGTGATCAACAAATGATTGAGCCTGATGTCAGTCAGCTAGCGGATCAAGTTGGCCCTTATTTTTCACTGTTTGTGGTGACACGCCAAAATAAGATCACCCGATGATCAAAATTATTGCGTTAACTGAAGCGGGTTTAGTCTTAGCCAACAAGCTGCAACTGATCCTTGATCAGCCCCGTGAAATTTTATATAAACCGCAGCCATTTACCGCCACCGTGCAACAAGCGTTTGTGGCGGGTGATCCGCTCATTTTCATCTGTGCTACTGGCATTGTGGTACGAACACTGGCAGTGGTACTAGATAGTAAGCTAAGGGATCCACCCGTATTAGTGTTAGATGAAGAGGGGCAATTTGTGATCCCACTGATTAGCGGTCATGAAGGTGGTGCTAACGAATGGGGCGCGCAAGTGGCAACCGCTATTAACGCTCAGCTAGTAATAACCACCGCCAAGCCTTATTTAGCACCAGTTTATAGTGTCGGCATGGGTTGTGAACGGGGTTGTAGTGTTGATGATTTAGCATTAATCCTCGAACAGTGTTTGGCACAAGCCAACTTAACCATCAGTCAAATTAGTCACATTAATAGCATCGATATTAAAAGCGATGAGCTGGGATTAATCGAATTAGCACAGCGACTCAACAAGCCCTTTATTACATGGAATGTTAAACAACTCAGCGCGGTTGAATCCTTATTAAGCACCAAATCCGATTATATTTTCAGTGTGGTCGGGGTTTATGGCGTGGCTGAATCTGCCGCCTTAGTCGATGTGATTAACCAAACTGGCCAAGCGGGCGAGTTAATCCTTAACAAACAAAAATCGGCAACGGCCACCTGTGCTATTGCCCGATCTTATCCTACGAACAAGAGAAGTTATGAGTAAATTATTTTTAATTGGCACCGGTCCTGGTGATATCGATTTAGTCGCACCCAAAGCACTAGCAGCCATTAAAGCGAGTACCGATTTAGTGGCTTATGGTCTTTATTTAGATTTGTTAGGCCAGATTTGTGATGGTAAAATCCATCATGATTTACCCCTAGGTCAGGAAATTAACCGTGCCCGCTTGGCACTAGATTTAGCCGCCAGCGGTAAAGCGACCGCCTTGGTTTCCAGTGGCGACATTGGCATTTATGCGATGGCGACTTTGGTGTTTGAACTGATTGATCGCCAGTTGCAAGGGTTAGAAAATAGCCCGCAATGGCTCGACGTTGATATTGAAACAATCCCCGGCATTTCAGCAATGCAGGCGGGTTCTAGCAAGGTTGGCGCGATATTAGGTCATGATTTTTGTACCATTTCATTGTCTGATTTATTAACCCCGTGGCAAACGATTAAAAAACGAATTGAGTGCTGTGCCCTTGGTGATTTTGTGGTGTCTTTTTATAACCCTAAATCGATCAAACGTGATTGGCAGCTCGGAGTAGCGCGCGATATTTTACTTGAGCATCGCCCAGCCGATACCCCCGTATTATTAGGCCGTCAGTTAACCCGTGATGAAGAGTCAATTACCTTAACCACTCTTGGTGAGTTAAATGTTGATGATGTTGATATGTTTACCATGGTGACCGTCGGCAACAGTCAATCTAAGCACATTGTTAACGGCGATAAAGAGTGGATTTATACCCCGCGAGGATACGATAAAAAATTATGACAGTTTATTTTATAGGGGCTGGCCCCGGCGATCCTGAACTTATTACGGTTAAAGGCCAACGGCTGATTAACGCCAGTCCGGTAGTTATTTATGCCGGTTCGTTAGTACCACGAGCGGTGATGGCCGATACGATTGCCCGCCCTGAGTTTATTATCGACAGTGCTAAATTACACTTAGATCAAATTATCGAGCACATCAAGCAAGCCGATGATCGCGGCGAAGATGTCGCACGGGTGCATTGTGGCGATCCTGCATTATATGGTGCTATCGGCGAGCAAATGCGCCGCTTAGATCAACTGGGCATCGACTATCAAGTGATCCCCGGCGTCACGGCAATGGCCGCTTCAGCCGCTTGGCTTAAAAAAGAGCTCACGCTATCAGGGGTTTCACAAACCATTATTATGACCCGTTATGAAGGGAAAACTCCTTTCCCAGAGCGCGAGCGTCTGCCAGCATTAGCCGCAAGTGGAGCGACCTTAGCGATTCATTTAGGGGTGACTAAAATTGCTAAAATCGTCGAAGAATTACTGCCATTTTACGGTAAAGATTGCCCCGTCGCCGTGTGTTATCGCACCTCATGGCCCGATCAAGATCAGGTCACTGGTACCCTTGGCGATATTGTTGAAAAAGTTCGAGCCAAAAAATTTACCCTCACTTCATTAATCCTAGTGGGGCAGGTGTTGGCAACTGATAAATTTGATGATTCGTATCTGTACGATCCAGCGCAACCGAATATTTTTAGACCACCGGAGAGCTAATATAACTTAGCTTCCTTAGTTAACGGCTCGATATGCAAGCCTACAAGCTCAACAGAAATCTTGATATTAGGCCATTATTGCTGATATTAAATTCAACTTGGTATATACCCGTTACCAATGAAAATGCATGACTTCAGCGGGAATTTAAATGCTCAAGTGCAAGGCATTTATTGAAGCTAATGGTTATTCCCTTATCAAAATAAAGAACGCGGCAATTGAGTCTTTAAAACCCGCCCTACGGGAATGGCTCAGGTGAGTAAGCGCTGCGTTACATCAGTTTGAAAGGCAATAAGCCTTCCTAAAATGATGTGCCTTGCGCTGACTCACCTGAGTCATTCTGAAACAAGCATTTTCAATGGTAACGGGTATAGACATCAGGTAGAATGCGCAATGTTTGAGCGTATTGTTGTGTCGCTAATTGGCGAATCTGTGAGTAAACTAAGGGTAATATACGGTATATGATTTCACTTTTATTAAACGTAAATCTTTATAATCCAGTTTTTATGGGCTTGAGGGATGTATTAGTAAGTGGTGGTAAAATAAGTAAAATATTTGACATTTCAGACACTAATCATCGAAATGTACCTACCGAGTGGAATGCCGAGGTTATTGATTTTGAAGGCGCGATACTCACGCCTGGTTTTATTGATTGTCATGCTCATCTTACTGGCGGCGGTGGTGAAGCTGGGTTTTCAACTCAGGTTCCACCGGTACCATTGTCACAATTTACTGGTGTTGGAGTGACAACTGTTGTCGGTTTATTAGGAACCGATGATACGACTAGAACTATCGGTAATTTAGTTAGTCGGGTTTATGCTCTTCGCGAAGAAGGTATGTCAGCTTATTGTTGGACAGGTGGTTATCATTATCCGCTAACAACATTAACTGGAAGTGCTAAATCAGACATTGTTTTTATCGATCCAGTTATCGGGATTGGCGAGTTTGCTATTAGTGATCATCGTTCGAGTCAACCGACATTTGATGAAATACTCAAGCTGGCAAGTGAAACCCACGTTGCCGGTTTGATGACAGGAAAAGCAGGTGTGATACATTTTCACCTCGGGGATGGAGAGCGAAGATTAGAATTAATCGAGCGTGCGATTACCGAAACGGAAATACCGGCTCGGGTGTTTAACCCGACGCATGTCAATCGTAATAAACCTTTATTTGAAGACAGTTGCAAGCTATTAGACAGAGGATGTTATATTGATATTACTGCATTTCCTGCAGGGACAGCTGATCCCGGCATTGAGGCGTGTGATGCCATAGCTATTGCAATAAAGCGCGATTTACCATTAGATAAAATTACCGTGAGTTCAGACGGCGGTGGTTGTTTACCTTGTTTTAATCGGCAAGGAGAACTAGAGCATATGGATTTTGGGCGAGCAAGTACATTACTCGAAACTCTTCAGGCAACACTGGCAGCTGGGATACCGCTTGAAACCGTGTTGCCAATGTTTACCAGTAATGTAGCCACCCTTTTACGGCTAACAGAAAAAGGACAATTAATCACAGGCAGAGATGCTGATTTATTGGTGTTTAATCAAAATTTTGAAATAACAGATGTCATGGCAAAGGGGTTGTGGCATAAACGTAACAATAAGCAACTAATTATCGGAACTTTTGAATAGAGGTATGTATGTGTCCAGCAAAAACAGTTGATGGTCAGCAACGGGGATTTGTAATTCCTATCGGGGGGGGGGAAGAGCGGATTAACGATCCTGTTATATTACAGCGTTTTGTTGATATAAGTGGTGGTAAAGAGGCGTATATAGTCATTATTCCGACGGCGTCTCAGCTTGTTGAAACAGGTCCAAACTACGAAGCTATTTTTAAAGACTTGGGAGTGAAACATGCGATATCACTGCCAATAAATAGCAGAGAAGACGCGCAAAGTACCGACTATTTAGCCGAGCTAGATAAAGCAACGGGGATCTTTATTACCGGTGGTAATCAATTAAGGTTATCTACTATCTTAGGCGGTACGCCGGTTGCTCAGGCGATTCGACGATTGAATGCGGACGGTGTTCATGTTGCGGGTACATCAGCTGGCGCAGCAATTATGCCAGAGCACATGATCGCAGGTGGTCCAACGGGAGCCTTACCCAATGAGCAAGGGGTCACATTTGCTCCTGGACTTGGATTAATTAATAAAATTTTGCTAGATCAACATTTCAGTCAACGTAATCGCTTAGGACGTTTGTTGTCTGCGGTATCTTATAATCCCTTTGCATCAGGTATTGGTATTTGTGAAGATACAGCCGCATTTATTGGCCCTGATGGTGTGATTGAAGTTGTTGGTAATGGCAGCCTGACGGTCGTCGATCCTTCCGACTTGCAATATACTTCAATGGCCGCCGCACGAACTGGCGATGCAATTACCTTGATTGGGCTTAAACTGCATTTGTTAAGTCACGGCGATACTTATTGTTTGAACACTAGAATTGCCTCACCCAAATAGCTTAAATTTAACCTCGTCATAAGTATTTAGTGCGGGGTTATCTCTTTGTTTTATTAAAATTGTTTGTCTGTTTCAGAAATTATGCTATGTTTTTTATGTTGTCGCTAATTTAATCGATCTTTAAAATTGTACTCATACCAACCAGAATCATAAGCTGTACTTTTTAATGCGTCGAATGAAAAACCATCGATGGAATAACAGTTCAGATCTAAATCCCACCATTTTTATCGAAACCATGCCAAAGTGGTTTAATTGATAGCGACGTAATTTCTAATTATTTAACGACTAAACTCAGTTTATCCGATTGGTATGGCCTTACGACACATCATCACAATTTTAGAGGGTTTTCATGACTTCAAGGGTTGAGTTAATGGCGTCTAGATAGGTTGCTTTCTCCTGTTTTATTCAATAGAACCCGTTTTGTCAGTACGCGTACAACAACAATAAAATAATAATACAATAATCATCTGAAACGTAAGGTAATTTAAAAATGAAAATAATATCAACTAATGTTTATGTTGGTCCTAATGTTTATGCTCATTTCCCTGTTATTCGTCATGTTGTTAATATTGGAGTTTTAGAANAACTGCCATCGGTTAAACTCGGGNAAAATTTTATTGAAGGTTTAATTTCTGCACTTCCTAGTTTGCAAGAGCATGGTTGTTCTTACGGGGAACCTGGTGGTTTTCTTCGTCGTTTACGTGAAGGGGATGGTACTTGGATTGCCCATATTTGGGAGCATGTATCCCTTGAATTACAATGTTTAGCTGGCACAGAGGTGACATTCGGAAAAACCAGAGGCACCGGTGAGGAGGGTGTTTACAACATGGTTTTTCAATATAAACAACGAGAAGTTGGTATTGAATCTGCAGAACTATCAAGAAATCTCTTAATCTCTTTAATGCCTCCAGAGGTGCAAGTGCAGTTAGAGTTCAAGCTCGATAGTGACTTTAACTTTACTGAGGAACTATCTGATTTTATTAGATTTGCTCAACGAAAAGCTTTTGGTCCTAGTACCCAGTCATTAATTACTGCGGCGGAAAAACGAAATATTCCATGGTTGCGTTTAAACGAATACAGTTTGGTGCAATTTGGCCATGGTAAATATCAACAGCGTATTCAGGCAACTATCACCAGTGAAACTAAGCACATTGCGGTAGAAATTTCATGCGATAAAGAAGACACCCATAATCTGTTAAATGATCTTGGTTTACCTGTGCCGCAACAAAGTATGGTGTACTCAGAACGACAAGCGATTAAAGCTGCTAAACGTATTGGTTATCCAGTCGTGCTAAAACCACTTGATGCTAATCATGGCCGTGGTGTTTCCATTGATTTAATGACAGAAGACCAGGTGACAACAGCGTTCGCTTTTGCAAGAGAACATGGAACCAGCCGCGGAGTTTTGGTTGAATCGTTTTTAACGGGACTCGATCATCGAATGTTGGTTGTCAATGGTGAGCTAGTCGCCGTTGCTAAACGAGTACCGGGGCATGTTATTGGTGATGGTAAGAGTACCTTAGTCGAATTAATAGATATCGTGAATCAGGATCCGCGACGAGGGGTTGGTCATGAAAAAGTATTGACCCAGCTAGAGCTCGATACACAGGCATTGAGATTAATTGAAGAAGCTAATTATACTCAAGATACTATTTTACCAGAAGGCGAACTGTTTTATTTACGTGCTACTGCTAATCTTTCGACCGGTGGCATAGCAATTGATATGACCGATGTTGTCCATCCTGATAACAAAATTATGGCAGAGCGTGCCGTGCAAGCTGTGGGATTAGATGTTGCTGGTGTTGATTTTCTTACTGCTGATATTACCCAATCCTATAAAGATATTGGCGGAGGCATTGTAGAAATTAATGCCGCGCCTGGCTTTAGAATGCACGTGGCACCAAGCGAAGGGAAGCCACGTGATGTCGCCGGTAAAGTGATTGATATGTTATTTCCGCCAGCTACGCCGACACGGATACCTATTGTCGGTATTACTGGCACTAATGGTAAAACAACGACATCACGAATGTTATCTCACATCTTGAAGACCGCTGGTCATATCGTGGGAATGACTTCGACCGATGGTGTTTACGTTGATGGTCATTTATCCGTTAAAGGTGATATGACAGGACCTGTATCGTCACAAATTGTATTACGTGATCCATCTATTGATATTGCTGTACTTGAAACAGCACGTGGCGGTATCGCTCGCTCAGGGCTGGGTTATCGAGATAATGATGTTTCGGCCTGTATTAATATTCAATCAGACCATCTGGGCTTAAGAGGCATTGATACCTTAGAACAGCTGGCTGAAGTTAAACGTATTGTTGTTGAAGTGACTAAAGACACCGTGGTATTAAATGCCGATGATCCTCTGTGCTTAAAAATGGCAGATCATACAAAGGCCAAACATCTGTGTTATGTCACGATGAACTCAGGGCATGGTTTAGTACGTGAACACATTCGTGCTGGTGGTCGAGCCGTTGTGCTTGAAAAGGGAATCAATGGTGAAATGATCACTATTTTTGATAATGGTGCTCATATTCCCTTGTTATGGACCCACTTGATCCCTGCAACGCTTGAAGGTAAGGCAATTCATAATATTCAGAATGCGATGTTTGCTGCCGCTCTAGCTTATAGCCTAGATAAACCGTTAGAAGCCATTCAACAAGGGTTGCGTACATTTACTACCACGTTCTTTCAATCACCAGGCCGAATGAATGTCTTTGATGAGCATCCTTTTAGAGTCATTTTGGATTATGCTCATAATGCTGATGCGGTAAGTTACATGAGTAAGTTAGCAAGTAGCCTAGAGATCAGCGGCAAGCGTATTGTGGTTATTGCTGCACCTGGCGATCGCCGTGATGAAGACATCGATAACATTGCCAAAGCTGCCGTAGGGCATTTTGACTTTTATGTGTGTAAGGCTGATGACAATCGCCGTGGGCGCGGTCATGATGAAGTGCCGAATAGGATAGCTGCAGTTCTGGCAGAGGAAGGAATTAGTAAAGATAATATTTTTATTATTTCTGATGAAGTTGCTGCTATTGATGCATCATTAGCCATGGCTAAAAAAGATGACTTAGTCATGATTTTTGGTGATGCGATCACTCGCTGTTGGAAGCAAATTATCAACTTTAATGATCTCAAAGTAGAAAATAGCATTGATGCACCCAAACCCGTGGAAACGGTTATTTCGATGTTAGAAACAGATGAACCTGATCCTTTTGTTTTAGAGTTGGGTCAGAAAATTGTTAGAGATGAACGTGGTGTACGTATTGTAGCTGAACTTGACGAAAAAAGTGACTGATGACTAACGTGAAAATTAAACTTGTCTTAGATGATAGCCGTCGTTTAACCGGTAAGAATTTATTGTGGGATAAGCCCGGCGCTATTATCGATGCTTTTGTTGAAGGTGTCGATAAACAAAAGGTTGCTGATGTTTGGCAGCACTATGCCAAACGTTTGTTATCAGAATTGGGCTGGGACAATGAATCGACATGTTACCGAATTTTTGAAGACGGTATAAGCATTGCTATTAGTGCACCGATTGATGCCTTATATGTGGCGTGTGAGATAAACGAATCGGCATGGCAATGTACATGTTGTGAATTACAAGAGCTGGATACTGAATCAAGCTTACTTGCATCGATCACTCGGATAAAGTTACAGCTCATTGACGAAGTTAATCCACATTTGCTACAGCTTATTGAGTTGGCAAAGAAAAAAAATGTACCTTATTTAGTTGATGATGATGAATTTTCTTTAGGTTATGGTGCGAGTACGCAATGTTGGAATATATTGTCGCTACCAAAGCTTGATATGATTGATTGGTCGCAATACAAGTCGGTGCCTATTGCATTGATTACTGGCACCAATGGCAAATCAACTAGTGTTCGGATCATGTCTAGAATTATCAAAGAATCAGGAAAATGTTGCGGTGTCACTTCGACTGATTTTATTCGAGTCGGTGATAATATTCTTGATTATGGTGATTACTCCGGACCTGGGGGGGCCAGAATGCTATTGCGTCATGCTGATACCCAGACTGCTATTTTAGAAGTCGCTCGTGGTGGGATTTTACGCCGGGGTTTACCGATAGATCGAGTTGATGCAGCGTTGATCACTAACATCGCAGAAGATCATTTAGGGCAATATGGTATTAATACGGTTGAAGCGTTGGCGCAAACTAAAGCTGTTGTAGCTAAAGCACTAAATGATGGCACCCTGGTACTTAATGCCGATGATGCTTATTTGGTCGCGTTGGCACCAAGCTTGAGCGTCAATATTATTTGGTTTTCGCTTGATGAATATAATCCGATGCTATGTCAGCAGCGAGAGAATGGCGGGGAAGTTTGCTTTGTCCGCGAACAATATCTTGTTTATGCTAATTATACTGGGGCTGATATCAATGAATCGATGATTATCAAAATTAACGATATTCCAATGACCTTAAATGGTGCTGCTCGTCATAATATCAGTAATGCATTGGGTGCCATCGGATTAGCCAAATGCCTCAATATTAATAATCAGGCAATCACTTTGGCATTACGTCATTTTTCGAGTGATATCGATGACAATCCCGGTCGTGGTAATCAGTTTGATATAGGTGGTGCTAAAGTGATTATGGATTTTGCCCATAATGTTCACAGTATGGATGCTATGGCGTTAACCACGGTAAATATGCCAGCTAATCGTAAGTTTTTATTGTTAAGCCAAGCGGGTGATCGAAGTGATGTCGAAATCATTAACATAACTCGTTCAGCCTTAAAAATGAAACCTGATATGTTAGTTATCGCAGAGTTAGCTGACTATTTACGGGGACGTATTTTGGGAGAAGTGCCTAATTTGATTGCTAAAACGGCGATTGAATATGGGATGTCAGCTGAAAATATTGAGTTTGTTGAAAGCCCTTTCCATGGTTCTAAAAAAATTATCGAACGATTAACGTCATCAGATTTAGCTTTGCTAATGGTACTATCAGAACGAGACGAAGTGGTCGAGTTATTACAAACGTTCGTCAATCAATAAAGTATACCTACAGTGATTATTCTATTATTGATAATCGACTATTTAAGCATAGAGCATGTGTCTGTCTTAAAAATGTACAGGCAATTGTCGTGGCGCGTGCTAGATATAGTCAAACATACTTGAGAGAAGCGACTTATTACCATGTGATAAATCGTTGTGTCCGACGAAGTTTTTTATGCGGAGAAGACCATCAAAACTACTGGTTCAAGTCTTCTCCATTGATATTGCCGTCTACGCAACTCTAAGTAATCATTATCATCTAATTTTACATGTAAATCAGCATCTTGCTAAAATTTTGTCATTATACCAATCTGACAAAGTTATTGCCTACTTGTGCGGGTTAAAATTAACGAATACTGCGTTGTTTTCAATGGCGGCGAATAAAGAAGACAACCGCACCGGAAACTCTGGGAGGGACGACTTTAAGTCGCAAGCGTTACCCTGTTGCATGGTTTATGTTGATTTAAACCCAATCAGAGCGGGTGTCAGCCATTCGCTGGCAGGGAGTGATTTTACTTCGATTCAAGAGCGCATAACAGCTCTATTAGGCTGTAATATTTCGTATTTCTGGTGGATATATTTACAGCTAGCTTTAACAATATGCGAATGAAATACTATTATCTATGACTAAAATAGTTATATTAACCTGAACTCGGGATAAAGAGCTTTGTATCAAGATGAGATATAAGATGTTTTAATTTTAAAGTTTCTTATCCCGAGCTCAGGTTATATTAATATGTAGAAAGGCGGGAGCTTTCCGTGATGCTTTCGCTCGGTGTAATTAATAGGTTCCGTATTGAGTAATATCAAGATATTGGTTGGCTCGATAACGATAGCCACAGCAAAATCATTAGTTGGCGTGTGGCGCTTTTCGGTGCATGTTTTTTCGCGGGCGTTAGCGGTGCTACAGAAAAAGACTGACGCTTCAAGTTAGACCGCAAGTAGACTTCTATTTTGCAATCAGCAGTTTAATTTTATTCGCTAGGGCTGGGTCATCAAGCCTGCCGTACTTTAAGATCAGATCATCTTTACCATCACCGTTCAAGTCGGCAACCTCAACAGTACTAGCATCTTGAGGCAAGAGAGTTTTATATTTTATTGAACGTCTGCTGAAACGACGTTTACCCGTAGTTGCTAGGTATACTTTTAACTTGTTAGTGCCGGTTGATAGCACCAAGTCTTTCAATTTATCACCATTGATGTCGACTAGCTTCACCAGTGGACTTCCTGTTTGGCCAGAGGATAGACTAAAGGTTAATTCGACTTCCTTGCTTACACTCGGTTTATTACCGAAGATATCATCGTCATTCATCGCAAAGATATACACATCTTGATCAATACTGCCAGACAGTAAGGCCCCGATGATTTGTGATAAACCAATATCAAAGCCGGAGAGCATAACCTCTAACTTGCCGTCGTTATTAATATCCACCAACTCAAAGCCGCTCAAGGTACCTTCAGCGCTGATCACACTGGATGGCGTTTCGCTAAAATGAAGGACTTTATTTGTCATTTTTCCGATAAACACTTGGTAATTATTCTCACGATCAAGTACCCCTGAACTTTGCGTTGCCTTAACCACCATATCAACAATGCCATCGTTATTTATATCGACCAATGTTGATAAACGACGATAGACTAAGCTCGCTTGATTGAGCCCTTCACCCGTAGCATCTCGTTTATACCACCACTCTATTGCCGATATATCATGAGCTAACGTAATTGTTCTTGCTTGCAGATTAACAGCCGTGTTATTTACTTGATCATAACTTTGCAGTTGTCCCTGCTCAGCAATCACAATATCTTTGAGTCCATCGCTATTAGTGTCGACAATGAAAAATGGTTGAGGTTTAAAGCGCACACTATCATTGTCAATATTGGAAAAAGCACGTACTGGTAAATTCTGGATAGTCACGTTACCGTGCTGATCTTTGCGTGCGTAAGTTAGTGAGTCAAAGCCAGGTAATAACAGCCCATCATCGCTACTAAGGTTTATTACAAAGTTACCGCGGCTAATATAATCCGGCGCTTCACTTAAATATATTGTTTTAATGTCGAGCCATTTAACTAATTTGTTTTTAATCGGGTCATACTGATAAGCACTGTGTGAATCGAGAAAGTAAATTGACTGGAGTTTGTTGTTGTTGGCATCGCTATAATCAAAGCGAGAAATGCTAGACGGAATCTTTAGCGCTTGCGCATTATTATACTGCCCAGAGTCATGATCAAAAGTGTACATGTGTAACCAGCGCTGTGCGTCCTGATCTACCCCAAAGGTCAGTAATTCTTTACCTGGATTTTGCAGAAGTTCGAGTGCCATCACTGGATGGGTTAAGGTGACTGGCGTATTAATTTCCACTTCCCGAAAGATATCATTCTTCTTGGCTTTAGCCTGCGCATCAAACGTCGGTGCACTCAAGCCAACGAGCAGGAACCAATACATCAATCTATAAATCATCTTATTTCTCCATCAACACAAATATCATGATACAGACAATAGGTTAGGTAATAAGTTTATAATTTGGAATTAATATCTTGTATCAAGATGTTAAGAATCAGAGCCTATATCATTTATAGACTCTGTTTATATTAATCTTAATGCCAATGTTTACATTTTGAGGTTTTACCAATCCCTGGGTTAAAGGTGTTGGTTGGATCTAATTCTTTATAAAATGTTTTTAAAGCATCTTTGGCAAAATATTCATGACCGACGTTATGTTCTGCTGGGTATTCTGCGCCGCGGGCGTCAAATGTTGCTAATATTTTATCTTTAACCGTTTTAGCATCAACGCCTACTTTCAAGATATAATTTTGATGCATGACATGACAGAACAAATGTCCGTAATATAATTTTACCGCAATTAACTCATCTAATTCAGGAGGGAGGGTTTCAAACCACTCTTTTTCATTGCGAGGGAAAGCAACATCGATGGTCATGATTGCACCCAGTTCTTTATTGTTCATTAATTGTTGACGACCAATAGCACCCCCAGCAACAAATCGATGTAATATCGCTTTTTTACCTTCGTCCTCAGTACATTCAAAATAATCACCTTCGTGGCTAGCAAAAAATTTATCAAAATATGCTTTGGCCTCATCAACTCCTGCATTGCTCATTTCAATGATCCAATGATGTTGATATTTATCACGGTATTCGTCCATCCGCTTCGGCAAGTGATTAGGCCATAAATAGCTCATGTATTGCAGAATACGATCTGAAAATTTGTTCGGCAAAAACTTAATTTTGTCGGCAAAACGATCGACAGTGCGTTTTATGGCAAACATTTTGGGCATATATTTTGAACCCAATTTATCGATCACTAAAAATGAATCTTTACCGTATTTTTTACAGGCGTCGTAACACTCTCGATGGAGATACTCGCCAGATACCGGTAACGATTTAAAGTTAGCTAACATGTCGCGACGTATTTGTGCCAAGACCGCTGGATCATTGGTGCCGATATAAAAAACTTGCTGTTTTTCAGGGATCGGAAAGGTATCCATTCTTACCGCAAAGACGGCTAATTTTCCGGCACATCCAGACGATTCATACAACCGACGGCCATCATTGTTGTAACGTGACGGAGTGTCGGCATCAATATCTCGTACCCGTTCGTGATATTCATTGTCCGAAGCCCGTTTTTGTGGAAATTTCACATCACTTTCACTGAAGTTTTTCTGGTGTAGGTTAGTTAAGATTTTTTCTGGTGTATCACCTAGCTCAATACCTAAATTATTGACCAATGATAAATTACCGTCACTATCGATTTGGGCATAAATTGACAGTTCAGTATACGCTGGACCTCGTTGTACTAAAGCGCCACCCGAGTTGTTACAAATGCCACCAACAATTGAGGCGCCAATACAAGATGAGCCAATAACAGAATGAGGCTCGCGGCCGTATGGCTTTAGCACGTCCTCTAATCCAAATAACGTACTACCCGCTAAACCAACAATTTGCTTAGCATTATCCACAAGGTGAATACTACTAATACGCATGGTGTTCACAATAACAATAGGACGATCGTAATCATTACCGTTCGGTGTTGAACCCCCGGTTAAACCAGTATTAGCCGCTTGCATAATGACCGCTAAATCGGCAGCAACACAAATCTTTAATACTTGCCAAATTTCTAATAAGGTTGCAGGTTTGACGACGGCGATTGCATCACCGGAACCAAAACGAAAACCTTTGGTATAAGCTTGTTTTTTTACGTTATCGGTTAGGGTGTTACTCGCACCCACTACCGCTTTTAATTCTTGTATTAAAGTAAGTTGTTTTGCATTGCCAGTCATGTTGGATCTCGATTAAATTATCATAAATGCCGATATACCCGTTGTACTATTGGGTATTGTACGACGACCGCTACTGAATTTCTTAAAATTATACCCGAATGAAGTAGTAGAGTGAATCCAAAAAATAATCGTTAATGGGGGGATTGATCTGGAGTGACGTCATTATTACGTTAAATTACTGAATGTATAAAAAAGCCCCGTTCGATTGTGATCGAACGAGGCAAAAGTTAACAGATTAAGGTTGGTTAAAACCAAATTTCAGCTTGTACTCCTGCTACTAAGGCATTTTTGTCACCAACTTCGCCTGGTACGCTTAAGCCAGATTGCTGGCCTGCTGCATTATTCCAATCGAAGTTGCTGATGTAGAAGCGTAACGATGGACGGGCCCAAAAATTTGTTGAGTCAGCTGTTGCTTGTAGTGCTACTGCATATTTCACTAAACGTTGCTCTTCATTATCAACGCCATTTGTTTTAGTTTGGTAAGCGTTATAGCCAATTTCACCCAACACGCTCCAATGCTTTGACAGTGAGTAATGAGGGCGGATACCAATACTCTTGAGCGTGTGGTAATCGTCAGACGTTTCATACATGACCATGTAGTTCACTTTGAATTTATCATTAACATCGACAGTACCGGTGTTAAAGACTCGGAAACCAGAGGCGTCGCTATCTGCGGTGTAATCAAAGCTGCCACCATCGGTACCTGCACTACCTGGGTTCCGAGCCATTGCACCCATACCGTATTGAAATACGGTCTTTTGGTCGAAGATTCCGAGTTTCTTCTCCCATTGCACAGTAATCGTTCTACCATCTGCTAAGCCTGCATCGTCAATCGCATCATTAACGAAAAGGTTTTGCAGAGCGAATTTTAATTTACCAGAATCGCCAAGATCCATTTCATAACGAATGTCGGCCATAATGTTTTGATAGTTAGCATCGCTTAAACCGTCATTACCAGCAGTAACGCCTTCGCCACCATAAGTTAACGCGGCGATGTGGAGTTTATCATTGCCATTGACCGTGATATCGGAGATACCGACACCGTTACCTGAACTTTGAACGTGGAAGTAATCTAAAATATGGACATCACCGACACCTACAGCGCGGTAGAAACGACGGCCCATCCATAATTTACCATTTTCGAGTAAATTATCCGCTTCAACGTACAGCTCTCTGGTGCGACGTGACCAAGATTCGGTTGAGGTTGAACCACGAGAATCACCTGCGACATCGATCATGTAGACGGCTTTAAAGTCTACGCCGTTGATTTGCTGTTTTTTAGTGAATTTAAACTCGCCATAGTCGCGGCACTCATTGCCCAATCGATAGAAAATACCATCATTTTTAGGGTAATTTAGTGAGTAACAAGAACCACCATTCTTAGCTCCGCCACCAATAACAGTATTAGTACCTGTACGGAAATAGCCGTTAAAATCAAAATCATCAGTGGCTTCTTGATTTGATTTTACTTCCTTACTAATAAGTTCTTTGACGTATTTAATGTCAGCATCCGTTAATCCTGCAGGACGCTCTGTCGCGTTAACAGTCATTGCTGAGCTACATAAAATAGCGAGTAAGGATAGCGAGGGGGTAAGTAGTTTATTCTTGTTCATTGTTCACTCCGACCATAGTTAGTTTTATTGTTGTGGCTCATAGTTGAATCTTTTTTGTAACATACATTTCATTTTTTAGTTCATAAAATGTACGTACCACCTAGTAAACTCCTAATTAATATGTCTGTCAATGATTATTTGATAAGTTTATTTTACTGTTGTGTATTTAGAATAAAAATTCCAATTGGTATTTTATTTGTTTTTTATCAGTATGTTATTTCGTTTATTCTTTGACATGTCGAAGTGCAAGTATTGAAGATACTTGGAAGTAGAGTGTTGGTAAAATGATCTAAGAGATCGTCATTTTACCAAGTGAGAAGTGTTGAGCTGCCAGTACTAGATGACCGACAACTCAGGGTATATTACTTCATTGTTGGCATTGAGAAGGTATTAGTGGTTTGCTGGCCTTTAGGCCATCTTGCCGTTACGGTCTTCATTTTGGTATAGAAACGAACGCCATCATTACCATGCATGTTTAATGGACCAAAGACTGAGCGTTTCCAGCCGCCAAAGCTATGGAATGCCATTGGCACAGGAATCGGGATGTTTACTCCAACCATGCCGACCTGAACTTGCTCGCAGAACTGGCGTGCGCTGTCACCGTCGGTGGTGAAAATAGAGGTGCCGTTACCATATTCATGTGAATTAATCAGTGCAACGGCTTCATCGTAACTGTCGACGCGAACGATACACAATACTGGACCAAAGATTTCTTCATCATAAATTCGCATGCCGGGCTTAACGTGATCAAATAAGGTTGGGCCCACAAAGTAACCTTGTTCATGATTTTTAACACTAAACGCACGTCCATCGACGAGTAAGCTGGCGCCATCTTTAACGCCAGAATCAATGTAACTTAAGACCTTGTCAGCGTGTACTTTGCTGACTAATGGACCCATGTGTGCTTCTTCAGCGAGACCTGAACCAGGACCAACAATCATGACTTCAATTTCTTGTTTAAGCTGTTCTATTAGACGGTCAGCGGTTTCATCACCAACACATACTGCAATAGAAATTGCCATACAACGTTCGCCAGCAGAGCCATAGGCGGCGCCCATTAATGCGGATGTCACCTGCTTAACTTCAGCGTCTGGCATTACGATCATGTGGTTTTTTGCGCCGCCTAACGCTTGAACTCGCTTACCGTGCTTACTGCCAGTTGTGTAAATGTACTCGGCGATAGGTGTCGAACCAACGAAACTAATGGCATGTACACGAGTATCACTTAACAACACATCTACCGACTCTTTATCACCGTTAACGATGTTAAATACGCCATCGGGTAATCCCGCTTCGGTCAACAGTTCTGCAACTCTCATGATCACCGATGGATCTTTTTCTGACGGCTTCATCACGAAGGTATTGCCACAAGCTAGCGCGATAGGGAACATCCACATCGGCACCATCACTGGGAAGTTAAACGGGGAAATACCCGCACAAACCCCAAGTGGTTGCATTAATGAAAAGCTATCGACACCACGGCCAACATTTAATGAATGTTCACCTTTGAGTAAATGTGGAATGCCACAGGCAAACTCAATCACTTCGATGCCACGGGTTAATTCGCCTTTGGCATCTGATATGACTTTACCGTGCTCAAGAGTGATCATTTGCGCCAGTTGATCGATATTATCTTCCATTAACGCTTTGAAACGGAACATCACGCGAGCACGATTTAGTGGCGTTATTTTTCTCCATGTTTCAAAGGCTGTTTGAGCAACGCCAATGGCCGCCTCTGTTTCGGACACGGTCGACAATGAGACCGACTTTGTTTGTTCACCCGTCGCTGGATTGAAAATTGGCGCCGTGCGAGTGCTTGCACTGGCTGTTAATTTACCATTGATAAAATTACCGATTAATTGCATTTTTATACTCCTGCTTGCGCTAATGTTAATCCAGCTTGCTGAGCAAACTTTTGAATGTTGTTAAAACCTAAGGTGGCATAAGTTAATGGATGAGCGATTGCCGGATCTTGTTCGGCTTCTACTACTAACCAACCATCGTAATTAAGGTCATTGAGGGCTGAAAATATCGGGGTGTAATCAATGTCGCCATCACCAGGCACGGTAAATACACCGTTGAGCACCGAATCTAAAAAGCTCAAGTTACGATTTTTCGAGTCTTGTAACACACTTAAACGGACATCTTTGGTATGGACATGATTAATGCGTACGCCATGTTTTGCTAAGACCGACATTGGATCTCCACCGGCATAAGTGATGTGACCGCTGTCGAGTAATAAGCCCAGTGAATCACCTGTATGAGTCATTAATAAGTCGATATCGTCGCTCGTTTCGACCACTGTACCCATATGGTGGTGGTAGGCCAAACGGACACCTTGACTAAGACAATAATCAGCAACTTGAGTTAAGCGCTCACCAAATTTTGCCCAATCAGCGGGTGCTATAGTTGGGCGTTTAGATAACGGTGTATCTTGAGCGCCATGAATCGCACCAGTGACTTCGCAATAAACCATCACGGTTGAGCCGCCTTTTTTGAGCAGTTGCAGGTGATCTTCAATCGCAACAATTTCTTCTTCGACGCTGCGAGTTAGCAGCTCGCCGCTAAACCAGCCAGAAATTAAGGCCAAATCATGCTCCGCTAGGACGGTGTTTAGTGCCTCGCTTTGGCGTGGAAATTTGTTGCCGAGTTCAAAACCGGCAAAGCCAGCTTGACGCCCTTCGCTAAGGCATTGTGTTAGGGGCGTATCTGCACCGAGTGATGGTAAGTCATCATTGGTCCAAGTGAGTGGGTTTATCCCAACGCGTACTGTCATAATCGTTATCCATGTCGAGGGAGGCTCAGCCTAAGCTAACGAGCCTCCGTCTTAAAATTAGTAAGGTTGCTTAACCTTGTTCTGTTGATAATTTTGCTGCGCATCATTTACTGTCTTGCTAGCTGATACCTCAGGTATCGCGACATCCCACCATGAATCACCATTGTTGGTGGTGATGTAGGGGTCAGTATCAATGGCAATCAGGTAACTACGATCGCTCGCTTTAGCACGGACAATTGCCGCCTCTAATTCGGTGATCGAACTAACCGTCTCGCTATTGGCGCCCATGGCTTTAGCGTGAGCGGCAAAATCGAGCTTTGGCGCGCCTTGTTCAACGCCATGACTGTCCTGAACAGAGGTTAGGCAATCTTCAAGCAGGTTATTAAAGGGTTGGTTGCCCGTGCCAATTTGCAGGCGATTGATACAGCCGTACCCGCGATTGTCGAGCGTAATAACAATGATCTTATGACCATTCATTACTGAGGTTGCTAGTTCAGAATTCATCATCATGTATGAACCATCACCAACCACGACAAATACATCACGATCGGGGCTGGCCATTTTGACTCCTAATCCGCCAGCAATTTCGTAACCCATGCACGAAAATCCATATTCAACGTGATAGCTTTGGGGATCATCACAACGCCATAATTTGTGTAAATCGCCGGGTAATCCACCCGCCGCACAAACTACGACATCACGGGGATCCGACTGGCGCTTTATGGCGCCTAATACTTGGGCATCGCTCGGCAGTGTGGCATCAACATTGGCGGTGACTTGCTCGTAAACTTCGCGCCACTGATGATTAGCACTGTCGATGTCATCACTCCATTGGGCTGTTGACTGCCAATCGCCTAACGCTTGAGTTAGCTGTGTTAACGCGACTTTAGCATCTGCTTGAAGTGGCACCGCGCCATGTTTGTTGGCATCGAATTGCCCAACATTAATCTGGATTAGTTGCGTGCTATCACCGCCAAATAACGTGCGTGATTCGGTGGTGAAATCTTGCAATCGTGAACCAATAGCAATGACTAAGTCAGCTTGGCGGATCAGGGTGTTAGCTGCCTCGCTGCCTGTTACGCCAATGCCGCCGACAGCGTAAGGATGCTGCCAGTTAAGGCTACCTTTACCAGCTTGCGTTTCGGCTACTGGAATGCAGTGATCACTGGCAAATTGGGTTAGTGCGTCACAGGCTTGTGAATAATGAACCCCGCCGCCAGCAATAATCAGTGGTTTTTTCGATTGACGGATTAATTGGCAAACCTGCTCAAACTCGACGCTATCGATACCGCCACGGCGAATGCGATGAATGCGTTTTTCGAACATCGAAACAGGGTAATCAAAGGCCATTGTTTGAACATCTTGCGGCATCGCAAGCGTCACTGGGCCACAGTTGATCGGATCTAATAACGTTTGCATCACTACTGGCAAACTATTAATTAGCTGCTCAGGGCGATTAATTCGATCGAAATAGCGGCTCACTGGCTTAAAGCAATCATTGACCGAAATGGTCGGATCGTTAAAACACTCAATTTGCTGCAGCACTGGGTCCGGCGTACGGTTAGCGAATGTATCGCCCGGTACAAATAACACCGGGAGACGATTTACATGTGCTAATCCGGCTGCCGTGACCATATTAGTCGCGCCTGGCCCGATTGATGTTGTACACATCATCATTTTTCTGCGGCGGTGTTGCTTGGAAAAAGCAATGGCGGCATGCGCCATACCTTGCTCATTATGAGCACGATAGGTCGGAAAACTTTGACGTTCCTGATATAAAGCTTCGCCAAGTCCAGCAACGTTACCGTGACCAAAAATGGCAAAAGCACCGGCAAAAATAGCTTCAGCTTGACCGTTAGGCTCAGATGATTCTAAGTACTGCTGTTGCAAATACTTGATCAATGCTTGTGCTGCGGTTAAACGTATCGTTTTTTGTGCTGTCATCGCTAGCTCCTAAGCTTTGCGGTTGCGCCAGGCGTTAACCAAGCGTAAATAGTTGTGCTTTACTTGTTCGATCAATTCACTGTCATCAATATCGCCTTTAAACCACGCCTTACTTGGCGCGCTAAAGATTGAACGACCAACCGCAAATCCTTTACAGATATCGAAATCGGCGCTGGCTCTAAAGGCGGTTTCAAGTACGCTAAGAGGTGCATCGAGTCCAAGTAAAATAACGCCGCGACAATGTGGTGAACGTTGCTTAATTAGTGCCGAAATATCGCGCCAAGCATTGACTGTTGGTGCGGGCAGTTTCCACCAATCTGGCTGAACACCAAGGTTGTAAAAGCGCTGCATTCCAAGGACGACTGTACTGTCATCAATCGTCATGGTTGCTGGTGGAATGATTTCTAGTAGCAGTTCATGACCACTGGCACAACAGGCTTTGTACAGCTCAACGACTTGACGTTCTTGCTCTAGGCGTAGTTCAATCTTGTCGTCAGGGTGGAAAAAGACCAAACATTTGACGATATGCTCTTGAGGCCAGTCTTTAAGACGTGAACCAATCGAGCGACCACCTTCAAGTTCCAGCGGGCGAGAGCTCGGCAGTTCAACCGGACGACCAATCCACCAGTTGCGACCTGTCACTTGATTAAGCGCGTCTTGACCGTAGGTATCGTCAATTAATACGCCAGCTTGGAAGTCAAAACCTTCACTTTGCGAACCCGCAACGGCGGCTTTAACTAAGAGCTGTTTTAAATAGCCAATCTGGGCTGGGTCGGCATTAAGCTCTCGAGCCATTTCATAAAATTGTTTACGATGATCAAAGGCTAAAATACATAACTCATCCCACTGCGCTGGGCTGCGAGTGGTCATACGGTGCAAGTTGTTTAGTTCAGGATCTAGATCTGGACGTTTAATACTATGCTGACGTGCAATATAGTTGTCGAGTTCAATGGCCGATGGAATAGCAGGAGAGCAATTGTGTCGTGACACCACTAGCGCGCCACAAGCATTAGCATAAGCACAACATTTTTCGTAATTCTCATCGCGTAACCAACCGCGCAAGAAACCACTTAAAAAGGCATCGCCCGCACCTAATACATTAAGGACGTCAACTTGAACACCATAGCTGGTAAATCCATCGTCTAGGGTATCTGGAATGGCACTATCGAATACCGAACAACCTAGCGCGCCACGCTTTACTACGATTTCGGCGTTACTAATTGCGCGAATTTTACGTAAACACTCGATAGTGTCAGTGCTACCTGCAGCAATATGAATTTCTTCTTCGGTGCCAACAATTAAGTCACATAATGGCAGAATTGACATCAGGTGCTCAGTGACCGACTCATTAGAAACGAAACGGGTTTCACCATCGCCTAATCCAGTTAAGCCCCACAGAACCGGACGGTAATCGATATCTAAAATAACTTTAGTACCTGCAGCGCGCGCATATTCAATCGCTTTTAGGCTGGTGGCATTGGTTTGTTTGGTTGAAAAGTGTGTACCAGTGATTAATAGAGATTTACTGGACGCAATATAATCAAGATCAAAATCATCACTGTCAATCGCCATGTCGGCGCAATCGTTACGATAAAACAGCAGTGGAAAACTGTCGTTATCTTTAATTGATAATAATACTAAACCAGTTAACCGCTTAGGATCGGTTACTACATGGCTAACATCACAGCCGACGCGTGCTAATTCTTCACGAACAAAACGGCCCATGTGCTCATCACCAACACGGGTTAGCATCGATGAATTTAATCCTAAACGGGCGGTGCCAAAGGCGATATTACCTGATGAACCACCTAGGGATTTACTAAACGATGACACGTCTTCGAGGCGACTACCTATTTGGTCACCATAAAGATCAACCGCAGCGCGACCAAGACAAATCACATCAAATTTAAATTCTTTACTCATTATCGTTGTTCTCCGATAAGAAAATTAGCGCAAGATTAATCTTGCGGCTTAAACGCAACCCATTGACCTAGTCGATGAGATTTTTCAATGCAATCGACTACTAAATTAACTTCGTAGGCCGCTCTGAAATCAGGCCAAATTGGCGTGTCATTGGCAATACCTTCGATCAAATCGCGTACTTCAACAATTTTTTGATCGTTGTAGCCAATACCGTGGCCAGCTGAAATACAAAAATGTTTGTAATTTGGGTGCTCCGGACCCACTAAAATGGTTTTGAAACCTTCACGAGCAGTATTGCTACCACGGGTAAATAGCTTTAATTCTGCCATGCGCTCTTGATCAAATATGATGGTTCCTTTGGTGCCAGTAACCTCATAAGTCAGCCCCATTTTTCGACCGCAGGCGATACGGCTAGATTCGATCGTGCCAATAGCACCATTAGCGAAACGTACCATCGCATGGGCCTGATCTTCATTTTCAACGGTGCCAACTTGACCTGGTTGTCCTGGAAGAGAGCGTTGTTTAATCACGGTTTGCAAGTCACCATTAACGGCGATGATGTCACCCACTAAATATTGCGCCATATGGATAATATGAGAACCCATATCGCCCAGTGTGCCTGAGCCTGAAAATTCACGTTTCAAACGCCAGCTAAATGGTGTCATTGGATCGGCGAGGTAATCTTCGTTATGAGTGCCACGGAAATGAACCACTTCACCAATTTCACCATTGGCAATGATTTCTTTCGCTAATTGACTGGCTGGATTTTTAGCATAGTTAAAGCCAACGAGGGTTTTAACCCCTGCTTTTTCAGCCGCAAGGGTCA
Source organism: Gammaproteobacteria bacterium (assembly GCA_013214965.1). Taxonomy (GTDB): domain Bacteria; phylum Pseudomonadota; class Gammaproteobacteria; order Enterobacterales; family Psychrobiaceae; genus Psychrobium. Next base: position 59,009 of record JABSRU010000017.1, read on the forward strand.
TTTCTAACGCATCTTGAGCATTTAATGCCAGTGGCTTTTCTGAATAAACATGCTTGCCAGCGGCAATAGCGGCTAAGGCCATTTCTTTATGGAGATAATTTGGTGAACAAATATCGACGACATCGATATTGGGATCGTTGACCAACTCAAGCCAATCACCAGTTGAGCGATTAAAGCCAAGCTCGATTGCTTTCTCGGCGGCTAATTGATCATTAACCTCGGCTAACATCTCACACTCAACCTTGGCACTTAAAGGAAATACCGCAGGGACTGAGCGTAGTGCGATAGCATGGGCCTTGCCCATGTAGCCCGTGCCGATTAGACCTACTCTAATTGTTTTCATGCTTTTTCCTTTATCCATTTGCTGCTTTTTGCATTGAGTTTGTTGCGGCTTGGCCTGCGTCTAACGCATGGTTGCCACCGTCGTTATCCGCGCTATCTGCGCGTTGGAATTCGGCAAGTTCAGATTCTAAATCTGCCAGCTCTTGACCGCCAGCCATCATCTCGAGTACTTCTTCACGTGTGACATCTGCTTTAAGGAAGGTACCTAAACTCTGACCACGATTTAACAAAGTAAAACGGTCGGCGACTGGGTAAGCGTGATGAACATTGTGGGTAATTAAAATAACCGCTAGGCCGCGAGCCTTTGCCTTGGCAACGACTTTCAGCACGTTGGCAGATTGCTTGACGCCCAGTGCTGCCGTTGGTTCATCAAGTATTAGTACCTTGGCACCAAAGTGAATCGCACGGGCAATCGCCAGACATTGGCGTTCACCGCCAGACATCGTGCCGATAGCTTGCTCGGGATCTCTTACTTCTATCCCCATTTCCGCTAAGCCAGCAACCGCAATTTTGTTGGCTGTCTGGGTGTCAAAATATTTAAAGGGTCCCCAGCCTTTGGTTAGCTCGCGGCCCATGAAAAAGTTACGGGTTACGCTCATTAAGGACACCAATGCCAAATCTTGGTAAACAGTAGCAATACCTAGATCTAGAGCTTGTCTTGGCGATGTTAGGGTCATTGGCTTCCCTTCATAAAGAAACTCACCTTCACTGGGCTTATGAACGCCAGCCAATGTTTTGATTAGGGTCGATTTACCGGCACCGTTGTCGCCGAGTAAACAATGAACCTCCCCCAATTTTACTTGCATATTTATATCTTGTAATGCGATAACCGAACCAAAGTAACGGCTAACATTCTTAAGTTCTATGATAAATTCACTCATGACTATTCCTTAATTTAGCTGGCTTGGGTGATGCGTTTACGGACGAAGTTGTTAAATAACACAGCGGCTAATAACATGACACCGAGGAAAACCCGGAACCAATCTGAACTAATACCGGTGAAGAAAATACCCATTTGAACAACACCAAAAATTAACGCACCAAACAGAGCACCAAGGACCGAACCGTAACCACCAGTTAATAAGGCACCGCCTATTACAACAGCGATAATTGCCTCAAACTCTTTTAATAAACCACGATCCGCCGCGGCAGAGCCGAATTCTAGTACCTGACAAGAGGCATACAAGGTGGCGCAAAATGCGGTGAACATAAATAAAATGATTTTTACTCTGTCGGTAGGGACGCCGACATTTTTCGCTGCTTTAGCATCACCGCCAGCCGCAAAAATCCAGTTACCGAAACTGGTTTTGAACAGTACCCAGCTAGCCACTACGGCCAACACAACACACCAAACAATAATCATTGGAATGCCACTAACTAATGGCGAACCATCGTTATAGGTAGAAATAGCACCAATTGATGCTAACCAGGTAAAGAAACCTGTTCCGAATTCACCACCAAAGAACGGGGCCAACCAATCATTTTCAGCGACACGATCGACGCCACTGACAATGGTTTTATTGGTAAATAATATTGATAGGGCAATTGTTAGGCCGCGTAATATAAACAAGAAGGCTAATGAGACAATAAAGGAAGGGAGTCCGGTGCGAACAACGATATAGCCAATGAACCAGCCGATTGCCATTGCGGTTGTGAATGCTAGTAGAATGCTACTCCAGACTGGCCAATCCCAGTATAACGCTGGGATTGCAATAACCATTCCCGCGAAGCCAATCATTGAACCCATCGATAGATCAAATTCACCTGCAATCATTAACAAACAGGCTCCGACGGCTAAGACACCAAGTTGAGCCGATACTGTTGACCAGTTAAGAATGCCGTCGGCGGCAAACATGCCAGAGTCGCCAGCGACAAAGGCAAAGAAAATGAAGACCAGAATTACGCCAGACATGGCGCCAAAATCTGGTCGGTTAAGTAATTTTTTTATTTTTGACACTTCTCTGATGCGTTCATCGCTGCGAGAATTAGTTGTGCTCTCGATGCTAGCAGTTGACATATTCCAACCCTTTTTTTTTGGTTTCTTTAAATACCGACTCCTTTGTCTAGGGAGCGAGGTAGCTGAATTTTGTTATAGGCCTTTAATTCGAAGTCTTGTAGACTGAACTGACATTTAATTTAGAATAAAAATTCCAAAATGGCAACAACTCAATCAATATTTTTAACATTAAATAATAAAAATATTTAAAATCGTTGTTGGTGTTGTTTTTATTTTTCCTTATAACAACTAGTTACATGTTATGAAATGTTTGTTCTATATTTTTGTTTTGGTGGGTTTTGACGTAAAATTATCGTATTGTCATTGGTTTCATCTCAAAATATAATAAAAAATTGAGATTTTTGGGTTGAATAAAATACAGTTGTAAAAAAAATGTAAATTAGATTGACAGTAAAAAAAGTTCATGTTCTTCTGTTTATGGAACGTTCATTCTGAAATTGAGCGTTGTGAAATTTACATTCCCTTCGTGTTTAGGTACTTCTGATACTGATGGGTTATTATTAAATAAACTGGAGTAAGCAATGAAAAAAATTATTAAAAAAACGTCAGCAATATTGCTGGCAACTATTGCTGTAAGCGGAATGATGATGACATCGCTGTCAGCACAAGCGGCTAATGAACGCTTTGTGATGATTAGCCATGCCCCTGATTCTGATTCCTGGTGGAATACGATTAAAAACGCAGTTAAAGAGTCTGGAGAAACGATGGGAGTACGAGTCGATTACCGTAATCCGTCGACGGGTGACTTAGCTGACATGGCAAGGATTGTAGAGCAGTCTATTGCTTCAAATCCCGATGGTATTATCGTCACCATTGCTGATTTTGATGTCTTAAAAAAACCATTGGCTAAAGCGGCGAAAAAAGGTATTCCGGTCATTACTATTAACTCTGGCACTGCTAAGCAAAGCGAGCAACTGGGCGCATTATTGCATATTGGTCAACCAGAATATGACGCCGGTTTTGGTGCTGGTCAAAAAGCAAAAAAAGCGGGTGTCACTAGTTTCTTGTGTGTTAATCATTACATCACTAATCCTGCATCAGTAGAGCGATGTCAGGGATATGCAGATGCCGTTGGTGCTGAATTAAGCGTTAGTATGATTGATGCTCAACAAGATCCGACCGGAATTGAAAAGAAGGTTCAGGCATTTTTACGTCGTAACCCTGACACCAGTGCTATTTTAGCATTAGGGCCAACATCGGCTCATCCGACAATTCGTGCACTGAAAAAAATGAAAATGAGTGGAAAGATTCATTTCAGCACATTCGATTTAAGTGATGAAATAGCGCGCGCAATCAAGAATGACACGATTAAGTTCTCTATCGATCAACAACCATTTTTACAGGGCTATATGCCTGTCGTGATGTTAACTCTTTACAGTCGTTACGGGATTATTCCAAGTAACAATATGAATTCGGGTCCAGGCTATGTCACTAAAGATAATTTAGCCTTAGTTGAAAAACTAGCCGGCACCGTGCGTTAAAAGAGTTTATTAAGCGATATTATGATTAATAAACCAGTATTTTGGGTTAGAGGCTTTAAATTTTAGAATGTTTGTTTTATTTTAGAGTCTTTAATTTAAAAATATTTTAGCTAAGGTGATGAGATGGACGTGATAAGAGATAAAAATGCGACAGAATTGGATGATTTAAACGCTGAAATTACTAAAAATTTTAGTGAGTTAAGTAAACGCTTGCAACAAGTTGCTAAGTATATTTTAGATAGTCCTAATGAAATCGCATTTGGTACGGTTGCTGTGATTGCAAAAGATGCCAATGTCCATCCTTCTACCTTAATCAGATTTTCCCATGCTTTTGGGTTTACTGGTTTTAGTGATATGCAGAAATTGTTTCAAAATAAATTGCTGCAAGAATCGCCTAATTATGAAGAAAGAATAAAACTCATTCAAGACGATCGTAGTCTTGAGGGGAAAGATGCTGGTATTAGACTGCTGGAGCAATTAAGCCACGCTAATAGCCAAGCATTAACTAATCTTAAAAACAATATTAGCCAACAAGATTTGGAGCAAGCTAGAAACATATTGTCTCAAGCTGATTCTATTCATGTTAAAGCTGTACGTCGATCATTTCCTATTGCGAGTTATTTAGCATACCTGTTTAACCACATTAATTTACGTTGTTTTTTACTCGATGGCGTTGGTGGTATGCATCAGGAGCAAGATCATTTAATTCGTAAAAATGACGCCGTGATTGTTATTAGTTTTTATCCGTATGCTGATGAAACACAACAGACTCTAAATAATGCTATTGCTCGGGGCAATCCCGTTATTGTATTTACTGATAGTTTGCTAAGCCCTTTGGCTCAGTACGCCTCGGTATGTTTTGTGGTTAAAGAAGCCGAGGTACACTCCTTTCGGTCTTTAACATCAACTATGTGCCTAGTGCAATCACTGGCCCTAAGCCTCGTTCATCAGCTTGATTCGCAAGAACCCTGACACGTTGGGGAGTTAAAGGTAAAATTATGTCTTATTTACACAGTCGTCCAAGTAATATTGATGATGCAGGCTGCATTCAAAAAATTACGCCGCAATCGGCAAACTGGCAATATGTTAGTTTTGAAGTTCATCAACTAGCCGCTGGTGAAAGTAAAATATTTAGTAGTGATGATCAAGAAACTTGTATGGTCATCGTTAGTGGTCTTGCTGATGTTACTACCGCGCAACAGTCGTGGAAAAACATTGGTGAACGGATGTCCGTGTTTGAGAAAAAAGCACCATATAGTGTTTATACGCCACCAAAAGATGCGATAAGCGTTATAGCCAATACTGAACTTGAAATTGCAATCTGTCGAGCACCAGCCGTCGGGACTTATCCGACCCGATTGATTAAACCGCAAGATTGCAGTTATGAAACCAGGGGTACAGGGACTAATCAACGTCATGTTTGTAATATTTTATTTGCCAATATGGAGGCTGAAAAATTGCTCGTGGTTGAAGTTATCACCCCAGATGGTAATTGGTCTAGCTATCCGCCGCATAAACATGACAGTGATAATTTACCGCTAGAAAGCTCTCTAGAAGAAACTTATTTTCATAAACTTAATCCTGAACAAGGTTTTGCATTTCAGCGAGTTTATACCGATGATCGTAGTATTGATGAAACCATTTCAGTTGAGAATAATTCGGTGGTCATGGTGCCAGAAGGCTATCATCCAGTGGGTGCCCCCCACGGTTATGAACTGTATTACTTAAACGTAATGGCTGGACCGACGCGTGAATGGGTATTTAAGAACGATCCTGCTCATGAGTGGATAATCAACAAGGATTAATGACGATGATAAATTTTGCATTATTAGGTGCTGGTCGTATCGGTAAGATGCATGCTGGTTTGATTTCGGCATCAGCGCAGGCTAATTTAAGCTATGTTTTTGATACTTATCAGCCTGCCGCTAATGAATTAGCGGATAAATATGGCGCAACAGCCGTTGAATCGGTCGATCAAATATTGGCTGATGACAGTATTGATGCGGTGTTGATTGCCACCACCACGGACACTCATGTCGAACTTATTATTAAAAGTGCACTGGCAGGCAAGGCTATTTTATGTGAAAAGCCGATTGATCTCAGCACTGATTTAGTTCGTCAATGTTGGGATAAAATTAAAGATTGCCAGGTGCCAATTCAAATTGGTTTTAACCGTCGTTTTGATCCCACACATGCGGAATTACAGCAGCAGCTTAATCAAGGCGAGATTGGTGAACTGCAACAGCTTATTATCACCAGCCGTGACCCTGATATAGCACCCGCTGAATATCTTCGTCATTCTGGGGGGATATTTCGTGACATGATTATTCACGATTTTGATATGTTCCGTTTTATTACGGGTGAGGAGGCGACTGAGATTCATGCCATTGGTAGTACGCTAATTGATCCTGAGTTGGCTAAAATTGGTGATGTAGATAGTGTCATGCTAACGCTTAAAACAGCGTCGGGTAAACTCTGTCATATCAATGGCGCCAGACGTTGTGTGTATGGTTACGATCAGCGGCTTGAGGCTTTTGGCAGTAAAGGGATGCTACAGTCAAATAATCCGCGTCCCAATTCGGTAACTAAATCAACGGCCGCGAATACGGATGCTCAAAGTGTGCTTAATCCATTTTTTATCGAGCGTTATCAAGCTGCTTACCGGGCTCAACTTGATAGTTTTATTAATGCATTAATTAAAAAAGTGCCAACATCACCGTCATTTATCGATGGTATGAAGGCACAAATGATGGCTGATGCTGCCCAAGAATCACTAACTAGTGGTAAGTCAGTAACCATCGCTAAGCTCTAAAATCTGCAACTTTATTATGAGTATAGTATGCTGATAACGGATCCTTGGTTTTATATTACTGCTGTTCCTGCTGTTTTGATTTATGGTATTGGTAAAGGTGGTTTTGGCGGCGCCATGGGGGTTATCGCAGTGCCCTTGATGGCGTTAGCGGTGTCTCCTATGCAAGCTGCCGCTGTTTTATTGCCAATTTTATGTGTGATGGATATATTCGCCATTCGTGTTCATTATCGTTACGCCGATTACACACTACTAAAGCGGATGCTACCTGCTGCGTTTATTGGTGTGTTTTTGGCAAGTATATTGATGGGTATCATAGAACCCGTCGGACTTAATATCGTTGTTGGTTTATTGTCGCTACTGTTTTTCTTGCAATATTTATTCAAGAAACACAGCAGTTCTCAGCAAGGTAATGTTTGGTTATGGTGTATTTTAGGAGGTTTTTCTAGTACCACAATTCATGCTGGTGGCGGTCCTGTCAGTATCTACTTATTACCACAAAAACTTGAGAAAGTTACTTTAATTGCCACCATGGCATTATTTTTTGGTATCGTTAATTTGTGTAAATTAATTCCTTATACTTTGTTAGGTAACTTTGATACAACGAATTTATTTACTGCTGCTTTATTAATGCCACTCGCTCCTGTTGGAGTCAAAGTGGGGGTTATTTTGTTGCACCGTTCTAGTGAGCAATTAATTTATCGGGTGAGTTATCTTTTTTTGTTTTTGTCGGGGGCTAAATTACTCGGTGATGGTCTGCAGATTTGGTAATCATTGATACTATAGTTTTCACGATAAAAACGGGAGTCCTTCCCCGTTTCGCTATTAGTTAAATTAAGACTGCTTACAAGTCGGCGAGCGATCCTGATTTAAATCTTGTTGTTCTTGTTTGATCACTTCTTCAGGAAATGGGGCTATAAAAATCCAACCTCATAACAAGATTTGGGTTATCTGGTATATTGGAATCAATTTTATTTGATAAATGTCGAAATCCAAAAAGTCTTGGATGAAAAATGAAATTGGTAGTCTAATTAGCCCAAGATCTTCTTAAATTTTTACTAACATTTGGATATACAAAGCCTAATATTTTCTCGCTTTCCTGCCATAGCCACTCAGCCAATGACTGATCATTTGCTAAAGAGTTAACTTTTTTAATCTTTTTATCCTTAAAATATTGACCTGTAATATTATGATTAGGCAAAAGTTCAGATAGATAAATGCCAGTTTCAGCGCCCTTGTTTGGACTGCGAGCAATGAATTGACGAACAAAAGGATATAAGAATGATAGTTTTTTGGAAAGGCTTGTTTTAACATTGGTGTATCGACAATACCTGGGTCAAAACAATTAACATGGTAGGTGGCATGGTCATATTTTTGGCTGGATTTATGGTGCCTGAGCCAGCAGAAATTCCGGTTGCGATAGGCGATATCGGCAATGCCAAAGGTAAGACGTCCCATTTACACCATTCTATTTTGAGTTTTCTACCACTCCCTTGGTTGGCTGATACTTCGACTCAAGGCTACAAAAAAGCCTTTTATCTTATTCGTTACCTAGTTTTTCAAGATATTGGATCATCGCTGAGTAATCGCCACCATCGGCTTGACGTAGACCAGAGATGTAGGCTGCTCTTTCTTTCGATATATCTTCTAGTTTGACGTTTGACCATTTTAGTGGTTTTTTGTTTAACAAGAATATTCGAACAATGTCAGTGAATATTCTTGAGTGCCGACCATTTCCGTTTGGGAAAGGGTGAATCTGCACCAGTTTATGTTGAATTCTGGCGCTAAGTTCTAGCTCCGAATAATGGCTAAACTCAACCCAGCATTTGGCATCTTCTAGAAAGTTATGTAAATCAACAGAGATGTTCAGCGGATCAACACCGATATTAAGCTCTCTAGTACGAAACCTACCTGCCCATGACCAAACTTCTCCCAGCAGGTTCTGATGAAGAGCAATAACAAAAGCTCGACTAAAGATATGATCTATCGTTAGGATTTTTAATCCAGACACCCAAAGTTGGCCTTGAAGAATATTAGCTGCTTCAACTTCATTAAGTTGCGCACGGGTTTGAATATGTGGGAGTTTTAATCCTAGGAGATCATCAGGGGAAAGAGGCGTTGCTCCATCAGGGTCATCTGATATTAAACTCAAATCCTCATGACTCCTTTTTCCAAAGCGCTCGTCCACCAGTATTTAGTAGCTCTTGTTTTAATTCGTTAATGAGAAATTTTTCTTTTTCAGGGCTAATGACTTGCGCCTCTAGAAACATATTCTGTGAATTCATCGATAAAGCCCCTTTGGCTAACAGTTCTGCACGCTCTTCAATGATTAAATTTATGTCCTGTTTAGGGATTAAGGCGTAAGTGAAATCACAGCCTAATTGATCGGCCATTTTTTTGAGTTGGTTGATCGTAATTTCACCTCCAACCTCACGACGCTCAAGAATAGAAACTCTATTTCTGCTAAGGTTTAGTCGTTCGGCTAATTGTGCGCCAGACATGTCAAGTGCCTTCCGGATTGTCCGAACCCAGCCTTCAGCGGGTATCTTTGGCGCACCTTTTAATCTAGCTGCAGAATTAGCTATTTCTTTATATTGCTCGTGCACCATTGAGCGAACCGTATTTGTCGGATTTTTGATGGTAAATTTAATCATAGTAATATCTAAATATCAGTGTTCACTTGAACTTAGTGTAATCTATTTAGATTACACTTTCAAACAAATGTAATCATATTTGATTACGTTGTAATATTTACGTATACGATAATGATTACAAATTTTTGTTTTCTAACTTAAATTGGGAGTCCATTTCCGCCTACTCTTCATTCAAGCTCTAATCTAAGATTGCTTACAAGTCGGCATGCGATCTTGATTTAAATCTTGTTGTTCTTGTTTGATCACTTCTTCAGGAAATTGTGCCATAAAACAGCAGCAAACATTGTCGTTAATCATGGTACGTGGACCGTGTGGGTGCGCAATATGCTTGTACGGCGCATGGCTATGACCATGGGAATGCCTGTGATCATGATTGTGTGAATGATCGTGCGAGTGATCATGCTCATGCTCATGGCTGTGAGTATGTTTAGTCTCAGTTGTTTCAGGTTTAAATTCGGCATGATGATGGTGAACATCAACTTCGCCCCGCGCTAATCGGGCTTTAAAGTCGCTCATTAAATTAAGCTGGCTCGATTCAACATCAATGGTTTCATTAATGCGTAGCTCAAAGGTATTAATCACATGATCTTGGGCGCGTAGGTAATCTGCTTTGAAAAAGGCTACTTGTGGGTTTTCTTCCGCTACTTTATCAACATAAGCATAAATACGGTCAATTAGGCGACCGCCGAATAGGAAATAGGGTGCTACTACAATTTTCTTAAAACCTAATTTAAGCGCCATTTCTAAACCACGACCAACCGATGGAAAAGTAACACCGGAATACACGGTTTCTGACCAGCCAAAGCCCAGATTTTCACAGACTATTCGGGTTAATTTTGCCGCTTCAGCATTGGCTTCAACCACCGAGGTGCCACGACCAACGACAATCAACATTGTGTCATAAAGTTCGCCCGCTGCTGGCGCTTCATTTAAGCCGATTGATTCAAGGATCCGTTGTTCGAATGCCTTGATCATTTCATTTTCTAACCCAAGTTCACGACCATAACTTATTTCAAGTTGAGGATGCTTTTCCTGATAGGTGGTTAAGACCGATGGAATATCATTTTTAGCGTGGGTTGCTGCAAAGAGCATCCCTGGTACCGCATGAATTTTAGTAACACCTTGAGCCAATAAACGGTCAAGTGCGGTATGAATATTCGGTGCTGAATACTCTAAGAAACCATAATCTATTTTGAGGCTAGGGTGGCGTTCTTTTAGTCCCTTGGCCAATAATGAAAATTCTTGCTCTGCTATTTTTGCGCGGCTACCGTGGCCACAAATAAGTACGCCTGAATCATCACCAAGCGATGTAATATCTAACATTATAATCTCCTCTTTGGCGCATTATAACTTCTTGTTAGCTGTTGTCCTACAATGGTATTAATAAAACTGTTAATCCTTTGTACAAGCTAAGTTTTTCAACTTATAATTGCGATAATTTATTATTTGGAGTACCACCATGGCGTTAAACAAAATCCCAGTGACTATCATTACTGGCTTTCTCGGTAGCGGTAAAACCACCTTATTATCAAACGTGCTTAAGCAAGCTACTGGCAAGCGTATTGCCGTGATTGTTAATGAATTTGGCGAGCTCGATATTGATGCTGATTTATTGCGAAGCTGTCCATTAGACTGTGATGATGAATCTGCCGCGCCTGCGGTTGGTGAAAATGGGATTTATGAATTGGCTAACGGTTGTATTTGTTGCACTGTCGAAGAAGAATTTTTGCCAGTGATGAAGCAGTTGGTTGAGCGTCGTGATGATATCGACCATATTTTAATTGAAACAAGCGGCTTAGCTTTGCCTAAACCCTTAGTTCAGGCGTTTAATTGGCCTGAAATAAAGCAGTATTGTACCGTTGATTCGGTGATTACGTTAATCGATGGTCCTGCTGTTGCCGCAGGTCGTTTTGCCGATGATACCGATAAAGTACAGGCACAGCGTTTAGCTGATGAGAGTTTAGATCATGATCCTAGTCTGGAAGAGTTGCTGGAAGATCAGCTCAGTGCTGCCGATTTAGTGATAGTGACTAAAAATGATTTATTAAATCAAGAGCAACAACAAAAAATTCAATCGGTTATTTCAGCGCGAGTGCCAGCGGCGGTTAAAACGATTTATGTTGACCACGGTGCGGTGCAACTAGATGCGATTATCGGGCTTGGATCCGCAGCGGAAGATAAAATTAATCATGTTCATAACCATCATGATCATCATCACGATCATGGCGAAGATCATTCTCATGCCCATGATCATTTTGATTCGTTTGTGATTAAATTAGGCGAAGTCGATGGCGACAAGCTACAAAAAATTCTAACTGAGCTACTAAACAGCCATAATATTTATCGCGCTAAGGGTTTTGCGGCATTGCCGAATAAGCCAATGCGCCAAGTGGTTCAAGCGGTTGGCAAACGTATCGATGTCCATTTTGATCGGATGTGGAATGCTGATGATGAACGCCTGACTCAATTGGTTTTTATTGGTAAAAATATTAACCAACAAGATATTGAAGCAGCATTAGCACCAGCATTAATTAAAGTGAGTGCATAAATGCATCTATTGGCGGCGCAACCCGGTGGTTTTACCGATGATGAGGGTATTATCGATTTGGCCCAAACACCGGCTCAGCTGGTTATCCTTTCCGCCGCCGATAGCTCTTTAGCTGCGCTCTCTAGTGGTGCGGCGGCGTTGCCAGCACAATTTCCCAGTGTTCGAATCGCTAATTGGATGCAGTTACTTAAACCTGCCGCCTTTGACCTGTACCAACATAAGGTTTTGGATCATGCACAAGTCGTTGTGGTGTCATTATTAGGTGGTAAAAATTATTGGTCCTATGGTTTTGAACGGCTATTAAGCTGGGCGAATGAGGGGGGTGATCAGCAACCGCGTCATCTTATTTTTGTGCCCGGTGATGATGTCGCTGATCCTGAATTAACCGCCGCTTCTACGGTAACTCCAGCTGCCGTTCAACAGGTGTGGCGTTATTTTCGTGAAGGTGGGGTTGCCAATATCGAGCAGCTTTTTCATTACCTTGGCGATCAGTTTTTACAATTTTCAGCACCGTGGCAACCGCCGCAGGTGTTACCGAACTGCATGTTGTATATGGCGCAGAATCAACGTCCTCATAGCATTGTCAGTTTGGCGGATTGGCAGCAGCGTTGGGGTGTTGATCAAAAATGCCAAGTGGCAGTGCTGTTGTTTTATCGCAGCCATTTACAAAGTGCCAATACCGAGATGTTCGATGGCTTCATTGAGATTATTGAACAGCAAGATTTAAATCCCTTACCGATAGCGATTTCTTCGTTACGTGATCCTGAATCCTTAAGTTTGATAAACCAATTATTAGTCGACACCCAAGCTAGCATTATTATTAATACCACAGGGTTCTCCTGTCACCGCGCCCCGAGTCCAGATTTAAGCTCGACCCCGAGTCAATTTGATTCGCCGTTTGTGCTGGATATTCCGATTTTACAGCTCCAACTTGCTAGCAGTACCGAGCAAGATTGGTTAAGCAGCACCCGAGGTTTACACAGTCGTGATATGGCGATGCAAGTGGTGTTACCGGAAATGGATGGCCGGATTATTACCCGTGCGATTAGCTTTAAAGCCGCAGCTCATTACGATGAGCGTTGTCAGTCGTCGGTGATTAAATATCAATTACACCGCGAACGTGCGCAATTTGTGGCTAAATTAGCAGCCAATTACTGCAAACTCACGGTAAAAAGTAATTCGAACAAAAGACTAGCATTGATCATTGCTAATTATCCGACTAAAGATGGCCGGATTGGTAACGGCGTTGGGTTAGACACGCCGCAATCGACGATCAACATTCTTAATACCTTGGTTAACGCTGGTTATCCGGTGGCAAATATTCCCGAAGACGGCACCGCCTTAATCAAAGAATTACTGGGGGCGGTGACTAACAATCCTGATACGCTGCATCATTTACCTTGCTGGCAAAGCCTGTCGTTAAGCGATTATCAGCAGTATTTTTCACAGTTACCACCGGCTAACCAACAAGCAATATTATCCCGCTGGGGCGAACCGAGCCAAGATCCTAAATGCCGTGATGATCGTTTGATGATCTCAGGGATCCGATTGGATCAAACCTTTGTAGGTATTCAGCCAGCTCGTGGATTTAACCTTGATTTGGCGGCCAATTATCATGATCCTGATTTAGTACCACCCCACAGTTATTTGGCCTTTTATTTTTGGTTGCGCCATGTTTATCAGGTCGATGCCATTGTTCATGTCGGCAAACACGGTAACTTAGAGTGGTTGCCGGGTAATGGTATTGCGTTATCAGATCAATGTTGGCCTGATTTAGTACTTGGACCAATGCCAAATTTTTACCCGTTTATTGTTAACGATCCCGGGGAAGGGGCGCAGGCTAAACGGCGGATCCAAGCGGTGATCATTGATCACTTAATGCCGCCAATGGCGCGGGCTGAACTCTATGGTGAGTTGGCAGAATTAGAACACCTAGTCGATGAATATTATCAGGCGATGGGGATGGATCCTGCGCGCAGTGAATGGTTACGTGGCAAAATTATTGATGCGGTTAACCACAGTAACCTTGGTCAAGAGTTAACGGGCGGTAAGGCACAATCTAATGATCAAATGCTTGATCAACTTGATGCTTATTTGTGTGATATTAAAGAGGCGCAGATCCGCCATGGCTTGCATCGACTGGGGCAAATGCCACCGGCTGAAAAGTTGGCAGAAACATTGGTATCACTGTTGCGGCTGCCACGGGGTAATGACAACATCAGTCAAGGGATCCTACATAACCTAAGTGCTGATCTTAACCTGATGGTGGCAGGAAAAACTTTTGATCCTTTGATCGCAACGAGTGAAGTCTGGCAGGGGAACAAGCCGCCTGTGTTATTAGCCATTAGCGAGGCTAGTTGGCGGACCCAAAATGATAGCCGCGAACGGCTTGAACTGTTAGCACTGCGACTGATCGAAGATTATGTCTTAGGCGAGCAAGACATTAGTTCTGCGGCATTAAGTTTAGATAAATTGGCTAGTGATTACCCCCATACCTCAGTGCAACTACATTATATTAAAAATACTATTTTAGCGGTGTTAAATTTAAGTGCCGAGCAGGAATTATCGGCGTTACTTAAAGGGTTATCGGGCCAGTTTATTGAGCCTGGCCCGAGCGGCGCGCCAACCCGTGGTCGTTTGGATACCCTACCCACCGGTCGCAATTTCTATTCAGTGGATAATCGCTCTATTCCGTCTCATGCCGCTTGGGCGCTGGGACAAAAGTCAGCTCAGGCGCTAATCGATCGTCATTTACAAGAACATGGTGATTATCCTAAACAACTAGGCTTATCGGTGTGGGGAACAGCAACCATGCGCACCGGCGGTGATGATATCGCACAAGCCTTTGCCTTAATGGGCATTAAACCAATTTGGGCGGTCGGATCACAGCGGGTCATTGATTTCGAAATAGTCCCTTGTATGTTGCTTAATCGACCGCGCATTGATGTCACTTTACGGGTTTCTGGCTTTTTCCGTGATGCTTTTCCAAACGTGATGAAGTTATTTGATGCCGCCGTATTGGCACTCGATGATTATGAGGATCCTGGCTTTGCTAATACTATTAGCGAAAACATTAATCAGCGTACTCAACAGTTAATCAGCCAAGGATTATCGAGCGTTGACGCCAAACGCCAAGCCAGTTATCGAGTGTTTGGTAGTAAACCGGGTGCCTATGGCGCTGGCTTGCAAGGCTTAATTGATGAACGCTGTTGGCAAGATCAAGCGGATTTAGCCCAAGCTTATATTAATTGGGGCGGCTATGCCTATGGTAAAGATGCGAGTGATGGCGTAGAAGCGAAGGCTGCATTTAGGCACCAACTATCGAGCATTGATGTGGTGGTGCAAAACCAAGATAACCGTGAGCATGATTTACTCGACTCCGATGATTATTATCAATTCCAAGGTGGCATGAGTAATGCTATTACGGTGCTTTCAGGTCAATCGCCACAGGTTTACCATAATGATCACTCTAATCCATCGTTGCCGAAAATTAGAACGTTAAAAGAAGAACTTAATCGAGTGATCCGCTCTCGGGTGTTAAATCCGAAATGGATTTCAGCGATGCGTGAGCATGGTTATAAGGGCGCATTTGAGTTTGCTGCTACGGTTGATTATTTGTTTGCTTATGACGCCACCACAAATTTAATTGATGACTATCAGTATCAAAATGTTGCCGATGCGTTGATCTTTGATTCTGAAAATCAGCAATTCATCAAAGACAATAATCCTGATGCGTTAAGTGAAATGGCAACTAGGTTGCTAGAAGCAACCCAGCGCGGGATGTGGCAAGCTCCAGGGCAATACGCTAATAAATTGCAAGATCTATTAATTGAACTGGATGAAAGCCAAGAGGGCAGTTAATTACTATAAGACGGGTAATCGACATAGCCGATATCAGTACCACCATACATGGTCGTTGGATCAACTGAATTTAACGGCCAGTTATTTTCGATCCGTGCTGGTAAGTCTGGGTTGGCGATAAACGGGCGACCGAAACCAAAAATGTCGCCATCACCCGCGTTAAGTACTTTAACTGCTTTGTCAGTGGTGTATTTTCCAGCGTACATAATCACGCCTCTGAATTCTTGGCGTACTGCTTTATAGAATGTTTCAGGCAAATCTGGCGCGTTATCCCAATCGGCTTCAGCCAATGACAAATAAGCGATCCCAATATCGTTAAGTACTTTAATCGCACTAATATAAGTGTGCTGTGGATCTGACTCAACCAAGCCTAAATAAACGCGAACTTCGGTGGTGCTTTCAAACAATGGCGCAAAGCGGACACCAACTCGATCTTTACCAACAACATCTGCCACTGCTGTGGTGATTTCTTTTAAAAATCTTAAGCGGTTTTCTAAGCTGCCGCCATATTGATCATCACGATGATTACTGTGCTCAGAAATAAATTGATTAACCAAATAGCCATTGGCACAGTGTAATTCAACACCATCAAAGCCAGCTGCCATCGCATTTCTAGCTGCTTGGGCATATAACTCAACTAACTCTTTAACTTCATCAGTGGTTAAAGCGCGAGGGGCACTTGGATCGGCTAAATCGCCTTCACCTGGTGCAGTTTCAATAAACACTTTAACATTTTCAGCGGCGATAGCTGATGGTGCAATAGGCGCATCACCATTAGGTTGTAGCGTAGTGTGGGAAACTCGTCCAACATGCCACAATTGAGCGAAAATAACGCCACCTTGTTCGTGAACCGCTTTAGTGACTTTTTGCCAACCAGCAATTTGCTCAGCGTTGTAAATACCTGGAGTCCACGCATAACCTTGGCCGCGCGGTTCTATTTGAGTGCCTTCAGTTACTAAAAAACCAGCACCTGTACGTTGGCTATAATATTTAGCCATTAATTCATTGGCGATATTTCCCGGTTGCGTGCTGCGAGATCGCGTTAATGGCGGTAACACGATTCTATTCTTTAGGGTGAATGATCCCAATTGAATCGGGGTAAATAATGATTTAATGTCCATTGGTTGATCCTAAATCTGAAGTGATGTGATAAATTTAAGCTGGTGATATTAAATGACAGAAGATACAATGAAAAACAACTTGTCTTTGTAAGTGATACCATTTTCAATGGTTACATGAGTGTTAACGTGATGAATAGTAATCGAAGTAAAGGTTTGAATCGGCTCGATATCAAACAACTCCAAGTGCTGCAAGGGCTCTTACAGGAACGAAATCTCTCACGAGTTGCGGCCAAAATGGGCTTAACGCAACAGGCAATTAGCGAACAGTTAAGAAAGTTGCGTGACTTATTTGATGATCCATTATTTGTGCGACAAAGCAATGGTGTGATCCCAACAGCGTTAGCGGAATCACTCGGCGTTAAAATAACCCCAATCTTGCGTGATATTGAAGCATTGCTTGAAAAGTCGAGTTTTGAACCTAAGGATCAAACAGGAACCTTTAAAATAAGTGCCAGTGATTATGCGATGGCCGTTATTTTACCACCATTATTGGCGAAGTTTCGTCTGTTAGCACCTAACTTAAAGATTATTATCAGTGAGTTTGAATCAGACAATTTACATGCGTTAATGGCCGCTGGTGAAATAGATTTGGCATTAACCTTTCCTGATTTTATTCCCAGTGATATGCCATCGACCTTTTTGTTTGAAGAACATCATGTTTGTGTCGCTTCTCGTCATTCGCCACTATTGAATCAACCATTGTCACTGGCTGATATCGCACCATTACCACAATTGGTGATTTCATTGTCTCGTTACAATTTACAGGGTTCTGCCGATGCTTGGTTCGCTCAAGAGGGGTTAACACGTAATATTGTGATGTCGATACCCAGTTTTTCTGCTGCTTCCGATATCATAGAATCGACGGATATCGTGGCTTTCTTACCTTCCAGATTATTACCCAATAATAAAGTGAAAATATTGCAGCTTGACTTCACCCCACCAAGTTTTGAGTTAGTAGCTGCGTGGCATAAACGTTCTAATACCAGCCAATTGCATCAATGGATTTTGAGTTTACTGCAACAAACCACTAACGTTTAATATGGCTTTGACTTGCAAAATATTCTTTTAAATAATTAAGCAGTAACCGCAGCTTTTTAGTATCAGCAGTACCCGGTGGATAGACACCATAAATATTAATATCATTAGCCTTGTAATCATCAAGCACCGACTCTAGCGTGCCCGCTTGAATTTTTGGCCAAGCGTCATACACAGGAATTCGTCCAAGTCCATGACCACCTTCAACAAAGGCGGTACGAGCCGCCGCATTGTTGGTACTAATGGTGCCGCTGAGTGTGACTTGATAAGACTGTTTGTTCTTTTTTAAGCTTAATTGATTGGAGGTCAGTTTATAAATAACCCACTGATGCTGATCTAAATCGCTCGGTTTGGTCGGACGACCGTACTGATTTAAATAGCTAGGCGAGCCACAGATGCAAGTGGCTAAGGTCGAAAGTTTACTCGCCTGTAACCCCGAATCGGCTAGTGGCGCGCCGCGAATGGCAAGATCGATACCTTCTTTCATGATGTTTAGTACTTCATCGGTCAGGATCACATCCAAGGTTATTTTCGGGTATAGCTGCTTAAACTCATTGAGAGCTGGAACGATAGTTTGAAGACCGACATTCACCGGACAGGTTATTTTGAGTAAACCAGTCGCTTCGCTTTTAAGGTTTTCGATTTGTTGATTGGCGATATTCGCTTGTTCGGCAATAATGCGGCACCGTTGATAGTAAGCTTCGCCAGCTTCGGTCAAGCCAATAGAGCGGGTTGAGCGGTTTAATAGTTTGACTTCAAGTTGCGTCTCTAATTTTTTAAGGTGATAGCTCACCACTGCGCGGGATAAACCAATGTGCTTGGCGGCGGCGCTTAAACTTCCTTGCTCAACCACCTGAGCAAATACCACCATACTTTTTAACTGCTCGAACGATACCTTCATCAGCCATATTCCTAGTTTACGATTGCATTATTGTATCAATTATTAATCCAATGATGTCAGTTTTATCTGCATTGTTAGATTTTCTCAGAGGAATATACTGAACCCAGTAATTAATTGGAGAAAAAAAATGACTAAGAAAAAAATATTAATGGTTCTGACATCGCACAGTGAACTAGGAAATACCGGCGAAAAAACGGGTTTTTGGGTTGAGGAATTCGCAGCACCTTACTATGCTTTTATTGATGCTGGTTATGCAGTGACTGTCGCTAGCCCATTAGGCGGCCAAGCGCCGATCGATCCTAAAAGTGAATTAGCCGATTTCCAAACCGAGTGGACTAGCCGTTTTGACCAAGACAGTACTGCTCAAGCGGCAGTCGCGAACACCTTAGTGTTGTCATCAATTGAGCAAAATGATTATGCTGGCGTATTTTACCCAGGTGGTCACGGACCGCTGTGGGATTTAACCGATAACACCGATTCAATTGAGTTGATTGAAAGTTTTTTAGCGGCCAATAAAGCGGTTGCGGCGGTTTGTCATGCCACAGCAGCCTTACTTAATGTTAAACAAGCCAATGGTGATTTTGCGATTAAAGGCAAAATGGTTACAGGGTTTACTAACAGTGAAGAAGCTGCAGTAGAGCTAACCGATATCGTGCCATTTTTACTAGAAGATGAGCTAATCAAACGTGGTGGTGATTATAAAAAATCAGATGATTGGCATCCATATGCCGTGCAAGATGGCCTGATTATTTCAGGACAAAATCCGGCGAGTTCAGAACTTACCGCTCAAAAACTTTTAGCCCACATCAGCGCTTAATAAGGTAACAAACATGACCCAAACAACAGCAATTAATCGTCAAATACTTTTGGCAGCGCGACCTGTCGGTGCACCTGTGGCTAGTGATTTTGAATTAAAAGCCAGCCCAACGCCAGTGCCTAAACAAGGTGAATTATTATTACGGACGGTTTTCCTATCACTAGACCCTTATATGCGCGGTCGAATGAGCGATGCTAAGTCCTATGCTGACCCAGTAGCATTGGGTGGTGTGATGGTTGGTGGTAGTGTTTGTCGAGTGGAAGAGTCTCATCATGATGGCTTTACAGCTGGTGATTGGGTTGTGGCGTTTGGCGGTTGGCAAGATTACTGTATTTCAGATGGTAGTGATCTGATGAAACTTGATAGTAATATGGCTCATCCATCTTATGCGCTCGGCGTGCTAGGAATGCCAGGATTAACGGCATACATGGGCTTATTAGATATTGGTCAGCCCAAAGCTGGTGAAACTGTAGTGGTTGCAGCGGCAACTGGCGCGGTGGGTAGTTTAGTTGGTCAAATCGCGAAACTTAAAGGTTGTAAAGTAGTTGGGATCGCCGGTGGTGCTGAAAAATGCCAGTATGCGGTGGAAACATTAGGCTTTGATTATTGTCTCGATCATAAGTCCGATGACTTAGCTGAGCAGTTAGCAGCCGTTTGTAGTGCTGGAATTGATGTTTATTTTGAAAATGTTGGTGGCAAAGTATTTGATGCCGTGTTGCCGTTACTAAATACCTGCGCTCGTATTCCGTTGTGTGGTTTAATTTCTCAGTATAATGCTACTGAACTACCGCAAGGGCCTGATCGTTTGTCATTATTAATGGGCAATTTATTAGTAAAGCGAATTAAGATGCAAGGCTTTATCGTGTTTGATGATTATGGCCATCGTTATGCTGAATTTAGCCAACAAATGGCACAATGGTTAATGGCTGATCAAATTAAATATAAAGAGCACCTAATCGAAGGGCTAGAAAATTCACCGGCGGCCTTTATCGGACTATTACAAGGTGAAAATTTTGGTAAGTTGGTGGTTAGAGTTGGTCCAAATGAACTGTTGGAGGCTTAGGTATGATCACGGTACATCATTTAAATCAATCGCGCTCAAAGCGGGTACTTTGGTTACTCGAAGAATTGAATATGCCTTATCAACTGGTCAAACATCAACGTGACGAGCAAACCCATTTAGCACCAGAGAGTTTGCGACTTATTCATCCTTTAGCGAAAGCACCAGTGATTGTTGATGGTGAGTTGACGCTGTGTGAATCAGGAGCAGTGATGGAATATATCTTAAACCAAGATTCGCAACATCGGTTACGACCGGGACTTGAGGCTTCATCCTATTATCATTATTTAGAGTGGCTTCACTTCGCCGAAGGATCACTTGGGTTACCAGTGCTAACACGTTTATTTATGGGAATGGAAACACGCGATCAACAACAGCCGATGGATGGTTATATCGCCAAGGAGCTGGCACTTGATTTTTCTTATATTGAATCACGCCTTAGTGCTAATCCTTATTTTTCTGGCGTAGAATTTAGTGCCGCTGATATCATGATGACCATCATGTTAGAAATTGCTAGCACCATGGACTTGTTGACTGAGTATCCAAAGACTTTAGCATTTTTACAAACGATGCAACAACGTCCCGCTTATCAGCGTGCCGCTAGTCAAGGATAAAAAAGGGTTAGAAGCTGTAGCTAAACTTTAGGTTAATGCTACGGCCTTCTTCATGGAGTTCAGCAAAGGGCTTAGGTTGGCCATTTCTTTCGTAATTCATTCGCTGGGTGTAGCCACGGTCGAATCAGTTAGTGATCGACCATTTTTTGGTTGGTAACTTGTCATGCTAAACCGCGAGGATATGAGGAATTTGGTATTGAATCTGCTCATATTTTTGGTCGAGGTCACCAGGCTACTGAGCGCTCAATACTAGAAAACAGTTTTGGTGCTTATCGTATTCGGAAAAAGAAGCCAGCAGCCGCATTTTGACTATTCCAATGTCAGTGTGGTTAACGAACTTTTACCCTCCGTGAACTATGAGTATCAATGTGGCTACATTCATATTCTTGATGATGAAGAACCTGACTTAAGTAATTTATTCTGGATCCTGGTTAAAATCCATCAATTTAGAACCAAATACAAAGATGATGCAATAACCTTTGCATTTGGTTCAATATTCGATTCGCAGGCGACAATGTTTGTGCCAGTATGGCCCCAAAAGGACTCGATCAGGTATTGATGTCTGACGATTAAATTTTGACCGCGCTAGCACCGTTCAGTTTTAAATGACTGGCGTGATATCATGATGATAATTGAAACAAACATATAAAGAGTGAACAATGACAATCGAAAGAATAGAAACTAAACAGCGGATGAGCCGTATCGTTAAACACAACGGTGTTATTTATTTATGTGGTCAAGTATGTAGCGACGCAACACAAGGGATCACCGAGCAAACTCAAACCATGCTCGACAAAGTTGATTTATTGCTTGAGCAGGCTGGCAGTAATCGTGAGCATATATTATCAGCCACTATCTATATTAAAACCATGGACGACTTCGCTCAGATGAATACAGTATGGGACAACTGGCTGCCACAAGGTTTCGCACCTGCGCGTGCTTGTGTTACTGCAAGTATGGCTCGTGAAGCGCTATTAGTTGAAATTTCGGTGGTTGCAGCGCAAAAATAAGCAGTTTATTTATTGCTATTCTTTTACTAAATTTATCTATTAAAAATATAAAAAAACCAACCGATTAGGGTTGGTTTTTTTAGTTTAATCATTAATTACGTTAAAATTTATATTTAAATTAAAAAAATTGAAACTAATGGTTAAGTTGACTATCTAATAAATAACTATAAAATCAAAGACTAACTATAAATTTTAGTATTTGTCTTGGATGAGTGTTATTAAAATGGATAAAAAGAATACTATCCTTAGCAAGGAAGAATTAGACTTTCTCTCTAAGTTAATGTTGTTGCCAAGTGAAGGCACATCATCATCAAACCTGCTTGATTTTCAAATTGAAGGTAACCAACTTGAGTTTTTACAGCGATTAGGTCTCGCTGACAAATTACAAGTCGTTGCCAATTTTGGGCACCATCGCTTTGTCTTTCCGGTCAAAATGATCACTAATGAAAATGGTATCACTAACCTATCCTTTTTTGCACCTGAAATTTATGAAGAAGGCAACCAACAGCGCTTATGGCGAGTGTCACCACAGCAATCGTTAACATTGCAATCAGAAGATGGTCAACCATTACAATACACGGTTAAGGACATTTCAGCATCAGGGATTTCATTAGGAATTGCTGGTGACTCGGTCAAGATCCCATTTGATTTAGAAAATATATTCTTAAAATTACCAGACAACAGCTTGTTGCCTCTATGTGGTCAACTAACCCGATTTATTGATGATACTACCGTGGCGTTTAAACTTGATGATGACTGCGCTAATCACGATGGCTTAAAGGATTATTTGTTTAAAATGCATCGTGATAAATACAAAACCAAACTGATTTAAAATTTAGTGCCAGATTATAAACTATTATCTATTTATTAATTTCTTGATGTAACTCTAAGGAATAACAATGGCTAAAAAAAGTTGCAATAATTACCATTCATGGTGTGGGCGACACCAATCCCAATTACCATCAAAGCTTACAACGTAAATTAAGAAGTTATGTTGGAGAAGATACTTGGGATCATGATGTTCATTTTTAAGGTATCGTTTATTAAGATTTACTTCAGGGTAATCAACAAGGTTATTGAGATGACATTGATGATAAATATTCATTGCGTTGGGGTTTTTAAGAAAATCCATGCTATTTGCTGGTGCTGCATCGATAGAGCATAGCCTACGTAATGACATGACACCTTACATCTCGGTACATCGTCAAATCGCCATGGCATTCGATAATGCTTTCACAAAGGTCGACGTTACTTCGAACAAGATAGCGGAACGCCTGCCCAAAAAGATTTTCGCCGCTTAAAATTCTGTCATCGTTTGATCACCACCGGATGTAATATTCCGGTTTTCGGGCTGGACTCGACTCACCTTTATTGTTTAAGCGACCAAATACACATTTCGTGTGACAAAATTATTTTGACCGCGACGATGTATTAACTTATCCAATCAAGCATATGTCGACGAGTTACGATGTGCCGTGGGTTGAAGATAATCTAGTGAGTGTCGGTGTTTTTTTACAGGTTGGAACCCAACGAGTCACGGTGAATACTGGAACGATCGAAATGTTGTTAAACCAATAGCGGAAGAAATAATCGAGCTAATTGGTCACAAATTTCTTAATTAACTTAAACGTCTGAGCATATTCAGATTCAACGAGGTTATTCAGTAGCATATAGGCATGGATCATCTGATCAAACTGATGATGAGTCACCTTAACATCTGCTGCTCTCAATGCCTGTACATAAGCGATTCCCTCATCACGTAATGGATCGCATCCTGCTGTGATCACCAAGGTCTTTGGCATGTTTGGTGAAAATTTTCCGTGTAATGGTGAAGCGGCTAAAACGAATTCTTTATCGTTGGCAAATTGCTGGAAGTAATGATCAAAATACCGGTTTATTTTGGCGGTTTCTAAGAGGAAGCCATGACCATTTTCGGTAATCGATGAACAGGTTAGGCTATAGTCGACGCTGGGATATATTAAGATCTGTTTATCAATCGACAGTGCACCGTTATCAATGTTGTTCATGACTAGAGTACTGCAAATTGCAGCGCCTGCACTATCTCCTGCGATAAGTAGTTGATCACTATAATTTAGCCCCGATAACAACTGTTGATAGTTTTCCAGTGCAAACTGTCCATCTTCAATACCGCACGGGTAGGGGAATTCTGGTGCCAGACGATAATCAATGGTGATTACAATACATTGCGTTTGCAAAGCCAGTTCACGACTAATGGGATCATAAAGTTCGATACTGCCACACATGTGACCGCCGCCATGAAAATGTAATATCACCGGTAAAGATTGGTCCGGATAAGGGTGATAAATTCGCGTAGCAATGTCGTGAGTTGGCGTGATTAGGCTACTGTCTTTAATCAGTTCTATCTGTGGCCCTTGTCCCATAAAAGCACTGAGCTTCGCTAAGTTATCCCGAGTTAGCTGTGGGGTTATCAAAAGACCATCTTGTTTTGCTTGCTCAGCGGCGATAGCGACTTGTGCTAAAAATGGTTTTAATTTTTCTGACACGATGCCACGCATAATTATTCCCTAGTAGATTTGATTAAAGCAATTGTCTTGAACAATAATCCTAAGCAATGCAGAGGCGTAAATCAAATTGGTATGCGATTATGGTTATCAAAGTGTATGAGTGGTGTTGGATAGTAAGATAGCAGAAGTACTTTCTGCGGTATAGAATTTAGGTGATAAATAAACTAGAGTATCAGAAACTAAAACGGCCTAGACATTTCTGTCTAAGCCGTCGGAATTTAGTGGCAGGGGTGGAGAGACTCGAACTCCCAACCATCGGATTTGGAATCCGCTGCTCTACCAATTGGAGCCACACCCCTGCAATCGAGCTGAATTATACATAACCCAATTCAAAGGTAAAGCATCTTTAAGTATTAAGGTGATTTTTTTATGATTGTCAGTGCTGTGTGGGTAAAAATCGTGCGATAGAATGATTAAACAAACAAAAGCCAGCATATTTAAGCTGGCCTTTTTATACTATTGAGCTATTTTCACTCGAATCTTATTTTTATCAACCCGCATTTCTTGTAAGGCAGCGATTGCAGATTTTGCTTCACTGTCATCAGGCATTTCAATAAAGGCAAAACCTTTTGATTTTCCTGTTGATTGATCCAACACTAAGTTACATTCAGTAACCGAGCCATGAGCAGAAAATAAAGTATTGATTTCTTGTTCAGTGGTCGAACGCGAAAGGTTACGAACTAAAAGTTTCATAATGGGCCATCTGGTAGGTTATCACAGCCTGAATTGTCTCATATATCTGAGATAGACCAAGTTATTTTGCTTATTTAAGCTAAATAACAGAGTTAGCGCCCACATTGCGACTTGGCAAGTGAATGTTACCTCCGTTCTTTCTGACATAAATCTTCAATAATCTTGGCCAGCTTTCTGGTGGCAGGACCAGCACTGTCGATGTCGGGGATGACCAGCTTGCAGTTAATCTGGCGTGTTTGTCCGACCGCTAGATTCAATGGCGTTAACGTACCAGCCTTGATCGCCGTAGCAACGAAGCTTTGTGGAATCCATGCAAAGCCTAAGCCACGTTCTAACATCGCCACCGAACTTGCAAAGTTACTAACGGTCCAGCGCTGTTCTGAATTGAGCCAGCCAACATTTTGATTCCGTTTTATGCCGCCGTCTTTAACCACTATTTGGCGGTGTTGCTTTAAATCATGCTCGGTCAACTCGCGGGACAGTTGTTGCAGTGGGTGATTCGGACTGCTTAAGGCAATAAAATTAACCGGATAAAGGATATTTCCTAAGTAGCCAGGGGGCAAATTTGTGGCGATAACTAAATTAGCGTGGCCACTAAGCAATGCTTCTTCGGTTGCTGATAATGTTGTTTCAACAATGATTATCCGGCAGCCATCACTGATCGGTTCGAAAGCTTCAATCGCTTGATGCAGAATTTCCATTGGAAAAATAGCATCAACGACAATGGTGATTTCAGCTTCCCAGTCCTGAGCTAAACTTTTAGCCACTTTTTCCAGCGAATTTGCCTCCACCAATAATTGTTGCGAGCGACGAAGTAAAACCTCACCGGCTTTAGTGAGCTCGGCTTTACGGCCTTTTAGCACCAAAATGCCGACCGGCAATTGAGCCTGCAAGGTTTTGATGGTGTAACTAACCGCAGACTGACTCTTATGTAATGCTTCGGCAGCGAGTGAAAAACTGCCGTATTTGACCACTGCACTTAACACTGCCCATTGTTCTAATGTTGTTCGTGGGATCATGATTGATTCAATATGTTGATTGATATAACCAGTTTATTGCAGATATTGAGCAAGAAAACAAATGTATTATAGTTTTAACTTAACCAGCGAGACCATAATTGATGAAAATCTTACAAATTAAAACCAGTATTCTAAGCCAGTACAGCACCTCTAATCAGCTAAGTAATGAATTTGTCGATCAGTATATGACAAAGCACAGCGCTGCCAAATTAGAGATCTTAGATTTTGAAACTACAGCGATACCACACCTTGATAGCAAATTACTTAGCGCGTTAAGCACAGATCAGTCTGAGCGCTCAAATGAACAAGTAAAACAAGTCGCTTTTGCCGATAGCTTAATTGAACAATTACAGGATAGTGATGTAATTGTATTGGGCCTACCAATGTACAATTTTAATGTGCCGTCAATGTTAAGTTCTTATTTCGATCACGTTGCTCGTGCTGGCGTTACCTTTAATTATACCGCCACCGGTCCAGTGGGTTTGCTTAAAAATAAAAAGGTCTATGTCATGGCAACTCGTGGCGGAATTCATCGGGATTTACCATCAGACACTCAAACGGGCTATCTCACACAAATCTTTGGTTTTCTTGGAATAACAGATGTTGAATTTATTTATGCCGAAGGTCTGAATATGGACGATAGCATCAAAGAGCAAGGGTTAAAGCAAGCCAGAGCAGCAATTACGACCACCGTTGCTGGTTGACATCGGGCTCATTTGTTGATTATCTAGCTGAAATTAAACTCGGTGTGGGATCATTAACTCAATGAAAGTAGTAGCGATCAGTGGCGTTTCAGGTAGCGGTAAAACATCGGTGATTATGCAATTATCAGAGCAGTTAGATTGCCCGTATTTACTGTTTGATGATTATACCGATGAAAACACTTACCCAAAAGATATGAAACATTGGTTAAAAAACGGTGCAAATGTTTCAGAAATTACTACACCAAAATTTGTAAAGGCGCTGCTTAACTTAACAGCAAACGCCAACAGCGATTATGTTTTTATTGAAGAACCATTTGGCCGGCGAAGAGATTCAGTTTCTTCGCTAATTGATACTGTTATTTTATTAGATCAGCCGATGGAGGTGTGTCTGTCACGGGTGATGACGCGAAGTATTAAAAAATCATCTAGCGATTCGTTAATTTTTATCCCTAAATATTTATCAATGTATGACGATTATTTTCGAGAAATATATATCGAAACAACTAATCAAGTTCGTATCGACAGCGACATGATCATTCAAGAAGTCCTATCAATTGAATCAACAACAAAGCTCATTGCAAACTGGTTAGCGTTATCTACCTCAGAAGCCACAGAAATATGATGATAATGACGCCAA
Source organism: Gammaproteobacteria bacterium (assembly GCA_013214965.1). Classification (GTDB taxonomy): domain Bacteria; phylum Pseudomonadota; class Gammaproteobacteria; order Enterobacterales; family Psychrobiaceae; genus Psychrobium. Next base: position 86,878 of record JABSRU010000017.1, read on the forward strand.
ACTTTTGGTCGCGTGTTAGTGAATAACATAACTCGCTATCGCGCAAAAGTGAGTTAGATTGAGCCTTAGTGGTCAGTTTGATTTCTTCAGTTCGCCATACTTTATCTAATGCGTCCAGCATTGCACCGGCAGTTTATTGATGCTAAATTATTGAATAATTGCGTCAGACATTAAAACTCATTGAATTTAATTGATATTTTATGGTTTCCCTCTTTAATTTATGCTTCTAGTCCATAATGGAGTTCTTTTTGACTAATATGAATAAAAAAATACTAAAATCATTAATGTATGTTTCCTATATTCAAAAAGGAAATAAACCAAGGCATTCAACGGAAGCTTTAAAACATTTTGTGGAGTTTTTGAGCGTAATTGAAAAATGTTCGATTAATAAAGAAAAACACCCAATAAAGATTGGTATCACGACCCCTGAAGGAAATGTCGACCTAGACCTTTTAGAAGATTGTGGTTATGTTTTACATCACTTGTTTTCAATGATAATTACCTCGCCAGATGAAAAGAAATTCGAAAAATATTTTAAAGCATCAACATCATTTCTTGAATCGAAAGACGTTTCTATTCTCTCCAAAATATGCATTATTGATATGGAAAATCAATCCTTTAAGGATGGTTTAGAACGGGCTTTTTCAACAGTGACAATTGGCTTGTCAGCGTTAGAAGCAAGAATGAAGTTGTGTGGTTTAGCATTATCTAATCCTGATGATGAATGTTTTGGAAATGAACAATCTATCCGTAATATTTATGAGAAATATGCATCTAAATCTATTGAATACCATGTGAATAAAGGGCAATTACTTCAAGCTGAGGACTTCTTGAAATCTCGATTACTGTTAGCTAAATCTTCAAATGAGAAAGCTATTTTAGTAAATTCTATTGTATCGCATAGTTCATCATTTAACTTAAGTAGTAAATCAGAGCTCAACTGCCTACTCGAAGAGCATGAAGAATCACTAGAACCACAAGATTTAGAGTTTTTGAGTAGCACAATAAATACAGAGCCAGGAGGCTTGGTTGTACAAAGCTTTTCCTTCGGTAATGGAACCTTGTCTATAAACTCCACAGAAGATAAAGAAATAGTCACTATTATTCGTTTTTCAATACCTAACACTTGTAATGAAAACAAACCCCAAGAGATCCAAATAGATGAAAACGTAACGATGCTATTGTCGCCTGTTTCAGTATTCTGGGCCGATCCTATGTTCAAAATCATGAGTGGTTGGAAAATTGCGAATATGGGGTGGAGTCATTTTTGTGATGTAGAACCACAGGAAGGGAATAGCTACACTCACGTACAACTAATACTCCAAGGCTTATATATTCCTGACGTTGTATTAAAGGATGATAGCTATGATCCTATAGATTTTTCTGAAAAAGAAGCATTAATGGGGCGAACGTATTATCCACACAAAGAATTTGTAATAAAGACCTTTTTGGAAAATATCCCACTGCTTAAACAACACTTAGATATTGAAACTGAAGATATAAGTATCAATTTATTTTCTAACTATTTTGTTCAGCATGTTGATTCTGTAACTGGAGGAAATATTCACCATAAATTGTATGCTATGACTAATCCTAATTCATACTCAAAGACTCTTACCCGGTTTGTTGAACGATTAAATAGTGTCAACTTATCAGATGCTTTAGTCGATGTTCGAGAACTTTTGACGTCAACTAAAATTGAAACCGAAAAAACATTGAAGGAGTTTGTTTTTAGATGTGTAGATATATGTGTAAAACATAATATTGAAAATCATGGAGGTTATAGATATTTATGGAAAAATGATCAAAATGGTATTCAAATCCCTTGCAGAGAGCCAGAGTCACAACCCTATATATACAGCCATCTAAAAGTTGTTTTTGATTTTATGGGAATACAATTATCTAGAGAAGTAGAGAGTTCAAACGGTGAAGTCGATTTCTTGATATCGTATACCAATAATCATAATAAACTATTAAAACTCTGTGTAGAATTAAAGTTAGCTCACTCTACAGGTGTTGAAAAAGGGTTAACAAAGCAGCTCCCTGCATATTTGAAAGGTGAGCGTTGTAAGTATGGGATTTATCTTGTTCTCTGGTATAAGTGTAACTTGTTCGATAAACCAACAAAATATACAACTCTAAGTGAATTAGAAACTAGGCTAAATACAATAAATACTTGTAACACCATATCTAATATTGTGATTGACTGTACTAAGCCGACGTCACCATCAATGTTAAAGTGACAAATAGATAAAGAAAATTAAGATGAACAACTAATATTTTATCCGCTTCATATTGAAATGGCATACAAAAACTAATCCCATATTCAACATTGGCACAATAAATCCTAAGGCGCTATGTGCCCCTTTGCGCCTTACGAACATTATAATGGTACTACGCACCCGTTCGCGTGCTTCTCGCACCAATGCTTAGGTAAATCAACGATGGAAAAATCAGGTAAGCCATTGCTTAAATTCGCTTCAACCATCACCAGTGGCGCATCCACCCTAACTTTTGCTCGACTGTAAACAATAGCAAATGGCATAACGAGTACACCTCACTGAATAATTAAGCATTGAACAAGATAAAATGAGTGGTTAACTAACCTGAATACCGGATAAGCGAGTTAACTAAATTCATAAGCAACCATTGAAAACCTCAACTATCTTTATTATGGTTTAGAGTGTACAAATACTGGAAAAAAAATTCAGTTCCAACGCCACCAGCCTCAAGGAGTTCGTATGAAGTTATGTTTGTTTTTATTTTTCCTCATTGTGCCACCTTATTCTTACGGCGACCCCCTTGCCGATGTCAAACGTTGGGAGAATGATATAGATTTTTATGTTGAAAATTTAACGGATAAACATATCGACCTCTTTCACTCAATCTCTAAGCAGGAATTCAGCAACGAATTAATCAAGCTTAAGCGTAGCTTATCAACAATGACAACTAATCAGGTGTTGGTTGCGATGATGAAGCTAACCCATAGCATTGGTGATGGGCATACCTCTTTTCCATTATGGAATGCTAATTTAAAGCGCTTTCCTTTCCAGTTGAAAATGCTAGATAAAGCTCTTTATGTCGTTAAAACTACCGATACTTATCAACACCTTCTTGGTGCAAAACTTGAATCAATTAACAATTTCAATTCGAGCGATGTATTTCAGTTATTTGCAAAGCTGACCCCTTTTAGTGAAAATAAATACTCGACACGCGTACGAGTTGCTCAATACATTCCAACCGCTGAATTACTTAATGGTTTAGGGATTATTAATGACATATCCAGTGCTCGATTTACTTTTCTTATTGGTGAAAAGCTCATTGAACTGCAACTAAAGTCAAATGATTCATACGAATTCAATGCTGCTCTATCATATATCGACGACACGTTATTTCGCTATGAGGGTAAAGTAAGTAGTAACCTTTGGTTTGGTTCATCTAAAAATAAAAAGATAATTTACGTTAAGTTTCGTCGCTACACTTCAATGACAAAAATGGCGTCTTTGGCAGAAGATTTATTGTCATTTATTAATGACAATAAATCAGAAAAATTGATTATTGATCTTAGAGATAATTATGGCGGTGATTTTTTTGTCGGCTTAAAACTAGCCCAACTACTTGTGCTAGCTGACAGTATCGATTGGAAAAATGGTGTTTTTGTGCTTATTGATAATGTCACGTTCTCTGCCGCCATGAGTAATGCGGCTCAATTTTCACAATTATTAAATGCGAAATTAGTTGGGGAACCAACAGGGGCTAAACCTTCAGGCTATCAAGATATGGGCCAATTTATTTTACCAAATTCCAAACTTGAGGTGACTTACTCTAAACGTCTATATCATTTCAAAGAAGATAACCGAGATGCTTTATACCCAGCGGTGACAATTGAACTATCGATCAATGATTATATTAAGAAAAATGACAAACAATTAAACTGGGTGCTAACTATGGTCGGCTGGAATAAAACGTCTGACTAGGCTAATAGAACTGTTTTCAACTTAATTTAAACAAGGAATAGATTTTGACAATATGCATATTAGGTGGCGGGATTGGTGGGTTAAGTACTGCTATAGCATTAAAGCAAGCAGGTTTTGAGGTCGATGTTTATGAGCGACACAGTAAACCATCTGAAATCGGCGCTGGTATCGTATGTTGGCCTAATGCTTCTTTCGTTCTAGAACAACTTGGAGTTTTAGATAAAATTGCCAAAGTTGCCGGTTCAATAAACTACATGAATCGTTTTTCATCTAGCGGTGAATCAATAGGCTCTTTAAACATCACAGAGCTAAACCTACTGATGAAGTATCCAAGTTATTCAATTATTCGTAAAGATCTGATGAATATATTGACCGAGCGCTCGCTTGAATTAAACGTTAACATCCATTATCAACACAATGTTGAGTCACTATCAGATAACAATGGCAAAGCATGTGTTCAATTTAGTCACGGTAAACATATCAAACCAGATATCATTATTGGTGCTGATGGTCGAATGAACTCCCTCGCTAGAAAATATGTCAACATTGATAACAAGCAAATTTATCAAGGCTTTATTAATTGGATTGGGGTCTTTGAATCCAAGTTTGATGTTTTCACTGAACTTTCAGTGTCAGATTACTGGGGAGAAGGTGATCGTTTTGGCATAGTACCTATTTCCAAATCAAAAGCTTATTGGGCAGGAGGCACCGTTTCTGAGCACATCAGCGACGCCAGTCCCGTAAGGTATAAATCTGAGCTAACTTCGTTATTTAGTCGTTGGCCTAGTATTATTACTAAAATGATTAATGAAACGCCTTTGTCTCGTATCAATAAAATTTATGTTCATGATCATGATCCAATTAATAACTGGTCTAAAAATAATGTAATTTTATTAGGTGATGCCGCTCACTCACCTTTACCGACATCGGGGCAAGGTGCCTGCCAAGCATTAGAAGATGCATGGCATTTAGCCAATTGTTTAAGAAATAACAATGGTGCTGAACTATCGCTAGTCTTTAAGCAATTTTCAGAGCTGAGAATGGCGAAAACATCGGGAATTATATTGGGTGGACGGCAGCTAGCCACCTCAATTTTCAATCAGAATGTAGAATATTGCCAGCAAAGAAATTTAGCCAGTAAACAAACTGATTATAAAATGGTGGTCGCTGGCATGGCGAAATCCTGGTCCAGTGGATTGCCTATCTGTAGTTGATTTTTAAAAATCAACCAACCTTTTTATACATCGTGACAATAGCAGCACCACCTAATCCGAGGTTATGTTGTAAGGCAATATTTGCACCATCAACCTGACGCGCGCCAGCAGTGCCTCGTAAATGCCACACTAACTCCGTGCATTGGGCTAAGCCAGTAGCTCCCAATGGATGCCCTTTTGACATCAGCCCGCCAGACGGATTAATGACAAATTTACCGCCATAAGTGTTCTGACGATCATTAATAAATTTTTCAGCGCCACCAGCCTCACACAATCCTAAACCTTCATAAGTGATGACTTCATTGGGGGTGAAGCAATCGTGTAATTCTATCACTTGAACATCTGACGGCCCAATACCTGATTGTTCATAGACTTCACTGGCAGCACGAGCTGTCATTTTTGCACCAATTAAATCAATGGGATTGGTCCAAGTATTAGCAATATCGGTCACCATTGATTGACCAACGATTTCAACATTGGCTTTTATTTGGTGTTTTTTAGCAAAGGATTCACTGCAAAGCAGCACAGCAGCAGCGCCACAAGTTGGTGGGCAAGCCATGAAACGCGTTAAATAAGGAGGATAGATACTTGGAGCATCCATAACTTCTTGGACAGTTAAGGGCGTGGTAAATAGTGAGTATGGATTTTTAAGGGCATGACGGCGGGATTTTACGGCTACTTTGGCAAAAATATCAGAGTTCGCCCCATACTTTTCAAGATAAGCGGTACCTGCCTGACCAAACATTCTTAAAGCCAACGGCCCTTGAGGTGCATTTGAGCATTGTTCAAGTTTTTGCAGCATTGGATCAAATGGCGACTCTCTATCGTCCCATTGGGATCCCAAGGCTCCACGTTGCATTTCTTCAAAACCGAATGCTAACGCGCAGTCAACCGCGCCAGAAGCAACGGCTTGGCGAGCCAAAAATAGCGCAGTAGAACCAGATGAACAGTTGTTATTAACGTTAATAACGGGAATACCGGTCATTCCAACATCGTAAAGTGCATGTTGACCGCAAGTACTATCGCCATATACATAGCTTGCGTATGCCTGTTGTACCAAGTTGTAATCGATATTAGCATCTTGTAGTGCGGCTTTAATCGCTGCACTCGCCATCACGCGATAAGGCTCTTGTTGCCCAGGTTTGCAAAATTTAACCATGCCGACTCCGGCAATCCTTGCATTACTCATGATAATTTCCCCTTAAACATTTTAATTTCGACAACTCATAATATCAATCACTGTGCTCAGTTTGACAGAGAGCGATGACTACGACCATCTAAATTCCTTCTCACTTTCTTAGATTAATATCATCACCTAGCACTAAATCTCTAATATTTTAAGTAACCTCCCCGACACCGAAGCGTGTATAATACGGGCAATATTTTTTAACTAGATAGACCGACGATATGTCCAATTACTACCTTCACACCACAAATGCCAAACAGGCGTTGGAGGCCATTACCAAAGGGCTATCCAGTGTTCGAATCTCCACTGACCTCAATATTTCTGAGCATGAATTTTCCTTAAGTGAGCAAGGCCTAATTCTCGACGAAGAGAATATATTGTCGATTGAACAACTCAAAAAAATTATCAAGAAAACCCAGAGAATCTACCTCTGCAGCGATGGCGATATGGATCCGCTGGAAGATCGCAGCTCTGGCTATTACAAACTAGCGCCTACTGCTGGCGCACCGCTGCTAGAAATTAGCGGGGTAAAAATGCATATATCTAAAGGGACCGACCCTTTTACCAGTGCCTCAGAAATGGCTCAGCAGGCTGTTCTCAAAGGTGACAATGTATTGGATTGCTGCAGCGGTTTAGGCTATGCGGCCATCGCTGCTCATCGACTAGGTGCAAGCGAAGTATTAACGATTGAGCTAAGCCCGCAGGTTATGGGACTACGCGCTCAGAACCCTTGGTCAAAAGATTTGGGTAATGAAGGGATTGTACAACGTCAGGGCAGTAGCTTTGAGTTAATCAAAACAATGCCTACGGCTTCATTCGATGCGGTCATTCACGATCCACCGCGTTTTTCCCTGGCTGGGGAGCTTTATGGTGAAGAGTTCTATCGCGAGATATTCCGAGTGCTACGAAAAGGAGGACGACTGTTTCATTACACCGGTAATCCACACGTCATGAAGAAAGGAAGCAGCTTTGTCGACGGCGTTATCCGTAGGCTTCAAGCAGCAGGTTTCAAACGCGTAGAAAAAATAGAGCATTTAATGGGGGTTAGAGCTGAGAAGAAATAACAACTATAAAGCATATTGTTTATTGCGTTCAAGATGCTGATTCTACCTCATATCTACCAGTCTTATTGATTGGTAGATTAAAAGTTCAGTTGTCATTATTCGCATGTTTGACAGACTTCATCGCAATAATAAATAAGGGATCAAAATTTCATAGATGATAATGAGTTATTGTTACTGAAGAAAATTTAGAAATCCACATT
>JABSRU010000018.1 GCA_013214965.1 Gammaproteobacteria bacterium
TATTTTTGATACTCATCGTCAAATGCCCACACAGTTTATTTGAATACTAATTGTTAAAGAACGTTTTTACTCCATCATCCTTTCGGATGAGAGTAGCGCGTCAAACCCTGTGGTTCGTTGCGTTGGGATGCGTATAATACGCTTTCCGTATTCGAAGTCAACGGTTAATTTCTTTCTTTTTAAAAAGTTCTCTAAAAGAAAGTTTCAAACTTCGTTTTTCTTCTCTGTCCCGCTTGGTAACTCACTTTGCGTTAGACGCTTAGTGGGTTGCTTTCCCGTTTCAGTGAGGCGCATTATAGGCAGTTCTCGTTGGCTTGCAACCCTTTTATTATAACTACCGCGCGAACGCTCAAAAAACGATCCAAACGATTATTTAAGCGACTAATTTGATGGTTTTTACCTTAAAAACCATAAAGCCAGCAATATAATTGCTGGCTTTATTCAACCTGGCTGTCGATATTAACTATATCTCGTTAAAGAATCGGCTAGTTTCTTCCAAATGGATTTTATCTCCATTCGTTAATGCCGTATCAATAACAAAGTTAACATCCGTTACCGTCTGCTTTAATAGATAAGGGTCGATTGCTATGCTTACAGGTAAAGTATATACCTCACCTGCTTTAACAGTTATCTGTTGTGGCCCTTGCCAAGTATATTCTTCAATACCTTTCAGTGATAATTGGTAGGTCAATTGCTGTTCGGTCTTATTGAGGATCTTTAATGTATATACATTCTCGACCATACCTTCCGAACTAATCCGATACAACTGACCACGGTCTCTAATGATATCCAACTTTGCGGGATCAATATTAAACAGTGCATAGGTAAATACGACACACATGATGGAAAGTACTACGCTATAGCCGATAAGTTTAGAGCGAACAATGTCGGTCTTTTCCCCCGTCAACTGATGCTCAGTAGTATAGCTAATCAGTTTCTTTTCATAACCCATTTTAACCATCACGTCATCACAGGCATCAACACAAGCACCACAATTAATACACTCATATTGTAAGCCATCTCGGATATCAATACCGGTTGGGCAAACTTGAACACATAAGTCACAATCAATACAATCCCCCAAGCCTAGTTCCTTAGGATCTTTTTTACGCGGTCTTGGACCACGAGATTCACCGCGTGTTGGATCATAAGCAACAGTAAAGGTATCCTTATCGAACATCGCTGATTGAAATCGTGCATAAGGACACATATGAAGACACATGATTTCGCGCATCCATCCGGCGTTACCATAGGTACACAACGCAAAAAACCAAACCCAAAAAGTCACTACGCTTTCGGAATTAAAGGTAAAGAAATCAATAAACACTTCTCTGGCGGGAACAAAGAATGCCAAAAATGAAACAGCTGTTAATAGTGAGATTAACAGCCAGATACTATGCTTGAGGATTTTCTTCCAAAATTTATTAAAACTGAGCGGTTGTTTATCTAATAGCTTTCTTTTATTGGCCGTGCCTTCAATTTTTTCTTCGAACCATATAAAGATAAAAGTCCAAATAGTTTGAGGACAAGCAAAACCACACCACACCCGACCAATAAAGGTAGTTATTAAGAATAAGGCATAAGCCGCAATCATCAATAACACAGCGAGCAGCACCAAATCTTGTGGCCATATAATCAAACCAAATATTTGAAATTTCTGCTCTGCCAAATCAAAAATAATTGCTTGTCGGCCATTATATTGCAACCAAGGCAACATAAAAAAGCCAACCATTAAAAACCAATTCATCCGTTGGCGAATTTTGGTAAATAGACCATCAGTAGCCCTAACATAGATTTTACTGCCAACGTCTTTAGCTTCTGTTGTTTTTCTTTTTCTTTTAGGGTTAAGCTTTTTTGGCTCAATCACCTTGATGTCAATTTTATCATTCATCAAAACTATCCTAACTATTGCTATTTACGAAAATTAAATCCATAGTAATTATTATATGTACTGTAAAACTAATGAATTTGATATAGAGCATCTCCTAATCAAATTATGCCATACTGTAGATTAGAAGTTCGACATATAAGAGCAAACAGATGAAAAAACTGATTTTGATTATTGTTGTACTCTTTCTAGCACAAACAGCATCTAAGCACCCTTATTTTGAAGGAATGCTTGGAAGGTTAGAAAATCAAATAATAACGGAAGCGAGTACTACGTTAGGGATCACAAAAACTTTGAGAATGAAAAAGGATTTAGAGCAAATATCACCACATTTAACACAACAGGAAGTTAACTATTTATCAAAAAAAATAATGACCATGGATAATGCTCAATCATTCAGCCAGTCATACTGCGTTAGTCATTACAATCTGAGGCATAGCGTATTAACCAAAAGTACCATTGAGCGTACTTGCAATATTTTAGGTCAGTACTTAAAAGAATAAAGGCCACATAATGTGACCTTTAATGATGTTGGTATAAGCTCTAGCTATTCTACTGTGACTGATTTAGCTAAGTTTCTCGGTTGGTCGACATCAGTTCCTTTTATTATCGCGACATAATACGACAACAACTGCAATGGAATGGTATATAGTATTGGTGCAACTATTTCATCTATTGCTGGAACATCGATAACACGCATGGTGTCATCGCCTTTAAATTGACTGGCACTATCAGCGAACACATACAAAATACCACCACGAGCTCGTACTTCTTCAACATTCGATTGCAATTTTTCTAACAATTCGTTGTTAGGCGCAACGACAATAATCGGCATATCAGCATCAATCAGTGCTAATGGACCATGCTTTAATTCGCCAGCGGCATAAGCTTCGGCGTGAATATATGAAATCTCTTTCAGTTTAAGAGCACCTTCCATCGCGATAGGGTATTGATCGCCACGACCTAAAAACAATGAATGCTGCTTATCAGCAAATTCAGGTGCTAATGCTTCAATAGAATCACTTAATGCTAAGCTTTCTTCTAATTTAGCCGGTAGAGAATTCAGCGCTGCGACAATTGCTTGTTGCTTATCTTTAGCCATGCTACGTTGTTGACCGATTGCTAACACCATCATCAGCAAACCAACTAACTGGGTCGTAAATGCTTTCGTTGAGGCAACCCCAATTTCAGCTCCAGCTCTGGTCATAAATGCCAGTTCAGACTCACGTACTAATGATGAACCATCAACATTACATAAGACTAATGACGACATGTAGCCAGATGCTTGCGCTAAACGCAAAGCCGCTAATGTATCTGCTGTTTCACCAGATTGCGAAATAGTCACCAACAAGCTGTTTGGATGAACAAATGAGCGGCGATATCTAAATTCTGACGCAATTTCAACATTACATGAAATTCCCGCCAAGTCTTCTAACCAATAACGAGCGACCATTGCCGCATGGTAACTGGTTCCACAGGCGATAATTTGAATGTGTTCAACTTTCTTAAACACTTCGCATGAGCCTTTGCCAAAAGCATCGGCCGAGATAACACCATCGACTAAACGGTCGGCCAAGGTATTACGCACACTTTGTGGCTGCTCATAAATTTCTTTCAGCATGTAATGGCGATATTCACCTTTACCTTCGGACTCCACTGAAATATCAGTGACTTTTGATTCCCGTTCAACTGGATTACCATCGACATCAATGACATTGACTTCAAATCGGGTGATTTCAGCGACATCACCTTCTTCTAAATACATGAAGTTATGTGTCACTGGCAATAAAGCGCGTAAATCAGAAGCAATAAAGTTTTCACCAATACCCAAACCAATCACTAACGGGCTACCTGAACGGGCAACAATAACTCTTTCCGGATCATTACAATCCATAATCACGGTGCCATAAGCACCACGAACCATGGTGGTGGTCAGTCGTACCGCTTCGAGTAAATTAGCCGTTGATTTTTTATTTTCAGCGATCAGATGAGCTAATACTTCGGTATCTGTTTGCGAGGTAAATATATAGCCTTTAGCCTTCAGTTCTTCTCGTAATTCATTATGGTTTTCAATAATACCATTATGAACAATAACGAGATCACTACCGGAGGCGTGAGGGTGAGCATTTGCTTCTGTGACGCCACCGTGTGTCGCCCAGCGAGTATGAGCAATGCCCGTACCACCACTAACATTATAATCTTTTACTTTATCAACCAGACTTTGAACTTTGCCGGTACTACGTACCCGTTCAAACTTGCCTGGAGTCGACACAACAGCAATACCGGCTGAATCATAACCACGATATTCTAAACGTTGTAATCCCTGTAATAAAATGTCACTGACATCACGTTGCGCTACAGCGCCAACTATTCCGCACATTTGATATTTCCTTATTATTTACTTTTTTTCACTGGGCGTACCCAATTTTTAATATGTCGCTGCTTAACGCGAGTGATCACTAATTCATTATCACTCACCTCAGCCGTAATTGTTGCACCAGCACCAATCGTTGCGCCTGCGCCAATTTTTATCGGCGCAACCAGCTGACTATCAGAACCAATAAAAGCATCATCGCCAATTTCAGTTAAGTGTTTATTAGCGCCGTCATAGTTACAGGTAATAGTACCTGCACCAATATTCACTCGTTCACCGATAACCGCATCACCTAAATACGCTAAGTGCCCTGCTTTTGAGCCCTTTCCTAATTTAACCTTCTTCATCTCGACAAAGTTGCCAACATGAGAGTCATCGCTCATTTGTGAGCCAGGCCGTATACGGGAAAAAGGTCCTACTGAACACTCACTACCAATAGTCGAATCTTCAATCATTGAGTTAGGTTTAATCACAGTGTTGGCAGCAATGGTGCAATTTTTTAAGATACAGTTAGCACCCACAATCACATTATCGCCAAGGATTACATCGCCTTCAAAAATGACATTAATATCAATTTCAACATCCTGACCAATGGTTAGTTGACCGCGAATATCGATCCGTGCTGGATCAAACAATGTCGCACCAGCCACCATTAAGTCATGAGCTTGCTGTAACTGATAAGCACGTTCTAATTGTGCCAATTGGATTTTATTATTAACCCCTTCAACCTCAACCGCTGTATCAGGGTTGGCTGCGATAATTTGCTTACCTTGCTGATAAGCCATGGCAATAATATCCGTTAGATAATATTCGCCTTGAGCATTTTCATTACTTAAATTAGCTAACCAATATTTTAAGTCAACAGCATCGGCGATTAAAATACCGGTATTCACTTCATTGATAGCTAATTGTTGTGGGGTCGCATCTTTTTGTTCAACAATCCCAACCACCACACCATTATCACGAACGATCCGACCATAGCCGGTCGGATCAGCTAAAACAACAGTTAATAGACCAATCCCGCCTTGAGGTTGAACTGCTATTAAGCGCTCGAGGGTTGCTGTGCTGATTAAAGGGACATCACCATATAGAATTAATACTTTACCGCTGTCTGGTAATGCTGGCATTGCCTGCGCAACCGCATGTCCAGTGCCTAATTGCTCTGCTTGTAACGCCCAAGAGACATCACGATGTGCTAATGCCTGCTGCATTAAATCACCACCATGACCATAAACCAGTTGAGTACTCGCAACATCTAAAGCTGATGTGGCATCAATAACATGTTCGACCATTGATTTTGCAGCGATTTTATGAAGAACTTTAGGCAGCGCAGAACGCATCCGGGTTCCTTTGCCCGCTGCCAATATAACAAGATGTAATTCCATAGGGTATGTTAATCAAAATTTAGAGGAGCCTATATTGTAGTAAATATATTTTGCAGTGTCGAGTTTATAGCGCTCAGACATAATCTGTATAATAAAATTCAAAGCAACACTTTATTATCAATTACTTTTAATTAATATCTGTCCATTTGAGCGCTGATGGATTTGACGACAAAAATCATCAATGTCTCGCACATCCAACACCAGCTGATAATTGATATTTTCAGCATAGTTAGCCTCAACAATTACAGCCTTAAACTGTTGCTGTAATTGTTCGACTAAATTACTCCACTGATAATCACAACAAAAGCTTAACGCTTGAGTCACTGATTTTTCAGTGGTTATAACCTGTTGCAAAACCGCACTCACCGCCCCTCCATAAGCACGCGCCATTCCACCAGTGCCAAGTTTAGTACCACCAAAATAACGGCTTACCACTACGGTAATTTCACCAATAGCACTGCCCTGTAGCACATTAAGCATCGGGCGTCCGGCACACCCGGAAGGCTCACCATCATCGGAGTAACCAATATCGACCGAATTTTCAGGTCGATTAGCAACATAAGCCCAGCAATTATGGCTAGCACCGGGATGAAGCTTACGGATCTCATTAATAAAGGCTTTCGCAGCAGCAACCCCATACGTTGGAGCCGCATAAGCATAAAACTTACTACGTTTAACTTCTGTCAGCACCATTAACGGTGCCGACAACACTTGATAGGGTGTTTGATTCAATGCGACTTACAGCCCGGCATCACGGGTCATATTTTCGACGTGACCTTGATGTACAATAATATTATCTTCAATCCGGATACCACCAAATTTCTTAAACTGTTCTACTTTATCCCAATTGATGTATTGCGCATTATCGGTCGCCTTTAAGTCGGCCAATAAACTCTCGATAAAATACAACCCAGGTTCAATCGTCATCACTTGACGTGCTTCGATAGTCCGAGTACAACGTAAAAAAGGGTGAACATCAGGGGCTGAAATATGGGTGCCACGCTCATCGCTCATAAACCCACCCATATCATGCACTTGCAAGCCCAAAAAATGGCCTAAACCATGGGGAAAAAATGTACTGGTAATTTTTTTACTGACAATCTCATTGACTGGCAATTTAACAAAATTAAATTCAGCCAACAACTCAGCAATCATCACATGCATCGCGATGTGCAAATCAACATAGTTCACACCAGGTTTAATGGTATCGATAATAGTGAGTTGTTTGTTATCAAGTGCATCAATTAGTTCAGAAAACTCATCTTCTTTAAATGAGTAAGTACGTGTAATATCAGAGGCATAACCATGACAGCTCGCGCCAGCATCAATTAAGAAAGAACTGAAAACTGATGGTACTTTCTGCTCTAACATCGTGTAATGAAGAATTGAGCCATTTTCGTTTAAGGCGACAATATTGCCATAGGGAACTTCATTTTCAGTATGCTGAGTCGCCTTTAAGTAATCCATTTGAATCGAATACTCTGATTTTTTCGCTAAAAATGCAGCTTTAGCGGCCTGATGACCGAGCGCGGCCACGATGTTAGCTTGGCGTAAGCAATACATTTCATAATCAGTTTTGTAGGCACGATGATAATGGAAATAGGAAATAAGCTCTTCCGGATTCAACAAACCAATATTTAACACCTCAGCCACTTCAATGTGCTCACCAATATAAGCAACTCGCTCTAAGGATGAAGGTAAAAAATCAGCGATTTGATCTGGCTTTTTCAAATAGACAATGTTGAATTGCTCAGTCCAAAAATCATTGGGCTCATCTGGGACTTTATGCCAAAAATCAACGGGACGATAGAAGACTAACGTTGGCTTATTAATCCCATCAACGATCACCCAACAATGTGGATTATCAGTGACTGGCACCCAAGCTTTAAAGTGAGGGTTAACCTTAAACGGGTAATCCATATCATCTAAAAATTGTCGATGGGCTTGCCCGGAATGAATAATTACACTATCAATATTCTCGCGCCCCAAAATAGTTTTGGCTCGCGAATTAAGCTCACTAATGTGTTGGGCAAACAGCGTATTTAGTTGTTCCATGATTATTCCCGTTTAATTGTTTATTTGCATCATACCGTAAGCCAACCAATAATAAAAAAATCTACTCAAAAAACACGGTGTAAATAGTGTAAACCTGTTATGTTTGGTTAAACGTTGATTATTTATACAGAGATAAAAACTAAAATTTCGCATTAACAATCTGACAAAAAATAATTAAACACATATATAACAAAAGCTAACAAAACAAACCCACTGATACAAACAGACAGTTTAAACAAATGTTTAAATTAACTGTTGAAATTTAGCCCAACACAAGAGAAACTTGGGAACAGCTATTACTAATAATTAATAATTTAGCCAAAGTCGGCCTAATATAAAAATGTCGATTGATGTTATCGACGAGGGAAAATAGAAATGATTTATGAATCAAGCACCCTCTCTGTAAGCTTCATCAAAGATGGTATTGCAGAGTTAAAATTTGACGCAAAAGACGGTTCAGTTAATAAATTTGACCAACAAACACTTCAGTCATTTGAAGAAGCGGTAAAAGCACTTCAAAATCTAAGTGATTTAAAAGGTGTGGTCATGACCAGTGGTAAGTCAGCCTTTATTGTTGGTGCTGATATTACTGAGTTTACTAATCATTTTGACGCACCTGAAGAGCAACTAGCTCAATGGTTGGGTTCGATTAATGATACTTTTAATGCTTTCGAAGATTTAAATTGTCCGACGATTGCAGCGATTAACGGTTTTGCATTAGGCGGCGGCTGTGAAGCAGTACTAATCGCAGATTACCGTATTGCAGACACCACAGCGGTGTTAGGCTTACCAGAAACTAAATTAGGTATCATGCCTGGTTGGGGTGGCACCGTACGCCTGCCTCGCCTTATTGGTTGTGATAACGCATTAATGTGGATCACTGGCGCGACAAATAACAAAGCTGATAAAGCTCTGAAAGTTGGTGCTGTTGATGCCGTTGTAGCTCCTGAAAAGCTACGTGACTCAGCCATCGCAATGCTAGAAGATGCGATTGCGGGTAAATTTGATTGGCAAGCGCGCCGCGCAGAAAAGAAAGCGCCATTAACGTTATCGCCAATTGAAAACATGATGTCGTTCTCGACCGCTAAAGGTATGGTTGCATCTAAAGCTGGTAAACATTACCCAGCACCAATGACTGCACTCAAGTGTGTTGAAAAACATGCCGGCCTGAGTCGTGATAAAGCACTACTTATTGAAACCAAAGGTTTTGTTAAGCTGGCAAAAACTGACGTTGCTCGTTCTTTAGTGAACATTTTCTTAAATGACCAACTGATTAAAAGCAATGCGAAACAAGCTTCAAAAATTGCTCAAAAAGTTAAAACAGCAGCAGTACTTGGCGCTGGCATCATGGGCGGTGGTATTGCTTATCAATCGGCAAGCAAAGGCACACCGATTGTGATGAAAGACATCAACCAAGCGGCTTTAGATCTTGGTTTGAATGAAGCATCAGGGATATTAAACAAGCAACTTAAGCGCGGTCGTATCGACGGTCTTAAAATGGCTAAAGTATTAAACAGCATCACTGCTACGCTATCTTATGATTCTGTCAAAGATGTTGACCTAGTGGTTGAAGCGGTTGTTGAAAACCCTAAAGTTAAAGGCATGGTACTAGCTGAAGTGGAAGGTTATGTTCGTGAAGATGCGATCGTGACTTCAAACACTTCAACTATCTCAATTAATGAGTTGGCTAAAAACCTTAAGCGCCCTGAAAAATTCTGTGGTATGCATTTCTTTAACCCAGTACACAGAATGCCGCTGGTAGAAATTATCCGTGGTGAAAACACCTCAGAAGAAACCATTGCTACTGTCGTTGCTTATGCCGCGAAAATGGGTAAATCACCAATCGTTGTTAACGATTGTCCTGGTTTCTTCATTAACCGTGTTTTATTCCCTTACTTTGGTGGTTTTGCTAAGTTAATTAGCGACGGTGCAGATTTCGTACAAGTCGATAAAGTAATGGAAAAAGAATTTGGTTGGCCAATGGGTCCTGCTTACCTACTTGATGTAGTTGGCATGGACACTGCCCATCACGCACAAGATGTGATGGCTAAAGGTTTCCCAGATCGCATGGCGAAAGATCAGAAAGATTCAATCGATGCGATGTTCGAAGCTGACCGTTATGGTCAGAAGAACAATAAAGGTTTCTACAACCACTCGATTAATAAGCGTGGCAAAGCGATAAAAGCAGCAGCACCAGAAGCTTATGAATTACTAAAAACAGTTAGCGCCGATAGTAAAGATTTCAGCAGTGATGAAATTATTGCTCGTACGATGATCCCGATGGTTATCGAAACGATTCGTTGTTTAGAAGAAGGTATCATTGCTACGCCTGGCGAAGCCGATATGGGCTTAGTATTTGGCCTTGGTTTCCCTCCATTCCGTGGTGGTGTATTCCAGTATATTGATACCATGGGTGTTGCAACATTTGTTGAGTTAGCCGATAGCTACGCTCATCTTGGTGCAATGTACAAAGTCACTGACGGTATGCGTGAAAAAGCCGCTGCTGGCACAACCTACTACAACGCTTAACGGCAATTTGGAGAATTATATTATGAAAGAAGTCGTCGTAATCGATTGTATTCGTACCCCAATGGGTCGCTCTAAAAATGGTGTGTTCCGCAACGTCCGTGCCGAAGAGTTATCAGCTCACCTGATGAAGGGCCTAATCGACCGTAACCCTAAAGTTAACCCTGAAGAGATTGAAGATGTTATTTGGGGTTGTGTTCAACAAACTCTAGAGCAAGGTTTTAACATCGCTCGTAATGCTTCACTACTAGCTGGCTTACCAAAAAGCATCGGTGGCTCAACGGTTAACCGTTTATGTGGTTCATCAATGCAAGCGCTGCATGATGCAACCCGCGCCGTTCAAGTTGGCGACGGTGATATCTTTATCGTTGGTGGTGTTGAACACATGGGCCACGTACCGATGAATCACGGAGTTGATTTTCACCCGGGTATGGCTAAAAAAATTGCATCTGCTGCCGGCATGATGGGTCTGACTGCTGAAATGCTAGGTCGGATGCACGGTATTACTCGTGAACAGCAAGATGAATTTGGTGCTCGTTCGCATCGTTTAGCACATGCAGCTACTGTTGAAGGTCGCTTTAAAACTGAAATTTTACCAATAATGGGTCATGATGCCGATGGCAAAATGATTTTGGTAGAAGATGATGAAGTGATTCGTCCAGAAACAACCGTTGAAGGATTAAGTGGCCTACGCCCAGCCTTCGACCCAGTAAATGGTACGGTAACCGCTGGTACATCTTCAGCATTATCAGATGGCGCTTCAGCAATGTTAATTATGTCTGCTGAAAAAGCGGCTGAACTTGGACTTAAGCCTCGCGCTAAAATCCGCTCAATGGCTGTTGCCGGTTGTGATCCATCATTAATGGGTTACGGTCCAGTTCCTGCTAGTAAGAAAGCAATGAAGCGTGCTGGTGTAACGATTGAAGATATCGATATTGTTGAACTAAATGAAGCATTTGCAGCTCAAGCATTACCTTGTGCTAAAGATCTTGGTTTATTAGAAGGCTTCGACGAACGTGTAAACCTTAACGGTGGCGCTATCGCCCTAGGTCATCCTTTGGGTTGTTCTGGTACGCGGATCTCAACCTCGCTAATCAATATCATGGAAGCTAAAGGCGCTAAATTAGGCTTAGCAACTATGTGTATCGGTTTAGGCCAAGGTATCGCTACGGTATTCGAACGAATTGAGTAATTAAGCGCTTATTGCGTTAATAAAAAGCCGACATAAGTCGGCTTTTTTATTTTATAGCTTCACCACTATCTTACCAAATTGACCATTATTTTCCATGTAATGATAAGCTTGTACTACATCTTGCAGCTGCCAAATCGAGTCAATAATCGGACTCAACTTTCCTTGTTCTAGACCTTCAACAATAAAATCAATGGCAGATTGTAGCAACCCAGGTTGGGTGACAAAATTAAACATTGAATAAGGATGAATTATCGCATTTTTTCTGACCATTTTGACCAAATCAATCACGGTTTCCTCTCCTGATAATAAACCATAAATTAACACTTTGGCATTAACAGCCAAGGCGTCCAAATATTGATTATGGAACTGTCCACCGATCGGATCATACACTAAATCAATCCCATCCCCTTGAGTGATAGATAGCAGTTGCTCTGATAAATTAACCGCTTGACTATCGATAATATAATCAGCGCCACTATATTCAAGCTGGGCTCTTTTGCTATTACCACGGCTAGCAGCAATAACACGACAGCCAATCATTTTGGCGATGGCAATGGCACCCAACCCCGCGCTACTGGAGGCGGCAGGAATAAATACCCAACTTTTTTTATCAACTTGACCAATAACATACAATGCAAAATAAGCGGTGAGGTATTGCATCCACACCGCGCAAGCCTGCTGTGTATTTAATCCTTCTGGCCACGTAATAAGATATTGCTGCGGTAATATCGCCCAAGATCCCTGCACCCCGTATTGATTATTATCAAATGGTATTGAACAAACCTTGTCCCCAACCTTAAATCGCGTCACTTTAGGGCCAATAGCACGAACGATACCAGCCATTTCTGTACCGACGCGCGATGGCAACTGTGGGGTACTGTAATGTTGCCCGCGAATAAACAAACAATCTGCACGGTTGAGTGAAAAAGCCTGCACTTCAACCAAGACTTGATCCTTGGTCGGTGCCGGTGCTGACATCGACGTTAACGCCAACACATCCGGCCCCCCTAATTGATTAAACACCACCACTAAATCATTCATTGTTAACACCAACTCTTGATTGTGCATACCATTGGCGAGAAAATTTCAGTACAAAAAAGGCCAAGGCAGAACAGATAATTGTATCTAATGTCGCAATACCGCTCATGCTAAACCGATCAAAATAGCTCAAAAATCCCATCGTACAACCGCTAAACCAAGCAATCATCGCACGCCAATTAACAGTGCTGGCTACATTTTTTTCTCGCTCAAATAACCAATGTAAGCAATAGATAGCACCAATAGGTGGAATACAAATACCCAGCACAATCAAAAAGTCTATAAAGTATTCTTGGACATCGCCAAAGGCAATAACAGTCCCAACAAACGCGACAGCGAAATTAAATTGCGTCAAAGAAATTTTGGGCGCGATAGTATTGAGCGATAAACTAGCAGAATACAAACTCAGCACATTAGAGGACCAAGATGACAGCAGCAACAATAGAAACGCTGGCACTCCAATCCCAATATTCATCATGATTAAAATCAAATCAGTTTGACCAGCAATAACCGCTGGAATACTCACTAAAATTAACACCAATGGAAAAGTCAATCCTAGGGCTAATGTCGCCGCCACAGAACCTCGTTTAGCATTGGTGGCAAACCGTGAATAATCAGGTTGAATCACCGCACCAACAATATAAGCCCCGACTACCGCAGAGATCGCCTGCAGTAATGTTAATTCATTATGTGACTGCCATAATAACTCAACCTGTGGCGAAGCAATGGATATTGAGGTAGCATAAATAATAAATCCAATCATTAATGGTACTAAGTACAGCGCCAGTTTATCGATGCCTTTAAATCCCTTTAATGACACCCATAACATCAACAAACTGCCGATCACCATATAAATATTAACGGATAAATCAATGCCAAAACTATGCATTACTTTAGCGGTTGCTTGACCAAACATCTTACAATTAATGCCATACCAACCTGCTAAGGTCAAAGCCATCACTGCATTTGATAATTTAGCTCCGTTAACACCAAAGGCTTGTTCTGCCAGCTTAGAGGTCGATAAACGACTGTGACCACCAACCCAGCTTGTACAAAATATTAAGCCCCCTAAAATAATAGCACCAGCAAAGAAAGCAAAAATCGCATCAAAAAAACCCAGTTTATTACTAAGCTGAGCGGCCATTAAAAATGCCGGTATTGCGATAGTGCCACCAATAATAATCAACGCAATATGTGATGATGATTTGGTTTGATCCGATGGCACCGGTTGCTGACTAAAATCATTACTGTCAGAGCTACTCATAACCGTAGACCTTTTGAGCATACTCCGCACTGACGTAACCATTTTTAATGTCGTTAGCAATCGATTCTTTACGACGTGCTGTTGGCTCGCCGTAACCGGCCCCATTAGCGGTAATCACTCGCACTGTATCACCCGTATTAAGAACTAACTCAGAAACCATCGAATGCACTTCAGTTGCACCATCACTGCGGATGACTTCAATCCGATTAAAAGTACCCTCTTGACCGCCGTTTAACCCCCAAGGCGGCACCTTTGCGCGAGTGTAAGCACAGGTTAAAAAGCTGGCATCATGGCGTATAACATAATCAATTTTAACTCCTTTACCACCGCGATATTCTCCGGCACCACCATCTTCATCATTAAGAGCGTACTGACCAACGGTCACTCCATAACGAGTTTCAGCGACTTCGGCGGGACAATTAAAGGTATCGCCATGCAATGCACAAAACATCGCGCTAGTGCCATCGCTATTGGGTCCAGCTCCCCAACCACCAATCTCAGGCTCAATGATAGAGAAGTGACGCCCGGTATCAGGATTAGTTCCGCCCATAATGGTTGCACATATCGAAGAAAAGCTACCTGCAGGCATACCTTCAACAATTTGCTCAGCCAAACAGCGCCATAACAAATCATTAAGTCGGATCATCGTTTCAAAATAAATTCCAACCGCCCCCGGTGAAGTGACATCATAAATAGTTCCGGTTGTTGTTTTAACCTCCATTACCCGAAAACAACCACCATTGGCCATATTTTTATCTTTAATTAAGCTCATTAAAGCCATTTGACAGGCCAATAAAGTGCCATCACGGGATAAATTAATCGGGCTGTTACTTTGCTCTGGTGCTTGCGTCAAATCGATGGCTAAATTAGACCCTTTCACTGCCATGGTGACATTTAAGATCATGCCATCATCCTGCAAGTCTTGAATACTATAATTACCATCGGGTAATTGACTAATCACTTGGCGGGCCATTTTTTCGCCGAAGTCTAAGTATTCACTGACCGCGGTTAAGTAAGTCTCGATACCATATTTTTTTGCCAACTCAATAATACGTTGTCCACCGACACGTAGTGCTGACACTTGGGCCCATAAATCGCCCTGTAAAAATTCAGGCATTCTCGAGTTGGTTAAAATCATATCGAATACGCCTTCAACAGGCTGATCTTTAATAAATAACCGCACTGCTGGAATTCGGATCCCTTCTTGAAATATTTCAGTGGCATCAACCGACATTGAACCCGGTGATTTGCCACCAACATCATTCCAGTGCGCAATATTAGCGGTCCATGCTATCAATTTTTGTTCAAAAAATATTGGTTTGACGATCGCGGTATCATTGAGATGAGTCACCCCGCCAAAATAAGGATCATTACTGGCAAAGATGTCACCATCATTTATATTATCAATACCATACTTGCTAATAATAGCCTTAACTGTTTTATCGAGTGCACCGACAAAAGCGGGAATTCCTGACCCTGCACTCGCCAGTTCGCCATCGGCATCGGTAATCGCAGTACCCATATCTAGCACTTCGTAAATAATTGGACTCATTGCTGTTTTACCGATGGTAAAAAACATTTCATCGCTAATCGCACGTAATGAGTTTTGAATAATTTCCAAGGTAATCGGATCTTGTTTTTTCATCTTAAACCTCCTGAGCCAGTAAATGGATAACTAAATTGCCATATAGATCGACTTCAACCGATTGTTGAGGATGCACGACCACGGTAGTTCCCGTTTGCTCAATGATCGCAGGGCCATTAAACATCATTGCGGGTTCAAGTAAGTCACCGTTATAAATCACTGCGTTATGACAACCTTCAGTAGCATAATCGACCTGTCGTTCACCTTTAATTGTCTCACTTAACAGGCGACCACTTTGTTGTTGTTTGGCCAGTTTTATTTTGCCAATATCGCACTTACCCACCAAATGAAGACCTACAATTTCAATGTCAGCCTCTAAGCGATAGGTATATTCTTGCTCATACTTATCCTTAAATAACTCCTTAATTGCGTCAATATCATTGAGTTTTAGCTGTTCAGGGAGTTTAACTTCAATTGAATGTTCTTGATTTTGATAGCGAAAACGAGCAAAAACATCAAAGGTAGTTTTCTCTTGCGGTAAGCCTTCTTTACTAAACTCTTGTTGCAACTCAGTTAGCAAACTCCTTATTTGTTGGTTAACCGCAACTAACGCTTGCTGATCCCAGGCACTAAGATAAGTCATAATTCGATCACGCCTGATATCGGACATCATCATACCCCAAGCCGAGAATACCGAGGCTGTTGCAGGAATAACGACCTTTTTTATCCCAAGTTCTGCCGCCAAGGCACAAGCATGCATAGCACCACCGCCACCAAAAGCGATCATGGTGAAATCACGCGGATCGTGACCGCGGTTAATCGAGACCAACTTAAGGGCGTTAACCATATTATTATTGGCCATTCGTACAATTCCCTGTGCCACTTGAGTAGCTGACATATCAAGTTCATCAGCTAAAGTCGTTAAGGATTGTGTTACAGCCGTCATATCTGCCTTCACTTCACCGCCACAGAAATAGTCAGGATTAATTCGACCTAACGCTAAATTAGCATCGGTGGTCGTTGCTTGAGTACCGCCACGACCATAGGCGACGGGACCAGGTTCAGCACCAGCGCTTTGCGGTCCGACATGGAGTTTTGAAAACTGATCAACCCAAGCAATTGAGCCGCCACCATTACCAATCTCAATTAAATCGACCACCGGGATCATGATCGGATAGCCAGCTGATGTTTGTGAACGCTCAATATAATAATCAGAAGAAATAGGCACTTCACCATTATTAATTAATGCACATTTTGCGGTGGTACCACCAATATCGAGCGCGATAACATTAGGCTCATTAATAATTTTACCTAATTCAGCCGCCCCCCAGAAACCACTAGCCGGACCTGACTCCACCATAGTAATAGGTACTTTTTTGGCGCTTTCTAACGTATCAACACCACAATTTGATTGCATCACATAAAACTGCCCAGCAAAGTCTTGCCGTTTAAGTCCTTGATATAAATTTTCAAGGTAACGTGCCGCAATCGGTTGAACATATGCGGATAATACGGTGGTACTCGTGCGTTCATATTCACGCCATTCCCGAGATATTTGATGGGAACAGGTGATTTCAAAGTGGTCACCTTGAAGTTGACGAATTCGTTCTGCAATTTTTAGTTCATGATCTGAGTTTTTATAAGAGTTTAAGGTACAAACTGCTATGGCTTCAACGCCCTCTTTAATCATCATTTCTAGTATTTTAGCCAAAGGTTCAAGATCTAAAGGCTTCAATATATTACCTTTATAATCAATACGCTCATCCAACTCACAACGTAAGTGTCGTGGCACAAACGGTTGTGGTTTTTGATAATCAAGGTTAAAAAAATCAGGGCGGTTACCGCGCCCTATTTCTAAGACATCACGAAACCCTTTGGTAGTAATTAATCCAGTTTTAGCACCTTTTCGCTCGGTTAGTGCGTTAATCACAACGGTCGTGCCATGGGCCATCACATCTATTTCAGCGCCAGTGACCCCTGCCTTAGCCATAACATTGAGTACCCCTTGTTCAAAGTTTGGTGGCGTTGTGTCGGTTTTCGCCGTTTTAAGTTGTTGTACCCCTTGGCTATCTTCGCTGAGGTAAACCAAGTCGGTAAAAGTACCACCGACATCCGTGGTTACAAAAATTCGTTTTGTCATGTTAATTCCTTATTTTAATCTAAGCTAAGCAATGGTATTAATAGCCAAGGATACAAAGTCTCTAATGAGCTTAAATCTTGGTCTTGATAGCTACCGGCCTCAGCGAGTAAATTAATGGTGCCTACCACCTGTTGATTAAAGATGATCGGCCAGTTAATTACCGAGCCTAGCCCCAGACTAGCGATCAGCTGATGATCAAAAAAGAACTCAGCTAATCGTTCAATGGTATGACCGATAAAGACCTGTTGCTGCTTAAGCACAGTGTCGGTCCAATAGGTATCTTCAATGTCCTTAAACCCCCCTTTCGCATAGGCACTTGGGTTAGAACTATAAAGTCGTTTAGCTTTACGATTAGTCATATCGATCAGACTAATGGTTAACAATTTAATATCGAAGTATTTGGATAACTCTTTCTTTAATAATTCGAAATAATCATCCCAAGCCCCTTGTTGAAGTGCATCTAATAGCAACTGTTGTTGGTTCATGCCTTACTCCATCGTCCAGCGGAGCTCAATGCCAAAGGTCCGTTCAGAGCCAGGATGGGTGAAGCCTCCCAATACCCATTCCGCATTATATTGTTCATCTAAGATGTTTTTGGCCCAAAGGTTAACGCTCCAATCACCCTCGTCCTTATTAAAACCAAGCCGTAGATTAACGAGATCGATTGCATCACGTGCTGATGTATTACCCGGATCCCAAAACTGCTTGCCCCGTTGCTCCCAATCAATTGTTAAAGTTGATAGCCAACCTGTGATCATCTCTGAGCTAATCTGGGTACCAAGATTAATCGTATAGTTAGGAACATAAGCGGCTTTGTTACCGACATTAGATGGATCTAATCCATAATCTTTTATTTCGCTATCGGTGATGCCAACGCCACCATAAATATCAAAATAATCGTTAATCGAGGTCTTAAATTCTAACTCGCCCCCGATTAATGCAACTTCATCAACATTCACTAACACTTGTGCGCCAAGCGCGCCAACAAAGACAAAAAAGTGTTGATTATCAATGGTAGTATTAAACAGTGTCGCATTAAATCGCGTGCCATATTCTGGATATAGCCCTTTGATCCCTAATTCATAGTTCGTGGTTTCTTCTGCCTTATAAAGATCAGATACGCCATTAACGCCTAAGCTCACGGCATTGCGACCCACACCACTCTGATTAAAACCACCACTGCGGAAACCTTCAGAATAATTTGCATATAACGATAGGTTATCAAGTCCGGTATAAATATAAGACACTTTAGGCTGGAACTTTTTGAATTCGGTCTTTCTTACTTGACCACTATTTTTGTCATAAGAGACTGGTGCACGGTTAATCTGAGTACGTTTATCAATATCATAACGACCTGAAACACTAATTTCTTGGTCATCGTTAATGCTATAGTTAAATTGAACAAAGGCTGCAGATGCGGTGTTATCATTATCATCAGCTAAAAAGGTTTGGGTCGGACTAATGCTATTTGGTAACGGTTTTCGTTCAATGCGAGCAATCCCTTTCCCCAAATCTAAACCACTGGTGGTTGAAATATAGCGATCGGTTTGCAACAAATAAAGGCCAGCAATCCATCGAAAATCTTGACTACCATCGGAAGTAAATCGCAATTCATAACTGGTGGCTTTAACGTCTAGAAACTGGGTTTGAACCCCGTCCAAAATATTGACTCCAAATGGTGAAGTCGCTGAAATATTACGACTATATGGAAACTGATCTCCCGCTAAAAATTCGACGACTTGATCATGAGCGACAATAAATGTCGCGGTGCCTGGTTCAAAATCCCAATCGAGTTTTAATGCACTGGAGCTGATTTTTCGATCATTTTGTCCAAGGTTATTAGCTTCTAATTTAATGCTTGTATCATTGGCATCATTAATATTAAACAAAGGTTGATAAATAAAGTTGACTGCTCCTCCTTCCGTTTTACCATAGGATAAACGCAGATCGGCAGTAAATTCATCACTAGGTTGCCAAATAAAACGACCTCTAATATTCTGATCTTGTTGGAAATCAACGGTAGTATTTAGGTACACATTGTCGATCAAGCCATCGTAATCTTTATATGATGCTGTTACGCGATAGCTAAACTCGTCATTAACTGGCCCACTAATAGCACCCGTAATCATTTTAAGCCCACCATTACCTAAGTCTAACTCTGCGTAACCCGATAGCTCTTCCGTTGGTTTTTTGGTGGTGATGTTGATCGCACCGCCAATGGCATTGCGGCCATAAAGTGCTCCCTGAGGGCCTTTTAACACTTCAATTTGTTCAATATCGAATAAATCTTGATTAAATTGATTGGGACTAATTTGTAAAACACCATCGATAGATATTGCGACTGGTGACTCGCCATTTCGAACCTGAGAAAGACCTCGAATGGTAATAAATGAGGTGCCAGCATTTTGCGCTTCGACCATCGTCATATTCGGCGTTAAAGCGATAAAATCACCGGCTCGCTCAATGCCAAGGTCTTCAATCTCTTGAGCGCCAAAGGTCGTAATGGCAATCGGGACATTTTGAACATTCTCGGTCCGTTGTCGCGATGTTACCTCAATGACTTCGATCTCTTTATTTGGTAAGTTTTGTTGCGCAAAACTGGTGCTGCTAATACTGATTCCCATGGCTGATATTACCGCTAAAGTTAGCGGGCTTGTTTTAAAAAACAGGGCTTTAATTGACACTTTAGTTGACATGGCGATGTCCCTTGTTATTGTTTTAATAAGAATGGCTACTGCTCAATAGTCATTAATTAATGTTACAACTTAATCCTAGGCTCTCAGGAACACGCCAACAATGTTGACAATAGCTAGGGGGATAAAGGGATTAAAACTGACCTACCCGAGCGGGTAGTAAAATCTTGTTAAGGGGATATAATGGCGCAACCACTAGCCATCTTAGAACAAAAATTTAAACCGCCACAACAATGGGTTAAGATAACTCAAAGACTATCGTTATTAGATTTGTTGATGGCTAATCAACATGTCAAATTAACGACTCTAATCAGCCCGGCAGGTTTTGGTAAATCAACATTATTAGCACAATTTTTAATGAATTTAGAGCAGAAGTCAGATAATAAGGTGGTATGGGTATCTCTCGATCCCTCTGATGATGAACCCAACCAGTTTATCAATTTATTAAGTCACGCTTTATTTTATCATGGCTTAGTCGATCAAAGTTTTATCACTAAGGCGAACAGTTTATCTGCCAGTCGAGATTTTGAAACATGGCGTCATCAAGTCATACAGGCGCTAATCAACTCGCAGCCTCAACTTTATCTTTTTTTTGATGATTTTCAGTTCATATCTAACCCCGTAATCACTCAGTTTATTGATTTTTTAACCCAATATTCCGACAATAATGTACACATTGTAATTAGTAGTCGTATTCAGCCCTTGCTTTCAACAAGCCATTTGATGGTGACTGGGAAATGGTTAAACATCGGTTATGACCAACTGACGTTTTCAGCGCTTGAGTGTCAAGATTTATTAAAAAATGCCTACAGTGTTGAACAAATTGATGAATTATTTTCCCGTACAGAAGGCTGGCCCGTTGCTATTCAGTTAGTATTATTATGGCAGCAGCAACACCCCAACGATAACATAGCACAACTGCTGACCACCAATACTGAAACCCTTAACGACTATATGTCACAACAGATTTTTGCGACATTATCGCCAGAGATAAAAAACTTTTTAATTAAAACAGCATTTCTTGATCGCTTCGACATTGAGTTAGCAAACTATGTTTGTGAAATAGAAAATAGTCGGCAAATTTTAGAGCAACTACGTGGTCATCAATCCTTAGTCATTCCCTTGGATATTGGTGCAACTTATTTTCGTTATCATCATCTTTTTTCAGACTTTTTACAGCTAACTTCATTATCACAACTAGGCCAGACATCGAGTAATGCTTTACGCTGTCGAGCCGCTGTCTATTATGCAAAGCAACTGCATCTTAATGAGGCAGTTGGACAATGCATCAGAGCAAAGAACCCATCGTTAGCGATTGAGTTAATTAATCAGTCAAATGGCTGGGAGATGATTTTAATGCGTGGCATTGGCTTTGTTGAGTCTTTATTAGCTAATTTTAATCAAGAACAATTAACAAATTCACCAAGCTTAGGATTGATGCAGTCTTATTTATCATTAAAACTGGGTAATGTCGCAATGGCTAATCAACAACTAGCCATCGCCAAAGCAGTATATGTTGAGCAATTGAACGAACCTGAGCTTAGTGGTATCACGGAACGTGATTTACTTCTGATGGATATTATTAACGAAACCTACCTAGATCACGCTATAAAACAAAGTACTATCACATCACTTACTCACAACTTAGATCAATTAGCAGAGCATGACCATTTAGCACGAGGAATTATCTTCGCCTGCTTAGCGTTAATCTATAATCAACTCGGCGAGTTTGCTAACGCGCAACCAATGGCCGAGTACGGCGAGCAAGAGATGCGTTTAGCCAATTGCTGGGTTGGTTTAAGTTATAGTCAAATACACCATGCCCAGTCTTTAGCCTATCGCGGCCTATCACAACAGGCACAGCAGCAATTTAAGCAAGCCAGTGAGTTAGCTCAGCAACATTTAGGAATAGATAATGGCTTAAAGTCGATGATTCATTGCTTAATGGCGGAATTACATTACCACCAACATCAACACGGTCAGGCGCAACAACTATTAAACCAAGAAATAGCCATACTAGAAGACAAGGATTGCTGGCACGATATTTATGCCGTTAGCTTTAAATTAGCGATAAATTTAGCGATAGCGCAGCAAGATCAACTATTAGCGGTTCAATTTCTTGCGCGCGGTTATCAGGTGGCACAACAGCGGGATTTATCACGTTTAAGTAAACTACTAGATGTTCTAAAACTTAAAATTTCGATTATTTTCAATGATATTGATCAATTCAACCAAACCAACAGCTTAATCATTCGAGAGCAATATTGGCAAGAACCAACGGCAATGTGGCAAATAATTACCGAATACTACTGGGTAATGACCTTGCACTACTTAAGCAAGAACATTAGTAATCAATGTTTAAATTATTGTAAAAAATTAGCGGAGCTAGCAAGCAGAACCCAACAAAACATCTATATTATTCGAGTTCACTCGGTAGAGGCATTGTTACTTTGGCAAGCGAAAAAAATACCACAAGCCATCGACAAATTACAGATCGTGCTACCAATTGCTCAACAGCACGGCATCACCACGGTATTTTTTGAATTACCGCCATTAATCGGACGATTGTTGGCGGAGCTAAAACAGCAAGCTAAGACTTTAACCTTAGCGCAGTCACAAATTAATTTTATCGACACTCTGCTCGAGCAATTACAGCAACAACAATTAAGCGACTTCGATAAATTAGGGCTTTCGCAACGAGAACAACAAATAGCCCCTTACCTCATCACGGGAATGACCAACAAACAAATTAGTCTCCAATTAGGCATATCAGATAATACGGTCAAGTTTCATCTTAAGAATTTGTTTGTAAAACTCAATGTCACCAACCGTAATGAAGCCATGACCATTTTAGTCGCGAGCCAGTCTTAGTTAACCTGAGCTCCGTATAAGCGGATCCAGGTTAATTATAAATCAGTTTATTACCAATTGGCGTAGGCAGTTGATTAAGTTTGAATTTTTCAACTTCCTCCTCTGGTGGTGGTTCGCTACTCCATTTATTGCTAACGGTTAATCCGTGATTGACTTTAAGTTCAGCTAAATACTCAGCCGTTTTAAACGCCGCAATTAAAGGATCGATTACAGGGATCCCGAGTTCATCTTGAACTTTTTTATACAAGCCAAAATTGCAAGTGCAGCCTAAAATTAATGCCTCAGCGTGATCTTGTTCCATCGCTATGCGACCTTGTTCAATAATTTTTTTCACCGTATATTCAGGGTCGCATTGCAATGCGTTGGCACTAATTCCAATCGATCGCATCGATGCTAAATGATCACGATAACCGTAGTGATAAGCACGTTCTTTCATTTGTTCAATCCATTTCACCTGGCCAACAATCACTGAAAATTTATTGGCAATGCTAGCGGCTATTTGCATGCTGGCTTGGCAAGGCGCAACAATAATAGTGTCACGGCAGATCTCTCGACAGTCTTCCAGCGCTAAATCATAGAAACAGCCGATCACCATTGCATCAACCTTATTTTCATCGGCTTCTTTAGCGGCGCGAACCGTGTCACCCACCACTAAGGACTCATAGTAACGATACTCAAGATTATCTAGGGTTAAATTATTATTGAGTGAGACCACCTCGAGTGTAGTGGTCGGGTTTTTTATTGCGCTTAATGCTTGCCCCATCAGCTCATCATAATGCGAAAGACCTAAAGGGTTAAGCCAACGTACGGTTATTTTATTTACTGTGTTCATACAAACTCCTCCTGTTAAGTATTTAATCCTAGTAATTAATCAGGTGTCTGATCAATGAGTAGACAGGGTAATGATATTAAGTACCGTGATATAGCCTACCCAAAAGAGTAACAGCCCTTGGTTAACAGCTTAAAAAGCGTTAAAATTAGTCTTTCTAAAATCATTGATAAATAGTTATGACTCAGCAAACAAATCACCACTTAGACACCATCGGCTTACGTTGTCCAGAACCAGTCATGATGCTCAGAAAAACCATTAGAAGAATGGCTAGCGGTGAAACTTTACTCGTTACAGCGGATGATGCTGCAACCACTCGTGATATTCCAAGTTTTTGTCGTTTTATGGATCATCAATTAATTAGTGCAGAAATAGATACAACCCCATATAAGTATATTATCAAAAAACTTTAAATATCAAATAGATAATCAACATTTAACACTTCATATTACAATTTCAGTTACACCTATGAATAACAGTGGGTTATATTGTTAAGTTAATTTTAACCATTTTAGGAATGGCCATGAAAATTCGCTTAACCATGACCCTGATAGCTGCGGCTGTCGCACTCTCTATCTCTGCCAGTACAATTTCAGCTGAAGATTTAACAAAAGAAAAAAAATGGGATGTTAACGCACCTCAAGGTAGCTTTAACGATATTACAATCAATGTTACCGAGGGTACATGGCTCAATATTGATATTAGCCCTGACGGTAAAGAAATAGTATTTGATCTGTTGGGTGATATTTACAAAATGCCGATGACTGGCGGTAAAGCGACCCCTTTAATCAAAGGCATCGCTTGGCATATGCAGCCAAAGTTTAGCCCCGATGGCAAATATATCGCATTTACTTCGGATCAAGGAGGCGGTGACAATATTTGGATCATGGATAGTGATGGCAAGAATACTAGAGCAGTCACTGAAGAAACCTTTAGATTACTCAATAGCCCAGCTTGGAGTCCTGACGGCAACTACATTGTAGCGCGTAAGCACTTTACATCAGGGCGCTCATTAGGTGCTGGTGAAGTATGGATGTATCACAAAACCGGTGGTAGCGGTGTTGAGTTGACTAAGCGTCCTAACGATCAAAAAGATTTAGGCGAGCCAGCCTTTTCACCAGACGGAAAATATATTTATTTCAGTCAAGATGCAACTCCGGGTAAAACCTTTCATTACAGTAAAGACTCAGTCAAAGGGATCTATAAGATTAAACGTCTTGACCGTGAGTCAGGAGAAATAAAGGTTATTATCAGCGGCATGGGAGGTGCAATAAGACCAACACCAAGTCCTGATGGTAAAAAGTTAGCTTACATTGCGAGAGATGACTTCCAGTCATCTCTCTATATTTATGATTTACGCAGCGGTGAACACCAAAAAGTATTCTCTAAGCTCGATCGAGATATGCAAGAAACATGGGCTATTCATGGGGTTTATCCAACTATTGATTGGACTCCCGACAACAAATCAATTGTCTTTTGGGCCGGAGGTAAGATTAACAAATTGGAATTAGCCAATAATAAAAACTCTGTTATTCCTTTTTCAATCAAAGTAACCAAGCAAGTTCAGCCAGCACTGCGGTTTAAGCAATCAATCGAAAAACCAACTTTTGATGTCAAAATGCTCCGTAATGTTCAAGTATCTCCTGATGGCAAGAAAGTAATATACGAAGCGCTAGGTAAACTATGGGTAAAAAAACTACCAAATGGCAAACCAAAGCGTTTAACCAAAGCTAAGCAACAATTCGAGTTATTCCCACAATGGTCTCGTGATGGCAAAAATATTGTCTACACCACTTGGGATGATCAAGGCCAAGGTTCAGTTCGAGTTATATCGAGTCGTTCAGGTTCAGGTAAAGGAAAAACAATTACCAATGAACCGGGTAAGTATGTTGAAGCCACTTTTTCGCCAGACGGAAAGACGGTAGTTTATCGAAAAGTACATGGTGGTAATATTCTTCCTGACACTTGGTCACTAAATAGTGGAATTTATCAAGTACTAAGCAAAGGTGGGAAATCTACTTTAATAACAGAATCAGGTTATATGCCACAATTTGGTGCTGATAATGATCGTATCTTCTTTATGGATTATGGTGATGACAAACAACAATTTAATAGTATTAAAACTGATGGCAGTAAAAAATCCGAACACTATACCAGTAAATTGGCAACAGAATTTAAAGTAAGTCCTGATGGTAAGTTTGTCGCTTTTGCTGAACGATTTAGAGTTTATGTAACACCATTTACCCATACCGTTAAAACACTAGAAATAGCACCAAAAGCAAAAAACTTACCGGTGAAAGAGCTCTCTAAACGTGCTGGTGAAAATATTAGTTGGACTAATGATAGCAACAAGCTCTATTGGTCTTTAGGTCCTGAACTGTACAGTCATGATGTATCAAGCCTATTTGAACTAACGAAATCAGTTGATACCGAGCAAACTATATTGCCAACGGAACATGGTATCAATATTAGTTTCAACCAAAAATCAGATGTTCCACGTGGAACAATTGCATTTGTTGGTGGCCAGGTGATTACGATGGAAGGCGATAAAGTCATTAAAAATGGCGTTGTTATCGTTGAACAAAACATAATAACTGCGGTTGGTACTAGGGACTCTATTACTATTCCGGACAATGCAAAGATTATCGATATAACAGGTAAAACAATAATGCCTGGTTTAATTGATGTGCACGCCCATAGTAACCAAGGCAGCAACGAAATTATTCCCCAGCAAAACTGGGAGAACTACGCAGAGTTAACCTTCGGAGTGACCACCATTCATGACCCATCAAATGACACGACGGAGGTATTTACCGCCAGTGAATTACAAAAAGCCGGTGAAATTGTTGGGCCAAGAATATTTTCCACTGGCACCATTTTGTACGGTGCTGAAGGGGTCGGCTATACATCACATATAGACAGTCTAGAAGATGCTAAATTTCACCTTGAGCGATTAAAGAAAGTGGGAGCATTCAGTGTTAAAAGCTATAATCAACCTCGTCGTAATCAACGCCAACAAGTCATTGCCGCCGGTAGAGAGTTAGAAATGATGGTAGTTCCAGAAGGTGGATCTTTATTACAACATAACTTAACGATGATTGCTGACGGTCATACCGGTATTGAACATTCTATTCCACCGGCTAAAATTTATGACGATATCAAACAATTTTGGAGCCAAACTCAGGTTGGATATACACCAACATTGGTTGTCGCCTATGGGGGAATTTGGGGTGAAAATTATTGGTACGATAAAACAGACGTTTGGACCAATCATAAGCTCAATACTTTTGTTCCTAGCGATGTATTTAAACCGCGTTCAATGCGTCGACCTAAAGCTCCTGATCATCACTATAATCATATTAGTAATGCCCAGGTCGCTAAAGAATTAAGAGATTTAGGTGTTAAGTCCAACATTGGTGCTCATGGCCAACGTGAAGGCTTAGGTGCTCATTGGGAGATATGGATGTTTGAACAGGGAGGCATGTCTCCATTAGAAGCTCTGCGAACAGCTACCATCGATCCTGCCCATTATATCGGAATGGACCATGCCATTGGCTCCATAAAAACAGGAAAACTAGCCGACCTAATAGTGATTGATGGCGATCCGCTGAAAAACATTCGCCTGACAGATAATGTTTCATTAACCATGGTTAACGGTCGCTTATATAATGCCAACACCATGAATGAAGTTGGCAATCGCGAAAGAAAACGTCAAACTTTCTATTTCGAAAAATAAACTAACCTAAGGCTGCTATCATGACCAATAGTCATGATAGCCTTTTCATTAACGATTACATTGACCATAATAATCACAGTCAAATAAGTGATCGTTAACCAGCCCAACCGCTTGCATAAAAGCATAACAAATTGTTGGCCCAACAAAATTAAATCCTAATTTTTTTAATGCCTTTGACATAGCTATCGACTGTTCTGAGGTAACGGGTACTTCATCAATGGTTAAATATTTATTAATGATTGGCTCGCCACCAACAAAGGACCAAATGAAATCACTAAAATTGATCCCATCATTTTCCATATTAATATAACCATTAGCGTTACGAACGATAGAAGCTATCTTTAATCTATTGCGAACAATCGAGGTATTTTCCATTTGTTGTTCGAGGTATTGGGGACTTAGATCAACAATTTTATAGGGATCAAACTGACAGAAAGCATCACGGTAACCCTGCTTTTTTTTAAGAATGGTAATCCATGACAATCCAGCTTGCTGACCATCAAGGCAGAGTTTTTCAAATAATTCAATCGAGTCGTAAACTGGACGTCCCCACTCATTATTATGGTAATCAATGTATATTTGATCCTTGCCAACCCATGGACAAATTTTTACAACAGACTTTGTCATACATTTGTGCTCCAATTAAAATATTGTTGTTAAAATACCCTACTATCATTACTGTTGTCGATGCTATAATTAAAGCCATTTTTTATTAATCGGCCAGAGTTATAACTGAAATGATGCCTAATTACGATACTAAAACATTCCAAGGGCTAATCCTTGCGCTGCAAGATTATTGGTCACGCCAAGGCTGCGTTATTGTTCAGCCGTTAGATATGGAGGTGGGTGCTGGCACCTTCCATCCGCAAACTTTTTTACGCTCATTAGGTCCTGAACCTATGAGCAGTGCTTATGTACAGCCTTGTCGCCGTCCAACAGATGGCCGTTATGGCGAAAACCCTAACCGCTTACAACAATATTATCAATTTCAGGTCGTCCTCAAACCAAGCCCTGATAATATCCAAGAGCTATACCTAGAATCGTTAGCAATGTTAGGGGTAGATCCTTTAGTTCATGATATTCGCTTTGTAGAAGATAACTGGGAATCACCAACACTTGGTGCTTGGGGACTTGGTTGGGAAATTTGGCTTAATGGTATGGAAATATCTCAGTTCACTTATTTCCAACAAGTAGGTGGCCTAGAATGTACTCCGGTCACTGGTGAAATTACTTACGGTCTTGAACGTCTTGCGATGTACATTCAAGGTGTCGATAGTATTTACGATCTAGTTTGGACTGATGGTCCGCTTGGTCGTGTAACCTACGGTGATGTATTTCACCAAAATGAAGTTGAACAATCGACTTTTAATTTTGAACATGCCGATGTGCCATCGTTATTCGCACAATTTGATCAGTGTGAAAAAGACAGTCAAAAGCTTATCGAAGCTAATTTACCATTACCAGCCTACGAGCAAGTGATGAAGGCTTCTCACGCTTTTAACTTACTGGATGCCCGTCATGCTATTTCGGTCACTGAGCGTCAGCGTTATATTCTACGAGTTAGATCGTTATCTAAAGCCGTCGCTGAGAGCTATTATGCCAAGCGCGAAGCCCTTGGATTCCCGTTATGTAAAACCACAGTTAATGACGGAGAAAAATAACATGACCGTGCAAAATTTAATTATCGAACTGGGTACTGAAGAGTTACCACCGATGTCACTTCGCACCCTTGCTACTGCTTTTAGCGATAGCATTGAAGCCCAACTAACGAAGGCTGGTATTGATTTTGAGTCGATTGACTTTTTAGCTTCACCTCGTCGTTTAGCCGTATCTGTAAAGCAACTGTCTGCGGGTCAGGCTGATAAAATTATTGAAAAACGTGGCCCAGCAATCTCTTCAGCATTCGATGCCGAAGGTAATGCGACTAAAGCAGCTCAAGGTTGGGCTCGCTCTAATGGCATCACCGTTGAACAAGCTGACCGTCTTAAAACAGATAAAGGTGAATGGTTAGTTTTTAAAGCTGAAGTTAAAGGCCAAGCCACTGTAGATTTAATCCCTGCAATGATCGAGCTAGCTTTGGCTAAACTTCCAATAGCTAAGCCAATGCGCTGGGGTAACAATACCATCCAGTTTATTCGCCCAACAAAAACCTTAACCATTTTATTTGGCGACCAATTAATTGATGCTGAAATTTTAGGTTGTAAGTCAGCTCGAATTATCCGTGGTCATCGTTTCCATTGTAGTGAAGACTTGATACTTGATCATGCCGACAATTATGTCAGCCTGCTTAAGGAAAAAGGTTTTGTGATAGTCGATCACGATGCGCGTAAAGCACTGGTTAAAGCACAAGTAGAAGCTGCAGCCAAGCAAGAAAATGGTGTTGCTGAAATTGATGATGATTTACTAGAAGAAGTAGCATCATTGGTTGAATGGCCAGTCACTTTAGTCGGAAGCTTTGAAGAAAGATACTTAGATGTTCCTGCTGAAGCTCTTATCTATACCATGAAAGATAATCAAAAATATTTTCCATTGTTAGATAATAACGGCAAGCTAATGGCTCGTTTTATTTTCGTTGCTAATATCGAGAGTAAAGATCCACAGCAAGTTATTTCTGGTAACGAAAAAGTAGTTCGCCCTCGCCTAGCCGATGCTGAATTTTTCTTTAAACAAGATCAAAAAGTAACATTAGAAAGTCGCTTAGGAAGTTT
The DNA here is from genome assembly GCA_013214965.1 of Gammaproteobacteria bacterium. Lineage (GTDB taxonomy): Bacteria > Pseudomonadota > Gammaproteobacteria > Enterobacterales > Psychrobiaceae > Psychrobium. Next base: position 30,285 of record JABSRU010000018.1, read on the forward strand.
GGAAAACATTTTATTTCAGAAGCAACTTGGCACTTTAAAAGAAAAATCATTACGGATTGCTGCACTAGCTAAAATCATAGCGACAAAGATTGATACTAATGTGGTCGATGCCGAGCGTGCAGGCTTGTTATGTAAAACAGATTTAATGACCGACATGGTATTAGAGTTCCCTGATGTTCAAGGCGTTATGGGGATGTACTACGCTCGCTTTGACGGTGAGACTGAAAATGTAGCATTAGCATTAAACGAGCAATATATGCCACGTTTTTCTGGTGATAACTTACCGGGTTCATTGGTGGCATGTGCTGTTGCTTTAGCCGATAAGCTTGATACCTTAGTGGGTATTTTTGGCATAGGCCAATTGCCTAAAGGCGATAAAGATCCCTTTGCATTGCGCCGTGCTGCTATCGGTAGTTTACGGATAATCATTGAGAAAGAACTTAACTTAGATTTAGTCGAGCTAGTTAAAGCTGCTGCGGATCTTTATGGTGATAAGCTATCACATGAAGTTGAAACGTCAGTGGTTGATTTTATGCTTGGCCGCTTTAATGCTTGGTATCAAGGTAAAAATATCTCTACGGATATTGTTAAAGCAGTCATGGCACGTCGCCCAACACGCCCTAGCGACTTTAATAAGCGTATTGAAGCAGTGACGGCATTTAGAGCCTTAGATGCTTCAAAATCGCTAGCAGCAGCAAACAAACGTGTGGGTAATATCCTAGCCAAAACCGATGATGTTATTGCAGATAAAGTCGATCAAAGTTTATTGTCTGAGCCTGCTGAAATAGCATTAGCTCAAGTGGTTGCTAGCCTAACCGAACAACTAGCACCAGTGTTTGCAGCCAGTGATTATAACGAAGCGCTAACTCAACTCGCACAACTTAAAGAGCCAGTTGATACCTTCTTCGATAATGTAATGGTGATGTGTGATGACCAAGCTGTTAAATTAAATCGCCTGGCATTATTAAATATTTTAAGAAACCAATTCTTAAATGTTGCCGATATATCATTATTACAAAGTTAGCAACTGATTTTTATCAAAAAAAGCCGCACATTGCGGCTTTTTTTTCGCTAATATTCAACTAAGCTTAATTTTTTGTAATCAATATCTTGTTGGCTCAATATAACTTCCGCATCTAACTCAGAAATTAATTGGCTCTTTAATAACAATGAAACTTCACTAATTAATTTAGCTTCTACCAAAATTTTGGTTAAAATATCAGGTTCATCAATCATGTCGACATAACTATATTGCTTTAATGTTTTAACGATTTCTTCAGGCAGATCCCACCCTTTAACAATCGTAACTGATAGTTTTGTTGATATCGTCGTCATCATCTCTCTAAAGCTAAGAGACCCCGGTTGTGTTCCCGGGATTGATAGTTTTATTTCGTTAACTAAAGTATTAAATATCGCTATTTTTCCAACATCGTGAATCAGACCAACAAAGAAAGCGACATCAGCATCTTGACCATATGCCACCGCTAATTGTTGACTAACATTTGCTGTATTTAAAGAGTGTTGCCAAATTTTTTCACCAAAAACTTTAAAGTAGATCGGGCTAACTTTCATCACTGAAGACAACGATGCCGTGGTAACAATTTGTTTTAGCGATTCTATACCAACAAAATTAATAGCCATTTTTAAACTTTTGACTTCTTGTTTGGCACATTTAAATACTGGTGAGTTTGCCAGTTTAACTATTTCTGATGCCATCTTAGGATCTTGTTGTAAGCATGCTTCAATCTCAAGGACCGAAGCTTGTTTATCTATTAAATCTAAAGCGTCTTTTAATAGCTTAGGGAAAGGTTCAAAGATCACATTATTAGGTTTTAATAAAAGCTCAGTAACCTTTTCAACTACTTTTAATTCTAAAGAGTTCTCAATCCCTGTGCTATTAGCTTGCTGACCAAATAATAAATCGTAAAATAAATGCTCAGAATTAATAAAATCAATTGTTATCGGAATCGATTCTTTTTTTACGATAGCAACCGTTGCTTCAACCTTGACCGGTAAACTTCTTATTGATGTGTCTTCCTTAACCCGAACTCGATTCATCAGATTACTAAACCAACTCATTATCATCTCCTTTAAACTTTAAATAGATCTTAGCATTACAATGATAATTTTTGGACAAAAAAAAGAGCCATAAGGCTCTTTTTTATTTCTTAAACTTAGGTTAGTTAGACATCTAAGTTAACAACATTCAATGCGTTCTCTTCGATAAATTGTCGACGAGGTTCAACTTGATCGCCCATTAAGGTAGTAAACAATTGATCCGCAGCAATCGCATCTTCAACTGTTACTTGAAGCATACGACGGTTTTCCGGATCCATGGTAGTTTCCCACAATTGACTAGGGTTCATCTCGCCCAATCCTTTATAGCGCTGAATATAAAGACCACGTTTCGATTCTTTCATCAACCATTCAACAGCCTGAGCAAATGTATCGATATTAATTTTACGTTCGCCACGTTGGATAAAGGCGTCTTCTTCGAGTAAGCCGTGAATATTTTTTCCTAGTTTCACTATTTTACTATAGTCACCAGAAGCAAAGAATGTTTGCTCAAATCGGTATTCGCTATCAACGCCATGCATCCGAATAATTAATTTTGGAATAAACATGTTGCGCTCTTCATCTGCAATCACTTGGCCAGAGAAGAATGTACCACTAGCATCCTGATCATTAAGAACATCAACCACGCTATTTAACCAAGATTCTACTTGCTCTTTATCACTTAATGCTTCAACCGTTAATTCCGGTGAATAGATTAGCTGGGTTAATACCGTTGCTGGATAGCGACGTTTTAAGCGAGAAATAATTAATTCTACTAAACGGAATTCTTTCACTAATGTTTCTAAGGCTGTGCCGTTAATACCGGGTGCCTGAGCATTAACATGCAATGCTGCATTATCTAAAGCAATAGTGGTTAAATATTCAGTCAGGATATCATCATCTTTAATATAACGCTCTTGCTTGCCTTTTTTCACTTTATAAAGTGGTGGCTGCGCAATATAAATATAACCGTTTTCAACTAATTCATTCATTTGACGATAGAAGAAAGTTAATAATAGTGTACGGATGTGAGATCCATCGACGTCAGCATCGGTCATGATAATGATTTTGTGATAACGAATTTTCTCAGGGAAATATTCTTCACGACCAATCCCACAACCTAATGCTGTAATTAATGTCGCTACTTCTTGCGAAGAGAGCATCTTATCAAAGCGGGCTTTTTCTACGTTAAGAATTTTACCTTTAAGTGGTAATATAGCTTGGTTTTTACGGTTACGCCCCTGCTTAGCACTACCGCCAGCAGAGTCCCCTTCCACAATATATAGTTCTGACAACGCAGGATCTTTTTCCTGACAATCAGCTAATTTACCAGGTAAACCGCCAAGATCTAACGCGCCTTTACGACGGGTCATTTCTCGGGCCTTACGAGCCGCTTCACGGGCACGGGCCGCATCAACAATTTTGCCGACTACGTCTTTAGCTATTGAAGGATTTTCTAACAAGAATTCGCCAAACTTAGCGCCCATGCTTTGCTCAACCGCAGCCTTTACTTCACTAGACACTAATTTGTCTTTAGTTTGCGAACTAAACTTAGGATCGGGAACCTTAACAGAAATTACAGCGGTCAAACCTTCGCGGGCATCATCACCTGTGGCGCTGGTTTTATTCTTTTTGTTAAAGCCTTCTTTTTCCATGTAAGTGTTTAACGTACGTGTTAACGCACCACGGAATCCAGCAAGGTGAGTACCGCCATCACGCTGTGGAATATTATTGGTGAAACACAGGATATTCTCCTGATAACCATCATTCCACTGCATTGCTACTTCAACCGTAGTGCCATCAGGACGTTCATCACTAAAATGGAAAACTTCAGGATGCACTGGTGTTTTATTTTGGTTTAGGTAAGTGACGAACGCGCTAATACCGCCTTCATAACAATAATTTTTTCTCTTACCTTCGCCGCGCTCATCGACTAAAGTAATGTTAACGCCAGAGTTTAAGAACGATAACTCACGAACACGCTTAGCCAATATTTCAAAATGAAATAATAGATTGGTAAAAGTATCACCACTTGGCCAAAACTGCATTTTAGTACCAGTGCCAGTACAATCACCAATGGATCTTAACGGCTCAACAGGAACACCATGGACGTATTGTTGGAAATGTACTTTGTCATGACGTTTAATGGTAATTTCAAGCTTTTCAGATAAAGCGTTAACTACTGAAACACCAACACCGTGTAAACCACCTGATACTTTATAAGAGTTATCATCGAATTTACCACCGGCGTGTAACACCGTCATGATTACTTCGGCAGCAGATACACCTTCTTCTTTGTGAATATCAACCGGAATACCACGACCATCATCTTGGACTGAAACAGAACCATCTAAATGAATAGTGATAGTGATTTCAGTACAGTGACCCGCTAAGGCTTCATCAATCGAGTTATCGACCACTTCGAAAACCATGTGGTGTAAACCGGATCCATCATCGGTATCACCGATATACATTCCTGGGCGCTTACGCACCGCGTCTAGTCCTTTAAGAACCTTAATACTTGACGAATCGTAACTATTCTCTGACATATATTATTCTCGTTCTATTTATCCTGAGTCACCACACCCTGTTCCACGTGAAACAAGCGGGTCTGATATTTACTGGTTTGTGATGCTATTTGTTTAACATCGATTACCGATAAAAATAATTGGGCTTGTGTTTCGACCAATTGATCAATTAACACTTGCCGTTTATTAGCATCGAGCTCGGACGATAAATCGTCAACCAAATAAATGGTCTGTTTATCAACTTGAGTCCGCAAATGAATTCCCTGTGCAATGCGTAACGCACAAACCAAAAGCTTTAGTTGTCCCCGCGATAATGCATCTTGAACCGGCATATTATTACAGCGTAATCGGAGATCTGCTTTATGTGGCCCGGCAGAGGTATAACCTAAGGCTAAATCTCGCGGGTAATTCTTCTCAAGCAATTGAGATAAATCACTTTTTTTATCCCAACCTTGACTATATGATACAGTCACAGTAACGGCGGGCAGAAAACGTTCTATTATACCCTGTAATAGCGGATTAAACGAGTTTATATAGTTATTTCTTAGGGTGGTAAGTTGTTGTGCATATTGCACTAACTCTCGATCCCAATAGGAAATTTCTCGATAATTAGCTCTGCGCTTTAGCAATGAGTTTCGTTGTTTTAATAGTCGCTTACATTTATGCCATATAGGCTGAAAATTTTGTTCAGTATGAAACACGCCCCAATCAATAAACTGACGGCGCATGGTTGGACCGCCGGTTAATAAAGTAAAGCTTTCAGGGGTAATAAGTTGCAGTGGTAAATACTCTAGTAGCGTCGTTAAACGGGTCACCTTGTCGCCATCAATTTTGATCACCACATCGCCATTTCGAAAGCGTTGGATCCCAATAGAATGGCCGCTAGCTTTACCCCAAATAATTAGCTGATCATGATCATGATGAATCACTCGCCCAGCTAAATGAGTACGAAATGAACGCCCGAGGGCAAGATAGTGAATGGCTTCTAGTAGACTGGTTTTGCCACTACCGTTATCACCGTAGATGACATTTAGCTGACCGAATTCCAATTTGACATCAGCTAAATTTCTTATTTTTTGAACAGAAAGTTGCTCTAATAACATCTATAAACGCATTGGCATAACAACATACATCGACTCAGATGAATCAGCAGCCTCAATTAAACCACTACTGTTAGCGTCGCCTAAGGTCATTTTAATTTGTTCGCTTTTGAGGGCATTAAGAGCGTCTAGTACATAACTAACATTAAAGCCTATTTCTAAGTCATCAAAAGTATATTCTAAATCGACGATCTCTTGTGATTCTTCCTGCTCAGGGTTGTTGGCGGTGATCTTAAGCTCATTAGCCGAAAAATTAAAACGGACACCACGAAACTTTTCATTGGATAAAATAGATGCACGAGCCAGCGCTTGTTTTAATTCTAACCGTGAAGTAATAATAACTTTGTCGCCACCACGAGGTAAAACACGCTGATAATCCGGAAAGCGGCCATCCACTAGTTTAGTGGTGAACACCGCATTATTAATATTAGCACGTAAGTGGCTCTCGCCTATTTGCACCTTAACAGGCTCGTCGGTCGCTTCAATTAAACGTAATAACTCAACCACCCCTTTACGAGGGACAATCACCTGTTTATTGGGCAACTCAGCATTAATTTGACGACTGCTGACCGCTAATCGATGACCATCGGTGGCGACAGTTTTAAACTCATCGTTATTTATTTCAAATAACATCCCATTCAAATAATAACGAACATCTTGGTTAGCCATAGAGAATTGGGTACTTTCGATGACCGATCTTAATAGATGTTGTGGTAGCACAAACTCGGTATCACTGTGCCAGTTATCAATATTAGGAAAATCATCGGCTGATAATGTTGATAATGTAAAGCGACTGCGGCCTGAACGAATAATCATTCGCTCACCTTCCACTTCAATTTTTATCTCAGCACCATCTTGCAACCCTTTACAAATATCTAAAATTTTCTTAGCCGGTACCGTGGTAATCCCAGGAATAACTTCGCCCTCAAGCGCTGTCAAACCAATTAATTCGACCTCAAGATCCGTGGCCGTTATCTTTAGTGAGTGAGTGCTTACATCCATGAGAACGTTAGATAACACAGCTAACGTATGACGACGTTCAACCGCCCCTGAGACTAATGTGAGTGGCTTTAATAGCTGTTCTCTGCCAATAGTAAATTTCATAAAATTTTAAATCTCAGTAAACGATTAAGACGATAAAGTGCGAATAAGATTAGAATAGTCTTCTTTTATATCATGACTTTCTTCTCGCAGGGATTTAATTCGACGGCAAGCATGTAATACCGTCGTATGATCACGACCACCAAAAGCATCACCAATCTCAGGTAAACTATGGTTAGTTAATTCCTTTGATAGTGCCATCGCCATTTGACGCGGTCGTGCCACTGAACGAGTTCGTCGTTTAGAGAGCAGATCAGAGATTTTTATTTTGTAATATTCAGCCACGGTTTTTTGGATATTATCAATGGTCACTAGTTTAGCTTGCAGGGCTAATAAATCCCGTAATGCTTCTTTAACAAAATCGATAGTAATAGGACGACCGGTGAAATTAGCATTAGCCATCACACGATTTAAAGCCCCTTCTAACTCACGAACATTTGAACGCAATCGTTTAGCAATAAAGAATGCAACCTCATCGGGTAAATGAATTTTATGCTCATCGGCCTTACGTTGTAATATAGCGACTCGAGTTTCAAGTTCCGGCGGTTCAATAGCAACCGTTAAGCCCCAACCAAAGCGAGACTTTAAGCGATCTTCAACCCCAACAATTTCTTTAGGGTATTTATCACTGGTTAAAATAACTTGATGATTACCTTCTAATAGCGCATTAAAGGTATGAAAGAATTCTTCTTGTGAACGTTCTTTATTGGCAAAAAATTGAATATCATCAATTAGTAATGCATCAACGCTGCGGTAATAGCGTTTAAACTCTTCAATCGCATTATTACGAAGCGCTTTAACCATATCTTGAACAAAACGCTCAGAATGCATATAAACGACTTTAGCATTTGGGTTAGCTTCTAATATTCCGTTACCAACCGCATGTAATAAATGAGTCTTACCTAAGCCAGTACCACCATATAAAAATAATGGATTATAAGCACCACCAGGGTTTTGCGCCACTTGAATAGCTGCGGCTCGTCCTAGTTGATTCGATTTACCTTCAACAAAATTATCAAATGTATAGTTACGATTAATATTTGATGCCAATACCGCTTGAGGAATATCAGAATCTTTTTCCCAGCTTGGTCTTACAATTTGCTGAGGTCGATGCTGAGTTTCAGGTTGCTTGTTTAATTTTGGTTTTGATGCTGCCGGCTTACTACCAATGTCAAAACGCAGCGTCGGTGCCTCATTACCCATCACATCAATCAAAAAATTATTGATATTATCAAGGTATTTATCACGAACCCAATCCAATACAAAGCGATTAGGGGCATAAAGCGTTAGCGTGTCATCATCTAACACTGCCTGCAAGGGCCTAATCCACATGCTATACTGCGTTGCAGGTAATTCATCCTGCAATTTACTTAAGCATTGTTGCCATATCCAAGCAGTCACAAACATCTCCTAAAAACAACCACAAAAAGGCAAACATTTTAGCCTTAGCGAGGGAGAATCACCAGTAAAACCATTAATTATTTATAATAAATAAACACAACTAATAGTATTCATATTAGTATTGACATCAAAAATAGATCATAATAACGATCTCTTACGATCAAACGACACATACTTATTTAAAAACATGAACTTAATTGCAAGTCGATGATTTACAGTCTTCATTAAGTGATCAAAGTCGCAATAAAAAACAACGATAATCAGCTTTTAACATTGACAAATAGGCTGTCATTTTTTAAACTCTCGCGTCCCTTTGAATAGGGTGTGTAAGTTGTAATGATGCAATTTACGCGTACTGTACAGTATAAATTCGATCGAGTTATTAAAATGAAACGTACTTTTCAACCAAGCGTATTAAAACGCAAGCGCAACCACGGTTTCCGTGCTCGTTCGGCTACTAAGGGCGGACGTGCTGTATTAGCGCGTCGTCGTTCTAAAGGCCGTGCTAAACTAAGCGCGTAATAATTGACCTATGGTTAATTATTCTTATTCGCGGGAGTTAAGGCTCTTAACTCCCGGGAATTTCAAAACTGTATTCCAACAGCCTCTTCGTGCTGGTTCTCCTCAACTCACAATTTTAGCCTGTCCAAATAAACTAGGTCATCCCAGACTTGGCTTAGCTGTACCTAAAAAACAATTAAAATTGGCAGTTGATCGTAACCAAGTTAAACGTGTTCTTCGTGAGAATTTTCGTTTATCACAGCACAAATTACCCCCTTTAGATTATGTAATTATAGCCAAAGGTGGTATTGGGAAGTTGGATAATAAAGAGCTAAATATACTCACTAATAGATTATGGAAAAAAATTGCTCGCCGTTACAAAGAGCAGCAATCGGATTAGTTAGAGGCTATCAAATTGCAATTAGCCCACTAATTGGTCCACGCTGTCGCTTTATACCTACTTGTTCTCAATATGCCATTGAGGCCATAAATATTCACGGCCTACAAAAAGGCACTTGGTTAGCGAGCAAACGTCTATTAAAATGTCATCCTTTAAATCCTGGCGGCAGTGACCCAGTCCCTGAGCCAGACAATTTAACCAACAAAAGAAGAAAGTAACGCCTTATGGAATCACAACGTAGTTTGCTAATTGCGGGTTTACTCTTTGTATCTTTTCTACTGTATCAGCAGTGGGGAATAGATAATGCGCCGCAACAGCCACCTGAAATTGAACAATCGATAACAACCGCTGCTCAAGATATACCGACCAGCAGTGCTGTTGCTACCCATGCTATAAACAAGACAACTGAGCACCAAACAATTACTGTTGTGACCGATTTAATACAATTATCAATCGACACATTAGGCGGTGATATTGTTGAATCTAGTTTATTAGCCTATCCGGTTGAAATGGACTCTGTTGATAACCTTAAATTATTAGAGCAACTTCCTAATTATACCTTTGTTGCTCAAAGTGGCTTAATTGGTGCTAATGGTCCAGATGCTGATAAAGTAAATGGCCGCCCGCAATACCAAACAACTCAAAATAAATATGTGCTCGAAGCTGGCCAAGATTATTTTGAAGTGATATTAAGCTTTACGAATAGCCAAGGGATTACTTTTGATAAAGTATTTGGTTTTAGCCGCGATTCATACAAAGTAGATGTTAGCTATCGTATTAATAATACCAGCGACCAAAACATCCAATTACAAATGTATGCGCAGCTAAAACAAAGCATTGATAAGCCAACTGAAGAAAGCAACATGATGATGCAGCTTTACCGTGGTGGTGCTTTTTCAGTTCAAGATGATAAATACAGTAAATACGATTTTGGCGACATGGCTGATGCTAACTTAAAAGAGCTGACTACTGGTGGTTGGGTTGCTATGTTACAGCATTACTTTGTGACCGCGTGGATCCCTAATAGCGAACAAGATAACCGCTTATACAGTAGTGTGATTGGTGAAGATTTTGCGGCTATCGGTTTTAAATCGCAGCAGTTAACGATTGCACCAAAAAGTACCGGTGAAATAACCGCCGCTCTTTATACTGGTCCAAAACTACAAGATCGTTTAGAAAAAGCTTCTCCATATTTAGATTTAACCGTTGATTACGGCTTTCTATGGTGGTTGGCAAAACCTTTACATTGGTTAATGACTTTCTTCTATGGCTTAGTCGGCAACTGGGGTTTTGCGATTATCATGCTAACTTTTGTAGTTCGTGGTGCGATGTACCCACTATCTAAGAAGCAATATGTATCAATGGCTAAAATGCGTCAACTACAACCTAAAATGGCCGCGTTAAAAGAACGATTTGGTGATGACCGCCAGAAAATGGGTCAAGCAACGATGGAGCTATATAAGAAAGAGCAAGTTAACCCATTGGGTGGTTGTTTACCTTTATTATTCCAAATGCCTATTTTCATTGGTTTATTCTGGATGTTACAGGAATCGGTTGAATTACGTCATGCTCCATTTATGTTATGGATAAATGATTTATCAGCACTGGACCCTTACTACGTACTGCCTATTTTAATGGGTGCTAGTATGTGGTTTATGAGTAAGATGCAACCATCAATGTCAACCGATCCGATGCAGCAAAAAATGATGCAGTTTATGCCAATCATCTTTACTGTATTCTTCCTTTGGTTCCCTTCTGGTTTAGTACTTTACTGGGTAACCAGCAACATTGTGACCTTGATTCAACAAACCATTATTTTCAGACAAATTGAAAAACAAAATGAAAAGAGTAATGCTAAATAGTTGATTAGTACCTTACTATAAAATTGAAAACGTCTACTTAGGTAGACGTTTTTTTTTGAGTATTTTTTAATATTTACCCTGGCTAATTATGATAAAATATCGCCAATTTAGTTAATCAAGATCCTATTATGAGCTTAGAAACAGACACCATCGTCGCCCAAGCCACACCACCGGGTCGTGGCGGTGTTGGCATCGTCCGTATTTCTGGACCCTTAGTACAACTAGTCGCGCAACAGATTTTAGGTAAAGTGCCGAAACCACGTTATGCGGATTATTGTCCTTTTTTGAACAGCGACGGTAGTGAATTAGATCAAGGCATCGCCCTCTTCTTCAATAATCCAAACTCATTTACCGGTGAAGATGTATTAGAGCTTCAAGGTCACGGCGGCCCCATTATTGTTGATATGTTAATTAAACGGATATTACAAATTGACGGTATTCGTACTGCCCGCCCCGGTGAGTTTTCTGAACGCGCTTTTATGAACGACAAAATGGATTTGGCTCAAGCTGAAGCCATTGCTGATTTAATTGATGCCACGTCAGAGCAAGCAGCAAAATCTGCTGTCCAATCGATGAAAGGTGAGTTTTCAAATCATATTAATACCCTAGTAGAAAGCTTAATCCGGCTAAGAATTTACGTTGAAGCCGCGATTGATTTTCCAGAAGAAGAAATTGATTTTTTGTCCGACGGTAAAGTACTGGGAGATTTAAACCAAATTATCGAACATCTAGCATCCGTGCGTAATCAGGCACGCCAAGGCAGCTTATTACGAGAAGGTATGCGAGTGGTCATTGCTGGTCGCCCTAATGCCGGTAAATCGTCATTACTTAACGCCCTATCTGGCCAAGAGCTAGCGATAGTAACTGATATTGCAGGAACCACTCGTGATGTCTTGCGAGAACATATTCATATTGATGGTATGCCATTACATATCATTGATACTGCTGGCCTTCGCGAAAGCCCAGATAAAATAGAACAAATAGGTATTGCCCGCGCCTGGCAAGAAATAAACCAAGCTGACCGCATTCTATTTATGGTTGATAGCACTGAAACAAGCCATAGTGATCCCCATAAAATATGGCCAGAGTTTGTTGAAAAACTCCCCGCTGGGGTTGGTTTGTCGGTGATCCGCAATAAAGCCGATCTTAGTGGTGATAATTTAGGTGAATCTGTAGATAACAACTACCCTATTTTTAATATATCAGCTAAAACTGGCGACGGTATTAGTGAGCTAAAAGCACACCTAAAACAATGTATGGGTTATCAAAGTGTCACCGAAGGCTGCTTTATGGCACGTCGCAGACATATCGAGGCAATTGATCATGCGACACGGCATATTGATATAGGAAAAGAACAATTGGTTGAATTTAACGCTGGGGAACTACTAGCGGAAGAATTAAGAATAGCGCAGAATTACTTAAGCGAGATCACTGGCGAATTTAGCTCCGATGACCTGCTTAGTCGAATATTTACTTCGTTTTGTATTGGTAAGTAACTTGAATTCCACAACACTATGATTGATTAAATTGTACTTCGAAGTTGGTCACTCCAAGTTTTTTGAGATAGGCGGCAAGATTATCGAGCCGCCATGTTCTTAATTCATTAACTCGACCATGACGCATCGCGTAAGCAAGGCGCTGCTCAGGGTTAACTCCGACAACTGTAAATTTTAACGGATTTATTTCACTCTCCTGAGCAATAAATTTTATGATAGACTTAGTCGCTACCAACCGTGAAAATTCCCCTTCAGTTACCTGATAAAACGTTACACTCATACAATCTGCTATTTTGTAGTTTACATAATGTCATAATGTCATATTTTAATCTTTTTTAAAAATAAATAACCCTTTTTAGCCACTCGTTCGTTTATATATTTATCAAACTAACGAGGAACAAATCATGAGTTATCAAAAGCACAGTATCGCATTATCTCTATTACTGGTATTAATTGGCTGTAGTGGTCAAGCGCCACAGGAACAAGCCGCCGCAAAAAAAACGCCAACAACTACTATTAAAACAGCTCCAATAAAAACAGATTTAATCAAAGTAATGCCAGCACTTGAACAATCTAAAATGATGGTTAGAGCAAGTGCCGATAGCATGATGTTCGCTGGCCTGCCCGCACCGCATCCGATGATATTAGAGAGAGAAATTTACTCTATTAATAGCGAAAATTATCAGCATCTCAGCCAAAATCCGATTAAGATAGTTCAGGAACAACCGGTATCAACATTTTCAATCGATGTCGATACTGGCAGCTACAGCAATATGAGACGAATGATTAATCAAGGAATATTACCGCCCAAAGACGCTATTCGTTTAGAAGAATTGATTAATTACTTTGATTATAATTACCAACCTCCAACATCGTTAGAACAGCCCTTTTCCATTCATACCGAACTAATGACCTCTCCTTGGAATAGCGATCGTAAACTGCTAAAAATAGGTTTAAAAGGCTATCAAATAAGACCAGATCAAATGGGTAATGCCAACCTGGTATTTTTATTAGATGTTTCAGGCTCAATGAATCAAGCAGACAAGCTACCACTATTAAAAAAATCATTAATGATGTTAACCGCTCAGCTTAATAAAAATGATCGGGTATCAATTGTAGTGTACGCAGGAGCCGCTGGCGTCGTATTAAAACCAACCCCAGGTAACAATCACTTTACCATTAATACCGCACTCAATAACTTGCGAGCAGGAGGATCAACAGATGGTAGTCAAGGTATCGAATTAGCCTATCAACTGGCGCAAAAATCATTTATAAAAAATGGCATTAATAGGGTAATACTAGCAACCGATGGTGATTTTAACGTCGGTACCACCAATATTGATAGTTTAAAGGAGTTGATAGCTAACAAAGCTAAACTAGGTATCGGGCTAACGACATTAGGCTTTGGTCAGGGAAATTATAATGACTATTTAATGGAACAATTAGCCAATATTGGCAACGGTAACTATGCTTACATCGATAATATTAATGAAGCACGTAAGGTCTTAGTTGATCAATTAAGTTCAACCATGAAAATTATTGCCAAAGACGTCAAAATTCAAGTGGAATTTAACCCTGATCAAGTCGCACAATATCGCTTAATTGGTTATGAAAATAGACAACTAAAACGTGAAGACTTTAACAATGATAAAATAGACGCGGGTGATATTGGTGCAGGACATAATGTTACTGCTATTTACGAACTGACCCTCGTTAACGCTAAAAACAAGCAAATAGATCCATTACGTTATCAGAAAAAGCGAAATGACACACGACAGTCCTCGGAGTTAGCCATGATCAAACTGCGTTATAAACAGCCTAATTCAGACACCAGTCAATTGATTACTAATATCATCACACAGGATCTATTAAATAAAACTCCGAGTAATGACTTTAAGTTTGCCACTGCTGTTGCCGCTTTTGGCCAAAAACTAACTGGCGGAAAATACCTAGCAAAGTATGATTATCAAGATATTATAAAATTAGCGAATGTGGTCAAAGGGACTGATAATTTTGGCTATCGCAGTGAATTTATTCAACTGGTCCGCAGCGCACAACATTTAAAACCGCAACAAATAGCAATTAAAGAGCCAATCATGGCACCAAAATTACGGGTTGAATAGGGATTTATACCATTAACAAATTAAATGATAATCAACTGATGCTCGCCTATAGCAAGGGTGATATAGCGGCTTTTGAACTGTTATATCACCGTCATAAAGCAGCAACTTATCGTTATTTGTTACGGCAATGTGCCGGTCAACATGAGGCAGAAGATTTGTTACAAGAACTGTGGGCACGAGTGATAAAAGCTAAAGCTAACTATCAAACAACGGCCTTATTTACAACTTGGCTTTACCGAATTGGTCATAACTTGCTGGCCGATCACCATAAAAAAATGACTCTGACCCTTGTCGAGCCTAACGATATTATCGATTTAACCGCCTCGCCTGAAGCTGACTATTCAGAACAACAACAAAAAAACAATTTAAAACATTGCTTAAATAAATTACCAGCAAAGCAATTAGAAATATTTATTATTAAACAAGAAACAACCTTAACCCTAGCCAATATTGCAAGTATTGTTGATGCGAGTATCGAAGCAACAAAAAGCAGATTACGCTATGCAATCAGCAGCCTAAAAAAATGCTTAGGAGATCAAATATGAACCATAACCCTAATGATGATCTCAATGACCAACGACTCAGCGATTTATATCAACGCCAATCGACAGAGCAGCCAAGTGCCTCATTAGACAAAAAAATACTAGCATTAACCGGAAAAGAACCTAATAACCGACTGTGGTTTAATAAGCTAGCCCCCTACTCTGTTGCCGCTAGTGCGGTGTTAGTCAGTTTATTATTTTTAAATAACTCAGACAATTATCAAGTAGAATCAATACCAACAAATCCACCACTGCTAACCGAGCCGGCAAGCCTACGGGCTGGACCAGAAATATCACCGGATAAATCCATTCGAATGATGGAAGATAATAGCCAATTTTCCGCCCCAAGTTTATCGATAATATCTGAACCTAGAGTATTGAGAAAAGTCGTTAGTTTATCTATTCAGCAACAGCAAAAGCTCGAAAAAATAGATCAACTATTACTCAAAAACAAACCAGATAAAGCTATTTTATTATTGAAAAAATTTAAGCAACAATATCCAAATTTACCGCTTGAAATAAAATATCAAAAATTATTAGATCGCCAATAAACTATTAACTTTATGTTTTAATAAAATAAAGTTAAATTGGTCATCATCATTTTATAATGACTTAATTATATGGCTTACCGCGCGACTGAAAAAACTCGAGCTAATCTTACTCAAGCGAGAACCAAATTGCTTGATGCGGCTTCAAATATTGTCTCTAAAGATGGTTTTAGCGCGTTAACGATTAAAGCAGTGGCTAATTTATCTGGTTTAGCTGTTGGCTCTGTCTATCAACATTTTAAGTCTAAAGATCAATTATTATTACAAGTATATATTGATTTAGCTCACAAAGATCTGATGCTCGACACTGAGCTAATTTATCAATTCAATAACGCCGATCAACAACTTGATTGTGCATTAGAGCAATTTTTTGCCAAAGCATTAATGGCTGATAAGGTCGCCTACGCATTATTCGCCGAGCCTATATCACCTTTAATCATCAAAGAACGACAGCAATATAAGTCTGATTTTTCAGTTATTTTTATAAAAATAATAGCGTTAGGTATAAATGAAAATATATTTAATAATCAAGATCCTAATATTAGTTCTAATGCTATTATCGGCGTATTAATAGAGTCATTACTCACTCCTATACAATGGGGTGATACCATCATGCCAACTTTTGAGCGAATTAAACTAATTCAACAGTGTCAGGAATTTTGCATTAGATCTATTTCAAAACAAATATAAAACAATCACTTAGGTAATATAATGAGTAAAATATCAATTATCATTGGCACAATGCTTGGAGCCAGTGAATACATCGCAGATCATCTTGAATCTATTCTAAATAAGGATCATCAAGTCACCACAGTATTAGATCCTAACTTGGATCAATTTGATTTAAGCGATCCTCAATTATGGATCATTTGCACCTCAACCCATGGTGCTGGTGACTTTCCTGAAAACATAGAACCCTTTGTAGAGCAACTACAACAACAACTACCTAACCTATCAAACATTCGTTTTGCAGTATGTGGCTTAGGGGATACCAGTTATGACACGTTTTGTAATGCGGGGATCACAATAGACCAACTACTAGAGTCTTTAGCCGCCGTTAGAGTACATACACTTAACAAAATAGATATTCTAGATGACGGTCTTCCTGAAGATAACGCTGAAGCATGGTTAAATTTATGGCGAGAAAATATATAAAACCACTCAGTAACGATCCTTATTTTATTGATAAGGATCGCAAAAACCACATTCGATCACTTCTTTTTTTTCAATAATATTTCTCTGATCTAAACTTTTCCCGACGGGATCCTGACCAAAAAAACATCAAGAGCACAAATAAACAACAATATAATATGTGGATAACTACCTTATATCCACCGTTATAAAATTATTATCCTCTGCATAAGTTTAACCTTTAACTTGCCTGTGGATAACTGCCATATTTATACACAGCTTCCTACCAAATAAGATCCTGATCCACTAACATATTATGATCGTCAATTAGATCTTGATGATCAGGATCTTAGATCGCTTATCAACAGATCTTACGATCCTTAATAATAAGAGATAATAAAGATCTTTAAAAAGATCTATATATATTATGTGATCCTCTCACTGAAAATGATCGTTTTAGATCCCAGTCGATAATGCTAGAATATGCTTCCTTTTTGAGTACCGTGGTGTGTAATGTTATTTAACAAAAATTTTGATGTAATCGTAATCGGTGGTGGACATGCTGGCACTGAAGCGGCCCTTGCAGCAGCAAGAATGGGGCAACAAACTCTTTTGTTAACCCATAACATCGACACCTTAGGTCAAATGTCTTGTAATCCAGCTATTGGTGGGATTGGTAAAGGTCATTTGGTTAAAGAAATTGATGCTTTGGGTGGTTATATGGCTCAAGCAACCGATTTATCAGGTATTCAATTTAGAACATTAAACTCGAGTAAAGGCCCTGCGGTTAGAGCGACCAGAGCTCAAACCGATCGCGCATTATACAAAGCAGCTGTTCGATCAAAATTAGAGAACCAACCTAACCTCACTATTTTCCAACAATCCTGTGATGATCTTATTGTTGAAAATGATCAGGTCACTGGCGTTGTTACCCAAATGGGGATCCAATTTAGAGCCACTAGCGTTGTATTAACCGTTGGTACCTTTTTAGGTGGTTGTATTCATATTGGTTTGAAAAATCATGCTGGTGGACGAGCGGGTGATCCTGCTTCAATAAAACTTGCCGATCGTTTACGGGAACTACCAGTACGAGTTGGACGATTAAAAACAGGAACGCCGCCACGCATTGATGCTCGTACCGTTGATTTTTCGCAACTTGAACCACAACCTGGTGATACACCTATCCCAACATTTTCTTACATTGGTCAATTAAGTGATCATCCTCAGCAAGTGCCTTGTCACATTACACACACCAATGAAAAAACTCATGAAATTATTCGTAATGGCTTAGACCGCAGTCCAATGTTCACCGGAGTGATTGAAGGTACAGGTCCACGCTATTGTCCATCCATTGAAGATAAAGTGACGCGTTTTGCTGACAAAAGTTCCCACCAAATTTTTATTGAACCAGAAGGCTTAACCACCAACGAACTTTATCCAAATGGTATTTCTACTAGTTTGCCTTTTGATGTTCAAGTAGAGCTAGTTCATTCAATGAAAGGTTTTGAAAATGCCTTTATCACTCGTCCTGGTTATGCGATTGAATATGATTATTTTGATCCTCGTGATTTAAAACCTAGTTTAGAAAATAAATTTATTAATGGTTTATTTTTTGCTGGCCAAATAAATGGTACTACGGGTTATGAAGAAGCCGGCGCACAAGGGCTTATTGCAGGCATGAACGCAGCGCGTCAAGCTCAAGGGTTAGAATCATGGTCACCACGTCGAGATCAAGCTTATATGGGCGTGTTAATCGATGATCTATCAACCTTAGGGACAACTGAACCTTATCGAATGTTTACAAGTCGTGCTGAATACCGATTATTATTACGAGAAGACAATGCTGATATTCGTTTAACGAGCATTGGACGAGATATGGGATTAGTTGATGATAAGCGTTGGCAATTATTTAGTAAAAAGCTAGAATCGGTTGAATTAGAAAAACAACGATTAAAGAGCCATTGGGTTCAAGTAAATTCTGTTCAAGCAGAGCAAATTAATAAAACATTAAAATCAGCAATGAGCCGCGAAGCTAGCCTTGAAGATTTATTACGTCGTCCTGAAGTTAAATATAATGATTTAATGAAAATGGAAGGTTGTGGACCCGGCCTTGATAAAAAAGATGCCGCTTATCAGGTTGAAACCCAAATCAAATATGCGGGTTATATTGCACGTCAAATGGAAGAAGTACAAAAACAGCAGCGTCATGAAAATACTTTACTACCAGTCGACTTAAATTTTAGTCAAATATCTGGATTATCTAATGAAGTTGTCGCAAAATTAACAGATGCTCGACCAGCGACTGTTGGTATGGCGTCCCGGATATCTGGAATAACACCAGCCGCCGTTTCTTTATTGCTAGTGTATATGAAGAAAAAAGGGTTATTAAAGAAAGCGAGTTAATACCAATAGTAAGGAAATAATAATGATTAAATTAATAACGACATTAATATTATTAGCGACGGTATTTATGGTTAATGCAACTGATTTAAAAGTGGGAGATATGGCGCCCAATTTTAAGTTACAAGCAACTAACGGTAAGACTTACCAGTTAAGTCATTACCTTGGTAAGCAAACTGTCATTTTAGCTTGGTACCCTATGGCTAATACCCGAGGTTGTACGATAGAGTGTTTATCATTAGTGAAAGATGGTCATTTAATCCGAGAATATAATGTTAGCTACTTTATGGCTAGTGTTGATCCTCTTGATGATAATCGTGCTTTTGCCAAAGAAACAAAAGCTGATTTTCCAATGCTTAGTGACCCAAGCAAAGAAGCGGCTAAAGCCTATGATGTATTAAACTTTTTTGGAGTTGCTAGCCGAGTGACTTTTTATATTGGACAAGATGGTCGAATATTAAAAATAGATGAAGATATATCACCTAAAACAGCGGCNCAAGATATGGCTAGNCATTTAAAATCGCTTGGACTAAATAAAAGAAAAAAACTATAACTTTACATTTATTATATTAGTTGTAGNTTATCAATAGTGACANGGAAGTCATTGTAACTAAATAATTAAGGAAGATTATATCATCACAGTTAATGCATCATTACCCAAATTATTCATATATTCAATCGTGGTTATTTGTTTAGCTCCGTTACTGTTAAATTTAAGTGGAATTGATTTTTCTTCTCGTGTTGTTAGATTAAATTTTTTCGATCCAAATTTATCTCAAGCACAATTAGCCGATCAGGTGTTTTATGCACTCAGAGGTGGATTACAGCATGCATTGCTAGAGTGGAGTTCGGTAATTATTGCTGTATTAACCGCAATATTATCCTTTGCTCATTATAAAATAAATAAAGATATTACTGTACCAATTATTGGAATGGCATTAGTTAGTTCTGGATTTATGGATGCATTTCATACGTTAGCAGCTACTAGGTTAATTACAGCCGTTGCAGATAATACTGATTTAATTCCATTTACTTGGGCGTTATCTCGAGGTTTTCATGCCATTATATTAATATCCGGTGTCGGATTAATATTTTTAGCCTCCCAAATAGATAGAAAAAATAAACAGCATAAATTAACCATATTATTAATGGTAAGTTTATTCTTTATTGGTTCATCCTATGTGGCAGTACACTTAGCTGCAACCAGTACATATTTACCTCAGACTCAATTTTCTAATCAATTAATAACAAGACCCTATGATGTTATTCCATTATTAATGTTCATATTAGCTATTCCATTATTTATATTATTACATCGCCGGTCTCCTTCTTTATTCACAGCCAGTTTATGCTTAACCCTATTACCCGATGCGGTGCTAGAAGCACATATGGCCTTCGGTTCTTCAGCACTCTTTGATAATCATTTTAATATCGCCCACTTTTTGAAAATAATTGCTTATCTCGTTCCTTTTATTGGACTATTACTTGATTACCTTAAAACCAATCAACGGCTAATTATTACAGAAAAACAATTGATAAAAGAAAGGGGTAATGCACAAACTTCGTCATTAAGAATGGAGACTATTTTAAAAACAGCTGCAGATGGCATTATAACGATTAATGAAAAAGGAGTAATACAATCCTTTAATCAAGCGGCTAGTGAGATGTTTAAATATCAAGCTGATGAAATTATCGGGAATCATTTTAAAAAATTAATACCTTCATTTACTCTATCCCAGCAACAAACATCAATAGAAAATTTTTATGAATCGGATAAAAATGGATTAATGAAAGAAATAACCGCCATCACATCCGATGGTGAAGAGTTTATTGCTGAGCTATCTTTATCTAAAATCGTAATCAATAAAATAGTTACTTACGCCGGGTTAATCAGAGATATTACCGACCAAAGAAAATCTGAAGAACGGATGAATATTTATGCGGCAGACTTAGAATGGCAGAAAATAGCACTGGAGGATGCGATTGAAGATGCTGAAAATGCCAATCGCTTAAAATCAGAATTCTTAGCTAATATGAGTCACGAAATTAGAACACCATTAAACGGTGTGATAGGAATGACCAATTTATTATTGAAAACGCCATTAGAATCTAACCAACGTCGATATGCAGAAATAGCTAATTCGTCAGCGGAGTCATTATTAAATATTATTAATGATATTTTGGATTTTTCTAAGATTGAAGCAGGAAAAATGGAGCTTGAAAATTCCTCATTTAATTTTAGAAAATTATTGGAAGATACTACTGATTTATTTGCACTTAAATGCCAAGATAAAAATATTGAGCTGACTTTATCTTATGCTAGTGAGGTACCACAATTTGTGATTGGTGACTCTGGTCGAGTGATACAAATAGTGGTTAATTTACTGAGTAATGCTATTAAATTTACTGAAAAAGGGACAATTAAGCTCAATGTTAATAGTGATGTTTCATCATTAATAAAAATATCGGTTGAAGACACTGGTATTGGGATCCCAATTGATAAACAACAATTAATTTTTGAAAAATTCGATCAGGCCGATGCATCAACCACCAGAAAATATGGGGGAACAGGATTAGGTTTAGCTATTTGTCGTCAATTAAGTTTATTAATGGGGGGACAAATAGGGGTAGAAAGTGAGTTAAATAAAGGGTCTTCATTTTGGTTTACGGTCGATTTACCTGAAGATAAGCAAAAATCATCTATTTCATATGTTCCTGATCATGTAAAAAATGATGGTCAATTAAATTTACAACATACTCATATTTTATTAGTGGATGACAATGAAATAAACAGAATAGTGGTTCAAGAAATCATTCATCAAATGGGTGGTAGAATATCCTGTGCAATTAATGGCGTTGAAGCTGTCGCTTTGGCCAATAAAAATCATTATGATTTAATATTGATGGATTGTCAGATGCCTGTAATGGATGGATTTGAAGCAACAGCTCACATTAGAAATTTTGAGTGTGAGCAAGACAAAACATCAATACCGATTATTGCTTTTACCGCATTGGCAATGGTTGGAGATAAGGATAAATGTTTAAAAGCAGGGATGAATGACTATTTAACCAAGCCTGTTTCTACTGTCGCAATGGAGAATGTTTTGCAAAAATGGTTACCGCTTAATCAGCTTAGAGCCACCGCTGAAGCTATAGAAAACTTGCCAACACAATCATCCGAAGTACTAGATTTAGAGGCGTTAAATGTCCTTGAAAATATTATGAAAGATAAACTACATTTAGCAATTGATGGTTATATTGAAGTATCGCAAGAGTATGTTACTCAAATAAAAGAATCATTAATTACCAATGATATTGAAGTGATAAATAGAGCAGGCCACACCCTTAAATCATCAAGTCTACAGGTTGGTGCCATTGCTGTTTCACATATTGGCGCGGCGATTGAACAGATTACTTTAGGTAATACAATTGATCATGACAAAATTAAAGATCTGCATCAGCAGCTAGTGGTCGAGTTTGGTTATGCTGAAACTGCTTTAACAGAATATTTAGTCAGTAAACGGGAGCTTGTATAAATGCAACCAGTACTGGTATCACGGGAAGCCGTGATAGCACAAAGTAAAATAATCATTATTGAAGATAATCGATTTGAGCGAATTATTTTACGTCAGGTATTAGAGCAAAGTGGTTTTGTTCATATCGAAGAAGCTGAAAATGGTATCGACGGTCTCAATAAAATATTTGATAATCCGCCTGATCTCATTGTGTTAGATATCGAAATGCCGGTGATGGACGGAATTGAGTTTTGTAAAAAAATAAATCAATATCCAGAGTTAAAGCATATTCCAATCATTGCCCAAACAGGGCGAACAAAAAGTGAAGATAAAGAACAAATATTTGATGCTGGTGCAAGTGATTATGTTGCTAAACCTATTGATAAACGAGAATTTATTGCGAGAATATTCTCACATCTAGAGCGTAGTCAATGGTTATCACAGCTCACCCAGTTTCATGAAAGGATTAAAGATGAGTTAGCGATGGCGATGCAAACTCAACAAGTATTAATTCCTAGCGAACAGACTATTAATGACGTTGAAAAAGCTTATCAGATTAAAGTACGACATCATGAGTTAACCTGTTCAGAATTAGGCGGGGACTTTTGGGGGACATTTCAATTATCAGCAGATAAACTTGTGGTATATATTATTGATTTTTCAGGTCATGGTATTAATGCTGCATTGAATACTTTTAGATTACACACCTTAATGCAACAAATGTTTATGCAGTTTGATGATCCGGGTGAATTTATGAGCCAGCTTAATAAAAAATTAGCGTCTCTGTTACCTACTGGTCAGTTTGCGACTATGTTTTATGGCATTATTGATACTCAACGCCAGCAACTTAATTATGCAACGGCTAGTTGTCCCGCTCCTATTATATTTAGAGATGGTGGCGAGGTCGAAATTATTGATGGTAGTGGATTTTTATTTGGCACCATTGCAAATATTCAATATAAAACGCAAACCACCAAATTTATGCCCGGTGATATGCTGTTTTTGTACAGTGATGCGTTAACGGAATCGCCCGACTTTTCGGGTAATATTATTGATGAAAAACAAATTATTAACTTTATTAAACCTGATTATTATTTGGGATACGATAATTTGTTAGACTTATTAAAAAATAATTATTCAACGACCTGGCCAGATGATTTGACCATTAATGGTTATTATTTTTTAAAATAATATTTTGCTGTAACTGTAAGTTGCTACATTGTTGTGGGCTTAGTTCAATAGTGACACTATTATTGGCTAAATCGATATGACTAATTACACCTTGCTGGCCTAAAAGTCCTTGTTGGGCTAGCAAGGTAGAAGCTTGCCCAAATGCGACCATTTTCCCATTATCTAGTAATAATAAGTTATCACACATAAAAGCCAGTTCATTAGGGCTGTGACTAACATAAATCATCGGTAAATTTAATTGGTCACTTAATTTTTTTAAATGGCTCATTAAGGTTTCTTTGGCGCTATGATGAAGGGCCGATAATGGTTCATCAAGCAATAATAGTTGTGGTTGGGCTAATAGACTCCGAACAATAGCAACTCGTTGTTGCTGTCCAGCTGAGAGCTGATTTGCCGGTTTTTCTAATAAATCATCAATGATAAAGTCTTCGCTGAGTTTTTTTATCGTGAGCTGCGGTTTTTTAGCTTGTTGCTGAGCTAACGTCAGATTTTGTAACACGGTTAAATGTGGAAACAATCGACTATCTTGAAAAATGACACCGATATTTCGCTGCTCCGTTAACATATTTTTCGTTTTACTTAACCATGATTGACCGTGAAAATTAATCGTGCCACTAACGTGAGAGTCCAGACCTGCGATACAGCGTAATAGGGTGGTTTTACCTGAGCCTGAGTGACCGAAAACACCACTAATCCCCGTGGCTGGGAATTGACACTTTAACGTTAATGAAAAATGTTTAAGATGATGTGCTATATCGAGTTGTAATGACAAGATTAATGATCCTTTTGTTGTAAAAAAGTATAAATAATCAATAGCATGACCAATGAACTTATTAGTAACCCAGCGGCCATTTGATGGGCCTGCTGATATTCTAAAGCTTCAACATGTTCAAATAGTGAAATAGCTAATACTTGTGTTTCTCCCGGGATATTACCCCCGATCATCAAAACAACACCAAACTCTCCTAATGTATGAGCAAACCCCATGACACCCGCTAATAAAAAGCTCCGTTTAGTCATTGGTAGAATAATATAGCGACAGCGTTGCCATTTTGATAACCCTAAAGTAGTTGCTGCTTCCAATTCTTTATTACCCAAAGTAACAAAACCAGCTTGTAGCGGTTGAACCACGAATGGCAGAGAATAAAGAATAGAGCCAATTAACAGCCCTGAAAAGCTAAAAGCTAATGTCGTGCCGGTCAGTGATTGCCATATTTCACCGGGCAGATAGTTTGGGGAAAAAGCTAATAACAAATAAAACCCCAAAACAGTTGGCGGTAATATTAAAGGTAGTGCAACTAACGCTTCAAAAAAAGGACGTAATTTAGAGTGACTTTTAGCTAACCACCAAGCGATAAACGGCCCAATGGATAGTAAGATTAACGTCGTTAAAGCGGCAAGTTTTAAGGTCAGAAATAGGGCGATGAAATCAGCTGACATTGGTGGTCTCCACCAAGTAACCATCATTGATAATTAGCGTCTTGTTTTGTTCTTTTAAAAAGGCTAAAAATTGTTTAGCTAAGGCTAGTTGCTTAGTGTTTTTTAGGATCACAGCTTGCTGATTAATGGCTGGGTAAAGTGTATGAGGTAACAATAAAAAGTGCTGACTTATTTGTGAGTGTACTAATTGAGAGTAGGAAATAATACCAGAGTCTGCATTGCCAGATTCAACAAACTGAAAAGCTTGCACCACATTATTACCCTTTATTAATTTGTTGTTTACTAGTGGTTCTATATTGTTTTTAATCATAAATTCAAAGGCGGATGTTCCATATGGAGCTAGTCTTGGGTTGGCGATTGCTAACTTACCTTTTTGTTTTTTTATAATGTTGGCGACTGATACTAGATCTTTTACTTGGTTGTTTGGCGCCCAAAAAGCCAATTGACCTATCGCATAGGTCAATAAAGAATCTTTTATTGCTAAATTGTTTTTAACTAACTTTTGCGGTCTAACACTGTCTGCCGATAAAAAAATATCATAGGGAGCCCCATGGGATATTTGACTGAATAATGTGCCGGATGAACCCGCAATAATGACTATTTTATGGTGAGTTTTTTGTTCGAATCTTAGCGCTATTTTTGCTAAGGTTGTTTTGAAATTTGCGGCAACAGCGACCCTTAATTGACCCGCGGTTAGTACCGAAGAAAACAATATCATTATTAAAAATAATAGGGTGTTTCTCAATATCATTTAGCCTTTTCCCAGCGTGTTGCCGCAGTCGTATCTGTTTCTTTAGCATCCACCCAATGAGTCCCATTTTCTGTTTGTTCTTTTTTCCAAAAGGGGGCTTTAATTTTTAAGTAATCAATTAAAAATTCACAGGCTTCAAAGGCCGCTTTTCGATGAGCACTAACAACCCCGATATAAACGATTTGATCGCCCGGTGCTAATTCTCCGACGCGGTGAATAATAATCGGATCACCAATTGGCCAACGTGCCTTCGCTTGCTCAACGATATCACTTAATGATTTTTCAGTCATACCCGGATAATGTTCAAGGGTCATTGAACCAATATGTTGTTGTTGATTAAAATCTCGTACTTTACCGACGAAGGTCACAATAGCACCGTAACCATTGGGATTTAACTGACTGTGATTTAGTTGTTGGTATAATGCCGCGATATCAAAATCGTCTTTTTGGATATTAATCATCGTTTAGCCCCCGGTGACCGGCGGGAAAAAAGCTATTTCATCACCATCATTAATAAGGGTATCCCATGGGCTCATAGTTTGGTTAACTGCCACCAGCAATTTTTCACGTTGCAATGCTAAGTCCCATTTATCTCCTCGAGTCACCAACAATTGGCGAATATTTTCCAGTTGGGATAGTTTGGCTTCAAAGGTGATATCAACTGAATCACAGTCAACTAACTCTCTCGTTTGGGCAAAGAATATAATTTTTAACATGATGAATCCTCACTACTCCAGTCACCTGATTTACCTCCTGTTTTAGTGAGTAATTTTATCTGCTCGATCACCATATCTTTTTGGATTGCTTTACACATATCATAAATCGTTAATGCGGCTGCCGATGCGGCGGTTAACGCTTCCATTTCAACCCCCGTTTTTCCTGATAACTTACAGCGGGTCAGTATTTTTACTTGGTTAAGTTCTGGTTGAGCGATTAAATCAACTTCAACTTTGGTTAACATTAACGGGTGACATAGTGGAATAATATCGGAGGTTTTCTTCGCCGCCATGATACCAGCGAGTCGTGCGGTGGCAAATACATCACCCTTGTGGTGATCACCGTTAATTATCATTGCCAAGGTAGTTGCCGACATTTTGATAATGGCTTGAGCCCGTGCTTCACGTTCGGTGACTTGTTTGTCGGTAACATCAACCATATGGGCTTCGCCATTGGCATTTAAGTGGGTTAGTTGACTCATTATTATTTTACCTGTTTAACGTGTGCTGCAAAGTTACATGGTTTATGACGAATATCTAGTTGCTCTAACAATATGCCATCCCATGCGGTGCGACAAGCGCCTGTTGAGCCAGGAACACAAAAAATGGCAGTACCATTCGCAAAACCACCGAAAGCACGAGACTGAACCGTCGAAGTTCCAATCTCAGTGTATGAAATATGACGGAATAATTCGCCAAAACCTTCTATTTCGCGATCAAATAACACCCTAATAGCCTCTGGTGTACGATCTCTGTCAGTAAACCCAGTGCCGCCTGTTGAGATAATGACTTGAATATCATCATTAGCCACCCATTGCGAAATTATTTCGCGGATCTTATAGACATCATCAATGACTATTTTTTTGTCACTTAAGGTATGCCCAACACTCACTAATGAATTGGCTAAAAATTTACCTGAGGTATCGGTAGTTTCATCTCGGGTGTCAGAGACTGTTAGCACGGCAATATTTAAAGGTTTAAAGGCTTTGACTGTTTGGTGACTCATGTAGAATCTCGCTTATTGGCTGGTTTTATCACTAGAGTTTGTTGGGCTAAATGGTTTTGCCACTGCTCAGGTGTATTTACATTGATAAAATGGGGTTGTTGAACTTCAGTCGCTAATCGACCGATCATCATTAAGTTGTCGGTTAAACGATAAATTGATTTTGATCGTTTATCATTATTGTTAAGTTGCAGCTCAATGGTGCTAATGACGCTATCAGATATTTTTATCACTAACGGAAACAGGCTGTCATGGTAAAACTGACCATTGCAACTTGAATCAAGTTTACTCATTAAAGGTTGTAGCTGCTTTATCGTAAGGTTTGGCATATCGACGGCAACAATAACAACTTGAGAGTGACTGGTAGTCAATAAGTGTTTTAAGCTGCTTAATATCCCTGATACGGGACCGATATTCGCGGATAAATCATCAATGACATTAAGTTGCTTGCTGCGGCCTTGATAATTACCACTAATGAAAACATCATCACAACCCGCTTGCTTAAGTAATCGAACATTACGCTCAAGTAGCGTTTCATTTTCAATAGTCAACATGGCTTTATCTTGACCCATGCGACTTGATTTACCACCAGCTAATACTAACCCGGCGATACTCATTACTCTGACTCGTTATGATCGGTGATGGTGATTTTTATCGCATTAGTCGGGCAAATGCTAACGCAGCCGCCACAGCCATTACAATCAAATAAGTCTATCTTGGGCTGTGGTACACCGCCTAATCGCGGTGGAAAAGCAATGGCATAGGGCTCGCAAATATCTTGGCAACTCTGGCAGTGGACATTATTTTGAGCTAAGCACTTATCATCAATAACAGCTTTATAAGCCCAGGCTTTGGTATTAAGGGGGGCGGTAAATAAAGGTTGCTCGCAACAATCTACACATTCTTGGCAAAAAGTACATTCACCGAGTTTGAAATTTATTTCTGGAAAACCACCACTGCCTTTAATAATAATATTTTCTGGGCAACTCGTGATGCATTTATCACAACGGGTGCAGTTGTCGGTGAAATGTTGTTCATTAATCGACCATGGCAGTCTGATAGTGTCATTATTCATGGCACCAGAGGCTGCTCTAAAATGGCCCCGTAGTAAACTACGTCGAGATAATGATATATTTTGTTTAGCCACTCTTTTATCGCCGTTGTTCACAGTTTAAAAAGAGTTAATTGATTAGCCTGTTAGCATGGGGACCGCAACGATTATCATGGTGAAAATCGGAGCAACAATAGCAACTAATGGCACTAAATTTAATTCTTGTTTAACTGTTTTATTATTCATTTGAATTACCCTCACGACTTTTGTGTCGTTAAGTTTGCCGTAATCCAGTGTTTTTACCTTGACCTCAATCAAGTTAAATTTTATTAGCCACCAATTGATGCTAAATGTGGTGTTTGTCCGGTATTACCTTGATGAAGATAGTGACTGACTTCCTTCGTCGCGACACTGTCATGTAATAACGACACCAACTGTGATTGTTGGTCATCACGTTGGAGTAAATGGCGGATATCGGTGCCGTAATCTCCAAATAAACATAAATGCATTTTACCTAAGGAACTGACCCGTAATCGGTTACAGGTAGTACAGAAATCTTTTGAGTAGGGCATGATTAAGCCTATTTTACCCAAGTAACCAGGATGGCTATAAACCAATGCTGGGCCATCGTCTTTGGCTTTTTCTTCTAGTTGCCAGCCCGAACCTTCAAGTTGGCGTTTGATCAGATCTCCAGAGGAATGGTACTGTTCGAAAAAAGTATTGGTATCACCACATTCCATCAATTCAATAAAGCGCATTTCAATCGGGCGAATTCTAATAAACTCAAGAAATAGCCCCAGTTCATGATCATTAAAATTTTTGATTAATACCGAATTTATTTTTATTTTATCAAAACCAACTGAGAGCGCTTTATCGATACCTTTCATTACTTGATCAAAACGGTTAACCCCGGTTATTTTATTAAATGAATTAGGGTTCAGACTATCAACGCTGATATTAATTTGGTTAAGACCTGCGTCATACCACTGTTGAGCATTTTTCGCTAAATTATAACCATTAGTGGTCATTGCTATTTTTTTGATCGGGGCAATCTCACTGATCATGGCAATGATTTGAGTTAAGTCTTTGCGTAGCGCGGGTTCGCCGCCGGTGATCCTGATTTTTTCAGTGCCAACACTCGCAAAAGCGGCAACCGTGCGACGTATTTCGTCAAGCGAGAGAAAACAATTTTTCTTGTCATGTTGGTAACCATTAGGGAGACAATACTCACACTTGAAATTACAAACATCGGTTATTGATAGGCGCAAATAGTAAAATTTGCGACCAAAAGAGTCACTTAGCTGCATAATTACACCTTTCCAAATTCGGGAGATAGTGCTATTTCTAACACTACCCTGGTGATTCGTTGATCACGGCGTTACTTTCATATTTCCGCAGTGGAAACTTAGATCTATTCCCTAATAAGGGTTAATAACGCTTCGGTATTTAATGAAACTATCATGCCATATTTTTGGTAAAGATTAAAAATTAAACTTGATTTAAGTCAAGTCCGGTTTAACTTTAAATTTTCTCGCTGATATATTGCGCTATCTGCTGTTTCAATATCGGTAGTGGTACCGAGCCCTGTTCAAGGATTTTTGCATGAAACTCCTTCAGGTCAAATTGAGTGCCTAGCGCTTGCTCAGCATCTTTACGTAATTGCTTTATGGTTAATTCGCCAATCTTGTAGCTTAATGCTTGTCCTGGCCATGTAATATAACGATCCGTTTCGGTGGTTATATTGTGCAATGATAGTGCAGTGTTGGCTGCCATATAATCTAACACTTGCTGACGACTCCAGCCTTTCGCATGCAGACCCGTATCGACCACTAAACGACACGCTCGCCACATTTCATAGGTTAAACGACCAAATTGTTCATAGGGCGTACTGTAATAATTGGTTTCAACCCCTAAATATTCAGCATAGAGTCCCCAACCTTCACCAAAGGCTGAAATATACGATTGGCGACGAAAATCGGGTAAGTTTTTTAATTCTTTATTGAGTGAAATTTGTAAATGATGGCCCGGAACCGCTTCATGTAATGTCAAAGCAGGCAGTACATACAAAGGACGCTTGTCTAATGCGTAGGTATTGACCCAGTAGTAACTGGCTTCATTATCATTACTGGCACCGTTATAGCGTCCGGTGGTGTACTTAGGTGCGATGGCAGCGGGTACTGCTTCTACGCCATAGGGAGCACGGGGTAATTTATTAAATAATTTAGGTAAAATTGCATCAGCTTTTTTTGATAACCAAGCGGCTTTTTCTAATAGCTGTTGTGGTGATGTTGCATAAAACTGTGGGTCAGTGCGTAAAAAAGTTAAAAATTCAGAAAAATTTCCTTTAAAATTAAGCTGTTTAATTATTTCTTTCATTTCAGCTTTTATTCTGGCTACTTCTTTTAGTCCTAACTGATGAACTTGATCCGCATTTAAATCGAGAGTGGTAAAATATTTAATTCTATTGTTGTAATAGTCCAAACCGTTGGGAACCGCTGAAACACCTACGCTCGCTCGTGCCTCAATTAAATATTCCTGAGTCATAAAATCATAAAACTGCCGATAAGCCGGAATAATTTGTTGTTCAATAATCGCAGTGGCTCGTGCTTGTAGTTTGACCTTTTCGTTAGCATTAATCGGTAAACTGATCTTAGCAAAAGGACGATAAAAAACACTGTCGATGGCGGTATCTGTAATGTAAGGTGTAATGCTAGATTCAAAGCCCACTAAACTAGCTTTAGGCTGACTGTACCCCTTAATTAGACCTTGGCGCATCCAGTCGGTTTGTTGCTTAAATTGTCGCTTAACCTGTGACAGTTTACTAAGATAATTTTCATAATCAGCGACCGTGTTAAACGAAAACTGATGACTAATGTTCGCCAGACCTATATGAAAGCCATATTCAGAAGTGATTGGGTTGTAATGCTGCTTAAATTGATAACTGTCCGTTAAATTTTTTATTTGACGATACAATATTTGCCAATTGATATCTTGCTCAATGGTTAGCTGAGATCTGTCTATTTGATCTAATTGTTTTAAGTAGCTGAGATGTATTTGGTTTTTAGCCGCAAAAGCCGCGGGTGATAAATCTGCTAAGGTCGCCGTATCAGTTGCTTGATCATCGTCATTCAAGTTGTTTCTAAAGCGCCAGCTGTCAGCAATTATCTGTGCGAGATCCGCGGACTTAGGTTGGACAGCTGGCTGAGTTGAATAACTACTTTGACCTAAGCTAGCCGCTAAATCAAAATCATCTTGTGGATGTTCTGTGCGACTGATTCCAGTTATGGAGTTTACCGCCACGTTTGCTTTAGGCGCTGGCTGTTTTTTTAAAGGCACAGCATTAACGACAGTTGTTTTTTTATCGGCAAGCGTTGCCGCTTGATCATAAACATGTTGTTGTGGCGACGTAGTAGTTGTTTCACAACCTATCAGTAAAACAGATATAGCGAAGGTGATAAGCGATAGTTTCATACTACTTTTTCCTAATTATTTATTTTGCAAAATAGCCTTTCCATAACCTGGCTAACGCCGATGTTGCCCGGTCAGAAAATAGACATTTATCGTGAGTTGTTTGTTGCCATAACCCTAACAGTAAAGCGTGACTATCGGTCAGTAAACTTAAACATAATGGTTTTTGTAACATTGGAAATTTATTATTAAGTAATGTCGCCAACAGTATAAATTCATCATTAAACCATTGCTCGTATTGTGCAACCAAATCTTCATCGGCCCCAGGCTTCAAAATAGCACTGGATAAACTGGCTAGGTTAAATAATATTTTGTCATCAATAGCACTACCGACAATACAATTGATCAGATCGGCTAAACTGTGCGAATTAGATAAGGTTTGTTCTATTTGATGGAACCAAGTTTGGTAATGTTGTTGTAACAGCGTGAGAAATATCGCCTCTTTACTCGAAAAATAGAGATAAACAGTGCCTTTGGCTTGACCGCTATTTTGAGCAATAGTAGCGACCGTTGGTAAGCATTTTTGTTCGATAAATAATGCGGCGGCAGCATCTATAATTGCTTGATGTTTCTCTTTTTTATCTTCCTTGGATTTAGCTCTTACTTGGGTCATAACATCAGTTCCTATCAACAGTTATATAAGTGTGCAATGAATCGAGTTTACGATCAACTTATCTGACTGAGTGTTTACTTGCTATCGATCAATGTTTAGAGGGAGGTTCTGTTTAATAATGCCGCTTCAAATTGAAATATTCGTTGGAGAATGTCAGGTGCAAAAGAAAATTCAATGGGATCAGGCGCTGATTGAGAAATACAATTATAGCGGCCCACGCTATACTTCGTATCCAACCGCGTTAGAGTTCGATGATTCATTTTCGATGGATAATTTAGTAACTGCTATCGACGGTAGTACCAGTGACCGATTGTCGTTATACATTCATATTCCTTTTTGCCATATGCTTTGTTACTACTGCGGCTGTAATAAAATTATTACTCGTCACAGCCATAAAGCGGATCAATATTTAGTATACTTAGCCCGCGAAATTAAACAGCGCGCTAAGTTATTCAAGCACCAAGTTGTTACCCAGATGCATTGGGGCGGCGGCACACCAACATTCTTAAATAAACAACAGATATCAGAGTTAGTCACTTTGCTAAAAAGTGAGTTTAACTTTGCCGATGAAGGCGAGTTTAGTATCGAAATTGATCCTCGCGAAATAGAATTAGACACCTTAGATCATTTACGTGCGGTTGGGTTTAATCGGATCAGTCTAGGGGTACAAGATTTTAATAAAAAGGTTCAAAAAGCGGTTAATCGTGAACAATCAGAAGAGTTTATCTTTGCAATGATTGAGCGTGCCCGTGATTTGGGTTTTGTCTCGACCAGTATTGACTTAATTTATGGACTTCCGCATCAAACAGCAGCTAGCTTCACTAAAACCATTGAGCGAGTGATTGAACTTTCACCGGATCGTTTGTCAGTGTTTAATTATGCTCACATACCGAGTGTATTTGCAGCGCAGCGGAAGTTAAAAGATGAAGATATGCCAAGCCCACGTCAAAAGCTGCAAATTTTAGAAAATACCATTAACCAATTGGTAGCAGCTGGCTATCAATATATCGGGATGGATCACTTTGCTAAGCCTGATGACGAATTAGCCATTTTACAAAATAATGGTAAATTGCACCGTAACTTCCAAGGCTACACCACTCAAGAAGAGTGTGACTTATTAGGATTAGGGGTGTCAGCCATTAGTCAAATTGGTAACTGTTACGCTCAAAATCAAAAAGACATCCACAAGTATTATGCTGGTGTTGATAATGACAGTCACGCCCTATGGAAAGGCGTAAGCCTAAATGAAGATGACTTTATTCGTCGTAAAGTGATTAAGCAATTAATCTGTCATTTTGAATTAGAGTTTTCAACCATTGAGGAGATGTGGGAACTTTCATTTGAGGAGTACTTTGCTGAAGACCTCAAATTATTGCAAACATTTATCGACGACGAACTCGTGACCTATGGTGATCGAAAATTAACAGTCACCCCTAAAGGTGAATTGTTAATCCGTAATATCTGCATGTGTTTTGATGTTTATTTACGGGATAAAGCACGCCAGCAGCAATTTTCACGGGTTATCTAGCCCTTGTATAATATGGATTAGCTTGTTAAGTTTGCTTATTATTTACACTTTTGGTGTTACTAATGAGCAAAATACATACCCGGGTATACTTGTTTGATTGGGGCGATACCCTAATGGTCGACTTTGTCGATCAATCAGGGAAAATGTGCGATTGGCCTAACGTTGCAATAGTTGATGGTGCTGCTGAAGTATTAGCACATTTATCAAAACAATCCGCTATATTCGTCGCTACCGGTGCGAATGATTCTACAGAGTCAGAGATTAAACAAGCATTCGATCGGGTTAATCTCAGCCAATATATTGATGGTTACTTTTGCCAAGCTAATTTAGGCGTTGGCAAAGACTCCCCATATTTTTTCCCATATATTCTAGAAAAATTAGTTATCGATAAACTAGCGGTTTCACCTGCTGATATCATCATGGTTGGTGATAGCCTAACGCGAGATATCCTGCCTGCGCTCAAAGCCAGACTAAACGCAATATTACTATCCACTAGCGATTCTGTCATCAAGGATGAGAATGTACGAGTGATACGGTCATTGCACCAACTTATTTTCAAAGAAAAGAGAGCAAGTGAATGAACACCATTAATAGTTATTTACTCGTTGGTTCGGTATTAACAGCGACAGCGGCATTTTTCCATCTGGTTTGCATTGTGTTGGGCGCGCCTTGGTATAGGTTGATGGGGGCGGGGGAAGGAATGGCTCGGTTGGCTGAGCAAGGCAGTAATAAGCCGACTATTATTACATTGGGTATTGCCACCATATTACTAATCTGGTCTTTATATGCATTGTCTGGGGCCGGGGTGATAGCTAAATTACCATTGTTGCGCACTGGACTATCAGTGATAACCGCCATTTATTTAATCCGTGGAATGCTAGGGTTTTTTATGATAAATAATCCGTTAGGCCGCAGCCCTGAGTTTTGGATTTGGAGTTCGGCAATTTGTCTGAGTTTTGGCATTATCCATCTTATTGGTTTGATTAAAGTCTGGCATAAAATTTAACCGTTGTTAAGTGAACGATAATTCAGTTAAAATTGTCCCTCGATATATCGTGGGGTGTTTTTTAGTGACTAATATAAAGCAATATTTAGCCGATTCTGACTTGTTACTCAATGCAGTAGGTGAGGGTATTTACGGTTTTGATCTGCAAGGTCATGCGGTGTTTGTTAACCCTGCGGCGGAACAAATGACTGGCTGGCAAGCCGCTGAGTTGTTGGGAAAAAACATTCATCAATATCATCACCACAGCCACGCTGATGGCTCACCACATTTATCATCTGATTGTAAAATATATGGCACGCTCCACGATGGCATTAGCCGTAAAGTGAGTGGCGAGGTGTTTTGGCGCAAAGACGGCAGTCATTTTTCCGTTGAATACACCACCACTGCCGTTTATAAAGAGGGTGTCATTATTGGGGTGGTTGCGGTCTTTAGAGATGTTAGCGAGCAGATAGAAGCGCAGCTATCCTTACGCCAGGCCTTAACTCAAGTTCAGCAATTAACCGAGCAGCTCCAGGCCGAAAATACTTACCTCCAAAGTGAATTACAACAGCAATGGTCAGCTGATGGTCTGGTTGGTAACAGTAAGCCCTTTAAATTAATGACTGAGCAATTAGCGCTGGTCGCTAGCACGAACAGCACGGTATTAATATTAGGGGAGAGTGGCACTGGCAAAGAGGTGGTCGCACGAAACATTCATCGCTTAAGCCAGCGTAGTCAGTCGACCATGGTTAAAGTGAATTGCGCGGCCTTTACCGCCAGTTTATTAGAGTCGGAGCTATTTGGTCATGAAAAAGGCGCATTTACTGGCGCGATTGAGCGGCGTAAAGGGCGCTTTGAGTTGGCGAATAATGGCACGTTATTTCTTGATGAAATTGGCGAGTTATCGTTAGCAGCGCAAAGTAAACTGCTACGGGTATTGCAAGAGCAGGAATTTGAACGGGTTGGCGGCACTGCGACTATTAAAGTGGACATTAGAATTATTGCCGCGACCAATCGTAATTTAACGCAAATGGTTAGTGATGGGCTGTTTAGAATGGATTTATTTTATCGTCTGAATGTATTCCCTATTGTGCTGCCGCCTTTACGCCAGAGAATAGGCGATATAGAGGAGTTGTCCCACTCTATTATTGCAAAGTTAAATAAAAAATTGGCTAAAAAAATCGTTGCCATAAGTGATAAAACACTAACAACATTCAAGCAATACAGTTGGCCTGGTAATATTCGAGAATTGCAGAATGTATTAGAGCGTGAATTGATTCTAGCGACGGGTGACTCGTTAGAGTTAAAAACCCCGCTAATTGATCGGCACAGTAACGAGATTGTTAGTTTGTGCTCTTTATCAGATACTGAAAAAAGTTATTTAATTCAAGTGTTAAAGCATTGTCGCTGGAAAATAGGTGGTGTTGACGGTGCTGCTGTTATTTTAAAGCTGCCAGAAAGTACATTACGATCAAAAATGAAAAAGTTGAAAATTAGCCGCCCAACTTAATGACCCGCGATATATCGCTATTAAGTGATATATCGTGGTTTCATGAAAAAACAAAGCAAATAATATTCATTGATTTCAATGGGTTATTTTTATTTTGAAATGGTCTATTTTTTGCTATAACGGTGTAGCAATTAAATAAAATAACAGAAAAGTCACCGTAATGAAAAATAATATCACTAATCAAGAATATATAATCGCCCCACGATCGGCTAATGGCACTATTTATGTCAGACAGCAATTTGGCTATTTTCAACAATTAAGACGTTATATTGGTGGCATATTAATGCTGGCATTTATCGTTACTCCTTGGTTGAGTATTAATGGCCAGCAGGCAATATTACTCGATCTCGATCTATTACAGTTTCATGTGTTTGGCATGACGCTATTCCCTCAAGATTTTACCTTAATTGCAGGGCTATTTATGGTTGCTGCTTTTTTGCTATTTTTTATCACCAGTTGGTTAGGTCGTATTTGGTGTGGTTTTTTATGCCCGCAAACGGTGTGGATGTTTAGCTACGTTTGGGTCGAAGAAAAAATAGAGGGTAATCGCAATCAGCGTAAAAAACTTGATCAACAAGCTTGGACAATTAAGAAAGCGACCAAAAAATTAACTAAGCATGCTGTGTGGTTAACGATCGCATTTTTTACAGCGACATCATTTTTAGCCTATTTTGCGCCTGTTCGAGAGCTATACACTCAAATGACTGCGGGTAAGTGGTCTGGATCTGTTAGTTTTTGGGTCGGCCTTTTCACCGTTTGCACCTATGGTAATGCCGGTTGGTTACGTGAAAAAATGTGCCATCATATGTGCCCCTATGCACGTTTTCAGTCTGTAATGTTTGATAGTGACACCTTAGTTGTTGCTTATGATGAACAACGTGGTGAAGGTCGTGGAGCACGCAAGCGCAAAGATGATCATCAAGCATTAGGACTTGGTGATTGTGTTGACTGTAACTTATGTGTCGATGTTTGTCCGGTCGGGATAGATATTAGAGACGGCTTACAATACGAGTGTATCGACTGTGGTGCGTGTGTTGATGCCTGCAATCAAACCATGAAAAAATTTAAATATCCGCAAGGGTTAATCAGTTATACCAGTGAGTCACAATTAGCGGGTGAAAAACCTAATATATTACGACCTAAAATATTAGGTTATGGTTTGGTAGCGTTGCTGGTGGTTAGTGCAATGATCGTATCTGTTATTCAAACCGTACCCATTGAGTTATCAGTCTTACGAGACCGTCAGGCTTTATATCGCATTAATGATCAAGACCAAATAGAAAATAGCTACCAGCTTAAAATCTTAAATAAATCAACTGAAACTCAGGAATACAGAATAGAAATTGATGGTATGAAGGGGATTGTGAGTAGTATTGAACATGCTATTAGTCTGACTCCTGGTGAGCTATCCTCGGTTATTCTAACGTTAACCGCTAATGGGGATATTATTGATAATTCAGTCACTAATATAACAATTAACGTGATTTATATTGGGAAAAATGACATTAGCGTGAGTCAAGAAACTCGCTTTTTCGCTCCTTAAAAAGGTTAGAAAGTGCGACGTTATGTCGCACTTTTTTTACGGACGCTTCCACTATAATAAAGTCAATTTTTGTAGTGGAAGTCTTATGATGCCTAAAAGTTATTATTCTCTGATTGCGCTAACCATTTCAGCACTCTTTTCTAACCATTCATTCGCAACACAAACCCC
The DNA here is from genome assembly GCA_013214965.1 of Gammaproteobacteria bacterium. Classification (GTDB taxonomy): domain Bacteria; phylum Pseudomonadota; class Gammaproteobacteria; order Enterobacterales; family Psychrobiaceae; genus Psychrobium. The sequence goes on from JABSRU010000018.1 coordinate 68,955, forward strand.
AGATAGTGTGCTTAAATTGCAGCAAGAGATTGAGCGAATCACTGTTTCAGCAAGTCGTATCGCCAAAAAAGATATTGAACAAGCTATTGCGGTAGAATTTGTTGGAAAATCAACGCTAGAGCAAGATAATGGCCAACATATCGCTGAATCGCTTAACTCTATTTCAGGGGTGTTGCTTAACCAATTACAAGGCGGACACGGTCACAATGCAGCGATCAGGATGCCGATTAACTATTCTGGTTATTACCTTTATCTTCAAGATAATATTCCGCTACAATCAGCGGCATTCTTTAATCATAATGCGTTATGGTGGAGCAGTTTTAATTCGACCATTAAACGTATTGAAGTGATAAAAGGAGCAGGTACTTCATTACATGGTTCGGGCGCTATTGCAGCAACAATTAATACTTTTAGTGAAGACACATCAATGTCGCCAGCTGGCCAGTTTGGTCTAACGTTAGGTGATTATGGCTATGTTAAAGCCAAGGGGTATTATTCGGATGCGATTAGTGACACCCAATCATTCGCTATTTCCGGTTCGGTACAATCGAATGATGGTTATCGTGAGCATACCGCATCAACGCGTAACGAAATACATTTAAAACATAGATATCAGGGGGACAACCAAAGTTTAGTGACTAGCTTTGTTGTTTCAGATCTTGAACAAGAAATGTCAACGAGCCTTAATGCTGATGATTTTTCTAGTAACCCCAAGTCATCAGGATTAACCGATGAAGTATTAGCTTATGATCCATTACGAAAAAGCCGTTATTACCGATTAAGTACAACCTGGGAAATGATAACCGATGATAACTATCGCATCAGTTTAATTCCTTATTTACGTCAACGAACTAATGATTACACCGCGACTTGGCGTGCCAACATGCCCAAGAATGAAAGCACAGTAACAACGGTTGGATTGCTTTCTTATTTATCACTAGAACCTAATGATGCTAGTGAGCTTATTATTGGAATGGACTTGGAACGTAGTAAAGGAGAGTCATTGTCTTTTCAACCTTTAACGATCACTACTACCGGTTGGGGCGCTAAAACTTATCAAACCGGTCATCAATTTAACGATGACACAACTACGTATTTTGGCGCATCCCCTTACGCTCAATTTAGCTATGACTTAACGGATCAACTGACCTTAGCGGCAGGGGTACGTTATGATTATAATAAGTATGATTTTAATAATAATTTAACAGCTGCGGATGACGATGGTTATGGTAATCGTCGTTTAGCAGATCGTAATGATGACTTTAAACACCTTAGCCCTAAGTTATCACTTAATTATTTATTGGATCAAACCAGTTCGGTTTATGCACGTTATGCCAACAGCTATCGAGTACCAACGGCTGGTAGTTTATATCACCTTAAAAAAGGTGATTCGGTCAGTTTAATTGGTGGCGTAGATGTTGAAAATTCAAACACCTATGAACTTGGCTATAAAGTGAATCACCAAGCGTTTAACATGCAAATATCACTTTATTTTATGGATGTTGATGATGCGTTAGTCCGCGCTTATGATCAAAATGGCTTATCCTATCAAACCAATGCTGGCCGAGTGACTCATCAAGGTATTGAACTCAGTTTAAATAGCCAATTAACCCAAGAGCTAGCGCTATCTTTAGCGCTAACGAAAGCAAAACATAAATTCGATGATTATATTGTAGATGCTGGTAAATTTGATAGAAAAGGTAATAACTTAACGCAAGAATTATCGGGTAATACGATGAAATTAGCCCCCGAATATGTCGCTAATATCCGACTCGTTTATACGCCATATTATCTTGAAGGCTTAACCGCGATTACAGAAATAAAGTCGACCGGTGATTATTATATGGATGATAAAAACACCAAGCAATACGGCGGATATACCATTGCTAACTTGAAGTTCAATTACCAATTATCTGAAAATATTAAGTTTAATGCCAAGGTGATTAATATCACCGACAAATACTACGCGCAACAAGCTGAAATAGCTTATGGCAAAGAAAAGTATTCGCCAGCATTTGGTCGTACCGGATACATCGGCATTAATTACCAGTTTTAAACTAGGATTATTCATTGAAATTTTTATTAGTTATATTATTGTCACTAGGATCGGCTAATCTTGTTTTAGCCCATCAACACGCTGTTCCTACTGGTGTTGTTTGCGATAGCATAAAGATAGATTGCGCTAAAAAAGTGTCAACTGTCGTTGACGCTAACACTGGAAGAATATGGGTAGCATGGGCAATAAAACAGCACCTATATGTGAACTTTACTGATAATTTAGGCGCTGATTTTTCAACTCCTATTCAAGTTAATACTCAGGCAGAAAAGATATCAACCCGTGGCGAAAACCGACCTAAAATAGCAATTGATGGGGTCGGGAATATTTACCTATCCTGGGTGACACCGCTAGCTAAACGATTTACTAGTAATGTTCGCTTTAGCTTTTTGGCCGCTAATAGCCAAGAAGCGACAGCGCCCATCACGGTGAACAACGATGGTTTGTTAACGGGGCATAGTTTTAATGAATTGTCGGTGACAACAAGTGGCAATATATTTATTAGCTGGCTTGACGGTCGTGCTAAATTCACGGCGAAAAAACAAGGAAAGCGGTTACGTACTAGTGAACTTTATTTAGGCTATGCTAATTTTATCACTGGAGATCGACAGTTTACTAATCGCTACATTGAGAAAGGCACCTGTGTTTGTTGTCGTATTGCAATGACGTTGGACGAACGAAATCTGCCAGTCATGATGTGGAGGCATGTGTTTGGTGATAACTATAGAGATCATGCTTTAACCACGATGGCTGAAAAAATAATGCCAAATATTATGCAACGAGTGAGTTTTGAAAACTGGCAAGTCAACGGCTGCCCTCACCAAGGCCCTGCATTATTGGTCGCTCCAAGCATTAATAAAACCCAACGCATTCACATGGCTTGGTATAACAATGCGCCGGATGCTAAGGGGTTGTTTTATGGTTACAGTGATAACCAAGGAAAATCGATGTCTGATACTTACCATTTTTCCCAACAAAACAAACCAGAGCATCCAGCGATGTTAATGGTTAACGATGGCAAAATTCAGTTGGTATGGCGCGAGTTTGATGGTCAATCCTTTGTTATTCGTACCATGCGTGGTACAGGAAATAAATTATGGAGTAAGGCTAAAGTAATTGCTCATCATCAGGGTGAGGTGGATTATCCTTATCTTATCGCTATTAAAGGTGTTATTTATCTGCATTGGCATCGTGTTGGGCAGCCATTTAAATTGATTAAGCTATGAAAATTAACTACTTATTAACATGGTTGTTGATGGTTTTCTCTTCTTCTGTCTTGGCCATCAATAGCAAAGAATTAACCGACAAAACGATTGCACAAGCGATGTCGCCATCACCACGGTTAGTCATCATGTGGTCACTTGAGTGCCCAGCATGTTTTGATGAACTCGATACCATTGCATTGTTGATAAATAAACACCCTAATTTGGCCATTAGCTTAATTGCAACAGATCAAAGCAGAGCGACAGAGATAGCAGAAGTATATCAGCAACCAGAGTTTAGTAACTTGTCACGATGGCATTATGGTAATCAATCAAGCCATTATTTAAATGACCAAATTGATCCGTATTGGCAAGGTGAACTTCCTCGCAGTTATTATGTTGATTTGGCAGGGAAACGCTATGGGCACAGTGGCTTATTAAGCAAAGAACAAATATTATCATTGTTAAAAATTAAACAATGAAGTTAGGTATTCATTGTTAACTGTGGTAGTTTAGCGACCTAATTTTTTGGAGCTCATTATGATGAATAACCTGGTATTGCGTCGCTTACGTTACGCGCTTAATTTACGTGAATCTGACATGGTCAAGATTTTTACTTTGACTGATTACGAAATCAAGCCAGCGGCCATTAGCCACCTGCTAAAGAAAGAGCAGGAAGCGGGTTATGTTGAATGTACTGATATTGTACTTGAACGTTTTCTTGACGGCCTCATTATGCATAAGCGTGGCGTGAAGGAAGGAGCAGGTCCTTATAAACCAAGCACTGAAACGGTACGTTTAAATAACAATATTATCCTTAAAAAGCTGCGTATTGCATTAGAATTACGTGAAGAGGGTATGTTAGAAATCATGAAGATTGCTGATTTTAAATTTTCTAAATCAGAATTGAGCGCATTTTTCCGTAGCCGTGATCACCGCAACTACAAGCCTTGTGGTGATCAAATGATGCGTAATTTTTTAATGGGTGTTTGTGAAAAACTTCGTCCTAAAGAAGATAAAAAATAAGATACTCGACCCAAAAGGCAACCTAATCGTTGCCTTTCTTTTGAAAAACTTCTGACTTTACGTGCTCAGCGAAGCCTGTACCTGCTTCTAAATAAAAGTTATAAGTTGAACTAACGCCCATTTTATTCAATTCTTTTTGTTGGTCTGGGTAATTAGCAATGGCTGATACTTTACCCTGAAAATTAGCTGCCTGCAGTTGTTCCAAGGCTAAAATGTTTTGAATATGTTTTGGCATCGCTAGCATCACCATTTCTACTTTCGAATGATTAATCCGCTGCCAAAAATCAGGATCCGTTGCATCAGCCAGTAAAGCAAAGCGACCGAGTTGTTTGTGTTTTTGTACACTCTCGGGGCTAATATCTATGCCAGCGACTAAATCAGGGTAGCTTTGAGCTATGGCTTCATAAGCACCGGTTCCGATACGACCCATCCCAAAAATTAGAATTTTTCGATCGCCTACGTTAACGGGTAACTCTTCTGGTAAGCGCTTTAATGTTTCGAACTTAAGTAAAAATTTTTCAAATTTAACATAAATTTCATTGGCGTGACTATTCAGTGGTGAGGCAATAATAAATGTTATTGAAACGGCTATCGCCATTACGGCTAGCCATTGCCCTGAAATCCAACCGCTCGATGCCGCAAGGGCACACACAATTAAGCCGAACTCACTGTAATTAGCCAATGAGCAAGATCCGAGTAAAGAGGTTCGGGCGCGTAATTTAAAGAGGTTAGTTAGGGCGTAATATAATAAGACTTTAATCGGTAAAATAGCCACAAACAGCAGTGCAATAAATAAAGCCTCAAAGGTCAATTCAGCATTAAGACCTATGGTGAGGAAGAAGCCGACTAACATTAAATCTTTGAATGTTAAAAGTGATTTTGCTAGTTCTTTCGCTTTGTTATGAGGAGCAAATAACATCCCAACGATTAAAGCACCTAAGTCTCCTTTTAGACCCGAAAATTCAAATGCTTGATAGCCAACGAGTAACGCAAAGAAAAAACCAAATAATGGCAATAACTCACCATGTTTTGAGCGACTAAATAACCAATAGAAAAAAGGTCGCATCAACGGTAATAAAACCAGCAAGCCAAACGCCCAAATATTAGGGACTTTTCCGGTACTAATCGCTAAAAATATAACTGCAAAAATGTCCTGCATAATCAAAATCCCAATCGAGACCTTACCGTGCAAACTGTTCATTTCTCCGCGTTGTTCCAATACTTTTACCGCAAAAACAGTGCTGGAAAAACTAAAAGCAAAACCAAGTAATAATGAGTTTTCAAGAGATAACTCACTAAATAATGGTAGTTTAAGTGTGGCCATAAAGAGGATGAAAGCAGAAATTAAAGCGCTAGATATAATAATATGAAGACTGGCTGGTGCCCATACATGCACTTTAGTTAAGTTACCTACCCTTAGTTTTAATCCAATGGTAAATAATAATAAAGTGACTCCTAAAGAGGCGATGTTTTCTAATAAATCAGTGGTGCCATAACCAGCTAGATTCAATAAAAATCCCGCCGCTAAAAAACCAATGAGTGGCGGTAATTTACATTGTTGTAATATGAAGCCACAAACAAAAGCGGTCGAGAAGAAAATCAGTTCCATTATCTTTATTCATTAAGTTGTTTAATCATATACTAATGAACAAAGAGTCTGTTTTATAGCTAAATTTACTCGTTTATTGATTCGAATGTCTAAATAAGTTGATGTAACCACGTTTATAGTAACGACCGTCGGTATATTGGGTGTAACTTTTGACGATGTAATAATCATTCGTTTTACCAATAACTTCTAGTTCTCTGTGGCTCCACTCTAGCTTTTGGCAATTATTATCACCATCACAAAAATCGGCTAAATAACTAAGGAAGAAGATACCTTGTTTTAAGTGCCATACATATTGATATTGGTCTGGGTGATACCATTGCTTGTTTATCTGCTTTACCTGGTATCCTGTACCGTTAGCATTAAGTGCTAAACCAAAGTTGCCATTAATGTCAGGATTAAATAGTGGTAGTTGGGCCCAATATAAACTCCCGCTACTAAAATCTAGGGTGAAATCTTGTTGTTTGACAATTAAAGTGTCACTCGCGATGGCTATTTTCCCATCGTTAATTACATAAAATGACGCTAAATCCAAATCGTTATGCTGACCATATTTTTGGTAAACAACTCTCACACTATCGCTGTAGGTTAACTCTAATGAGCCATTGACTACATCCCATGTGCCATGAGTTGGACTTGTTTTACTGTCGATCGTTTCAGTAAATTCGCCATTGTTGGTTAAATCAAAAGTAGCTGATACATAATCATAGCTTTCGACTGCTTTACTTGGGTCTGTACTGAGTTTTGCGCCTTCAAAATAATAACGTCCCGCCGTTATTTCCAAATCATTAGGGCTCTGAAGCGTTAAAGTATTAAAGTCTGAACTATGATTTTGTGCAGAAAAACATTCATTATCACTATTGAATCGACCTTGAGCTTTGGTTAAATAAACTTGGTAAGAAGCGGTTGAATAAATCTGAGTTAACGAAAGTTTTTCAGTATTAAAGGTTGCACCAGCACTTGCTAGACCGCCGCAGTAACTTTCTGTGTAGCTGGTGATAATAGGGTTGGTAAATGTTAACTCTAGGGCGTTATCCCCTTGATCCCAAGTTAAGGTTTGGCCGACATTATTACTGGTAAAATAGCTCCCTGAATTGTCCTCATCAATATGCATGATATGTGATAGTAAGGGATAATTAATCAAATTTGGTATTTTTAAAATGCTACTTTTGTTTAATAACTCAGTGGGCATAATGGTTTGTTTTGTATTGCTAAATAAACTGTTGTAAGCCTCATAGTATTTTTGGGTATGCTCTATACGCCATTTTGATAGTAATTTATCGGCAATAAAAGGGTTGTTATATAGAGAATTAATACTAGTGTAAGTGTTAGGTAGCTCTAACTCGGTATGTTTTTGAATTAATTTCGCTGTTATTGCTAGCTTAACCACGTTATTGGTGTTTATTTTTAAACGATTTTTAGCAAGTTCTTGCGCCGATGTTATAGCTTTGTCATTATTTACCCAGTTGAGTAATTCATATTCGGCGGTTGAGATATTTGACAGATTAGCGTTGTTGAAATGATATTGTTGATCTTTATTTTTTAGAATATATTCGACGCTGCCCAGCTGGCGCTTTAAGGAATAATTACTACTAACATTTTCAGCGAATATGGTGACAAGGTCTGTACTGTTATCGATGATAATAAGTACCGAAAACTGACCATCCTTATCAGACAAGCTACTGTATTCCGTTTCTCCAACCTTAATGATGATTTTTTGCTGATCTTTAGCTAAGTCAATAACTCTACCAGTAATCGTGATGTTGTTGTTTACGGTAATCGTGATGGTAGCTAAAGCGGTGACACCGTGAGAATCGATAATACGATAAGAAAAAGATTCGCTCCCAGCAAACTGCATATTGGGTGTGTATTCTACCTTATTACCTTTTATTACAGCGGTTCCGTTTGCGATCACACCTAAGGAATCTATCGTTAGTGTATTATCATCAATATCATTTTTTAATACATCGATAGTGACCATTGTACTGCGATTAGTGGTTGCGGAATCAGGATTGGCGATAGGTGCTACATTAGTTGGTTCTGGTTTGACAGCTGTATCTTTTGGGCTTCCGCCACCACAGGCTGTGATGAGAGAAATAATGAAAAAAGATAATAAGAGCTGTAATTTTTTTTGTAAAATCATATGAGCACTCCGTTGATTGATTTAGAGTATAAATTCTACAGAACTATTGTATGTAATTAATGCTACTTTGTTATCAAAATAAATAATTGAGCTTAAATGTTGAGTTCACTTTAATAATTGGTTCATTATAATGAACCGATTATTAAATTTTTTTGTCGTAAATCAATGAATTTACAAAAATAACCTATGGTCATTAAGGTATATAAAGAACCTGGGAATTATATTTTGTTCTTTATATTCCATTGTTTTGTATGCAATCATCTGTTTTTACACTTTTGAATTAGCTGTTGTTTTTGTTGAGGCGATAAGTAAGCCATCGTCAATCCATTTTGTTGTAACGTGAGTAACTGACTGTTAGTCAAGCCTATTCTTTGAGCCGCCTCATTGTACTCGTAATGAATCTCAATATTACTTACCCCAGGATCGTCAGTATTTAGTGATACTAAAATATCATGGTCTAAAAATTGTTTAATGGGATGAGATTGATAATTGGCAACGGTACTGGTTTGAATGTTGCTAGTTGGGCAAGACTCGATACCGATTTGATGCAGCGCTAAATAATCCATTAATTTGGGATCTTCTATCGCTTTTACACCATGACCAATTCGGGTGGCGCCAAGTTCCTCTATTGCATACCAGATAGCTTCGCTACCAGCTGCTTCACCGGCATGGACGGTAATATTTAAACCACTATCACGGGCTTGTTTAAATTGATCGAGAAACAAGTGGCTTGGAAAACCTAACTCATCACCGGCTAGGTCAATCGCCACCAGCTGATTTTTTTGACTGAGCAATGCATTTAACTCAACCTGACAGGCGTTAACCCCAAAAGTCCGAGACAAAATACCAATTAAATTAATTTCAACATCGAATTTTTCCTGACCTTGATTTATCCCTTCTATCACAGCTTCAACCACGCCTTGGGGATTAAGTTGATGCGCCATGGCCATATAACCGGGACTAAAACGTAACTCGGCATAATCAATTCCGGCATTAAATGCATCTTCAACATTCTCAAAGGCAATACGGCGTGCCGCATCGAGATTACCCAACACTCCAACGCCCCAGTCTAGCTTATTTAAAAAAGCGACTAGATTGGGCTCTTTGTCGACAACTTGAACATAAGGTTTTAGATCGACAGCATTATTAGCAGGTAATGGAATATTAAATTGCTGGCCTAACTCAAGAATGGTTTGAGTGCGGATATTGCCATCAAGATGACGATGAATATCAGTAAGGGGAATATTTTTATTAATCATTATTTGTCCCAAGGTGAATTGTTATTTTTTAATCATAGCAATAATATCACGACCCTGTTGTTGGTAGGCATTAAACCTTTGCGCTAGTTCACAAGGTAAATCGTTGATGGTGAGCTCAATAAAGCCTAATTGGCGATAAAAACCTCGTAACGGTGATAAGGAAAAAGTGTAGACTTGATTGTGTGGAGTCACCAAATTTTTGATTAATTTTGATGCAATGCCTTGTCCGCGATAGGTGTTCTCGACATGCACTCCCGTCAATAACCAATATTGCTGAACAATTTGGCTTAGTCGTGCCGCCGCAATGAAACTTGAGTTATCTCGCGCAATCCACACTATATCATCACCACTGGCTTTACCGCGTGCCTTATGGGCGCGATAAAACTTATTGGCGAGCGGATATTTGATTGGCGCTAGTAATTGATACTCGATCACCTTTAGCCTCACTTATTCGATGTTGGCATCAATGTTTTTTAGCGAACGTAAAAATAAGCCTAAACCACCGACAGCAAGAACTAAAATTGTGATTAAATCAAAAGCTGACATCGGACGTATATGAAAGCTAATTGAGCTAATTACGCCAAATAACATCGCGCTAATTGAACCTATTGTTAACACCCAGCCAATAATATTTTTTGAGTTATAAAAAATTATTCCAATCCCGAAAATAAAGGGAATTAGCACCATGCCAGTGGTGATACCGACACGAGATCCTAACATCGAAAAACCATAAAGGTGCGAACCCATGCCAAAACCTGAACGAACGGTAATGGCGTTTAGGAGTAAATAAAAACCACTACAGAGCATGATTAAACCAATAAAAAATTGACCAATACCACCTGATGTTCCACCTGCACCTTTGCTCATTGTTATATTCTCTTTATTTTCATCGGATTATTTTAAGTCGGCTACAGTAACGTAGCCATTAATTTCATGATTATACGGCTATTTTAATTACTGTCAGCTAAAGCATCACCAATATCCTTCAACCCCTGTTGCAGCAGCGAAATTTGATTGGCAATATTGAGCATTGGATCGTCGTCGCTACCGAGGTTTTGATGACGAACAAAGTCCCGTTTAATTTGTTGCCAACGCTCGCTTTGTTGCTGATCTAAGGTGCCACGGATGTCAGCTAGTTTGAGTAAATTTTCCTCCGCACCCTTGGTCAGGGTTTGTGCTTCACCACGGTAATGGTCAGAGATGAGCTGTTCGATTTCAATATCGGTCATCACTGGCACCACTTTTTCGGCCATTTTGTTCATGTTGCGATAACTACCTTGGAGCTTAAATGGCGGCTCAGTACGATATTTATCATCTTGAGCTGCCGAGGCGATATATTGGTCGTTTGCCAGTAATACGGTTTTTTGAATGTGCCGAACACGTTTCAATACCGCGACAATCTCGTTGGCTTCTGCTTGTGAATAACCATGCTCAAAATCAGTTAATGCCACTTGCTGACCGTCGGCCAATGCGACAAACTGGTAAACATCGTTCATTGGGCGGGTTGCTAGTGGCGCTAAATAGCGATTACTGGTTAAGCTGTTTTCTATAAAACTTAAGGAAAACTCATATTCGCGTCCGCTTAAGGTATCACCGAGATTATAGATGTCGGCGCGATTCGCTAACATGTCAGGAATTTTAAAGGCATCACCAGATTCCGTATAGGGATTACCAGCCATCGCGACCGCGAATTTTTTTCCTCTGAGATCATAGGTTTTGCTCTGACCATTCCACACGCCATCTATTCGACGAGATCCATCACATAGCGAGATGAATTTTTGCAAAAACTCGGGATTAGTATGCTGAATGTCATCAAGATATAGCATCACGTTGTTACCCATTTCGAACGCGAGGTTAATTTTTTCTATTTCCCGGCGCGCGGTCGAGTTGTTGGCTTGCTCTGGATCTAACGACAATTGCTCATGACCAATTGACGGGCAATTTATTTTAACAAAAACCAAGCCTAATTTACTGGCGATATATTCGATTAAGGTGGTTTTACCGTAACCTGGTGGTGATATTAGTAATAACATTCCCATTAAATCACTGCGTTTATTGGCCCCTGCTGCACCAATTTGTTTGGCGAGGTTGGCGCCAATAATCGGGAAATAGACATCATTAATTAGCTTGTTTCGGACAAATGACGCCAATGCTTTTGGTTTGAATTCTTCGAGATTAAGCCGCTGACGTTGTGTGACTAATACCTGTTGTTTTTGCTGGTGGTAATGCTCAAATGAAGGTACTTGGGTCGCAATATATTGGCGTAATCGCGTGACAAACTCTTGGTAATGAATCGTTAGCTGGCGATCTTTAATCCGACTGTGCTGACTAAGTAAGTTGGTCACAGTGGCATCGGTTGCGACGTCGGACGGATAAAATTCAGCATCAAAAGTTAATGAGGTTGCGGCTTCAAGTAGCCCATCATTGTTGGTACTAAAGGCTTGAAGCCAAGCGTAATTAAGCTGGTATTGTTGCTCGGTCGAATCGCAGGCGGCTAGGGCGGCACTGAGTTGTTGGTTGATCCCTGCTTTGCTGCTGATCTGCTGCTTAAACGACGCGATTAATTGCGATGATGCGGTTTTAATCACATAGCTGGCGCTGCCATCGGCTAATTCGTTGATCAAATACTCGGCCGCTAGGGTGATATCGGCCGTTAACCAAGGTTGTTGTTCGACTAACTTTGATAATTTAGCGCTTAATTCACGGGTTATTTGTGGCCGTAATTCGCTAGAGCCAAAGGTTTGTTCCATCAAGTGGAGGTTATGGCATCGACAACTCAGATTGTCCCGTTGTTTTGGGGTTAATTCGCTGTGGCTAAAGACCACGGCTAATCGGCGCTCACTTTGATCGTAAGCGAGCAGGCCAACATGCTGCCGTAGTCTGAGTAGCTGGCTTAATATTAGGGTGGCATCGCTGTCGTGAACCCCTTTATCATAGCCTTCCTGGTAGCGCGGTTGGGCAAACTTTTGCACCAGGTTGATTAATGAACCCTGGTCATTAGCTTGTTCGAGTTCCGCAATGGCGGTGGTGCCAGCTTGCTCAGCGCTAAATAATAGCTGCGCCGCTAAGTATTCGGCGCGACAAATATCAGCCGATTCAGAGATTAAATTTTGTTGCCACAGGTGTTCGGTGCCCGCAAACAGTTCGGGATCGAGGGTTTCAAAATACTCACTGCCACTGATGTGTAGTAGCATTTGCTGATCGCGAGGCAGCAGGGTTAGTTCGAGCGATTTTTTGTTAACACTAAATTGATGTTCGCCAATTTTGACCAAGCTACCATCACTGCTATAAATATCGAGTTTATCGCGCAGTGCTCTGATCCCTTGTTGTTTTACATTTTTAAGTTGGGCATCAATATCGTCGGCGCGAACGCTGTCGTCTAACTCGCGCAGTTGCTCGATTAACTGCTTGAGTTTAAGCACCATCGGATCGGCCGCAAAATAGCTGTTGAGCTTGTCTTGATCGCTAAATCCTTGCACGCGCCTGGTCACGCCAGCAATTATCCGCTCGGCTGCGCTCATTAAATTAAGGCAGCGGCGCTGACGGTTATCTAATAATTGTTGTTTGTGTTGTTCGAAATTGTCATAAATTTCGTCACGCTTTTCGAGAATTTCTTGATGAAAATTATCAAACTCACTAAATTGACTCTCGAGTTCTTCCAGTTGAATTAACAACGACGATAATTGCAGATCACATTCCTGCGGGGTGTCACTGGCGTTGAGCGCACTGGTGACGCTTTGACTTAATAGCTTAAAGCGAGCGCCAAATTCTGCTCTCGCTTCATCGGCACCGACACTTTTTGCGGCGAGATCGGCAATCGCTTTAATGCGATTTACCTGACTAAATACCGCTGAAATATCTTCGAGAATTTTGGTCCGTTGGCGCGAATCACTAATATCGAGCGCTAGCATGGTGTGATTTAATAGCTCTAATCCGCTACTTAATTCGACGATGCTGGCAATGGTTGGGGCTAATTCAGCCGCCGAACCGGATTGTTCAATTTGTTGCTCAAGCTCGGTCAGTTGTGAATGATACGAAGCAAAAGCTTGTTCTTGCTGTAAAAAGTTTGCGGTTGCTTGGCTGATATCCTGAGTGAGTAAATCGGTCTGTTGCGCCATTTCTTCGATCTTTTCAATATCGATATAGCGGAGTTCTTGATGGCTAATTAAGTGACCTTTAAAGCTTGATAAGCGCGCTAAAGCATCAATAAACTGCAACGCTTGGTCGAAATTAGGTCGCGATAACTCGCTTTTTAATTGCTGATATTGTTCCCTGTCTTGCGCTAGTACCGCGTCGGAACGTTGTTTAATACTCGCCACTTTTTCAAACTCATCGAGTACTAATTCAGAGCTGGTTACTACCTGTTTTAATATCTCGTTAAGGGATTTAAGCGTTTGGTCTTCGAGCCAGTGGTATTTATCGCCGAGTTTTTGGGCTTGAGTCACAAGGGTGTTGTAATGGTCTAAACTTGGCTGCTGATTACTGATCAGTTTGGTGATCTCATAAATATCTGAGATGCCACGAACCAGTTCAGGATTACCTATTTTACCCAAAAAACTGTTATCGACTGGTTGTTCGCTGGCGTGCTCTTCGCTGCAAAATGGCGTTTGCCAAATTTGCATTGCATGCACCCGCGACGGCTCTGATTCGGCATTAAATATCACCGCTCGACCATCGAGATATAAACTTTGACCATGACCATAAATAGGGTTTTGTAAGGTTCGCGTAATTAAATTATAGCTAAATAATGCGTACTGGCCTTCGTTTGGTTCATAAAAAATATAGAGGTAATCTTCACCATTGGGTGATTTCATGACTCGATGCAGTTGCAGGTTTTCGGCATTGTCATCAAAGGTTTTGTTATCGCCATTTTGTAAATAGTAACCGCCGGGGAAAATAATTCCGTGATCTTCTGGCAGTTGAATACATGAGTGACCAATTGCATCTTGGCGGATGACTTGTTGGGTTTTGCTGTTAAAAATTAAAAATCGCGCGGTCTTTTCGCCATAGGGTTTAATATTTAATAAAATTAATCCCCCGACTTTGGCATAACGAATATCGGCATCGGCTAATGATTGATGTTGATCGTCAACCGGTTCGCTGTAAATTCCTGCGCCAGCCGCGGTGTTGTTTTCAACTTTAAGGGTCAGGTTGCCCTTAAGAGTGTCAACAAAGAGGGTATCAAACAGGTTGTAATGTGGGTGCGCGCCGTCGATTTGCTGATCGCGCGTTGCTCGTAACCATTCAAAATCGATACTGTCGGCATGCTTGATATCGCGTTCGCCACGGTTGTCGATATAACTGACTTGTTGATCGGCACTAATTCCCCAACGGAACACTCGAGTGTCTTCAATGCGCTCACCAATTTGAAATGAGGCAAATAATTTATTACCTTGACGAAATACATGAGTCAAAAATGCTTTTTTATAATAAGTGTATAACTCATTAAAATCATTAACGAATGTAGGCTCCTCAAGAAAACTTCCCGCCGCAGGTAAATCAACTATTTCGTAATCGTCATCCTGATGATTGAGCTGGTGCAAACTAAAAACATCACTCACAGTAATGTTACGTTGCAGCCCTAAAAAGACGTTAAAACCAAATAATAAAGTATCACCAATGGCTGCAATATCTCGCGCAACACAGTTATGCTGGGTTCTAACCCTAACGCGCGCACTGACTTTCATATCCGTTGAACCAAAAGCGTCAATTCGCTGCTGATTCAGTTGATCTAATTGGCTATTAAGATCTAGACCTAGGCTGTTTAAGCGGCGTTGAATGAGCTCAAACGAGCCACCAGATGTGACCGCCTGATTGCTGTTGTTATCATGTGATGAGTCGATATTTTTGTCATCCGTCATTAAAGGGCGCTCCAAGCTAAAATCATTACAACTTACTGGTTATCTGAATCAATGGCAGTGTTGGAAGCGCCTAAATTTAATAATTTGGCGAGGGCACTACGTTGCGCATCATCGGCATTATTGAGAGTAGAAAATAGCTGAGTCATTGAAATATTCTTTAATGTCTCACTTGATTCATTGGCACCAGTGAGCACGCCTTTTAGATCTTCGAGTAAGTTACGATCGCCATTTAAGTGATCTTTTAGGAGGGTTTGCACCGTTTCACTTTCATTAACCACGGCATCGAGTGATTTACCGACCGTAATCGATTTCATGAATTGACGTAAGAAGTCGCCATCGCCGCCCATAATATTAATATTGGCACTGCTAAGTGCTTCGGCTAATACATGCGCTTGCTTGTCGGCGAGATCGATACTGGTTGAAAGCTCGGCTAGGGTTAGTTCACGTTCTTGATTGAGACGTAAACCAAAGGTTTCGAAGGCACGAGCTTCGTCGTTCATCGCGTTAAGCACATCTTGCTTTTCACGTAATCCGGCGGCTTCGGCGAGTGCTTTCTCTTCAATACCTTTTGCTTCGGCAAGTAGACGTTGTTCAAGTACTTTAGCTTCGGCTTCACCTTGTTGCTCAAATGCTAGCGCCTTAGCTTGTTGTACTTCGGCTTCGGCGAGACCTATGCGGCGTTGACCATCAGCTTCGGCTTCGAGTTTTTGTCTTAATACCACGGCATCAGCAATACCTTGTTTCTCGTTGGCACCTGCTTGGGCTTCTATCACTTGAGCTTGGGCTAAACCAGATGAGGCAATT
>JABSRU010000019.1 GCA_013214965.1 Gammaproteobacteria bacterium
TAGTTAGCCTCATTGGTGGTCACGCCATGTATTTATATAAAATCAAAAAAGTTGCCTAGAGGTCTGATCAATGTCTGTTAGAACATTACAGCGTAAATTAAAATTAGAAGGCAGCAGTTTTAATGAGTTATTTGATCGGTGTCGTCATCATTTGGCTTTAAAACTATTAACGGAACAGCAAGTACCGTTGATTGAAATTGCCTTTATGTTGTGGTTTTCCGATCAAAGTAATTTTACTCGCGCCTTTAAGCGCTGGACCGGCATCAACCCGAAAGATTACCGATCCAAACAACATGCTTGTTAAGGAGTCACAATATTAAATTGACCATCGGGCTTTTCAAATAATCTTAAAAATTTAATGATATCAAGGACACTGCCATCGGTGGTTAATTCATCACTAAACAAAGTGTCTTTGATCCCCGCTTGACCAATTAACATTTTGATAAACAAGGGATGAGTGATGGTAATCGTACCTGCCGTTTCTGCGGTGCTATCTTCTCTTGCTGGGTAATGACGAAGTACTGAATTTTTCACCTGCAGTAGATAGCTTTGCTTCAGGCCGGAAAAGGTAATTTTAATCGTAAGATCTAAATCAGCCGCCTTGTCACTATTGAGTCTAACCGCCATTGATTCAAAGAATTTATCGACTGAGGTATTGCGTAAAATGTCGGTCATTTGGGTTAAGTCGATGCCTTTTTTTGCAATGCCATTACGTAGCTCTTGGGCACCTGTTAAGTAAAAATTACGCCAAGGGGCCGATTCTGCTTGGTAACCCAATTGATCGTAGCTTTTGGCTAATAAGACTTTGGCTGATTGGTTATCGGGATCTGCGAACACCACATGGTTGATTACCTGAGCAACCCAGCGATAATCCCCTTGATCATAATAATTTTGCGCCTTGGTAATAACGGTGGCTGCGCCGCCCATCATCTCAACATAACGAATAGCAGCCTGACTTGGTGGAATTGGGTTTAAATGAGCTGGATTAGCATCGAACCACCCCATATAATATTGATACACTGCTTTAGCATTGTGGCTGAGGCTACCGTAATAACCACGGTTGGCAAAATAACGGGTTAACGCGGGAGGTAACTTTATTTGTTCGGCAATTTCAACACCCGTTAGCCCTTGGTTAAGCATACGAACGCTTTGGTCATGAATATATTTATACAAGTCCCGTTGATTGGTTAGAAAAGTTCTTACATTATCATTACCCCATACTGGCCAATGATGACTACCAAAATAAAGATCCGCATGACCAAATTGTTGCAATGCTTGATCTATTTTTGAACTCCATTTAGTAGCATTTCTTACTTGTGCACCACGCAGCGTGTAAAGGTTGTGCATGTTGCGTGAGACTAACTCTGCGCCACAAAAAGCTTTGAGTTGCGGTAAGTAAAAGGTAATTTCAGCCACCGATTCAGTGCCCGAGGCATCTTGAAACACAAACTCTAAACCATCGATATTTTTGGTGGTAAGCTCCTCGGTAATGAGTTCCGTTGGCTTAACGATGCCGAAAGAACCAAAAGCGGGGCCTGTTCCTAGACCAGAACCTACGTGACCAGTCGCATTTCTGGGTAAATTTTTACCATACATAAATACTGAACGACGTGCCATCGCGGTGCCAGCAATAATATTTTCGCTGGTGGCGGCTTCCATGAAATAGCTAGGGGCAATCACTCGAATATTTTTGGCAATAATTTGCTCCGGTGACACAACACCAAGTACGCCACCAAAGTGATCCATATGAGCATGGGTTAAAATAACCGCTTTGATGGGATGAACGCCGAGATGCTTTTGGGCAAAAGCTAAGGCGGCAGTGGCGGTTTCTTTGGCGGTGAGCGGATCAACAATAATCCAACCAGTGTCGCCTTCAATAATGGTCATGTTGGCAAAATCAAAACCGCGCACTTGGTAAATCCGGTCCGTTACTTTAAATAAACCACGAATATTATTGAGTTTGGCCTGACGCCACAAACTAGGATTGACCGTGTCGGGAGCTGCGCCTTGAACAAACCGATAGTCAGTCATATTCCAAATGGTTTGGTCGTCGCTATCTTTAACCTGCAATGAATCTTCTAATGCCACTAAGCCACGTTTAGCATCGACAAAATCTTGCTGATCGTTAAGATCTACTTGTGAAGCCGTTTGCTGATGAGATTTTACCGTTGCGGCAGTGACCTCGTTAGAGGTTAGAATGACTTCCGAACCACAACCGACGAGTGAGCCAATACAGCATAAAATCGATAAACTCTTTAACATAATTGTTACCTATTATTATTTATATGAATTAAGCATACTGCGATTGATTCTCTGGTGGTGCTCTTTGGCTGACAATTGTTGGTGATTGAGCGACATAACTAATGATTTTTAGTTATAAGGAGCCCAATTACACTGAATTTCAACTGATATTTCGTTTTAAGTATCGTTATTAGACTAAAGTTTATAAATTGTTAATGATTTGTAATTGACAGCGCGCCAATTAATCGCCATGCTGTGATTAACTTTTTAACGCAAGACATTATATAGATGCTTACTAATCGCCTAACCCATATTATTACCATTACCACCGGGATTATTAACCGGCGGCTCGGGTGAATGCGTTAAAAATAAACATTCCTAAAACCCGCGCCCTAACCGACGCGGGTTTTTTTATGCTTTTGATATTTTGAGGACAAATTAATGCGAGTAATGAAATTTGGTGGTTCTTCGCTAGCCAATATTGAAACAATTGAACGGGTCGCCAATATTTTGGTTGAACGCTCGGCTCAAGATCAATTAGCCGTGGTTTTGTCTGCGCCAGGAAAAACCACCAATAATTTAGTCGAAGCGGTGAAACTTAATTGTCAGGGACAAGACGGTGCCGCTGCAATTACCCGTATTGAACAAACTTTCCGTGCCATTGTTGATGGCTTAGGTGCTAAATACCCGACCTTTGATGTGGCCCAGCTTGATACTGTGTGGGCTAAGGAAAGCGAATTGCTTAATCGTACCCTGCATGGGGTGCGTTTGTTGGCACAATGTCCCGATAACATCCACGCGCAATTGTTAGTGATTGGTGAGCGACTAAGTATTGGGATCATGAGCCAGCTATTGAAAGTGTTGGGAGTGAGTAACGACTTTTTACTACCAAGCGAATTCATGATGGCCGATAGCAACTATTTAGAAGCACAAGTTGATATTGAAAGCTCGCGAGATAAAATAGCCGATAAGGATTTATCGGGATCTCGCATTTGGCTTATGCCAGGTTTTACTGCGGTTAACGATCAGGGAGAAATAGTCACCTTAGGTCGTAATGGTTCTGATTATTCAGCCGCCTGTTTGGCTGCCTGTTTACGGGCTGATTGTTGCGAAATTTGGACCGATGTTGATGGCGTTTATAATGCCGATCCTCGGTTAGTTAAAGACGCGCAATTA
Source organism: Gammaproteobacteria bacterium (assembly GCA_013214965.1). Lineage (GTDB taxonomy): Bacteria > Pseudomonadota > Gammaproteobacteria > Enterobacterales > Psychrobiaceae > Psychrobium. The sequence goes on from JABSRU010000019.1 coordinate 3,418, forward strand.
ATTGATAAGTTAAGTTACCAAGAAGCGATGGAGCTTTCTTACTTTGGCGCTAAAGTGTTGCATCCGAAAACGGTTGCGCCCATTGCTCAATATCATATTCCTTGTTTGATCAAAAATACCTTTAATCCGCAAGCGCCGGGTTCGTTGGTTTGTTCTGATCGTAGCGATGATGAAAACCAAGTGAAAGCGATTTCTAATCTTGATGATGTCTCGATGATTAGCGTGTCAGGTCCTGGGATGAAAGGGATGGTTGGCATGGCAAGTCGTATTTTCGAAGCGATTTCTCGCGCAGGTGTTTCAGTCAGCTTAATCACCCAGTCATCATCTGAATATAGCATCTGTTTTTGTGTGCCATCGGAAGATCAATTAATTGCCCGTCAGGCACTTGAAACTGAGTTTGAATTAGAATTACGCAGCGATTTACTTGAACCTTTTGAGATTCGTCATCAGTTGGCGATTGTGTCATTGATTGGCGATCGGATGAAAACCGTGCAAGGGGTGGCAGCTAAGTTCTTCCAAGCCTTGTCTCAAGCGCGGGTTAATGTCATTGCCATTGCACAGGGTTCTTCAGAGCGTTCAATCTCAACCGTGGTCGATCAACATCGTTGTAGCCGAGCTATTAAAGCATGTCATCAACGTTTTTTTAATTCGTCACAGTATATCGATTTGTTTTTAGTCGGCTGCGGTAATGTTGGTCAAGAGCTGTTACAGCAAATTGAAACTCAGACCGAATATTTAGCCAAAAAAAATATTGTGATCAGGTTATGCGGTTTAGCTAATTCTCGGCAAATGGTCTTAAATGCCGAAGGCATGCCGGTGAGTGAGTGGCAGCAATTGTTAGCAGCGACTGACAGTGGTTATGATGTTGACCAATTGATTAGTTTTGCTAAAGAAAATCACCTATTGAATCCACTCGTAGTTGATTGTACCAGTAGCCAAAAAATTGCCGATCAATATGTTGCTTTGCTCGAAGCTGGTTTCCATGTTGTTACGCCGAATAAAAAAGCCAACACCAGTAGCCAAGAATATTATCATGCGCTGCGTAAAGCGGCGTTAGTGAAGCGTCGTCGCTTCTTATATGAAACAACCGTTGGTGCCGGTTTACCAGTCATCGACAACTTGCAAAACTTGCTCAGCGCTGGTGATGAATTAAGTTCGTTTAGTGGCGTGTTGTCAGGATCACTATCTTATATTTTTGGTCAGTTAGATGAGGGGATGACATTATCGCAAGCCACCACGATTGCTAAAAATAAATGTTTTACCGAACCTGATCCCCGTGATGACCTAAGCGGGATGGATGTTGCTCGCAAAGTGCTTATTTTAGCCCGTGAAGCGGGAATGGAATTAGAGTTAGCCGATATTGAAGTCGAGTCGGTGCTGCCAAGCAGTTTTGATGATTCTGGCTCGGTTGAAGAATTTATGGCGCGCTTACCGCAGGTCGATGCTGAAATTTCAGCGCGGATCGAGCAAGCCGCTGGCGAAGGCAAAGTACTTAGATATGTTGGTAGCATCGATGGTGAGGGGGATAACCGTCGCTGTAAAGTTGAAGTGCGTGCTGTTGCGGCCAGCGATCCGCTCTACAGTGTTAAAGGTGGCGAAAATGCCTTGGCGTTTTATTCTCGTTATTATCAGCCATTGCCATTTGTATTACGGGGGTACGGTGCGGGTAATTCAGTAACCGCTGCCGGTGTTTTTGCTGATATGCTAAGAACCTTAGCTTGGCAACGTGAGGTTTAAATGAGCAAACAAGCAATTAGAGTATTTGCGCCAGCCTCGATGGGTAATGTCAGCGTCGGCTTTGACGTTCTCGGCGCGGCGTTAGCGCCAATTGACGGCACATTATTAGGGGATTGCGTCACCATTAGCGAATTGGCGCAAGGAATTGAAGTTTCAACTATTGGTACTTTTGCCCATAAGCTACCAAGCGATCCTAAACTGAACATTGTTTACGACTGCGCAGTTGCTTATCAAGCAGCCTTACAAGCAAAAGGCATTAGTTACCAAGGGCTAAAAATTGTATTGGAAAAGTTATTACCGGTTGGTAGCGGTTTAGGATCTAGTGCTGCCTCGGTGGTTGCTGCTTTGTATGCGCTCAATGAATTCTATGAAAATGCATTATCAAAGCATGCGCTGCTATTGTTAATGGGTCAGTTAGAAGGTCAAATTAGCGGTAGCGTTCATTATGACAATGTCGCCCCAAGTTACCTCGGTGGCTTACAATTGATGATTGATCAGCCCGGACAACTTTGCAGTGATATTCCAAGTTTTGATGCTTGGTATTGGGTGGTCGCTTATTCTGGGGTTAGTGTCTCGACGGCTGAGTCTCGAAAAATCATGCCAACGGAAATCCCATTAGCAACCGCCTTAAAATTTGGTCAAAATCTCGCGACATTTATTAGCGCCAGCCATCAAGGCAATAGTCAACTCGCCGCGCAAGTTCTGGTGGACGTGATAGCCGAGCCTGTGCGCGGTGTGATTATCCCTGGCTTTATTGCTGCTAAACAAGCGATGCTTGAACTAGGCGCAATGGCTAGTGGCATTAGTGGCAGTGGTCCAACATTATTTGCGGTGACTGACGATTTAGTTAAAGCGCAGCAATTAGAACAATATTTACAACAACATTATTTACAAACAGATGAGGGATTTAGCCACATCTGTAAACTCGATATTCAAGGTGCCCGGAGGGAGGCGTAACGTGGAACTGTATAATTTAAAGAAAAATGAGCAGCGTGTGAGTTTTTCACAAGCGGTAAAATTAGGATTAGGGGATAACCAAGGGTTATTTTTTCCAACGCAAGTACCAGCATTAACTGATATCGATGCGTTATTAAAGCAAGACTTTGTGAGCCGTAGTGTCACTATTCTCGATGCTTGGCTTGGCGATGAACTGGGTAGCGATAATGTCGAAACCATGGTCCGAAAAGCCTTTAATTTTCCATTGGCAGTTACGGCCGTTAACAGTCAAACCTATGCACTTGAGTTAACTCATGGCCCAACCTTAGCGTTTAAAGATTTTGGTGCCCGCTTTATGGCGCAATGTCTTAACTTGCTATGTAAAGATGAACGAGCAACGATTTTAACCGCGACATCTGGCGATACTGGAGCGGCGGTTGCTCATGCCTTTTATGGTCTAGATAACATCAAGGTTGCAGTGCTTTACCCTAAAGGAAAAATCAGCTTGTTACAGGAAAAGCTATTTTGTACGTTAGGGGGTAATATTCACACCTTCTCGGTTGAAGGCAGCTTTGATGACTGTCAGCAATTAGTGAAAGACTCTTTCGACGATTTAGAATTTAAGCAAGAAATTCGCTTAAATTCGGCTAACTCGATTAATATCTCACGCCTATTAGCACAAATTTGTTACTACTTTGAAGCGGTTGCTCAAGTACCTGCAGATAAGCGCGATAATTTAGTGATTAGCGTGCCAAGTGGCAATTTTGGCGATTTAACTGCTGGCTTATTAGCTAAAGCGATGGGGCTACCCGTGAAACGCTTTATGGCAGCGACTAATGAAAATGACACTGTGCCACGTTATTTAGCAACGGGTGAGTGGCAGCCGCAGCCGACCATTTCGACCCGTGCTAACGCGATGGATGTGTCAGCGCCAAATAACTGGCCGCGCATTGAAGAACTGATGAAAGTGCAAGGTTGGGATAAATCACTAGTGAGTGGTATTAAAGTCACTGAAAGTGAGATGTGCCAAGGCTTAAAAGATTTACACGCACAAGGTTATTTGTGCGAGCCCCACGGTGCAATTGCAGCTTTTGCGTTAAAAAACACCCTAATGGCCGATGAAACCGGTATTTTCCTGTGTACTGCTCATCCGGCTAAATTCCAAGAGTCGGTGGAAGATATTCTTAATATTAAACTTGAACTACCGCAGCCATTGGCGGATGTCGCTGATAAAGCCATCTTATCAAAAGAGATTTCGGCTGATTTTTCTGAGCTAAAGCAAAGTATTTTGGCGATTTAATTGATCGGATGACAATATGCTGGATAGATTATTTATCTGGCGTATTTTGTTTGAATTTTTCAAAATTTTAGTTAAAATAAGTGAGGATTATCACACGTAAAAGGAATTACAATGAATGAAGATACAATAGTCTCTTCGCGGATTGATAGCGTGGAAATACGTTATATTGCAGAGAATATTTTTGAACTTATCCCCGACGATAATTTAGAAATTACCTTTGCTCGTACTGAAAATATGTATCGTTATATGTTAAACAATTCATCTGGAAAGATCTCAGTATTGGTTAATCGCCGCTTTCATTTTTCAACTCCCCTAGAAGTGATAAATAAACATTTATCTTTTGAATGGGTTACCTGCTGGGCCGTACTTTGTCATAGCACAAGGTCAAAGACATTAACTCAAATAGTGGTGTTAGCAAGTAGCGTAAGTAAAGAGCGGGTTAAGATTTTTGCTAATCGGGCTAAATTATTAATATGGCTTAAAAGCCAACATCAAAAAAATTACAGTCAATTAGAAAGCCGCAAGATGTAACAGCAGTATTTACTTAAGTGATAAGTATTATCAATTTTGTTACAATTTTTTCCTCGCGGCTGAGCTTTATTTGTTAAAGTAATGAAAAACTTTATTAAATAAGGACATATTTTGCAATTTCCCACTCTTATGAGGGGCGCTGGTATCGCAGGCTTACTGAGCCTGTCGCTGAGCGTCGGAGCAACGACTTCAGAATCTCTATCATTATCATCTTGTTTTTTAGAAGGTTTATCTCAAAGTGTTCAATGTGGCACTTTAACAGTCCCTGAAAATTGGAGTAACCCAGGGACGGCTAAGGTTCAATTGAATGTGACGGTAATCCCGGCCATCGCCTCAACACCGAAAAAAGATCCGTTATTTTTATTAATGGGTGGTCCTGGTCAAGCAGCGGTTGAATTAGCCCCTATGCTAAGCCGAGTCTTTGCCAAAGCCCGTCAAGATCGTGAATTAGTGTTAATTGACCAACGTGGCACAGGCAAGTCGAGCCCATTATTGTGTGAAGATGAGCAAGCGAATATCTATTATGATGTTTTTAGCGATTTTTCTGCGGAAGATGTTAAAACTTGTCTTGCTGGTTATCAGGTCGACTTATCACAATATAATACCAATAGCGCGGTGCTAGATTTTGAAGCCGTACGTAAAGCTTTAGGCTATGAGCAAATTAATTTATACGGCATTTCTTATGGTTCACGGGCGGCGTTGGTTTATATGCGCGACAAGCCAGAGGCATTGCGCAGCGTTATTTTAGATGGCGTTGTACCAACGCAAGTCGTGGTTGGTCCGATGGGCACAGAAGCTGAACGTGCATTTGATATTTTAGTCGCACAATGTAGTGAACGCGAAAAGTGTGCCGCTCAATATCCTAACTTATTGACCGATTATCAAAAAATAAAAACACAATTAACCGCCAATACTTTAACCACCCAAGTGGCACATCCGGTAACGGATAAGCCGATGACCTTACGGGTCGATGTTAAGAAATTTATCGAACTATTACGTTCGCAAATGTATGGCATTGGTTCTCGTGAGCTTATTCCTTACATCATCAGCGAATTTTCGAAAGAGAATTACAAACCTTTTATTGGCATTATGTCGCAAGGTGAAAACAGTAAAGGAAAAATGTATACCGGTTTAACGATGAATATTTTATGTAATGAAGATATTCCTCGCGTGACTCCCGAACAATTAGCCGCCGAAGCCGCTAATCGATTCTCAGGTAATCATTCGTTCGAAGCTTTTACGAGTGTTTGTCAGTTATGGCCAAAATTTACTGCACCGGCTAATTTTGGCGAACCAGTGATCTCAGATATTCCAACCATGGTGTTATCGGGAAATCTTGATCCTGTCACGCCACCGGCTTGGGGCGAACTCGCTGTCAAAGGATTAAAAAATTCAAAACATTATATTGCCCAAGATGCTGGACATGGTTTGGTCACTCAAACCTGTGCCGCTGAGATGGTCAGTGATTTTGTAAAACAGTTGTCATTTGATGACGTTGACGAAAGTTGTTTAAAAGATGTGCCACAGCGTGGTTTTTTACTGAACAATAACGGTAACTGGTAAGGATTAACCATGCTTAAAGTAGATAATATTTCAAAAACATTCGGTGACTTTACCGCCGTCGATGGCGTTTCATTTGAAGCCAAAGATGGTGAGATTACCGGGATCTTAGGCCCTAACGGCGCAGGAAAAACCACCTGTTTACGGATCCTGTACGGATTGTTAAAACCAACGACGGGCTATGCAACGATTGATGGGATTGATGTTCAAAAGTCGGCGATTACCGCGCGTAAATCGTTAGGGATATTTCCCGATCAATTTGGCATGAGTGAGCGCCTAACGGCGCGTGAGCAAATAGAATATTTTGCTCAAATGCACGGTTTGACGGGCGCGGCATTAAAAGAAGCCTTAGATCGGGTGATTAAAGATCTCGACATGGCAGAGATTAGCGACCGCCGCACTGAAGGTTTTTCGCAGGGGCAGCGGATGAAAGTGACCTTGGCGCAAGCCTTAGTGCATCGCCCTAAAAACTTAGTGCTCGATGAGCCAACTCGTGGTTTAGATGTCATGAGCACGCGATTGTTACGGGAGCAATTACGTAAGTTAAAAGACGAAGGTCATTGTATTTTGTTTTCAAGTCATGTGATGCAAGAAGTGGCGGCGTTATGTGATCGGGTGATTGTGGTGGCGAAAGGGAAAATCGTGGCTAATGGTTCACCAGAAGAGTTATGTAAACTAGCGGGCAAAGATAGCCTCGAAGACGCGTTTGTCGCGATTATTGGTAGTGATGAAGGAGTTGCGGCATGATCGGTGTATTAAAAGGCTTAGTCCAAAAAGAGTTTCGTGAAGCGATTCGTGATCGCCGTGCCATTATGGCGGGTTTGTTTGCTATTTTCATGGGACCGGTGATGATGGCGGGGATCATTTTATTTCAAATTGATGAAGTGACTGAAATCAAACCAACCTATGTTGAGTTTACTGGGGCAGAGCATGCGCCGAGCTTAATCTCATTTTTAGCCAGTCAGAAAGTATTGCCACGGGATAAAATCACCGAAGATGAAGTGGCGAAGTGGGCGAAAATGCCGATCACTTTTACGATTCCTGATGATTATGCCACTAACATGGCGCAAGGTAAGCCAATTACTTTAATCATTAATGCCGATTTTAGTAATAAAAACTTGATGAAACCCTTGCGACGGTTTGAAAAAATTATCGCCCAATACAGTCGTTCTATTGGTAGTACTCGGCTATTAATGCGTGGTATTGATCCACGGATCACTAATCCATTACTGCTCAATACCCAAGACACGGCAACACCTGAGTCAAAAAGTGGCTTAATGATGGGGATACTAGCGATGTTTATTATGATATCGCTGTTTACTGCTTCAATGACCGCAGCGATTGATACCAGTGCTGGTGAGCGCGAACGTCATTCGCTGGAATTAATACTGTGCCAGCCGGTACCAACGAGTATGGTAGTGTTGTCGAAAGTGTTAATGGTCAGTGCCTATGGCACCATAGCCTCCATTATTACTATGATTGCCATGACTTTCACGATGTCTGCTCTACCGCTTGAAAAACTCGGGATGTCGGTGATGGTTGATTTCTCAACCATGGCACTGATTGCTATAATGATTATTCCGTTAGGTTATTTAGCGGGTATTTTTCAACTGTTTTTTGCCTATCGCGCCAAAAGTTTTAAAGAAGCACAGTCTTATTTATCAATGATATTATTATTACCGATGATGGTGCCAATGGTCATTACTTTTTTGCCTCACAAACCGTTGTGGTTAGACTACGTACCACTAGCGGGACAGCATTTAATCATGGAAGCACTCTATAAAGGTGAAGGGGTCAATTGGCCGGCTTATGTGATTACTGCATTGGTAACAACGGTGGTTGCGTTCGTGATGACTGCGATATTAGCAAAATCATTAAAATCTGAAAAAGTCGTACTAGGCTTAAGCTAAAAATATAATAACTAAAGAGAGAAGTTTATGAATTCAATGCCATCTTCGGGAACCCTGCTTGGGCACCCAAAAGGGCTGTTCCTATTGTTCGGAACGGAAATGTGGGAGCGTTTTAGCTACTACGGCATGCGTGCTATTTTGGTGCTGTATTTAATTTCGACCGTTGAAAATGGCGGTTTTGGTTGGACAACTAGTGAAGCTTTAGGCTTGTACGGTACTTTTACTATGGCGGTTTACTTAACGCCAGTGTTAGGTGGTTGGTTAGCCGATAATGTCTTAGGGCAGCGTAAAAGTATTATTATTGGTGGGTTAACCATGGCGCTAGGGCATTTTGCTTTAGGGACTCCGCATCAGTTTATTGCTGGTCAGGAAGAAAACCTGTTTTATATCGGCTTGGTGCTGCTTTGTATCGGTAATGGTTTATTTAAGCCAAACATCTCTACCTTGGTTGGTGATTTATATGAAGAAGGTGATGTACGCCGTGATCGCGCTTTCACTATTTTCTACATGGGGATTAATATTGGTGCTTTTATTGCGCCACTCGTAATTGGTTATGTCGGTGAGAAAATTAACTGGCAGCTCGGCTTTATTTTTGCCGGCGTTGGGATGATTTTATCGGTTATTATGCAATTAACCATGGCGCAACGTTATTTAGGTGATTTGGGTCGTGAACCTTCAGCAATGCGCACTACCAGTGATGGTAGTGCGGCTAAATCGCAGCCATTAACAGCTGTTGAACGTGATCGAGCTAAAGTTATCTTAATCATGAGCGTTATCTCCATTGTATTTTGGACCGGTTATGAGCAAGCGGGTGGCTTGTTGAATATTTACGCTAAAGATTTTACCGACCGTAATGTGATGGGGTTTGAAATGCCAGCATCATGGTTGCAATCTGTTTCGGCATTTTTTGTAGTGATGTTTGCGCCTATTTTTGCCGCGATGTGGACTAAGCTTGGCAGTAAAGAGCCATCGTCACCGAAAAAGTTTGCCTTTGGTTTGATCTTTCTAGGCGTCGCATTTCTATTTATGGTTGGTGCAACCTTAGTACAGGGTGGCGATAGCTCGGTTAAAGTCAGTGTAATGTGGCTAATATTCACTTATCTATTCTTAGTGTTTGGAGAGCTATGTTTATCACCAATTGGCTTATCGTTAGTGTCTAAATTGGCTCCGGTGAAGTTTTTATCATTATTGATGGGCGCATGGTTTCTGTGTACCGCTGCGGCCAATAAAATTGCTGGTGTGATAGGTGGGTATATTGGTGAAGGATCTGAACAAATCAATAATGCCTTTGCGATATTCTCTGGTTTAGCGATTAGCGGTTTTGCGGCCGGTATTATTGTGTTTTTGTTCTCTGGTAAGTTAGTTGACTGGATGCATGGCGCAGAAGGAAAAGAACGTGTTGAACATGATCCCCGTGATCATGACGTCGTTTAATTAATTGAGGAAGTACCATGTTTAAATTATTAGTTATCTTAAGTTTGGTGTTAGCGAGTTCACTAGCACAAGCCAATTGGTTGGTGGATACTAACCACTCAAATGTTAGTTTTGTCAGTATCAAAAAGAACACCATTGCAGAAGCTCATCACTTTAATCAATTTTCAGGGGATATGAGTAGTACTGGTCAATTTGTGTTTAATATTGATCTAAGCAGCGTTGAAACCGGGATTCCGATTCGAAATCAGCGAATGATTCAGTATTTATTTGAGACTAAAAAATTTACTGATGCAAAAATTACTGCGCAATTAGATCCTAAATTAATCGCTCAATTAGCGGTGTCTAATTCAATGACCCAGCAGATTAAGGCAGTGTTGAATCTTCATGGTGTGAGTAAAGAGCTAACCTTTGAGGTTGTCATTACAAAAACCGCTAGCGATCGAGTGTTAGTTAGCACGATTAAACCCATTATCATTAATGCGGGTGATTTTATGTTAACGGCTGGGATTGATAAATTACGTGATTTGGCTTCATTACCACAAATTAGCTATGCGGTTCCGGTTTCGTTTAACTTGCAGTTAATTAAGTTAACATTAAGATAATTTGACTATTGATATTGATTGTCGACATTGATTATCCAACACTGGCATTTCAACCTGAGTTGGATTTTTTTTGATTATTAGCTATAATCAAAAAACACTAAGTTAATGATAATAAAGAGTAATAATATGTATTTGAATTGTAATAGAATGTATTCAAAGTCGGCTGTTCTCGGTAACACTTTGTTACTTATGTTAAGTTCATTGTTGTTTTCTGCACAGGCCACTATTGTCCAAATAAACACATCACAGGGGAAAATAAAAGTTAACCTGTTTGATAAAACGACGCCAGAAACGGTCAAAAACTTCTTAAGCTATGTTGAAGATAACAGTTGGACCGATTCTGTGATCCATCGCAGTGCCAGTAATTTTGTACTACAGGGCGGCGGTTTTAGTTTTGAAGGTGCTTGGCCTTTAACCGCCATTAAGTCCAAAGCTGCGGTTAAAAACGAACCGGTGTGGTCTAATGTCAGCGGCACGATTGCGATGGCTAAAGTAAAAAACCAACCTAACAGCGCCACCAACCAATGGTTTTTTAATCTAAAAGATAATAGTGCCATTCTCGATGTTGATAATGGTGGTTTTACCGTGTTTGGTCAAGTGGTTGAAGATGGTATGAAGGTCGTTACGGCCATTGCCAATTTAAAGACCTGTTATGATATCCCGATGATCGATTACACAGTCGAACAATGTAAGAACAAGTTTGTGCCAGGGGTTAAAAACTTTGTCACGGTCTACAGTGTCGAAATCCTTAACTCTACCGCTGACTCAGCCGATGGTTTAACTAAAGTCAAAAACACCTTACTGACGGCGGAAAAACCAACCAGTAAAAGTAGTGGTGGTAGCTTGTCTTGGTTAGTATTATTAAGTTTAGGTTTGGTTGTTTTTCGTCGAAAATAAAACACTAAAATCTATGATATATTGAAGTCACTTTTATTTATGAATAATACTAATGACTTCAATTATTTCAACGACGACGGCCTCATTACTGGCGCTATCGTTACTGGGCTGTAGCAGCCCCCAAATAGAAAACTCGGATCCGACAGCAGTTCAACTCGATAACGTTCATCAACATATTAAAGTGCTCGCTTCCGACGAATTCGGTGGGCGTGGTCCGCTAACCGCTGGTGAAACTCTCACCATCAATTATCTAGCGCAACAATATAAAGCATTGGGCTTGATCGGTGCTGATGCTGGGCGTTTTTTACAACCGGTGACAATGGCGAAACTAACCCCTGACCAAAACATGACATTGAATATCGGTGAACTTAAATTTAAGTCTGGTCGTGATTTTACAGTGCGAACTCAGCAACTTAAATCTAAAGTCTCCCTGAACAATTCAGAACTTATTTTTGTTGGTTACGGTATTAATGCCCCTGAATACCAATGGAATGATTACGCAGATATAGACGTTAAAGGTAAAACCTTGGTGATGTTGGTTAATGATCCAGGTTTTTCGACGCAAAATGATCAACTATTTACTGGTAATGCGATGACTTATTATGGTCGTTGGACCTATAAATATGAAGAAGCAGCACGACAAGGAGCGGCAGCAGTGCTAATTGTACACGAAACAGTGCCGGCAGCCTATCCGTGGAGTGTGGTTGAAAGCTCTAATACCGGGAGTAAATACACACTGATCGATGATGATAATAACAGTTCACAACTACCGATGATGGGCTGGCTACATATTGATGCTACCGAGCAAGTGTTTAAAGCCGCTGGGCTTAATTATCGCCAGTTAAAACAGCAAGCGTTAAGTCCAGATTTTAAAGCGCAGTCGCTAAAATTAATGGCCAATGTAACCCTTAATAATGAAATTACCCACGCGAAATCACACAATGTCTTAGCACAATTGACCGGCAGTGAATTCCCAGATGAATATATCATCATTAGTGCCCATTGGGATCATTTTGGCACCAAGCAAACCGCTACTGGGCCTAAAATTTATAACGGTGCGATCGATAACGCCACCGGCAGTGCAGCAACGGTTGAAATCGCCAGAATATTAAGCCAACTTCATCAAATTAAACCTTTTAAACGCTCGATAGTGTTTGCAAATTTTACCGCGGAAGAAACAGGGTTAATTGGCTCGCAATTGTTTGCTGAGGGTGGGGTGATTGCAACAAATAAAATGGTGGCCTTGCTCAATATTGATGGTATGAATGCGCTCGATGGTGTCGATTATATTCTGCAATATGGCAAAGGGTTGTCAGAAATGGAAAATTATTTAGCGCAGGCTGCCGCTAAGCAGCAACGCATGGTCAAAATGGATCCTCGACCACAAAATGGTTTGTTTTTCCGCTCTGATCACTTTTCATTAGCGAAGCAAGGAGTTCCGAGTTTATTGTTTATGAGCCTTGGCGATACTGATCCCGAATATATCACTCATCGTTATCACAAAGAAGCCGATGATTACTCGCCACTTTGGTCGTTAGGCGGCGTAAAACAAGACATTGAATTAATCGTTGATATTGCCACCAAACTGGCTAATAACAATGATTGGCCGAAATGGCTCGCCGATTCAGACTTTAAAAAACGACGCCAGCAAGACCGTCGATAAAAAAAAGCCGCTGATGCGGCTTTTTTATTGAGCTACTTATTCGGTGCTGGGTTACTTAAGTTGTTGCCATAAGTAGCTATAAACTAACGCATACATGTCAGCACGTTGACTATTATCCGCAGCGCCAGCATGACCGCCTTCCATGTTTTCATAGTAATAAACTTCTTTCCCTAAATCTTGCATTCTCGCGACCATTTTTCGGGCGTGACCTGGGTGAACACGATCATCTTTAGTCGACGTAGTAAAGAATACTTTCGGGTAATCTTTATTTGGATCTAAGTTATGAAATGGTGAATAAGTTTTAATGTAATTCCACATTTTTGGATCATCGGGATCGCCATATTCAGCGGCCCAACTTGCACCCGCTAATAGTTTGGTGTAGCGCTTCATGTCTAATAAAGGTACCTGACAGACCACCGCATTATAGAGATCGGGACGACGGGTTAAAGCTGCGCCCATTAGTAGACCGCCATTACTGCCGCCTTGAATACCAAGATGGCGCGATGAAGTAATGCCACGATCAATTAAGTCTTGAGCGATGGCTTCAAAATCTTCATAGGCTTTATGACGATTGGTTTTTAATGCCGCCTGATGCCAGCGTGGACCAAATTCACCACCACCACGAATATTAGATAGCACATAAATGCCACCTTTTTTGAGCCAACTATTGCCTAAAATAGACGAGTAATAAGGTTTCAGAGAAACTTCAAAACCACCGTAGCCATAGAGTAAAGTAGGGTTTTTTCCATCCAGTTTTATACCTTTCTTCATAATCGCAAAATAAGGCACTTTGGTGCCATCTTTTGAGATTGCCCACAGTTGTTTTGTTTCTAAGTCATCGCTGTTAAATGTTGATTTTTGTGATTTTAATAGCGTTAACTTGCCAGAAATACCATCGACTTTAAATAAGCTATTAGGTTTTAGGAAACTGGTGTAGTTAATGAAGAAATCATCGTTCGTTTCACTGGTGTTTAGGACACTCACCGTGCCAGTATCATCGATATCGACTTGGCTTGATTGCCATTGATTGTTGTGATTGGCAAAGCGAATCACTTTTGATTTTACATTATCAAGTACGGTTACTAATAAGGTGTTTTTAGTGGTTTTCACTGAACTGATCGATAAACTATCCGTTGGCGCAATCAGTAATTGATAGCTTGCTGTACCCGCTAAAATATCATCTAGTTTGGCATAAACAATACTACCTTGAGTAAATGTTTGGCCTCCAACGTTCCATTCGCTTTTTAATTTAACGAATAATTGTTGGTTTAAGTAAGCACTCATTCCTGCATCGCTAGGGATGTCTAGCGCAATGTTTTTTCCGTCTTTCACAATAAACACTTTGCTTGAATAGAATGAGGTCGCATCATAAATGACATCGACATTGCCGTTATCAGAAAACATTCGATAACCCGTGGCTGCAACTGAGGCTTTGTCTGAGCTGTAAAGCGTTGCCGCAGCACTGAGTGGAGTGCCACGGTGCCATAATTTGATGATGCGCGGATAACCTGAGTCCGTTAAACTACCTGAGCCAAAATCAGTGCCGACATAAACAGAATTAATATCGCGCCATGAAATGTCACTTTTCGCTTCGGCTAGTTCAAAACCGCCTTTGACAAACTGTTGAGTTGCAATGTCGAATTCCCGTACAACTACGGCATCACTGCCGCCTGGCGATAAGCTAACTAAACAGCGGTTGTAATCAGGGTAAAGACAATTCATGCCCTTATAAACCCAGCTTTGACCGTCGGTTTTTGCTAGTACGTCGATATCAAGAACCGTTTGCCATTTTGGATGCTCTTTTTGGTATTCTGCCATGGTGGTGCGACGATAAATGCCTCGTTGATGATCTTTGTCGGTCCAGAAATTATAGAGATAATCACCACGCTGAGTAGCATAGGGAATACGGTCAGTTGAGTTAAGCAACTCAAGATTTTTATCATAAATGGCTTGATAATTATCAGTCGATTTCAAGACATTAAAAGCACTTTTATTTTGAGCTTTCACCCAATTAAGTGCTTTTTCACCTTCAACGTTTTCGAGCCATAGATAACTAGAGTCAGGGAACTCTTTAACATCATGTTGCGGCTGCTCAGTCGTACTACAGCCTGCTAACACGGCAACACTCGCCGCAATAAGGGATATATTTTTCATTTTTATTATCTTTCCTAAGAGCTAAAACAACTGCTAACATTGCTTGAATAGACTTTAAAACACAAGCGTTTAAATGTAACAATTGATTCAAAGACATGAGTATATTTAATGTGAACGAGTGCAATTAAATCAATGCCATTATGGTAAAAAACATCAAAATTTGCTATAAATAGCGCCTAATTTATTCAAGAGAAGCAATGATGACAAATCAAGAGCACAATCATAATCAAGAACCTCATGTTCACGGTCCTGGTTGTTCACACCATGAGCCACAAACACCAGTGGTACGTGAAGGTGAAAAAATTGGCCGTAATGATCCTTGTTCATGTGGTAGCGAAAAGAAATATAAAAAGTGTTGTGGTAAGTAACCATGACACTAAAAGGTAGGTCTATCGCCTACCTTTACTCTTCGAATTTTATAGAGAAAACCTGTGCAACCATTCGAACTACACCTTGATGTTAACCAACCTATCAATGCTATCGACTTGCTAAGTCAACACTGTCAGCTGTCTAAGCAACAACTTAAACTCGTGATGCAAAAAGGCGCTGTTTGGTTGACTCATGGCAATAAAACCGAGCGGGTTCGCCGCGCTAAAAAAGTGTTGCAAGTCGGGCACTCCCTCCATCTTTATTATAATGAAATTGCCTTGAGTGATGATTTTACCAAGCCGCAATTGATTAAAGATTGTGGTGATTATAGTGTGTGGAATAAGCCGAGCGGTATGATGAGTCAAGGGTCTAAATGGGGCGATCACAGTACGATTTCCCGTTATGCTCAGTTACATTTAACCCCACAGCGGCCAGCATTTATTGTGCACCGGTTAGATCGCGCGACTCAAGGAGTGATTTTAATCGCTCATAGTAAACGAGCTGTTCGCGAGCTGACATCGTTGTTTGAAAATCGTCAAATCAGCAAAAAATATCAAGCGATTGTTAATGGAGAGTTTCCGGGGATGCTTGAGTTTGATAGCGCGATTGATGAACGCAGCGCTTATACCAAAGCAATGTTATTACGGTATGATCCCTACACTAATTTGTCATTGCTCGATATTGAAATTGGTAGTGGTCGTAAACATCAAATTCGTCGCCATTTACTGAGTGCACAGTTCCCGATCAGTGGTGATCGACTTTATGGCGCGGCTAGTGAATTGGATCAAGCCCATGATTTACAGCTGTGTGCTTATCAATTAAGTTTCCTTTGCCCACTGACTCAAACCGAGCAATGTTTTACCATTGCCCCTGATTTCATCACGGTAGCTTAAGTAATAGAGACTCCAAGGCTTGTTGCTCCAACTGATAAGCGCCATGAATACCTCCTTGATAGCTTTGGCTGTTTAGTTGACTTAGCGATAAGACTATTTTTGAACTTGTTGCGGCATAAATGCCGGCTGTTTTGGCATTTATCTCAACCCCCGCCAAATCGAGTCGACTGTCATTGATATAGATCGCCTGATCGCCGCTGATTAAGCCATTAGTTACTTTAACCACTGAGTTATTGAGTGTTAATACCGTAGTATTTCCCGTTAATGTCAGGTTTTCAAAGGCGACTAAGGAATCGTTGATGATGATGTTGTTGCTGGTGATATCGATTAACTTAATGTTAGTGCATTGGGTTAATGTAATGGTTTGATAATGCCCTGAATAGGTTTTATTTGATTGATTATCACAGATTAAGGATGGTTGTTTTTTGATTGGTGATGGTACAGTTTTTTCTCGGGGCAGCTTATCTTGCAAGCTGTTTTTTAATAACCTTAAAAAAACAGCGGTGTGAGACGACATCGGCACATGTTCTGCATCATCAATCACCTGTAAGGTCGCATTACTTAATTGGTGATACAACACTTGCGCGGTTCTAAAGGTCGCTATTTTGTCTTGTTTGCCCCAAATAATATCGGTTGGTACCTTGAGCTGGCGGATCGCTTGATTAAAATCCTCATCGACTAAGCTAAAGGCGGCATTGATATTGGGATAATCCCCCAGCAATTTATGCCACAGCATATCGCTATTATTTAACACGCCATATATCGGGTCGTGAATAGTACTTGATTCAACCACCGATGAAGCAAAGCTATTAAGTTGGGCGAGTTTCTGGCGAATAATACCGGGTAACCTTCCTTCATTGATTGGTAGTTGGGCGACATGTTTGATAAAGGCGGTTTTCTCTAAAATGCCCGCAGCATCCACTAATATCAACTTAGCTACTTTATTGGGATACATCGCGGCAAAGCGTAAAGCCACTGCGCCGCCCATCGAATGGCCAATAGTAATGACTCGACCTTTGGCATATTTAAAGCTAATAAAATTTAAAATTCGGGCATAATTACTCGGACTAAAACGCCCTTGAGGGTTGCCAGACAGACCAAACCCTGGCAAATCAATGGCAATAACATGATATTTTTTTTCAAGTTCGGGAATAATACTAAACCAATCTTTCATCGCTAACGTGCCAAGTCCATGGACTAATAATACCGATTGTTGATGTTGTTTTCCTGTTTCTAGCACTACCATTTGGCTATTCAAAATAGGTTCATTATAGTAAGAGTACTGCCAATGTGAAGGTAAATTATCGGGTAGTTTCTGTGCTTGAGCTGGCTGAGGTTTTTTTTGATCTTGGTTTAATATTTTTTGGACTTGATCTACTTTTTGAGCGATAAGTTCGAGCCAAGAATTAGCATGTGCTGGAATAAACATTGCCGAATAGCACAATAAAAACAGGAGCATTAAAAACTGAAGCATAGGATTTTCTTAGTTAATTTAAAGAGAGTCAGTTAATTTTAGCAGAATTACTGGTGGTTGATAAAAATAATAAAGTTAATATAATTATTAAGTTATCTGTTTTTTTGTCATAATTTAAAAATTATTGAAAGTTTTCATTCTGATTCAGGTCTTATTGGGTAAGTCAGCAAATGTTGATTATTGAACTTACAAACTAAATGATTAAGGAATAACCATGAATAATAAACTCATCATCAGCAGTGCCGTAGCCGCAGCAATCACATTAGCCGTTGTTAACTCTCCAGTCGCCGAAGCTAAAAAAGGTGGTATGGAAAAATGTTACGGTGTCGCTAAAGCCGGTCAAAATGATTGTGCCGCCGGTCCTGGTACTTCATGTGCAGGTACTTCAACCAAAGATGCTCAAGCTAATGCGTGGATGTTTGTTGCTAAAGGCACTTGTGAAAAACTAGTCGGTGGTAGTTTAACCGCTAAAAAATAATGAACACACCTTCTTTAATAGTCCCCCAGTCGATTCCCGCCACTGCGGGAGTCGGTCTCAAACCACAACACTTTGACACCATTATTGAGTCGAGCCCCAACGTAGGTTGGTTTGAAATTCATGCTGAAAATTATATGGGTGGTGGTGCTCGGCATCAGTATTTAACCAAAATTAGAGATAATTATCCGCTCTCGCTTCATGGTGTGGGTTTATCTCTGGGTTCTGCTAATGGTTTATGCGAGCAACACTTAAATGCATTAAAAGGCTTAGTTGACCGCTATCAACCAGGGCTAGTGTCTGAGCATTTGTCATGGAGTCGTTATCACACTCGGGTGCTCAATGATTTGTTACCTGTGCCATACACCGAAGAAAGTTTAGCGGTGTTTGTGCGTAATATTGATCACTGCCAAAATGTGTTACAACGTCAAATACTGATTGAGAACCCATCAAGCTATTTTGAGTTAGCAGAGGCTGATTATGATGAAGCTGAGTTTTTGGTCAATGTAGCCAAACGCAGTGGTTGTAAAATATTACTCGATGTCAACAATGTCTATGTTAGTGCCTGTAATCACCATTTCGATGCCGAACAATATATCGCTTCCATCCCTCCTGAGTTAGTCAGTGAGATTCATTTGGCGGGACATTCACTGCAAGCCATTGCTGATCTCGGGCCTGTTAGAATAGATGACCATGGCTCTAAAACCTGCAATGAGGTATGGCGTCTTTATCAACTGACTTTAAATCATGTTGGGCCGCAGCCGACATTGATAGAATGGGATACTAACGTGCCATTATGGCCGGTATTACAACAAGAAGCGGATAAAGCACAACAATATCTTACTGACTTATTGCGAGAACAGCATCATGGCTAATTCAACATTGGAGCAGTTTCAACATCAGTTTTGTCAGCAGTTATTGATGGCTGAATTAGATGACAGCAGCCTTGAATTTATGGCGAAATTTAAACAACAGTTTCCTGCTGGTGATGCCAATACGGAAGCGAGAATTAGACTCGATATTTACCGTAATAATGTTATTCATTCATTAAGTTGCGCCATTGGTGATTTATATCCCGTGGTCAAGCGACTAATTGGTGATGATTTTTTTAATCAACTAGCGATAGAGTTTGTACGGGCTCATCCACCGCAACACAGTGCTTTAGTTTTTTATGGTCAAGAGTTTATTGAGTTTGTTAATCAGCATCCTGCCTGTGAATCTCTACCTTATTTGAGTGATGTTGCCCAACTTGAATACCTTAATCATCAGGCTTTCAATGCGATTGATGTTGAAGCGTTGGCACCATCATTATTAGCGACCGTTGCCCCCGATCAGTTGGCTAGCATTGTGTTTGAGTGTGACCCTGCGATGACACTGATGTCATCAGCTTGGCCCGTTGAAAATATTTGGCGTGAAAACTTAACCACCGAGCCACAGCGGATCGACTTATCAAAAGCCGTTGGCTGTTGTTTATTAGTGTATCGAGAAAAATTTGTGGTGAAAATTATTGATTTAAATCCTCATTGTTTTAATTTTTTACAACAACTCGCCGCCGGAGAGAGTATTGGCGTTGCTTGGGAAACCACCTGTCAGTTGGCCGACTCATTACTTGAACCACTAAGTAGCGACGAGCTGAGTCCGATGCTGAGTTATTTATTAACTCTGCCTTTATTTACTAATTTGAGTGTGAAACATGATTAAAAAAATAGAACAATTAGCCAGCCAGTTACCAAATCAATTAATTATCTTAGTCGCGCGTATTGCTGTTGCATCGGTGTTTTGGCGCAGTGCGCAAACAAAATTTAGTGGTTGGGACTTTTTAGGTCAGCATTGGCAATTTTATAATTTAAATTCATCGACTTTTACTTTGTTTGAATATGAATATGACTTACCCATACTCGCGCCTGATATTGCCGCTTATTTAGCGACGTTTGCTGAGTTTGGTTTATCGCTAGCATTAATTTTAGGGTTATTTACTCGATTCAGTGCCATGGCATTGCTGGGGATGACGGCAGTGATTCAGTTGCTAGTTTATCCTGATGCTTGGCCGACCCATATATTGTGGGTAGTAGGTTTGTTGGTGTTAATTAAGCAGGGCGGTGGCACGCTGTCACTCGACCGATTGCTGTTTAAACGATAGATATATTGATATCGAGTTAATGTTATTAGATGCAAAGGTTGTTTGTACTCCGAATGTGTAAATAATTTTCACTGGTGTCAGTATTTTATACACATACGTCATTTTTAATTGAGATTTATTTTATTTTTAATTTTTTATTGTTGTTTTTTAAATGTTTTTTATTATTGGCCTGATGTTTGCTTTTTTAAACTCTATATAAATATTTAAGGAATATTATGAATAATATAATTAAATCATTAGCTTTAATCGTTGGTTTCTCAGCCGCTTCGGCTAGCGCATCAGTCATTACTTTAATGGATGAGAATTTTGAATCCATTAATTTGGGTGCCTTTGTTAATGAAGGCGGCGGGGATGGTACGGATTATTCATCGACTGGACCGGCTGGATGGTCAAAAGATAATTCAGGTATTGTGGCTCCTCAAGGCAGTAACTCTATTGAATATTATGGCTTTACTTTTCTTGATATCGATTCATGGATTGTAGCATCTGCTAACCAAAATCGTGATAAGTTCACTAAAGGTGGCGTTGGTTCTCATGGTACTGTAATGGTGGCAGATCCTGATGAATACGATGATCAAACTTCTCTTGGCTCTAATGGGTTCAATGCATACATCACAACTAACGCGATGGATCTTTCTGGTATACTTGACAATTCATTAGCAGTCGCTTTTGACAGTAGTTTTGTCGCGTATGATGACTCAGAAGTGACGCTTGATGTGAGTTATGATGGCGGAGCATTTAGTAACCTTTTAACTTACAATACAGTTAATGATCCGATTGGTGCTAATAGTCTTGCACGTATTAATGAGGGCTTACTTATTAATGTAGGAAATACTGGTGCATCTTCAGTTGTTTTTCGTTTTGGCTTAACAAATGCGGGTAATGATTGGTGGTGGGCGGTGGATAACATCAAAGTCACTGGGCAAGCGATTGACGTCCCTGAGCCTAGCACTCTGGTTATTTTTGGCTTAGGTCTGTTGGGATTGGCTGTCAGAAAGACTAAAAATAAATAGCACACTTATTTTATCGTTATAAAAAAACCAGTGATTATTGTCACTGGTTTTTTGTTTATAGCTAATGCTTAACATTACCTATAAATTACTTTTCTTTAGTCTTTAAGAATTCTTCATAAGTGCCGTGGAAATCGTTAATACCATTTTCAGTGATTTCTAAAATACGGGTCGCGATTGAAGAAACAAACTCACGGTCATGACTGACGAAGAACATGGTGCCAGTGTAGTTGGCTAGCGCCAAGTTTAACGCTTCAATGGATTCCATATCCATGTGGTTAGTCGGCTCATCCATTAATAGCACGTTCGGGCTGTGCATCATTATTTTACCCAGTAACATCCGACCTTGCTCACCACCAGATAGAACTTTAACAGCCTTACCGATGTCATTTTGTGAGAACAACAAACGACCTAAGATACTACGAACCGCTTGCTCGTCGTCACCTTCGTGCATCCATTGTGCCATCCAATCGAACAAGCTTAAATCGCTTTCGAATTCATCGGAATGATCCTGAGCGTAATAACCAATGTTGGCATTTTCTGACCATTTAACTAGACCTGAAGTCTGATCTAAATCACGTTGTAAAATACGTAATAAGCTAGTTTTACCGATGCCATTTTGACCGATAATCGCAACACGCTCACCAACTTCAGTGATCATATTGAAATCTTTAAACAGCACGTTATCACCAAATGATTTACCTAAACCTTCAATGTTTATTGCATTACGGTATAACTGCTTAGATTGCTCAAAGCGGATATATGGATTTTGACGGCTAGAGACTTTAATATGGGCTAATTGAATTTTATCAATTTGCTTTGCACGAGACGTTGCTTGCTTTGCTTTTGATGCGTTAGCAGAGAAGCGACTAACGAAAGATTGTAATTCAGCAATTTGTGCTTTCTTCTTCGCGTTGTCAGACATTAGCTGTTCGCGAGCTTGATGTGCTGCGGTCATGTATTCGTCGTAGTTACCTGGGAATACAGAAAGCTCACCATAGTCAAGATCGGCCATGTGAGTACAAACAGAGTTTAAGAAATGGCGATCGTGCGAGATGATTATCATGGTGGATTTACGTTCGTTAAGCACGTTTTCTAACCATTGAATTGTATCGATGTCCAAGTTGTTGGTTGGTTCGTCCAGTAGTAATATTTCTGGATCTGAGAATAGAGCCTGTGCTAATAGCACTCGCAATTTCCAACCTGGGGCAACTTCTGACATTAGACCGTAGTGAAGAGACTCTTCAATACCTAAACCTAGCAGTAATTCACCGGCACGAGCTTCAGCACTATAACCATCCATTTCAGCAAATTCACTTTCTAAATCGGCTACCTTCATCCCTTCGGCATCACTCATTTCTGGCAGTGAATAAATGCGGTCACGTTCTTCTTTGACTTTCCACATTTCACTGTGACCCATGATCACGGTATCAATGACGTTAAATTCTTCAAACGCGAATTGGTCTTGACCTAGAATACCTAAGCGCTCGCCAGTATCAATCGATACATTACCCGATGATGGCACTAGTTTACCGGTTAAGATCTTCATAAACGTTGATTTACCACAACCGTTTGCGCCGATAAGACCATAACGATTACCGTTACCAAATTTAACCGAAATGTTCTCAAACAATGGCTTTGCGCCAAATTGCATGGTGATGTTAGCTGTAGAAATCAAAGTGAACTCTCTTAAGTGATGTAATTAAATTCTATCGGTAGACCGTAAAATAGATCAACCGTAAAAAGGCGACATATTTTAACCGCTCAAGGGATTAATTACTATCTATTAGTCATCAATTAGGGTCATTAATTGTGATACTTGGGCCGTGAGTTTGGTAACCTGTTGCTCTAAGTTACTGATCCGTTGTTCCACGTCATTTTTAGGAGGAATATTCGTTGGTTCGGAAGCAACAAATTCACTAAATAACTGGACGTAGCGACAATCACGCTTGCCTGGCTCTTTAGCTAATTTCTGTACTATTTGACCTTCACTGTGATTACTTAAAGAATCGAGTGTTGCTTCTACTTCCCCAACATTAGAAAAATCGGCTAAACGGCTAGTGCGAGTACGTAATTCTCCCGGTGTTTGCGGGCCCCGCAGTAACAAGACACAAATCACCGCCAATTGTTGTGGTGAAAACTGAAAATTACCAAATTCGGTATTACAAAAACGGTGTTTATACTTAATAAGTCGACTGCCAAAACCGGCTTGTTCACCGACTAAATGTAGCGCATTGAGTTGATCGATAATGTTTTTGGTGTCTGATTCAGATAAATCGATCACCGGCTCGCGGCTACTTTTTTGATTACAGCCATTGGTTAAGCCGTTTAAAGATAGTGGATATTGGTCGGGGGTGGTAATTTCTTTTTCTAACAGCACGCCGATGACTCGGCATTGCTCTGGAGAGAGGGTGATCATTATCGAAATATCCTTAAATTGTTCTGATACTACGCTAACCTCGGTTATTAGCAATAATGATCATTATGTGATTTACATCATGCGGCTAACCCAGCTTTGGAATAAACTGGCGGCGATAATCCACATAATTAACGCAATCATAAAATCAATCACTCGCTTTACTTTGACTTTTTTCAATTGCTTTGACAATTTTGCTGCACCAGCGGCCAATGAAAAAAACCACACCACAGAAGCAAGCATCGCACCGAGCATAAAATAGAGCTTAGCGTTACCTTCGTATTGCCCGCCAACACTGCCTAAAATCATCATGGTATCGATATAGGCATGGGGGTTTAAGAAGGTCACAATTAAACTTGTCATCACCACGAGTTTAAAAGGTTTGCTAGTGATCAGCTGTTCAGTGGCTTGATTGGGTGCTTCAATCGCATTTTTATAGGATATTGCGCCGTAGGTTAGCAAAAACAAGATCCCGCCCCAGCTTAATAATGTAAACATTATATCGCTACTATTAAGAATAACACTGCCCCCCATCACGCCAATAGCAATTAAGATGATATCATAGAGCGCACACAGACCTGCTGCGGCTAAGTGGTGATTTTTGTTGATCCCTTGATTTAATATCATCGCATTTTGCGCGCCAATAGGAATGATCATACTCAGGCCAAGAGTGAATCCTTTTGCTGCAATTAATAGACTCATGATTTGCTCCAATGTTAAATGTTAGGGATAGTGTGCTGGTTTGATGAGGCGATTTTGCACTTGTTTTATCATTAAATAAAATTAATAATATTAATTTGTCATTAGCGGAGCTAATAATGAAGTTTGATTATAAATTACTCGACGCCTTAAGTGCGGTAATGGATCAACAAAGCTTTGAACAGGCGGCTAAAAAGCTGTTTGTTACTCAGTCTGCTGTCTCGCAACGGATCAAATTACTCGAGGAAAGCATCGGTCAGCCAGTGATTGTTCGCAGTCACCCGATCACCGTGACGGCCGCTGGCGAAAAATTACTGAGTCACTATAAAATGGTTCAGCAGCTCGAAAATGATTTGGTGCCCGATCTAATGCCTGATACGCCAACGCGGCCGATTAAAGTCGCACTGGCGGTTAATGCTGACAGCATTGCGACTTGGTTTATTGATGCCATCGCGCCGGTGTTAAAAAGTAATTTGGTGGAACTGGATTTAATCGTTAAAAATGAAACCAAAACCATTGAAAAGCTTCGCTCTGGAGAAGCTGTGGGGGCAGTGACTAATTGCAGTAAGCCATTGCCGGGCTATCAATCGTTTGAGTTGGGCACCATGGAGTTTATTTTGGTTGCCTCGCCAGATTTTAAACAGCGTTATTTCGCTAACGGTATCACCAAACAAACATTACGCCATGCACCAGGAATTAGTTATGATCCTAATGATGATATGCATGTTCGATTTATTTACCAGCACTTTAAGATAGAATCTCGCGATTATTATTGCCATAGTGTTCGGTCTTCGCAGGCCTTTGTCGATTTGGCGATTAAGGGCGTTGCTTACTGTTTAATTCCCACTTTACAAATTAAGCAGCAATTAGCTAGCGGTGAGTTGGTTAATCTATGTCCTGATAAAACCGTTATTGAAACCCTTTATTGGCATAGTTGGGTGTTGGTACGCGGGATTAATAAAAAGTTATCCCAACAAATAGTGCAGTATGGCCGTCAAATTTTGAGTAGGGCAAGCGCATGATCATGTAGATATCGACACATATTGCGCAAACACGCCATAAATACTTCACTGCGCTCTAGGCTCGATTCTTCATCCCAGAAAAATAAGGTTTGGTTCAGATGTACCGATATCTCTAGCAGTATCGAGTGCTTTATTTAAAACGCTCTTGCCGTCAAGTTTTGGGGAATAGTACCAAGTAATGCTTGCATCGGGGGAGCAGGTGAGTATTATCCTGATTTCTGCTACCTCCTAGGAATCCCATGAAGAAAACATTTGCATTAAGCCATCCAAAAATTAATCTTGCGCGTTTGGTTGAGTCGATTAAATACGACGTTAAAAAATATATCAAAAGAGAGCGCAAGAAAAAATTGCCAGAAGGGGTCGATTTTTGGGACTTTGATTGTAAGTATGGTCATAGCGAAGATGTCGCGAAAGTGATCCACATGGCAACGATCAATAAATGTATTGATCAGGCTGAGGAACTTAAACTTGAATCTTTCTATTTAGAGATTATGGTCAAGCCTGGTCACAAGCCAACATAATATTAAAAACAGCAATGAAGGTTTCATTGCTGTTTTTCTTAAGTCAGTTAAAAACCAAACAGTGATTCAGCAAAGTATTTTTGGGCCACGGTATTAAGGAAAATGGCTAGTAATACCACCGGAATAAACGTCCCTAAAGAGAAGTTAATGTACTTTTGGCTTAATGAGCCTTCAAAATCAGCATTACCAATGCTCAGTTCTTTATTGAGTTCATGTTTCTTCCAGCGGAAGCTCACAAACAAACAAACCAACAAACCATTCAATGGTAAAATAGTGTCATAAAATAAATCATAGACGATATCGAACATTGATTTTGCACCGCCTCCGTAATTCACCATTTTAGTCAACATCTCAACAGCGCCAAATGATAACGCACACATCACGGTTAAAACGCCACCAAAGATCGCAATGGTCGATAGGGCTTTTTTACGACTCTGTTGTTTTTCGTCAATAAGGTAAGCAACCGGCACTTCAATAATTGAAACCAGAGAAGTAATTGCGGCAAAAAATACCAACAAGAAGAATAAAGTCGCCACAATACTGGCCGCTATAAAACCAATAGACACTTGTAATGCTAAAAATATTTTAGGCAGTAAGACAAAAATCAAACTTACCGAAGAACTACTTAACTCCGCCGGATTAACATCAGGATTGAATGAAAAAATAGCCGGTAGAATCATTAAGCCAGCAATAAAAGCGACACAAGTATCGGCTAAGGCAACAAATTTTGCCGAGCCAACGATATTGGTTTTGTTACTTAAATAAGAGCCATAAGTAATTAAAATCCCCATTCCTAATGACAATGAAAAGAACGCTTGTGATAGTGCACCATTAATCACTGTAGCGGTGATTTTGTCAAAGTCAGGGATCAAATAAAACGCAACACCCGCACTGGCATTATCTAAGGTTAGGACAAAAATCACTAAGGCGATTAACATCACAAACAATGCCGGCATTAATATTTTTGAGGCTTTCTCAATCCCTTTTTGAACCCCAAGTTTTAAAATAGCGTAGATAATTGCCGCGACAAAAAACAGTGAGATAAAGATATATGGACTGTTAATAAAGGTACCAAAGGTGCCATCAAGGGCTAAATATTCGAGTTGGCCGACCGCAGCCATAATTAAATACCCTAAAATCCAAACGCTAATGACGGTGTAAAATACCCCGATCATAAAGGGCGTAATGACGCCAATGAGTCCAGCGAAACGCCAGATTGGATTTTGAT
The DNA here is from genome assembly GCA_013214965.1 of Gammaproteobacteria bacterium. Classification (GTDB taxonomy): domain Bacteria; phylum Pseudomonadota; class Gammaproteobacteria; order Enterobacterales; family Psychrobiaceae; genus Psychrobium. Next base: position 30,389 of record JABSRU010000019.1, read on the forward strand.
TGGATAATTGACCAAAAGCGCCAACCGGCCCTTTGTCAGTTTTTCGACCCATCGCGAGTTCTGCCGCCATGACCGGTAAACAAATCGCCACCACGAAAAAAGCGTAAAGAAATAAAAATGCACCGCCACCATTTTTGGCTGCATTTACCGGAAAGCCCACTAAATTACCGATCCCGACAGCAGAGCCGGCAGCGGCAAGAATAAAGCCTAAACGCGAACTAAAATGTTCTCTCTCTGTACTCATATCTGTGAACCTTTATTATTGTTATTGTAAATATTATGTTAACCGATGCTAACAACCTTTCTGCTTAATGTCTCATCCAAAATCAATTGATCGGATCAGTTTCACTGCTTTATTTATTAATCTTAGTTGTTGATTGTTATTTTGTTTGATTTTTGTACTGACTTTCGTGATAGGACTCCGTAAAATTACGCCTTTCGATATTTTGAGTAAATATGAATGCGGCCAATCCAGCAAACCGATGTTCCCGATACCATTAATTGGTCAGTGTTTAAAACACTGATCCCCTATTTGGCCGAATATAAAGTGAGGGTATTATTAGCACTGTTGTGTTTGGTACTCGCTAAAATTGCCACGGTCGGTTTACCGTTTATCTTAAAGCATATTGTCGATGCGCTCGATGGTGAACAATTACAATTAGTGGCCGCACCGATTATGTTGGTGGTGGCTTATGGTGTGTTAAGGCTTTTGTTGGTGTTGTTTGGTGAATTACGCGATACCTTATTTGGCCGAGTCACAGAGCGAGCAATGCGGCGGATTGGCTTAAAAGTGTTTAATCATTTGCATCATCTCGATCTCGACTTTCACCTTAATCGCCAAACTGGCGGTTTATCTCGAGACATGGATCGCGGCGTATCGGGGATTAATTTTGTAATGCGATTTATGATCTTCAACATACTGCCGACTATTGTTGAATTATTGTTTGTGGTTGCAATATTAGCTTTCAACTATGGCATCAGTTTCGCGTTGGTGATTGTAGTTGCTGTGACCTGCTATGTTGCTTTTTCCGTTAAGGCGACACAATGGCGTACCCGATATATCCGTGAGGCGAATAAAGCTGATTCCTCAAGTAACAGCCGCGCGATTGACAGTTTATTAAATTATGAAACCGTGAAATATTTTGGTAATGAAGCTTATGAGGCCAATCGATATGATCGCGAACTGGCGGTTTGGGAACAAGCTAAGCGTAAAAATCGGCTATCGTTGTTTACCCTCAATGGTGGTCAAGCCCTGATCATTGCTTGTGCAATGACCGCGATGATGAGCCTAGCGGCATTGCAAGTTGCCGCAGGCACCATGACCTTGGGTGATTTTGTGTTAATTAATGCTTTTACGATGCAAATTTTTATCCCGCTTAATTTTTTAGGCTTTGTTTATCGTGAAATTCGTGGTTCATTAGCCAATATTGAGAAAATGTTTGAGTTATTGGCGAAACCGACCAAGGTTAAAGATAGCGTTAATGCGGTGGAACTAGCGATTACCGATGGCGAAATAAGCTTCGAACAAGTCGATTTTAGTTACCAAAGTCAACGTAATATATTGCAGCAGGTGTCATTTAAAATTAAAGCAGGGCAAAAAGTGGCGGTGGTTGGCGCTAGTGGCGGTGGTAAATCGACCTTGGTTAAATTACTGTTCCGTTTTTATGATGTCAGTGGTGGACGCGTGCTGATTGATGGTCAAGATATTCGAGGAGTGACTCAGCAATCTCTGCGTCAGGCCATTGGTATTGTACCGCAAGACACGGTGTTATTTAATGACACCATTATCGAAAATATTCGTTACGGTCGCACCAATGCTTGTGAACGTGAAGTGCAAAAGGCAATTGATTTGGCGCATTTACGTGACTTTATCAATAGTCTGCCTGATGGCGAACAAACATTAGTAGGAGAGCGGGGATTAAAACTCTCTGGTGGCGAAAAACAACGGGTCGCGATTGCTCGTACTATTTTAAAAAATCCAGCTATTTTGGTGTTTGATGAAGCAACGTCATCGCTCGACAGTTACAGCGAACAACAAATTATGGCTGCAATTAACGAGGTTGCCAAAGGAAGCACCAGCTTGGTGATCGCCCATCGTTTATCCACGATTGTCGATGCTGACAATATTCTAGTGATGAAAGACGGTGCGATAGTCGAGCAGGGGAATCATCAGCAACTATTACAACAAGATGGCGAATACGCCAAGTTGTGGCAATTACAGCAAAAATCCGATTCAACTTCTAAAGATAATAAAGATAATAAAGAGTTAACTTAATGAACATTAAAGCAGTCCAACAGTTTTCACAACGTCTCAAAAGCAACAAAGCTTTTGAGTTGTTTGTGATTGCAATTATCGTTGTATCAGCATTATTAATTGGTGCTAATACCTATCATATTCCCGAGTATGCGATGGGGGTGTTGGGGGTACTAGATAGCTTAGTAACCGCGATATTTTTATTCGAAATCGTGATCCGCTTTATTGCTGAGGAAAATAAAAAACGATTCTTCACTCAGGGCTGGAATATTTTTGACACGGTTATCGTGGTGGTTAGTTTACTGCCGATCGAAGACAGCCAACTGGCCTTAGTCGGACGCTTAATTCGGATTTTCAGAGTGATGCGAATGGTCTCGTTTGTGCCTGAATTACGGTTGTTGCTTAATTCTTTAGCGCGCGCATTGCCACAGTTAGGTTATGTAGTTTTGTTAATGTTTATCATCTTTTATATCTATGCCGCGGTTGGTAGTAGTTTTTTTGCTGATATTAATCCGACCTTATGGCGTGATATTTCAATTTCGATGCTCACGCTATTTCGCGTGATGACCTTTGAAGATTGGACCGACGTGATGTACGAAGTGATGGACGTTTATCCCTTTTCTTGGATTTATTTCTTGTCATTTATCTTCTTAACCACCTTTGCCTTTTTAAATATGGTGATTGGAATAGTGGTTAATGTGTTAGAGGATGAGCATCACAAGGAACAAGAAATCCAAGACAAACTCGATGGCAAACTAACCATTGACGATTTATCACGACAAATCGCCGAGTTAAAGCAGTTAATTACTGCGAAAAACTCTTAAATCCACAGGGTAAGAATGTTTTAAATAAAATACTCGGTATTGCTAGAGATATCAGTGCATGTGGAGCAAGCATGATTTTTAAGGGATGAAAAATCAGCCTAGAGCGCAGCGAAACCTTGAGTCAGTGACACATGGCCGTTCGCTAAGCAGTGATGTATTTACGGCGTGTTTGCGCAATATGTGCCGATATCTCGATTGTAATGCACTTGCCGCGCGTAAACCTACGAGATTAGGCTAAAAGTTGTCATGCGCCATGGCAACTAACTCGATTAATTCAGCCACCGAACGCGCGGATAATTTAGCCGAGCAGCAAGAGCCCATCGCACTAAAGTGCGCTTGAACCATGGCGATTGCTGCCTTTAAATCGATGATCTCGCCAGTTGAGGTTGGGATAATTAATCCATTGTCCCGCTGGTTTAAATGATGAATGACCCCAGCGCTATCAATCAATATATCTGAGGGATCATATTCAAAATAGTGGAGATCTGCGTCACCATTCCACTCTGAGAGATCGGATACAAAATTTAATTCATCATCGTCGCTGTATTTGATAATCGCAGGCCAAGTTATCAAACTATTTTCCATGACAGCTCGATGGTGCTTTATTGGTGTGGCTTAATAATTGGTCTAAATAAATCAGGCCATCATATTTTTTTTCAAACGCTATCGCTTCTCGCTGATCAAAAAAACCGGAGAAGATAATGTAAACAGGTTGATAAGGCTTATTTTTAATCTTGGCCAGTGACAAGGATGCTTGTTCTATTGTTGTTAGATTGTCGCCATTGAGCCAATACACTTTCGAGTCGTTACACCTTTTGAACTCTGATACTTCATGGCCATAGCTATAATACCCTTCGAATTTCTGACTGTTAACACTAGCGCATCCTGCTGATAAAGTGATGAGCAAAGCAATCATTAATGTTTTCATTTTTTCTCCGGATAAAAATAAGTAGACGATATCAGTTAATTTGAAAAAGACAGCACTTCTTCCGGCGTTAAATAGCGCCATTGGCCCACTTTCACATCGAGCGATAGCTTGCCAATTTTTTCACGATGTAAGGTAGCGACCCGATTACCAACCGCCGAAAACATCCGTTTTACTTGATGGTATTTACCCTCTGTAAGGGTTAAAAGCACTTCCTTGGGACTGATAACTTCCAGCTGGGCGGGTAAAGTCAATTGTTGTTCGCCCTGTAACTTAATCCCATGTTGAAACATCAAGGCGACATCATCAGCGATTGGGCGAGATAGGCCAACTCGGTATACTTTTTGGCATTGTTTTTCCGGTCGGGTAATATTAAACGACCAGCGTCCATCATCAGTGATTAACACTAAGCCTGTGGTATCAGCATCTAAACGACCGGCAATATGCAGTTCCGTGACTTTATCAATGTTGAGATAATTGAATAAGGACGGGTAAGCTTCATCAATGTTTGAGCAAATCGTTCCCGCTGGTTTGTGCATTAACAGGTAGCGGAAATCTCGGGTTGTTAGCTTTTGACCGTTGAGCGTAATGTTATTATTGGGATGGACTTGAATAGCTGGATGAAGTGCAACCTCATCATTGACCTCTACTACGCCATCATTGATCAGTTGGATCGCTTCACTTCGGGTTAACTCGGTACTTTTACAAACAAATTTATCTAGACGCATAACAGTCAACATTAAGAAGATGGGCCAAGAAGGCTATTATCCCGACTGACCGATAATAAGCAACTGCTCGTAAATCAGCATCAAAAAAAGTGCCATTGATGATTAATCAATGGCACTTTTACTTGAGTATAAACTAATGATGGTTCAACGTGCTAACTTATCAATTATCTATTAACAGTTACCTGAACTGAAACATCACTACCAGTGGTGTCTACCGCAATGTAATACCAACCTACTGGTGGATTATTAACGGTAATGCTCTGCTCAGTGGTACCAACGTTAGTCGACTGATGAGTGTGACTGCTGGCACTCTGCCAACTTGTACCAGCATATAAATTAACGTCGCCGTTACCGTGGGCGGTTTTAACATCAATACTAGTAACACTTGCATCTAACAGGATGTAGTAACTGTTATGTCCATTGCCCGTACATATCGCTTGACCAGACTCTAAGCCACCATAAGTAAATGGTGCTAGTGTTGCACACGCATTAGCAACGGTAGTGACTGGTGGTGTAGGAGCACTTGCCACTAGACTTGCTTTAAAGGTTACATCAGAATAAGTATTGGCACTGTCTAATGTAATGTAACGCCAGCCTTTATTCGCGATAACTTTTAGAGTTTGAGTAGTACCAACCGTTGCTGCAGAGGCTTGAGCGTTAGCCACCGTTGCCCAAACATCAGCATTAAAGTAGATACCAACATCGCCTTGACCACCTTGAGTGGTAAAGAATAACTCGGTGTTATCTTCTGCCACCCAAATGTAGTACGAACCGCGCCCTCCGGCAATACACTCATTTTGTTCTAGGGTGATATTACCGCCGGTAATAGTGGCTTCGCCACAATTAGACACTGGACCGCCGCCATTATTTGGATCGCTAGGGAATTGGTCTGCATTATTACCAATACCGTCACCATCAGTATCTAACCATTCAGTTGGATCGGTTGGGAATGCATCGCGGTTATCGCCAACATTATCGCCATCAGTATCTGACCACTCGGTAGGATCGTTAGGGAAAGCATCTTCGCTGTCGATAACACCATCGCCATCGCTATCCAATGGTGCCGGTGTTGGTTTCGGGTTAGGCTTCGGAGAGTTAACAAGATCATTGGTAATAACATAATCGTTGCTAGTGTCTTTTTCAGTCATTACCGCAACACCTAAACAGTTAGCACTTTCGTCAGTGATCGCAGCACGGCGATTGCCGAACCATTTCCAAGAAGTCGTACTGTCGTAAGTATCACCAGTGGCCAAGGTTTTAAAGCCAAAGCTTTCGCTGAGGGTACCAGTAACATTATCGACTCGATATATACGGACAGTTTGGTCGCTGTTATTAACAAAAGAGAAGTCAGATTCAAACGGACCAGTTAAATGTTTAGCCATTAACGCACAGCTACCAATAGTGTTCGGCGCAGGAATAACTTCTGGCGTAGCCGCATTATCAACCATCGCTTGGTCAACCGTAAAATTAGCACTCGCGTTATTTAATACGCCAACACTTAAACAACTTAAGCTTTGATCCGTTACCATCAAGCGACGATCACCGTACCATTTATCATTGCTGTAAGTTGCACCAGCAGCTAGTAGCCCATAACCATGGGTAAAATCAGCGGCACCGCTTTTGGTTATCATTTCTCCGGTTTTATTATCAATTCTAAATAATCGAACCGCTGTATCTGAGGTGTTAGTGATACTAAAAGAATTTGAGCTGCTTTGAATGATGTGAGGTAAAGCTAATGCACAGCTGCCTAACTGATCAATTGCAGGAATCGCTTCTTTAACGACATCTTTCACTAAATTAGCATCAATGGTAAAGCTATTATCAACTTCAGCCATTACAGCAACACCGAGGCAGTTCATATTGCTATCACTTAGCATCATTCGCTCACCAACTTTCCAAGAGTTTGACGTGTAGCTCTCGCCAAGATTTAGTATTTTGTAGTTCTTAGTAAAGTTGGCTGTGCCTTTCGTACCGTCTAACCAAAATAGTGATACTGGAGTATCGGTGGTATTAGTAAAGGTAAAGCTAGTTTTAGGGGCGTCAACATCACGGGCATATTGTTGTACTAAATCACAGCTACCAATGGTATTAAGGGCAGGTATTGTTTCGGTAACAGGGGCAACGGTTTCTGAGTTAGCGAGCATATATGCTTGGAAACCAGCTTCAGTGCGACGTGCTACGCCTTTAAGGACTTTAACATAAGCATCGTTATCGCCAGCTTGTAATGCGGCTGTTAATAGCTCAACTTCGTGTTTATGGTCTTCAGATAAATATCGCATGGCAAAATAACCCCATTGATATAAATCGTCAAACTCATAACTCATGAATAACAAGTTGTATAACGGTGGGATCGTTTTTCCGACTAGGGCTTTTAAAGTCCTAGTATGATCTTGACCCATCGACATAAATTCTGCCATGCCTTCAGACCAAGAAACGTTATAGTCAAATGAACCGTAGGTGCCCGATTTAATGTAACGACCGTCGAGGTAATGGGTAAATTCGTGTCTTAGGTTATAAATTTGATCGATATACTGACATGAAGTGCCAACCCAATCATCAGGACACTGCATCGCAATAAATCGAGCTTGGTTGTCGGCTCTAGTCGGAGTACCTTCTAAATACATCCCGCCATTATCAGTACCAATACCGAAAAATTCAGGGGCATATTTTTTGTAATCTTCAGGGCTGCTAAAAGCAATAACTTCAATGTGTTTATTTAAATCGCCGGTAACAGGGATGCCAGCGGTATTAAAGAAGGCGTGGAATTCGCTTTCTTGTAATGCCATATCGGCACAGGATTGAGTCAATGTCACTTGACTGATAGTGCTTTGAGCACGAATCGTGATGTTTTCTGTACAGTCGAAACTAACCGTTAACACGTCAGATTCTTTTGGCGGCACAGTACAGCTACCAAATAAAGGATCGCTGGCAATACAGGTACGATTAGCTGAACTTAAATAGTTTTTAGTAATGATTTTTTCGATGGTCGCGACTGAAATATCATTAATCACTTTCCCACGAGTTTCTAAAATAACGCTGTCGAAACGAGCTTGAGCTTCGGTGCTGGCTATTTCAGAAATTTTTCCCATCGCAATAAATGAGTGAGGAATAATCCATTTACGATCATCATCACCAGCCCAACGCAAATCTAACGATGTTTCACCTAAGAATGCAAACGAGCGCATGACCGATAATACGTCTAGCATATTGTCATTAAAAGCAGCTTTAGCTTGAGCTGAACCACCATAAGCACCAGCACCCATCGCGCCAAGTATGGCCATGGCTGAATCACCAGCATTGCTAATATCAAAAGGATTATTTTGCAGTGAGAAGTATTGCAGTGCTGCTAATAAATGCGGTAAATGATTTTTGAAATGTGCGGCACCAGCTCCGCGTTGCAGGTTGACTAGCGCGCCAGCATAGCCTTCTTGAATGACTGTGCCTGTTGGGCTAATAAAACCAGTCATTTGGGTGACCGCTAGTAATGCGGTACTTAGCGCTGATGCTTCAGCATTGGTCATCGCTGGAGCATAGTAGGTGTATGAGTTTAAAAAGTATAATAATTGGTTAAGATCTGGATCTGCTAAATTATCTGACTTAGCTAAAAAATGAATCGCATTGGAAACATCAGTGATAGGATCAGTGGCTGCGCCAGCAATTGCTTTAAAGTCGCTGTAGTTAGCTGCTAATATCGTTGAAATAGTTGATCCATACTGCGATTTTGAGCTAATAGGAGCTGCAGCAACATTAACGTAAATGTCAGTGTTATAAACGATATAATCGCCCATCGGAGCAGGGATATCACCGCCAGTAACACTAATTGTTAAACTTGTTTGTTGGATGTTACCTGAAATACTAAAGTATCGATCTCCAGCGTGAGAGACAAAAGAAAGGCTTTCTTCATTAGTACCAACCGTTGAACTTACCTGTACTTTATTACCACTCCAGTCGTCGCCATCATATAAATATAAACTAGCATCGCTACTGATGAATGAGCCACCAGAAGTCGTAATAGTGACATTACTATTTTCGTAAGGCACTTTAAAATATAGGTAATGACCATTGTCACTAAGACAATGTGTGACATTAGTAGGAACTTCACCTTGGCGGTCTTGGGTTTTTGCTCCACACATCTGTGCGGCTTGTGCGGTACCGATACTTAACGATAATAATATAGCACTGGAAATTAGAGATTTTTTTGCAGTCAATTTCATGTTTTAAACCAAATTTAAACTAAATAATTAGGTTAATCCTCCTTGGTGCTATTTGAACTTTACTTCAAAAGCAACTAACCCGTACATCAGTCCTTCGTCTTGCAAACTTATAATTTATTACTATTTTGTTACGTTTGTCGCACGTTTATATTACATATTGGATACAATATCCACACTGATTTTGTTGGTCGTGATAGTAATTATCAGAAATTATTATTTATGTTAATAAAAAACAATAACTTAAATCTTATTGGGCGAGTTAAAGATTTGTAGATATATTTTAGCCGATGTCCTTGTCGACTAATAATTAAGCTAACGTTAGAATTAGCCAAAGGGCTTAATTGGCATTGTCCGCTTGGGCTAAGTTAGTTTTTCGGTTCACCTGGCGGTCTAGGCACACCAAAGTCTGGATTTCGGTTGCCATGTTGATGAGTCTGATGTTCATGACCATGGGCTTGCGGCGTGCTTATTGGCGATTTGTGATCTGCTGGCTCTATCATATTAGCCCTAACTGGAGACATTGGTAGTGATAGCGGTGCTGTTATTTGTTGGTTAAACTTAGTTGTTTCTATGGTTGGTTGAGGGGATTTATTCGCTATGACTTGATTGTTAGCTATGGGTTGTTTGATTGCTGTTTTTTCAAGGGGTGATGACTTTATGGTTATTTGTTCGGAACCTTGAGGGAATATATATACGCCTAATGCGATCGCTGTTATAACCAGAATACTGACTGTACTTTTCTTCACTTAACTACTCACAACTAATAAATTTATCGATATTGAGGCCAATAAAATAGCATACTTTAGACCAATTACATTAATGAAGTGACCTATTTTGTAACGAGGATAAATGGGTGAGAGCAAGGCATTTTATTACCTACTGTAGTTATTCTCCATAGGTAATAAATAACGCTGCTATCAGTCATTTAGATCGTGAAAAATGATCAACTCTTTACTGCAATTGATATTATTAGGCGTTTCTTGGGGCAAACATAATAATCGACATGCCAATTAATGCTATCGAGCCACCGATAATATCCCACATCGTAGGCTTCACGCCATCAACACCCCAAAGCCACAATAGTGCGACAAAAATATACACGCCACCATAGGCGGCATAAACACGACCCGTTGCTGTCGGATGTAGCGTTAGTAGCCAAGCAAATAGCGCTAGACATGCGGCTGCGGGAATGAGTAACCATATACTTTTATCTTGCCTAAGCCACAGATAAGGCAAATAACAACCGACAATTTCTGCAAGGGCTGTTAGCGCAAACAAAGCGATGGTTTTCAATTCAAACATGAGATCTCTCGTCGATATGGGCTAAATTACACTTTTAATAATGTTTGACCTATCAGTAGTAGGGATTACCCTAATTGTGATGGACCGAATCAAATAACTTACTCAAGAGATATTACCATCTTTGTCAGATAGGTATGCTCAATTGTATGGAGTACAATAATTATTGGTTTGAGTGATAGAGCTGTTCAAATTTGAAATCTATATTTATGGCGGTCTAATCCAAAGGTGTGGCTAAAAGGATAGCGCGTAAACGCTATCCTGGTTTTGATGTTAATATTATTTATTTGCTAGTAATCGCTTACGCGATAAAATTACCAAGCCTGTAATGAGTAACATCCAAGTAGTCGGTGTTGGTACCACAATATTATCATCACGTACTAAAAACACACCGACGGTATCACTAGTGTAGGTTAATGCTTTGTTGAAAGTCGCGTCAATTTCAAAATTGATAAAATCACCATCAATCCACGCCTCTGCTAAACTAGCAGTACCTTGATCATTAATAAATAAAGAGTTACTAGAAGTAATCCAATTGCCGTAGAGTTGATCATATACATTTTCTGTTTTACCAAAAAACTCAATGAAAGTTTCTTGAGCTGTTACTTGCTCAGCACTAGGGAATAGTTTAAATAAACGATCTCGACCAAACCAAGTGTTAAATAGGGACAGCACATTCGTTTTATTTGCCACTCTCCAGCCTTGGTCTTGCAGCTCCTGATCGGCTAACACTTCCGAAATGCTTCTATTTTTAGTCTCTGTCCATCTCAACCATTGACTGCCAGCACCAGAGACATAATTGGTATCACTATCAAAGGTGAAATCATTATAACTCATCAATCCAGCTTGAGTTGCCGAGGACGTGATTAAAAGGAGTAAGGCTAACCCTGTTGTTAAATACTTCATTTTTAAATCTCTAAAATTATAAAGGCGTCATCCTACATATTATCAAACCTTAATGCAAATGATAATGATTGGTGTTGTTATGTAATTCAATGAATTAGACACATAAAGCCTATAGCCCGACCTTTTATTATTTAATCTGAACTTGGGATAAAGAAATTTGTAACGAGGATAAATGAGTGAGGGCACAGGTTCATGGTTCCAGACTGTACAGCTGGCTGACATCGTCCACCGCATATTTTTAAATGAGTTATTTCATCGAACGGGCTCAAATTTTTTTGAGGTGATTGGTGACAAAATTACGGTTTCTTCGTCCATTTTGTGGTAGTTATTATGACTAGATATTTGATTGCTCATGCTAATTAAGAGTTGAACTTGGCGGTGGTTGCAAGCGAGATGGCTAATGCGGTTACTGCTGACACTGTGACTCGATTTTTCTATTAAATCGATACAATTAATAGTTGTATCAATCACAAGTGGTAGTTGTTTTTAATTGTATTAAATCAAGTTTAAGATAAGGTCATTAAATGTTTCATTGGATTTTTTGATGATGAAACACCGCTTAAAAAATTAGAGATATTATGCAAGATACCCTGAAATCTATTAATCCCGCAACCTTAGAAATCGTTGGTGAAGTCAAAGTTACGACAGAAAGTGAATTGACAGATATTGTGACTAATGCCCAGCAAGCTTTTAAATCATGGCGACAAGTACCATTAAAAAAACGAGTTAAGAAAATTACTGCGGCTTTTGAATCATTGGAGCCGCTACACCGTGGCTTGGCTCAATTAATGAGTCAGGAAATGGGTAAAGATGTCCGCCGTTCAATGGGGGAAGTCTCTGGTGTTATTTATGGCGCGGCTTACAGTGCTGATGACGTCGCTGCAGCGTTAAAGCCTAACAATGTCGGCGGCGATACGGTAATGCAATATTTGCCACTTGGGATCTGCGCGGTTATTTCACCATGGAATTATCCATTGGCGATGGCAGTAAATTTGATTATACCGTCTTTGGTGGCCGGTAATGTTGTGATCTTTAAACCTTCTGAAGAAACGCCATTAGTGGCTGACGAAATGGTCGCCGCGTTAAATGAATTCCTGCCCCAAGGCATATTACAAATAGTTCATGGTGGCAAAGAGTTGGGCCAAAAATTAGTTGAGTCTGATGTTAATCTTATTGCCTTTACAGGATCGCGCCAAGCGGGTGTGGATATTATGCAGCGCGCGTCATCGGGACTTAAACGTTTAATCATGGAACTGGGCGGCAATGATCCGATGATCGTGATGGCGAATGCTAATATTGAAGCCGCCGCAGGATTTGCCGTGGCCAGCAGCTTTGAAAATACCGGCCAAATGTGCGTGTCGACTGAACGAGTGTATGTCGATGCAAAAATTGCTGACGCATTCGAAGCTAGAGTGGCTGAGATCGCCAGTCAATATACAGTGGGGCCGTGGAATCAATCTAATGTAAATATTGGGCCATTAGTGAATAAAGCTCAATTCCAGAAGGTTAAATCACATATTGATGATGCCGTGGCAAAAGGTGCAAAAGTGTTATTGGGTGCTTCTGAGCAGCAATATCCGTATATCCCCCCGACCGTTATCACCGATATCACCCCTGATATGTTACTGGAAAATGAAGAAACATTTGGGCCAGTAGTCGCTATCGCTCGCTATGAGAACATCGATCAGGCGATTAGCCGCGCGAACGATTCTGACTATGGTTTGGGCGCTGTGGTTTTCGGTGGTAAAGGCGCTGCTGATGTGGCACAGCAACTTGAAGCAGGCATGGTTGCCGTTAATCAAAGTGTTGGTGGCGGCGCAAATACTCCGTGGGTTGGTGCTAAACAAAGTGGCTTTGGCTATCGTGGTTCAGTAGAAGGGCACCGTCAGTTTGCTCAAGTTCGAGTGCTAAGTAAATGAGTGCTAAGCCAGTGAAAAAGTTTAATAACGCCATGCCGTTTTATGTAGTTGCCCATGAGCCGGGCGCAGAAAACCCTCGTTTGCCAACTTGGACCTCCGATGGCATCAATCCGATGGCGTTAGCTCTGAATACTGATATGGTAGTGACGCGACAAGATATCCCCGAAATTCCCGGTGCATTTCAATTGTTAAACGTGCTGTCAGCGCAAGAATGTCAACGGTTTATCGAGATCACTGAAGCGCTGGGCTATTTACCCGATGCGCCGGTGTCTCTGCCGCGTAGTATTCGTCATAACGATAATGTGACTATGGTGGTCGATCAACCAACCACCGAAATCATTTGGCAACGGGTTGCATCGCTATTTTATTTAGGCACCGATCACTTTGAGGGGCTAAAACCTTTAGGACTGAACGCCCGTTTTCGTTTTTATAAATATCAAGCGGGTGACTTTTTTAAGCCGCACACTGATGGCTCATGGCCCGGTAGCCGCGTAATTGATGGTAAATTAGTGACTCAGGCCTTTGATGACCGTTGGAGTCAAATGACCTTTTTAATCTATTTATCTGATAATTTCGAGGGCGGTTCAACCCAGTTTTGGGTCGAAAAAAATAACCCTAATCGATCAGCCAGAGCAATTAACGATGCCAAGCTAGTGAATATAAGAACACCTGCTGGTGGCGTATTAGTTTTCCCCCATGGTCATCACCCGATGCATTGTCTGCATAGCTCAGAGCCGATAATAAAGGGCACTAAATACATCATTCGAACAGATGTTCTGTTTGAAATGTAACTGGTAGTGACAATGCCAACGGGTAATATTCTTGCTATTAACCATGAAGCTGTTATTTTTTTATGATACAAAAATAAAGGAATGAACAATTCATGGTTAGTAGTTTTGGTTTTGATTTAAAAGTACTGGAAATATTTGTCGCCACCGTTGAGTCAGGCAACATGTCAGCAACGGCCGATCGACTAGGCACTACTCAACCAGCAATATCGCAAAGTTTATCAACCTTGGAAAAATCGCTAAAGGTTCAGCTACTGGATCGTAGTGTTCGACCGATTGAAGTGACTACTGCTGGGCGTTTTCTGTATGATCGTGCCTGTAAATTACTGGAGCAAGCCAGAAAGACCAATAAAGATATTTTACAATCTAACTTCAAGCACCTTACTCACGTCAATATCGCCATGGTTGATTCCTTGGCAACATCCGTTGGACCAGCACTTATTAAGTCGATTAAGAAGCATACTACGGGGTGGTCAATAACCACGGGGATGTCTCATATGCATGCTAATGCTTTGATGTCGCGAAGTGTTGATATGATCCTTTCTGATGATGGCCTGGAAACTCACGTTGAACTGATGCGTCATCGTATTCTCCGCGAGCCTTTTATCGTTGTTACACCAAAATTTTATCAGGGAGCAATCACTAGCCTTGAAGCTTTACATCAAGAATTAGATTTCATTCGCTATAGTGCCGCATCTTTAATTGGTACGACGGTAGAGCATTATTTAACTCGAATGAAAATAAATGCACCGCACTGTTTAAGTCTCGATAATACCTTTGCCATTCTCTCTTCAGTATCCGCTGGTCTAGGCTGGACCATTACCACACCATTGTGTTTATTTAAAAATGGCTTTGATCATCAGCAATTAAATTATCACCCTTTACCTGGGGATGACTTGTTTCGACATTTGATTTTGCTCACTAGACCCAATGATTTATGGAATTTACCGCAAATTTTAACTAATGATATTCACGCAATGCTAAGTAACGAATTTTTAACATATGTCAACCGAGATTTACCGTGGTTAAAACAACAAATAAAAATCGGTTAACAGTTTAATAACTCATTTAACGATGTCCTATTAACCGCATACGCAGCAAAAATCACCTTGTTCCTCTACTATTAGTTTTACTTATAGTATTTAGGTAACGCATTCTTATTGTATTTGATGTACCCAAATAACCGTTTTAGTATCGTTGATGATAGATACTCAAACTAAAAGATGTCGTAACATAATACTAACAATTAGTGTGGATATTAGAGAGGGAAAAGCATGTCAAGTAATAGTAACTCAAGTGTCGAATACGATGAGGTCTCGGCCGATTATCTCGATAAACGACAATTAAAAAAGGGCGCAGCTGGCTGGGTTTTACTCGCAAGCCTAGGTGTATCATATGTTATTTCTGGTGATTTTGCCGGTTGGAACTTCGGACTAGCACAAGGTGGTTTCGGCGGTATGTTAATCGCTACGGTCCTGATGGCCGTCATGTACACCTGTATGATTTTTGGATTAGCTGAATTGTCTTCTTCATTACCAACGGCTGGCGGCGGCTACAGTTTTGCTCGCCGTGCTATGGGTCCTTGGGGTGGTTTCCTGACTGGAACTGCTATTTTACTCGAATATTCAATTGCCCCAGCTGCTATAGCGGTGTTCATTGGCGGATATGTTAACGAAATATTTGGGCTTAATGGACCGATGGTCTATGCCGCCGTTTATATCATCTTTGTTGGTATTCACCTTTTTGGTGCCGGTGAAGCATTAAAGATCATGATGGTTATCACTGGTATTGCCGTGGTCGCCTTACTGGTATTTGCGCTTGGTTTGATCCCTCATTTCGATTACAACAACCTGTTTGATATTGCAGTGAACGAGCAAGCGATGGGAGCTAGCACCTTTTTACCCGAAGGATATATTGGTATTTGGAGCGCAATACCTTTTGCTATTTGGTTATTCTTGGCCGTAGAAGGAGTGCCACTAGCCGCTGAAGAAACCTCAAATCCTGCTAAAGATATGCCCAAAGGTATTATTGTTGCGATGGTCATTCTGTTAGTGTTTGCGGCGATGGTCTTGTTCTTAGCGCCTGGCGTTGCGGGGTCAGAGATGATGAAAAATCATGGAGCACCACTCGTTGGCGCGTTACAAGTTGTTTACGGTGAGAACTCAGGTATTGCGACTTTTGTTAATGTTGTTGGTTTATTTGGTTTAATCGCCAGCTTCTTTTCGATTATTTTCGCTTATTCGCGTCAGGTGTTTGCCCTCTCAAGAGCCGGTTATCTACCGCGTTTTCTGTCGGTGACCAGTGATCGTAAAGTACCGACCATGGCCCTGATTATTCCAGGGATCATTGGTTTTTTACTGTCCTTGACCGAGCAAGGTGATTTAATGATCACTATGGCTGTATTTGGCGCGACCATCTCATATGCCTTAATGATGTTGTCACACATTATCCTCCGAAAAAAAGAGCCAAACCTAGAGCGTCCTTACCGTACACCGGGTGGCACGTTTACCACGGGTGTTGCACTCATTCTTTCATTAGTTGCTTTTGCTAGTACCTTCGTGGTTAGCTTAGAAGCAGCCCTATGGTCTGGTGTTTTTTACGCCATATTAGTTGCTTACTTCGCTTTTTATAGTCGTTATCATTTGGTTGCCCAGTCACCAGACGAAGAGTTCGCTGCTATCAATGATGCCGAGACTGACATCAAATAAAGTATAGAGGGGGGCTACCCCCCTTTTTCTTTACGCCTATACCTATGACCATTGGAAATGCAGGAATTTATAGTCTGAGTAAAATTAGATGATTAAGGCGCGTGATTGAGCAATAGCTTGCTATTGGGATTGAACGTAACGCAGAGCATATAATTTTAAACGACGATAAAACCTGCGACTTCATTGGCTATGGGCATGTAATTCACAAGGAATAATTATGCTAGATCCTCGAGCAGTAAAAAGTGTGGCTGATGCAAAAGCCATTATCGATGAACGCGGTTTAACTCATATTAAGGTCGGCCTGTTTGACGCCGATGGTGTTATGCGCGGGAAGTACATGAGCAAAGAAAAGTTTTTCTCGTCACTAGATCACGGCTTTGCCTTTTGCGATGTGGTGTTAGGTTGGGATTCTAATGACCAGCTTTATGACAATGTGACCTACACTGGTTGGCATACTGGCTACCCCGATGCACCGGTTCAAATCATTCCAAGTACTTGTCGTTCCATTCCATTTGAAGGCGATATGTTGTTATTTATTGCTGAATTTTCAGGTCAAGCTGAGAAATTATGTCCACGGGGGACTTTACGGCGCGTACTCAATAAGGCCAAGGAAATGGGCTTTGATGCCACGGCTGCTTTCGAATATGAGTTTTTTATGTTTAATGAAACGCCAGACTCAGTCCGTGAAAAAGGCTTTAGAAATCTTAAGCCAATTACGCCAGATTTCTTTGGTTATTCAATGATCCGTAATTCAGTTCACGCTGAGCTCTATCATGATTTATTAGACCTGTGCGAAAAAATGGATATGCCAATTGAGGGACTACACACTGAAACTGGTCCTGGCGTACTTGAAGCTGCACTAGCCCATGACAATGCCAGCGATGCTGCCGACAAGGCGGCATTATTTAAAACTTTTGTAAAAGTATGGGCTCAGCGCAAGAATATGATGGCAACCTTTATGGCGAAATGGTCTGGCGATTTACCGGGTCAAAGTGGTCATATTCATATCTCTTTAGCCAATAAAGATGGTTCTTCAGCCTTTTTTGAGCCAGCAAACAAATACAACATGAGCGACACTCAACGCCACTTTTTAGCGGGACAACAACGCTTAATGCCTGAATTTTTATCGATGATCGCACCGACAGTTAATAGCTTCAGTCGGATGGTGCCTGGCGTATGGGCGCCGTTGGATGCAACGTGGGGCGTCGAGAATCGTACGACTGCGTTACGAATTATACCGGGCTCAGCAAACTCACAACGGGTCGAATATCGGATCGGATCAGCCGATGCTAATCCATATCTTGCATTAGCTGCCGCACTTGGCTCTGGGCTGTATGGGATTGAGCATAAATTAGAGCCCTTGCCACAGGTTAAAGGCAATGCCTACGAGCAAGAACACCCAAAAGAAACCGCCTTGCCAGGCACGTTATTTGAAGCCGCCGGCCGTTTAAAAGAATCAAAAGCAGCAATGGAAATGTTTGGCGAAGAATTTGTCAGCCATTATGCCGCGTCGCGGGAATGGGAAGAGCGTGAATATCGCAAGCATGTTTCCGATTGGGAACTCTCACGCTATTTTGAAATTATTTAAGAGCAATAACATCATGACTAAAATACAACAAACTATTTCGCCAATCGACGGCTCTGTGTATGTTGAGCGATCATTGGCGAGTCAATCGCAAATAGATCAAACCGTGACCCAAGCGGTAACCGCACAGCTACTATGGCGCAACACATCACTACCGCTGCGTCGCACTATTTGCTTGGCGATGTTAGAGGCATTTAATAACAATGCCGCTGAAATTGGTGAACAATTATGTTGGATGATGGGCCGTCCAATTCAATATGCTAAAGGTGAAGTCGCAGGGATGATCGAACGTGCCACGTATATGGTTGAGGTTGCCGAGCAAGCTTTAGCGCCAGTGGAATTGCCACCAATTGAAGGTTTTTCTCGTTATATTAAACGGGAAGCGCTGGGGGTCGCTTTCGTTGTTGCACCGTGGAACTATCCGTATTTAACGGCCATTAATGCCATTATACCGGCGATAATGGCCGGAAATTCGGTGATCTTAAAGCATTCGGCCCAGACACCATTGTGCGCTGAGCAATTAGCTAAAGCATTTAAAGCCGCTGGACTTCCGCAGGGAGTTTTTCAATATTTGCATTTAAGCCATCAAGATACCCAAGCGTTGATCAAGCAACCGGCCATTGATTATGTCGCATTCACCGGCTCTGTTGCTGGCGGTACTATGGTCGAGCAAGCGGCGAGTGGTCGATTTATTGGGGTTGGCCTTGAGCTCGGTGGTAAAGATCCAGCTTATGTCCGCTGCGACGCAGATATCGATCACGCGGTAGCAACTTGTATTGACGGCGCTTTTTTCAACTCTGGACAATCTTGTTGTGGGATCGAACGGATCTACGTCGCCAGTGAGGTGTTTGATGAGTTCGTCACTAAAGCCACAGCGTTGATCAATACCTATCAACTGGGTCGCTCAGATGATCCATTAACAACCCTTGGCCCAATGGTTAAAACGAGTGCCGCCGATTTTGTTCGTGGTCAAGTTAGCGACGCTGTTGCAATGGGCGCTATTGCTCATATCGATGCTGCCAAATTTCCATTAAGCCAACAAGGCACTCCCTATTTGGCGCCGCAGCTGTTAACCAATGTTGACCACCGTATGCGTTTAATGACCGAAGAGAGCTTTGGTCCCGTGGTGGGCGTGATGAAAGTGGACAGTGATCAGCAAGCTATTAGCTTAATGAATGACTCAGAATTTGGCCTAACCGCTAGTGTCTTTAGTCAAGATGTTGATGCGGCGTTGGCGATTGGCGAGCAACTCGCAACCGGGACATTTTTTCTCAACCGCTGTGATTATCTTGACCCTGCACTGGCTTGGACCGGGGTTAAAAACTCAGGTAGAGGCTGCACACTATCTTCGTTAGGTTATGAATCACTGACTCGACCTAAGTCTTTCCATCTTAAAATGCCAAGCTAAGGAGCGATGATGAATTTAAAAAAATTTACCGCCAATTGGAATTATCCAACCAATATTCGTCAAGGTATCGGGCGGATCAAAGAACTGCCGAGTATCTGTAAAGAACTCGGGATGAGATCCCCCTTGTTAGTGACTGATCCTGGCCTGTGTGATTTACCGATGATTGCTCAAGCCATTAATAATTGTAATGCTGAAGGCTTAAATTGCGGCTTATTTTCAGGGATCACCAGTAATCCAACCGGTGAAAACGTTAACGCTGGCGTTAGTGCATTTAAAGCGGGCAAACATGATGGCGTGATTGCCTTCGGCGGTGGTTCGGCATTAGATGCTGGCAAAGCAATTGCCTTAATGGTTGGCCAAGACCGTCCATTGTGGGACTTTGAAGATATTGGCGATAACGCGAGTCGGGTTAATGTCGCTGGCATGGCACCTGTGGTTGCTGTACCTACAACGTCAGGCACTGGCTCTGAAGTCGGTCGGGCGTCGGTCATTACCGATGCCAAGGAACATATAAAACGACTGATTTTTCACCCAAAAATGTTACCTGAAATTGTGATTTTGGATGCACAGTTAACAGTGCCGTTACCTGCTCACTTAACCGCTGCGACTGGAATGGACGCTTTATCACATGCACTCGAAGCATATTGCTCGCCTTATTATCACCCAATGGCAGAAGGTATTGCCTTAGAAGCCATCCGAATGATTAAAAATTACTTACCTCGCGTTGTCGCAAACGGTGAAGATTTAGAAGCGCGAGCACAAGTGATGGTTGCGTCAACAATGGGGGCAACGGCTTTTCAACGGGGACTCGGCGGCATGCACGCGCTAGCCCATCCATTAGGGGCACTTTATAACAGTCATCATGGCTTATTGAATGCGATCTTAATGCCTTATGTGTTGCAAGCAAACCGCGAGGTGATTGAACAACGGATCACGCGTTTGGCACAATATATTGAGTTAGATAGTCCAAGCTTCGATAGTTTCCTAGCTTGGGTAGTCGCACTGAAGAATGAACTTGAAATTCCTCATGCTTTATCTGAAATCGGCATCGATTTGGCGCGAGCAACCGAAATTGGCACCATGGCATTTAACGATCCATCTGCTGGTGGTAATCCCATTTCATTTAGTTCGACACAGTATAGTGAGATTTTTAGCGCCGCCGTCAACGGTGATTTATAAAGTCATAGCATCAGGGGATATAAAATGAAATTAGGCATTTTATTATGTGATCATGTTCAGGAACAACTACAGGGAGAGTTTGGTGATTACCCTCAAATGTTCAGTGAATTATTACTCCAAGTTGATAGCACCTTACAGATTGAAGTGTTTGATGTTATATCCGGAAAACTACCAACGGATATCAATCAATGTGATGTTTACATGACCAGTGGTAGTCGCTGGGGAGTGACTGATGGTTTAGCTTGGGTCGATCAACTTAGTGATTTTCTTCGCAAGCTTTATCGGGCAAAAAAAGGCTTTGTTGGTATCTGCTTTGGCCATCAATTACTGGCACAAGCATTAGGCGGCGCGGTGACTAAATCGGATAAAGGCTGGGGCATTGGTATTGCTTTTAGCGAAGTGAGCACGCAAAAAAATTGGATGAGGCCTTATCAAGCGACGCTGGACTTGGTGGTCAGCCATCAAGATCAAATTAGCCAGTTGCCACCAGACAGTCAGGTGTTGGTGAGTAATGCATTTTGTCCCTATGCCATGGTACAGGTTGGTGATCATTTTTTGGGGATTCAGGGACATCCTGAATTTAGCCGAGATTACTCATTAGCTTTAATGAATAGTCGCAAAGATCGAATACCCAGTGCTGTCATTACCGATGGTGCCGCGACACTGGTTCAACCAACCGATGCTATTTTGGCCACGCAATGGATTTTAAATTTTTTGGCACAAACTATCCCTTCAATAACAGGAAAATAATCAAATGAAACGATTAAAACATTTATTCGCCACTGAAATATTGGTCTGTTCATGCAATACGCTAGCGGTAGAAGGTCTTAGTGCTAATATTTACGCCACTAACAATTAAATGTGGCGTGGTATGATCCAAAATGACCATGATGTTGCGTTATCTGGTGGTATTACTATGCAAGCAAGTCAGGTTGGTATGTCGGCACTAGGGTATCGAATGTCGACTTTTGTGCCGAAGATATGGCCAACTATGAACGGGTTTTTTATGCGGGCAGTTGTTCAAGAGAGCATGCTGACAGCTATATCGACTATAGCGCCTCTCTCAGTAAAGGTTATTTTACCTTCACCGTGATGGACGTGAATAAGAATAGTATCGACAGCGATGTTAGAGTGGTCGTGAGCTATAATTATAGTTTTGATTTGTAATTTTTTATGAGCAGGTTAAATAGCCAACTTAAGTTGGCTGATACCGCAGGGATGCGGTACTAAAATAACCACGCTAGGTTTTGTGGTGTTTAATCGAATGTAACCTGGTTAAAATTCGGATTAGCCACACAGACTGCTAGTGTTGATATATCATCTAGTTTCACTAACTGTTCCGTTCCCTTAACATCCAGCTTGATACATTCTTCACGTGCATCATTACGCTGAGTATCAAGGGCTACTCCCTCAATAGTTCCGCCAGACTTTATCGTTAGCTTAATCTGATAATGATACAAACATACTATCTCAATATAATCGTACTCGTTGCACTTTATCATCAGGTTTACCTTCCGATGTTTATTTCAATATAAATTAGCCTGAATTTGGGGTTGTAATATCATAATCCGAGCTGTGTTTGGTAATCCAGTAGCAGTGGCAGTGATTTTTTAATCTGTTGACCGAGCATCGCTAGTTGTTCGGGGGATAAAACTTGAGACTGACAGTGTTCTTCTAAAGCTCCACACACTACTGCCAATTTGGTCATGCCGACACTTTGAGTGGCGCCTTTAAATTTGTGTAGTTGTTGCTGTTGTTGAACGGGATTAGCGCCTTGTAACAGCGGTAATAGCTCTTGGCTTTGTTGCTTAAATAAATCAATTAACCCACTGACTTGTTGCTCACCTAAATAGGGCAGATCTAGATTGAGGATCTCGGGATTAAATTGTTCGGTTGATGCTATTTGTACTGGGCAGTCGATGACAACCGATTGACTGTGGCCTGCCATTACCTTGCTGATCGTGGCGGTTAATCGTTTCATTTGTACCGGTTTGGCAATGAAGTCATCAAACCCTGCTTTAATGTACTGATCGATATCTTCTTGAAAGACATGAGCCGACACCGCAATGGTTTTTAGTTCGTAGTGATCATTGCTGGCTTGTTGTTTTAGTTGTTGGGCTAAGTCGACGCCATTGATGTCTGGTAAGTTGATATCGACCAAGGCTAAATCAAAGCGAGATTGTGTTAGTGCCGCAAACGCTGCTTTACCATCTGCAACGCCATGAACACGATGACCTAGTTTTTCGGTTAATCCGATGGCGACTTGACGGTTAATATCATTGTCTTCGACCACTAAAATGTTAAGCGTAACTGCAGTGGCAACGAGTAGTGATTGCGGCGGTGGCGGCGCAATAATTAATTCTGTAGCCACTTTATCTAATCTCAGGCCGAATGAAAAACAGCTGCCTTGGCCGACGATGCTATTGAGCGACAGTTGTCCTTTCATTGCGCTGACTAACCGTTGACAAATAGCGAGCCCTAAACCTGTGCCTGAGGCGCTGCTGACGTTAGCTACTTGAGTAAAGGCTTCAAATATTTCTAATTGCTTGCTAGGGGCAATGCCAATACCGGAGTCGGTGACGCTGAAATAAATGAAGTTGCTACTGCTTGATTGCGTCGAGCTGGCAATATCAAGAATGACATAACCATTGGTGGTAAATTTTATCGCGTTATTGACTAAATTTATCAGCACTTGCCGTAATTTACTGAGATCTGCCATCGCCCATAACGGTTGGTCGCCTGTGACACTATAGCTTAGGGCTATTCCTTTGGCTTGCGCGCGCGACTGCATTAATTCAATCACTTCATGCCCAAGCCGCTCTAGCTCAATGGCACGAGGCACAAT
The DNA here is from genome assembly GCA_013214965.1 of Gammaproteobacteria bacterium. Classification (GTDB taxonomy): domain Bacteria; phylum Pseudomonadota; class Gammaproteobacteria; order Enterobacterales; family Psychrobiaceae; genus Psychrobium. Next base: position 53,971 of record JABSRU010000019.1, read on the forward strand.
TGAAATATGACCCGCTTCAATTTTAGAATAGTCGAGAATGTCATTTAAAATATCTAATAAATTCTCACTGGAATGTAAAATAGTGGTGGCATAAGTGTGTTGCTGAGCGGTTAATTCGCTATCTAAAATTAACTCTAGAGTGCCAATCATCCCATTCATTGGGGTTCTTATTTCATGGCTCATATTGGCTAAGAATACTGATTTGGCTCGATTGGCTTGTTCTGCGAGTTGCTTGGCGATAGTGTGATCGCTCATTTCTTGCTGTAGTTTGTCGTTGGCGTTACTGAGCTGGTGAGTGCGCTGGATCACCAATTGTTCGAGCTGTGCTTTATGCTGTTGTAATTCTTGTTCTAAGGCTTGTTTATTGATCGCATTATCACGGAATACTTCAATGGCTTGCGCCATTTGAGCTAGTTCGTCTCGACCCGTTAACGCCACTGTTACGCTTAAATCACCTGCCGCCAGCTGTGAGATAGCTGCGGTATGTTGGCTTAATCGATAGACAATGCCACGATAAACTACTAGCCACATCACCAATATCACCACCAATAATGACAAAATCATTGAGATCCCAAATATAATTTTTGACCATTTAACCAGTTCTTGGTGCTGACTACTGGTTTGTTGGGCTAGGGTGGTACCGTCTTTAATTAAGCTAATAATTTGTTGGTTAAGTTCGGTTAAATCCATGGAAATATTATGATTAAGTTGCTCACTTTGTTGACTTAGTTCTAGGTTGATTTGTTGTTTAGCTAACAGTTGAGTCGTTAAATCCAGCTGCTTAATCGCAAGCATCGCTTTGTGATAACGCTGGGGATCGGCAATGGCGCTGACTAACTGTTTTATTAGCTCGATATGCTTAATTTGCTGTTGTCCTAGCTTGGTTAACTTCGACTGTTGTTTGCTGGAGGGGATAAGGTAAATAATTTGACTTAACTCTAAACTATGGCGCTGTAATGCATGCATTTTGTTGAGTTGATTAAGGTCTTGCTCAATCACTTGATCAAGCACTAATTGAATTTTTTCATCGACCGCTTGCCGTTGGTTAGGCTTGGTTAAGAGGTTGTAAATACCGCCCAGTTTAACCTGAGCAAAGGTATTAGCATTGGCTATTTGCGATTGTGATAACTGCGAAATATCATTAATCGCTCGACCTATTTTACCTGACAACTGGTTAATTGATTGTTGATACTCAATATGTTGTTGAGCATAAAGGTCTAGCTGGTCAATCTTTTTTCTGATCAATTGGTTGATACTTTGCAGTTTTACTAAACCATTTTTGGAGTGCTCTAATGAGTTAAGTGATTGCAATTTTTCTTTAATCGCAACATTTAATTGGTTTAGTACATCACTATATTGTTGTCGCTGAGTTTGGTTTTTTGCGGTTTTTAATAGGGTTGTTTGGTGGGTGATTTGTAAACTAATGTTCGCTAACTCACGGGCACTGGTTAAGCTGGGGATTATCTGGCGGTTAATATATTCGCCACTGTTGGCGATTAAATTGAGACTAAACCATGAAATCAAGCTGACAAACAGCAACAGGCCAGTAATAAAACTAAAAGCAAATAGTAGTTTGCTACCTATACTTCGATGAAACTGCAATGTAAGCTCCACTATAAATACCTCATTACAAAATTGCTCGAGGATTATTGGTTGAAAATTATTATTATCTTGTGGCTAGCGATGGCTTCTTTTTGTCTTGTTGCTAACTCGTCGCCTTGGCGTATTTGTGCAGTTTATCCCCACCTCAAAGACTCCTATTGGCTAAGCATCAATTTTGGCATGATCAAGCAAGCAAAACAAAGGGCGATTAAATTAAAAGTGTTGGAGGCAGGCGGTTATGGTAACAGCGATAGTCAGTGGCAACAAATAGAGCACTGCCGCAAGTGGCAGGCCGATGCCATTTTATTCGGCTCGGTATTATTTGATCCCTTTAGCGAACAACTCGGATTAATCAACCGGCATACACCGTTATTTAGTTTGGTTAATGAAGTCGATAAAGTAGAGCTAACCGCCAGCATTGGCGTATCTTGGGATGAAATGGGATTTAAACTTGGGAAATATCTAGCGAAAATTCATCCAGCATCAACACCAACCGTCAGGTTAGCTTGGTTTCCTGGCCCCTTAAATGGTGGCGGTAGTGAGCAGGCCACCACTGGACTGATCCGAGCGATTAAAGGGAGTGCAATTGAATTAGTGACCATTGAATATGGTCTTAACGATAATATTAGTCAGTTTTCGTTAATTAAATCGGTCTTAACCAAATACCCTAATATCGATTATTTAGCCGGTAATGCGGTGATGGCCGAAATGGCGATTAGTGAAGTTAGTGCGATTTCAGCTCAGCAACGACCTAAAATTTTAAGTCATTATTTTAGTCATGGTGTTTATCGTGGTATAGCGCGCGGAAAAATCATGATGGCAAATACCGATCAAATGGTATTACAAGGAAAAATGGCGATAAACCAAGTTATCGACTACCTAGACGGTCGAGACATTGAATCAAATCAAGGCCCTAAAATATTAACCATCGATCCGACTAATATTGATAAGTTTACGTTAAGCGACTCGCTATCACCGAGCGACTATAAACCGAGTTATCAAGTTAATTAAACTGACTAAAACACTAGCAATAAATTAGCTAAAGCTAGCTTTGGCGTCACCACTGCCCTGAATTAGACCCGTTAAAAATAGTAATACCGGTAAAGGAATTAACTTAATAATCATGATGATTATACCTTCGATAAAGCCACTTCCATTTTATAATAAGCAACGCCTGCTTTATAAAAACGCTCACTACATTTATGCATATCAAAGCGTTGATAAATGTTTAATGCTGATTCTCTAGCGTCACACCATAAATATTCTATCTGGGCGTTTTTTAGCGTGTCAATAATATGCTTTAACATCGTAGATCCAATTCCTTGGTTTTGATAACGAGGATCGGTAGCTAATTTACGTAAACGGGCCTTAGGTAACGTAAAATACACCGAAGCTACACAAATAAGCACTTCGTTAACAAAAGCACCGAAATGCAAGCCATCAGTATCCTCATCGATATGGCAAAATTCCATGGGTTTATTTGGCCATAATACGCTATGACGAAGTGGGATCGTTTGTTGCCAAGAAATAGTACGAATTTCTATAATATGCAGCTCCTTGAAGATATCATTCTAAAAGTAGAAATTAAAATTTAATACATCGGGTAACTATATGTCATAAGATCCGATGTCGGTAAATTGATCATATCAAGCTAACTAACGTCTGGTGCAAACAAATAACCTTCACCATGAACGGTAATAAATAATTGCGGATTTTTAGGATTTACTTCAATTTTATTACGTAACCGTCGAATAAGGACATCGATGGTGCGATCGTTAGGATCTTCGACTCGATGATCGATCAGGTTGAGTAGGCGATCACGACTTAGCACTTGACCTGAATGAGCAATGAAAGCGACTAAAATTTCATATTCGGCTTTGGTCAGTTTAATTTGTTCGTCGCCTTTGGTGAGCTTGCGGCGAGGGATATCGAAACGGTAATCACTAAAATAAAAGGCATCGTCGTCAATTTTACTCGGCTCATCAACGGCGTGGGTTAGCGAAACTCGCCATAGTAAGTTTTTGACTCGCACTAACAGTTCCCGCAACTCGAACGGTTTGGTGACATAGTCGTCGGCGCCCATTTCTAAACCAATAATTTTATCAATGGTATCGGTACGACCGGTCACTAAAATAATCCCGATGTTGGATTGCGCGCGAAGGTTGCGGGTGATGCTTAAACCATCTTCGTCAGGCAAATTAATATCTAACATCACTAAGTCAATCGCATGTTGCGCCATAACGCTGTCTAGTTCGGCTTTGTTTTGCGCCTGACTGACCCGATAACCTTCATGTTGAAAATAGCCAACGAGTTTAGCTCTGGTGATTGCTTCATCTTCAACGACTAAAATGTGTTTATTTTTCACCGTGTTCCCTTGATGTGAATGAATGTGACGAATTTTAGATATAAATTTAAATAACCCATTCATTTATGGTGGCAATGCTATTCATATCTTCTATTTACAATGACTTTATCAAATTTATTAAACATCATGGAGAGTTTAACAATGAAGAAAGCAATTGGTTTCGCTGCGGCGGCTATTGTACTATCGACTGGTGTTATAGCAAATGAACAACCATCGGAGCAACAATTTTTTGGTGGCCAATTCAGCGGTTCGCTTAAAATTGCGACTGATTATGTCTTTCGCGGTGAATCAGAAGTAGTAGATGGCGAGATCCCTGCGGTACAGGGGACATTTAATTGGACCCATAAAAATGGTACCTATGCCGGACTGTTTTCATCAACCAATAAATTTGCCACAACTCCTGATATTTATGCTGTTGTTGGACCTTACATGGGTAAATTCGGTCAATTTGGTGACAGTGGTATTGGCTATAATGTGATGGTTTTTCATTATATGTATCCTGGTGCTGAAAATCTTGATTACACCGAGTTATGGCTTAAGGTCAATAAAGACTTTGGTCCGGTTAATTTAGAACTAGAAATAACCCCAACGTTAAATGAGTGGTTTGCTGTTGACGGTTGGTATGGTGTTAATTATGCGCTACATCCTAAAACGACCTTTGATAATGGGATTCAATTATCGGGCTCTATCGGCTATCAAGGTTTATCTGGTCATGGCGCGGAAGGCTGGGCTCATTGGAATGTAGGCATCAATAAAGATTTTTATGGAATCAATCTTGATGTGCGCTATCACGACTCTGATGTCGACAGCAGCCACTTAGTGTATGGCTCTGCCGATGGTCTAAAAATATTTGATCAACGTCTTGTTTTTAGTATAACGAAGAGCTTTTAGTGTGACTAAGAGTTTTTAATTTCCCCTTAACTTGTTTCATCTTTTTATCCTGTGATGCTTGCTTTGCATCATATCCTGACTAGCAATATCTTTGTTGCATTAGGCAATCTTTTACGGGGTTGCCTTTTTTTTCATATTTCTTCACATTCCCCCGAAAGCTGTTCATGACATACCGCAATGTCATTCATATCATCTCGGTAAAATGGCGACATCAATAATTACCAAGGAGTTAGCGGTGATAACTAAACAAAATAACTCAGATCAAAAGCGTGAAACCCGAGGCCAAGAACTCAAAGCCCTAGGTTTTATTATTGTGGTGCTATTCCCAATGTTGACTATTGCTGGCATTGGCGCTTATGGATTCGTTATTTGGATGATCCAAGCATTCGGCGGCTCAGTCGGGCATTAATACCAATTTTAACTATTAATATAATAATGAGGATTAGTTTATGAGATGGCTAATTAATCTCTGGAAAACACTTAACAAACCAGCGCAATACCTGACGTTAGGAACGGTAAGTGTGTCGGCATTTTTAATGGGTGTTATTTTTTGGGGCGGTTTTAATACCGCATTAGAGGCAACCAATACCGAAGCATTCTGTATTAGTTGTCACAGTATGAAAAGTAACCCTTACAAAGAGCTCCAAGAAACAGTTCATTGGAGTAATCATTCTGGGGTACGCGCAACGTGTCCAGATTGCCATGTACCGCATAATTGGAGCCGTAAAATAGCCCGTAAAATTGAAGCATCAAGTGATGTTTGGGGTTGGATGTTTAATACGGTAAACACCGAAGAAAAATTCGTTAGCAAGCGTCTAGAAATGGCGACTCGTGAATGGGCCCGTTTTGAACGTGACGATTCCTTAGCCTGTAAAGGTTGTCATGATTATAAGTCAATGAAATGGGAAAGCATGTCTAAACTGGCGCAAAAGCAAATGAAACGCGCCGCGGAAACAGATCAAAGCTGTGTTGATTGCCACAAAGGGATCGCTCATAAGTTACCGGACATGGGAACCGCACGGGCACCAGAGCTTATTGCTGAAGTTGGCACTGGCCCAAGTAAATTCACTACGGGCGATACTTATTATAGTTCGTTAACCAAGCCTATCTTCCTTAATCAAAAAACAGACGTTGAAGCAGGCACCTTAAACATAGCGACTCAAGTGAAAGTGTTGGCCACTCAAGGCTCTCGTATTCAAATTGAAATTAACGGCTGGCGTAAACGAATGGGTGTTGGGCGCGTTATTTATCTTGATTTTGGCGTCAATATGTTACTGACACAGCTTGAGATATTTGCAGCAGAAGAAGAGGGCGTGATCACCGGATTTGAAGAGAAAGAAGATGACATGACTGGCCTGAAATGGCAGCGCGTGACCGTGAACGTATGGACCGAAGCTGATTATATGCTTGAGCATCAGCAACCATTATGGGATTACGCTCGCACCACATTCCGCAGCAGTTGTAGTGTTTGTCATACCCAACCTGATGAGGCGCATTTCGACGCCAATACTTGGCCGGGCATGTTCCAAGGCATGATCGCCTTCGTCAACATGGATCAAGATACCCAAGCGCTGGTTCAAAAATACTTACAACAACATTCTTCAACCTTTGTTAAAGAAAAGCATTAATCGGAGCAGCATAAGATGAACAGAAGAGATTTCCTAAAAGGTTTGTTATCAACATCCTATGTTGTTGCTAGCGGCGCATCAGTGCTAGCCCCACTGAGTGCGTTAGCGAAAGCGACCGCTAACAGTAACGACGGTTGGTTAACGACCGCTAGTCATTTCGGTGCCTTTAAGATCAAACGTAAAAATGGCGTAATCGATCAGATTAAACCGTTCGATCTTGATAAGTATCCAAGTGATATGATCAATGGTATTCGCGGTTTAGTGTATAACCCATCACGGGTTCGTTACCCAATGGTCCGTCTGGATTTTCTGCTTAAGGGTCATCAGAGTGATACCACTAAGCGTGGCGATTTTCGATTTGTGCGGGTGACTTGGGATAAAGCCTTAACGTTATTTAAAGAGTCACTGGATCAAATTCAAACCAATTATGGTCCAAGTGCTTTGCACGCAGGGCAAACTGGGTGGCGTGCGACTGGGCAGTTACATTCAAGTACCAGTCACATGCAACGTGCGGTTGGGATGCACGGTAATTTCGTTAAAAAAATCGGTGACTATTCTACCGGTGCTGGTCAGGTAATTTTACCGTACATTTTAGGATCAACTGAAGTGTATGCTCAGGGGACTTCTTGGCCGTTGATTTTAGAAAACTCTAAAACCATCGTGTTATGGGCCAATGATCCGTTTAAAAACCTGCAGGTCGGTTGGAACGCCGAAACACATGAGTCTTATGCGTATTTAGCCCAGCTCAAACAAAAGATCAAAGAAGGTAAAATTCGGGTTATCAGTATTGATCCGGTGGTGAGCAAAACGCAAAACTACCTCGAGTGTGAACAAATTTACATTAACCCACAAACCGATGTGCCGTTAATGTTGGCGATTGCCCATGAGCTTTATATTAATAAGCGTCATGATCAAGCCTTTATTGATGGTTACAGTCTCGGGTTTGATAAGTTTGTGCCGTATTTACTCGGTAAAGATGATGGTGTAGTAAAAACAGCCGCTTGGGCCGCCAAAATCACTGGTATTAGTGAAGAGGTGATTAAAGAGTTGGCGCAAACCATGAGCGGCGGTCGCACCCAAATGCTAATGGGCTGGTGTATTCAGCGTCAGCAACATGGCGAACAACCCTATTGGATGGCTGCGGTATTGGCCACCATGCTGGGTCAAATTGGTTTACCCGGTGGTGGTATTAGTTATGGTCATCATTATTCTAGCATTGGCGTGCCATCAACTGGCGCGGCAGCGCCGGGTGGTTTTCCGCGTAATCTTGATGAGGGTAAAAAGCCTTTATTTGATAATAATGATTTTAAAGGCGCCAGCAAAACCATTCCGGTGGCGCGGTGGGTCGATGCTATTTTGTCGCCAGGCAAAGTGATTGATGCCAATGGCGCAAAAATCACTTATCCTGATATTAAAATGATGGTTATTTCAGGCAATAATCCGTGGAATCATCATCAAGATCGTAATCGGATGAAGCTGGCCTTTCAAAAGTTGGAATGTGTAGTCACGGTAGATATTAACTGGACCGCGACCTGTCGTTTCTCCGATATAGTGTTACCGGCTTGTACCACGTTAGAGCGTAACGATATTGATGTTTATGGCAGTTACTCTAATCGTGGCGTGATAGCGATGCAAAAAATGGTTGAACCGTTGTTTGATAGTTTGTCTGATTTTGAAATATTTAGTCGTTTTGCGGCCTTACTCGGGCGTGAAAAAGAATACACCCGTGGTATGAGTGAATTCGATTGGCTTAAAAAATTATATGACGATTGTAAAGCGGCTAACGATGGCAAGTTTGCGATGCCTGAGTTTGATCAATTTTGGCGTGATGGTTATGTTGATTTTGGTGAGGGTAAATTGTGGACTCGCCACGCTGACTTTAGAGCCGATCCAGAGATTAACCCGTTAGGGACACCATCGGGTATGATTGAAATATTTAGTCGTAAAATCGCCCGTTATAAATACGATGATTGTCATGGTCACCCAATGTGGATGGAAAAAACCGAACGTAGTCACGGTGGTCCAGGGTCTGACAAACATCCGATTTGGATGCAATCTTGTCACCCCGATAAACGTCTGCATTCACAAATGTGCGAATCAGCAGAATTTAGAGCAACCTATACCGTGCAAGGGCGTGAGCCTGTTTACCTTAATCCATTGGATGCGAAAGCCCGTGGCATTAAAGATGGTGATGTGGTTCGGGTGTTTAACGACCGAGGTCAGCTGTTAGCGGGTGCGGTAGTGTCAAATAACTTTCCTTCTGGGGTGATCCGGATTGAAGAAGGCGCTTGGTATGGTCCGGTTGGTGATGATGGCAGCGTGCAAGGCGGCGCAAAAATTGGCGCGATCTGTAGTTATGGCGATCCAAACACCTTAACTCAAGACATCGGCACTTCTAAATTAGCCCAAGCCTGTTCTGCTTATACGTGTTTGGTTAACTATGAGAAATTTAAGGGCAAGGTGCCAGCGGTATCTTCATTTAATGGTCCAATTGAGGTTAAAATATAATGATGATTCATAATCCAGAGCACCAAGCACGGCAACGTGTGTATCAATTGTTGTCGTCTTTATTTGCCAAAGAAGTTGATCAAGCAATGCGTGATGAATTAATGGCGGAGCCTGGTCAATTGTTTTTGCAACAGCTGGCAAGAGCTCCAGAATTTGCTGCGCCGATCAGTCAAATGCAACAGGTACTCGGGGGCCTAAATTCAACCCCAGATTTACTAGAGTTGGCCGCTGATTATTGTGGTTTGTTTCTGGTCGGCACCAAGCACAGCGCATCGCCTTACGCCAGTTTGTATGGTCATGAGCAGGAGCCGACTATTTTTGGTCAGCAACATCATCAAATGTCAGAGTTTTTAAAGGATCAACGGTTGCAGTTAGCCAGTGATTTTTTAGAGCCTGCGGATCATCTGGCGGTTATTCTTGCTTACGCAGGGCATTTGGCAGTCAATTATCCGGAGCAACAGCAGTTGGATTATTTACAAAGTCAGTTAGCACCTTGGCTCGATAAATTTGTCGCTCAGGTGATTAAGATCGATCAGGGGCTATTTTATCAGGCTTTGGCGGAACTTACTCAAGCGTGGATAGCCAGCGAAATCAGCTGGCTGCAATCGATTAAAAGTAGTAATTCAGCTTAAGCGCTAAAAAATCATCGCGGTTAATATAGTACATCGCACTGCGTTGATTATCGCTCTCGAACCACCAGGCTTCGAGGGCTAATTTCATGTTGTCACCGACTCGGGTGCTCGCTTCGATTAATGCACTGCGATTATTCGTCGCTCTATCGTAGTTAAATCCCATTAATAATACACTAGAGCTGAAATCATTTAAGGCCACTCGGGTCGCTAAAAATAAAGTGTCGGCGAAAGGGCTATTGACCCGTTGGTCATAGTTATATTCAAACAATAAACCGAGATCTACTTGGGAATCATTAATGCCAACTAAGGTATATTCAAACCCCGCTGTAGCCGCGAAGTAGTTAGCACTCGCTTGCAATAAACCTGCCTTAACTAAAGGGTGATCGAGATAATCTTGTTGAAGATACAGTCCTTCGAACTTCCATAAGAAATCATCAATGGTTGCCTGTAAGTCAACACTCACTTGGCTAATTTGGCGGTGGAATGGTGCTAGTTCTAGTGTGTTATCGTTACCCATCATCGGCACAAATTCTGCTTGACGTTCGGTGCCTTTGAAGGCACTAATACCAATGTCCCAATCACCAACACTACTAGCGAATCGTAGCGCAAAGTCTTGATGATTTTGGGCCTTAGACGATTGATAAATGACTTGTTCACTGATTGGCGATAGTGCCCTTAAACGGCCTTCTTTACCGGTATAAACTGGTTCTCGAAAATAGGGTAGAGCATAAAACTCAACGCTGCCCCAATCTTCAATCCAAGTATATTGCAGCATCGGTTGACCGAGTTTATCTTCACCGGTGGGCGACTCAATTAAATCAATTTGGTTAATCACATCGACCAAGTGGCGTGATTCAGTGATTCCCCAAAATACAATTTTTGAGCCCAGAGTTAGTTCACTATTGTCATCAACATGAAGCCAATAGGCTTCTTTAAATTCAAGATGGCTGCGTTGACTGTCGACAAAGTCATGGCGGTAAAAAGGGGTGATAGTTAGGCTATCTTGACCGTCAGGTGATTGCCAATAGAGCTCGACTTGGCCATTAATGCTCGATTGATTACTGCTTTGTTGAGGTTGCAATGGCGACTGCCAAAAATAGCGATGCTCGATCCCAACATAGCCATTGGCGCTGATGTTTGAAAAAGTTTCTTTAATCAGACTGATTGAATCAGAGCTTGTTGCTACAACATGGTTTGGTAATACTAGCGCCAACAACAAAGCATTCCACGGATAAATACGCATTATCGTGACCGTTTTAGGGTATTTTTATTAAAGTCTTTACTGGTTAAACCGGTATTGAATTTTAGATCTGAGACAATAATTTCTGTCGACTTGCCGGTTAAATGATTGACCATTAACGCTTGATTTGAGCGCCAGTATTTATCGTTATATAACTTGAAACCACTGGCTGTTAGGGTTTTTAAGTGTGATTTTTTACGATCATAAAACTCAACTTTATGAACCCGGTAATGGCTAGTATCAAGCCAAGTCATGATTTTGCTGTAACCAGAGTATTTATCCGTTGGCACACTTTGCAATATATAGCATTCTTGATCGCCACAGGCCTCATTTTTGAGGTAAGTAAAAGTGAATTTGTCTATTTCAAATGAACTTAAATCTTCATAGGAAAACTCACTGCCCATAAATGGACCGGACTTGTTACGTGATGAAATGCGCTTAACCCGTTTTAATGCCGGTAAATACAACCATTGATCATCGTTTTTATTACTGTGGGAAAAACTTAAAAATGCAGTGCCTTTAATATCTCGCGGAGTATCGAAGATCGTTAATGCTTTATCGCCATCGTCCATTATTTCTAATGACTTATTTCGCATGTTACGACGGCTTTCTTTACCTTGTTTATTACGCAAAATCATTAAGGAGTTAGACTCCGAACTTTGCCAGCCTTGATCAATATTTTTTCTTGCTTGGGCAATTTCTAAACCGCGTTCTTGAGCTGTTTGTGCCAAGGCACTCGAGGATAGTAATAGGAATGAAGCGATGATTGCGCCGTGTTTAATGCTCATGTTGTTGCTCCCTAGCTGGGGTGTTATCAAAAATTAATAAAAGAGCCGGTAATAAAATGAAATCAACAATTAATGCAATCACAATAATAATGGCGGTTAATAGACCCATGTCAGCATTCATTTTAAAGTTTGACAATGTTAGCACCATAAACCCAATGCCTAACACAATCGTAGTAACTAATAATGCCCGGCCGACATGTGAAAATGCAGAATGAATAGCATCAGGAGTGGAGAGGCCACTGTTTTTTGCTAATTGATATTTGCTTAAAAAGTGAATGGTGTCGTCGACCACAATACCGAGCGTGATACTTGTCACCACCGATAGAGCTAAATTTATTTGACCATCAAACATCCCCCAAATACCAAAACCAATGGCCGCAGGGGCGATATTAGGCACTAAACTAATGAGTCCTAAGCGCAGTGATTTTAAGGACAGACCAACCAGCATTGAAATGAGCACTAAGGCGATAGCGCTGCCCATTAACATGCTACTCATGTTTCGTTCACCGATATGAGCAAAGACTAAGTTGGTGCTGGCGATCACGACCTTGAGCTCCGGTGCATGTTGCTGAAACCAATCACGACTCTTATTTTCGAGAATGATTAGTTCAGTGCTGCCCATTGCTTCAAAGGTGGCACTAACACGAGTGGCTGATTTATCGACATTGAGTTGATTATTTAAATCAAGTCCATAGGGCAAACTCATTTCATACATTAATAAGTATTGGGCCGTTAGCTCTCGGTTTGCTGGTAATTTGTAATAGCTGGGGTCATCACCGTGCATATTTTTGTTAAGGCGCTTTACAATCGTGACGATAGAGCTGACGTGATCGGTTTCTGGTTGCGTCTGTAACCATTGACCAAATTGGTCAACGATGGCTAAAAATTTAGGATCGTTGATGCCATTCTCTTGACCGCTATCAATGGAATAGTCTAATTGTGAAATGCCCGATAGGTGCTCTCCCATGTAATCAGTCGCTTGACGGAATTTAGTTTTTTGAGAGAAATATTCTAAGGGAACATCATTAATAACATTGGTTAATAATTGAGAGCTAATCCCAATAAAGATAACTGAAGCGACCACGGTTACCAGCTTATAGCGACCAATAATAAAGTTAGCAAAACGGCCAAAGTTATTTTCGCTACCTGATTGGTCGCGATGTTTTAGTGGGATTAGCGCTAAAATAGCCGGGAATAAAGTAACCGACAAGACAAAGGCAACCATCACACCAATGGCGACTAAATTACCTAAATCATTCATGGCTGGCGAATACGAAAAGTTAAGGGTTAAGAAGCCTATACTGGTGGTGACACTGGTTAATAAGATGGGACCGAAATTAAGTTGGTAACTCTTTATTATACTGCTTATTTTATCTTGACCTTGGTGCATATAGTACAACACCCCAGACACTAAATGAACGCAATCGGCCACCGCTAATGTCATGACTATAGTTGGGACATTAATGGTGGTCGTCGTCAAATCAATACCGAGCCAGCCTGCGATGCCCATGGTGGCAGCAATGCTGGAAGCAATAATGACTAGCGTTGCTAATGTTGCAGTGATCGAGCGTAATAGAAAACCCAACACCACGATAATCGTGATAAACATCGCCGGGATCAATGTAGTAGCATCATTTTCAGATTCACCAGCAAAGGCACGATTCATCGCAATAACGCCTGAGGAATAAAGCTCAATGTTTGGGTAGAGGCTGCGGTATTTATCTAAAAGGGCATCTAAATGATCACCCGTTTCTGGTAATTCCTTGATAAAATCGAGTCCAGGTAACTGTACCGTGACATTAACAACGGTTGCTTGGCCATCCTGAGCAATAAGTTTGTGTAATAGTATTGGCTCGTTAAGGGTAATTGCTTTTATTTGAGTGACTTTTTGGTCGTTAAGATCTTCGAGTTCTAACAATAAGTCTTCAACTAACAAATCATCATCAATCGATGAGGTATGTTGGTAATTAGTGATCGAGTCAACGCGTAACGAGTGGGGGATTTGCCACGCTTCTTCGGTGAGTTTATAGACTAGCTCAATCGTTTGTTGATTAAATACATTGTTGCTTTTTGGCGCGACAATAATCGCAATGTTATCACTTTTATTATAAGTGTTTTGCATGTTGTCAAAAGCAATAAGCTTAGGATCATCCTCGCCAAAGAATACTCGATAATTTCCATTAAAATGAAGCTGACTAACGCCAGTGGCTAATACAGTTAAAAGGATGAGGCAAGTGAAAATAGATAGTAATCTAAAGCGTGTTAAAAACACCACCATCGGCTTTAGCATGAAAATAATCCTTATTTTTTCCGATAGCAACTAGAGTCACCTGTCTAGCACTAAATAGCAAGGAACAATTATCATGTCATGATAATTCATTAACAACAGAAAATGACGCTTTATTATTGTAATAAAACTACCAAAATTGTAATTATTAGCTTGTTATTGGCGGTTTAGTACTGTAATTTTGTAATAAAACTACATTACGTAAAATTTAAGTGACAATAAAGGGGTAAATGATGGCGATTAAAGTGGCAATCAATGGTTATGGTCGAATTGGACGAAATATTTTGCGAGCTTTTTATGAAAGCAATCAATATTCAGAGATCGAAATTGTTGCGATCAATGACTTAGGTGATAAAGCAACCTCTGCTCATTTGACCAAGTATGATTCAGTTCACGGTACATTCGGCGCTGACGTTAGTTATGATAATGGTGTTATGATCGTAAATAGTGATAAAATCAATATGTTAAGCGAACGTAACCCCGCTGATTTACCTTGGCAAGATCTTGGTATCGATATTGTGTTTGAATGTACAGGAATATTTACTTCTAAAGAAGCTGTGCAACCTCACTTAAATGCAGGTGCTCAAAAAGTCATTATTTCGGCACCGGCAAAAAATGTCGATGCGACTGTGGTTTACGGTGTAAATCATGATGTGTTAACCAGTGACATGACCGTTATCTCCAATGCTTCTTGTACCACTAACTGCCTAGCCCCTTTCGCCAAAATTCTTAATGATGAGATTGGGATTGAATCTGGCTTAATGACCACTATTCATGCTTACACGAATGACCAAGTGTTATCCGATGTTAACCACAGTGATTTGCGCCGTGCTCGTGCCGCGACCTTGTCGATGATCCCAACGAACACTGGCGCTGCTGCTGCTGTGGGTTTAGTGGTTCCTGAGTTGCAAGGTAAGTTTGATGGCTTAGCTGTTCGAGTACCAACCGCGAATGTTTCATTAGTTGATTTATCATTTATTGCACAGCGTGACACTAGCGTTGAAGAAATTAATCAATTGATCGCTGAAGCGGCGTGCGATAAAACATTGAGTAAAGTACTGGGCGTTAATAAATTACCACTAGTATCAATTGACTTTAATCATAATCCTTTATCTTCTATTTTTGATGCTACCCAAACTCGTGTTTCAGGACGCTTAGTTAAGGTGATGTCTTGGTATGATAATGAGTGGGGCTTTAGTAATCGAATGTTAGATAATGCGATTGCTTTAATGCATGCGCAAAAAAAAACGAATAAAGATCAAGCACAAATTTTAGAGTCTGTAGTTTAATTACATCATTATTGACCTTTGGTGGTGAAATTAAGGTAAAATGCAGGTACTAAATTAACAACTTTGTTGAAAAGTGCCATGAATCCCTCTTATATTCGAATTTTAGCCGTTGTAAAGCTTATCCCTCAAGGGAATGTAGCGAGTTATGGTCAAATTGCGGATTTAGCAGGGTTACCCAAGCAGTCACGTTTGGTTAGTAAGGCACTAAAATCAACAAGTGATTCGAATGTACCTTGGCACCGAGTAATTAATAGCCAAGGTAAAATATCGATTCCAGCTGGTGATGCTAATCATCGTCTCCAAATAAGCTTGTTATTGGAGGATGGGATTAGGGTGAAAAATAGCCGAGTTGATTTCAAAATATATGGTTGGCAGCCGAGCTTAGATATTTTGCTGCATAAATTAAGTTACTAACTGATGAGTTGATATGAATAAAGTAGAGAGAACTGATATTGTTATTTTTGGTTGCCAAGGTGATTTGGCTCGCCGAAAATTATTACCATCATTATACCAGTTGGAGTGTGCTGGGTTATTAGCTCAAGACAGCCGCATTATTGGTGTGGCTCGAGGTGATATCTCTAGCGAGGAATATCAACAAGAAGTTGAGCTCTCTCTTAAGGAATTTATTCAAGAAGAACTCGATCAGGACATCGTGGCTAAGTTGGTGGCTAAAATTGACTATGTGGCGTTAGACCTTACCGATATCAATAGTTTTGATAAGCTACAACAAATGATGGGTAACGAGCCGGTTGGGTTGGTTAATTATTTTGCCGTGCCAGCGTCAATATATGGCAACATTTGCCAAGGCTTAGCGCATGTTGGGCTTAATCATTCATTGTCTCGTGTTGTATTAGAGAAACCCATTGGTTCTAATCTTGAGTCTTCTAATAAAGTGAATGACGATGTTGCCGCTTATTTTAGTGAACTTCAAACCTATCGTATTGACCATTACTTGGGTAAAGAAACCGTCCTTAATCTGTTAGATTTACGTTTTGCCAACTCATTATTTGCCTCGCAGTGGGATAATCGCAGCATCGACCATGTTCAAATTACCGTGGCTGAAGAAGTCGGTATCGAAGGGCGCTGGGGCTATTTCGACCAAGCTGGTCAAATGCGAGATATGCTACAAAATCATTTGGTCCAAATCTTAACCTTGGTTGCGATGGATCCACCTCTAAGCCTTGATGCTGATGCAATTCGTGATGAGAAAGTCAAAGTACTTAAAGCCTTAAAGCCGATTAATGTTGATAACGTGTATGAAAATACGGTCCGGGGTCAATATGCCAAAGGGTTTATCGACGGCAAAGCGGTTCCTGGGTATCTTGAAGAAGAGGGCGCTAATACCATTAGCACCACTGAATCATTTGTCGCGCTTAAAGTTGAGATTGAGAATTGGCGTTGGGCAGGTGTGCCATTTTATTTAAGAACTGGCAAGCGTATGTCATCTAAAGTGTCTGAGATAGTGGTTTATTTTAAAAACCCTTCTCATAATTTGTTTAAAGAATATTACCGTGAGTTACCATCTAACAAATTAACCATTCGTTTACAGCCTGAAGAAGGCGTAGAAATTCAAATGCTTAATAAGGTTCCAGGTCTTGAACAAACTCAACGTTTACAAACCACCAAACTCGATTTAAGTTTTAATCAAGCTTTTGAAGGTAAACGTATTGCCGATGCTTATGAGCGATTATTGTTAGAAGTGATCAATGGTAACCAAGCATTATTTGTCCGTCGTGATGAAGTCGAAGCCTCATGGACTTGGTGTGACGGTATTTTATCTGCTTGGAAATCAACGGGACAAACCTTACGCCCATATGCTGCTGGTAGTTCTGGACCTGTTGCATCTGTGGCACTAATCGCCCGTGATGGCCGAGCTTGGGATGAGTAAAAATAAATGAATATAACTGAATTTACTTCAACAGAAATGATGACTAACTTTTTAGCTCAAAATATTGAGTTTAATCTTAGTCAAGCAATTGCCGCGACAGGACAAGCTAGCTTGTTGGTGTCTGGTGGTAAATCACCTATTGCATTATTTAAGCAATTAAGTGAACAAGATTTAGATTGGTCTAAAGTGACCATCTCGTTAGTGGATGATCGTTGGGTTGCTACCGATAACCCAAACAGCAATGAGCTGTTAGTTAAAACTCATTTGTTAGTTAATAAGGCCGCTGCTGCAACCTTTATTGCCCTTGTTGGTCGTGAAGATGATGCCAAAAAAGGTGTTGCCGCTGCTAATGATCGTGTTAATGCATTAGTCGACAATATTGATGTGATGATTTTGGGGATGGGTGAAGATGGTCACACCGCTTCAATATTCCCTTGTTCAGCTGAGGTTGATGCTGCGATGGCACTGGATAATGAATTAGCCCTTAT
Organism: Gammaproteobacteria bacterium; assembly: GCA_013214965.1. Lineage (GTDB taxonomy): Bacteria > Pseudomonadota > Gammaproteobacteria > Enterobacterales > Psychrobiaceae > Psychrobium. Next base: position 71,577 of record JABSRU010000019.1, read on the forward strand.
TGCAACACAACCAACAACCGCGCCATATCAACGAATTAGTTTTACCCTCAAACAAATTTTAGCTGCTAAACAGGTTTATTTACCTTTGTCTGGTGATAAAAAATTAGCAGTTTTTGAGCAAGCAACACAGCATAAAAATAATAAAGAAATGCCAATTAGCGCAGTTATCCAACATCATCACAATCTTGATGTGTTGATTTGCCGCTAAGTTGTAAAGTCGTTTAAAGAGAGCAATTATGAATCCGATTATTGAGCAAGTCACCCAGCGCATTATTGAGCGTAGCAAAGCAACGCGAAAAGCGTACTTAGAAAAAATTAATGCTGCGCGTACCAAAGGCCCAATGCGTGAAGTATTATCGTGCGGCAACTTTGCCCATGGTGTTGCTGCCTGCGGTAAAGACGTTAAAGAAGATTTAAAGTCGTTAACTAAATCGAATATCGCGATTGTGTCAGCGTACAACGACATGTTGTCGGCGCATCAGCCTTACGAAACATACCCGCGTCAACTAAAAGCAGCCATTGCCGCTGAAGGTAGTGTCGCCCAATTTGTATCAGGCGTACCGGCGATGTGTGATGGCGTGACTCAAGGGCAACCAGGCATGGAACTCAGTTTACTGAGCCGTGATGTTATTGCCATGACGACAGCGATTGGCTTGTCTCACAATATGTTCGATGGCACGTTGATGCTTGGAATTTGTGACAAAATTGTTCCTGGATTATTACTCGGCGCTTTAAGTTTTGGCCACTTACCAACGGTTTTCGTCCCAGCAGGGCCAATGCCTTCTGGTTTGCCAAACAAAGAAAAAGCGGCTGTTCGTCAGCGTTATGCCAAAGGCGAAGCAGATGAGTCGCAATTACTTGATGCTGAAATGGCCTCTTATCATTCACCTGGCACTTGTACTTTTTATGGCACTGCCAATTCTAACCAACTCGTTATCGAAATGATGGGACTCCAGCTACCGGGTTCGTCATTTGTACCACCTGATGGTGGTTTACGTACCGCATTAACTGATTTTGCAGGTAAGCAAGTCAGCAGAATCACCGCTCAAGGCAGTAACTATTCACCAATAGGTGAAATTGTTGATGAAAAATCAATGATTAACGGTATTGTCGGTTTGTTGGCTACTGGTGGTTCAACTAACTTAACCATGCATTTGGTCGCGGTGGCGAAAGCGGCTGGCATCCTTATTGATTGGAGTGATTTTGCTGAGCTTTCAACGACTATTCCACTATTAACGCGGATTTACCCGAATGGTACCGCCGATGTTAACCATTTTCAGCAAGCTGGCGGCATGGCATTTCTGATTAAGCAATTACTCGATAATGGTTATTTACACCCTGATGTTAAAACCATTGTTGGTGAAGGACTTGAACAATACACCTTAACGCCTGTAATGACCGAGGGTAAGCTCGACTGGGTTGATGCACCGCTGGTAAGTGGTGACAATCAAGTACTAACTACCGCCGATAAACCTTTTCAGTTAACTGGCGGCTTACAGTTAATGGCCGGTAATTTAGGCCGTGGCGTGATCAAAACATCCTCACTGCAACCTGAACAATTAGTGGTTGAAGCGCCTGCTGTTATTTTCGAATCACAACATGATTTGGACAGTGCATTTCAAGCCGGCAAGCTCAATAAAGATTGCGTTGTAGTTGTCAGATTCCAAGGCCCTCGTGCCATTGGTATGCCTGAACTTCATAAGTTAACTCCACCACTGAGTGTATTGCAGGGGCAAGGCTATAAAGTGGCATTAATTACTGACGGTCGAATGTCTGGTGCTTCAGGTAATGTTCCGGCGGCGATTCATTTAACTCCTGAAGCTATTGATGGAAGTTTACTGGCTAAGATCGTTGAAGGCGACATGATTAGACTTAACGCTATTACCGGTGAATTATCGCTGTTAGTGGAGCAAAGTATATTAGATCAACGTGTTGCCGTTGTTCCTGATCTGGCATCAAGCCGAATCGGTATGGGACGTGAAATGTTTGGTAGCATGCGCAGCCAACTTTCGGGTGCCGAACAAGGTGCTTGCTCTTTGTTTGCTGAAGGTTAAGGGCAACTTAATGAAATCATTTGATTTAATCGCCGATGTTGGTGGTACCAATATTCGTCTGGCTTTAGTTGATGACGAAACTATTACTGAAATAGAGTGTTTTAAGTGTGATGACCATTCTTCTCTCGAAGCGGTTGTTTCGCATTATGTTGAGTTAAAACAAGTCTCAATTGTTAACGCTTGTTTTGGTATTGCTGGTCCGGTGGTCGATAAAATTTTAAAAATGACTAATTTAGGTTGGTCATTCTCAGCTCAATCAGTAAAGAACACGTTAGGCTGTGACCATGTCTCTTTTATTAATGATTACACCGCAATTACGATGTCATTACCGGCGTTAAAGGGTGACCAACTCGTTACTATTCATGCCGCACCCGGTGAGCCTGATGCGCCAAGAGTTGTTTGTGGACCTGGCACTGGGCTTGGGCTGGCACAATTAGTGAAAGTTAATGGCTTTTTTGAATGTTTAAGTGGTGAGGGTGGTCATGTTGAATTTGCGCCAGCTAACCAACGTCAAATCGCGTTACTAAGTTATTTAATGAATGAATTTGAGCGAGTTTCAGCTGAGCGTTTATTATCAGGACAAGGCATTGTTAATATATACCAAGCATTAGCTTTTATTGACGGTGAAGTTCCTCAAAGCTTCGACGCGAGTCAAATTAGTCAAGGATTTACCCATAAAACAGATAAGCTATGTATTGAAACGATGGAGATCTTCTATCAAGTACTCGCCCAGTTTGTTGGCAATATTGTACTCACCAGTGGCGCTTTTGGCGGGGTATACATTGCTGGTGGGATCATGCCAAGAATAATTGATCATATTGATTTCGAAAAATTTATTGAAGCTTATTCACACAAAGGACGTTTCAAGAATTACGTTCTAAAATCACCTGTCTATCTAATTACAGAATCACAACCGGGCCTAATTGGTGCCTCGGTTTATTTAAAACAGCTTAAGCAAAAGGGAAATAATTAATGAGTAGTTCAAACTGGAAAATGACCTCAAGTGAGCTTTTTGCAGCTGGCCCTGTGGTACCTGTGATTGTGATTAATCACATTGAAGAAGCATTGCCGCTAGCCAAAGCATTGCTTGATGGCGGCATTAAAGTGATGGAAGTTACTTTGCGTACAGACTGTGCCTTAGAAGCAATCAAATTGATTGCAGAAACTTACCCTGAAGCACTTATTGGGGCTGGCACTGTTATTAACGCTAAGCAACTGGCTGAAGTAACAGCCGCTGGTGCAAAGTTTGCGATAAGCCCGGGTTCAAGCCCTACGCTGCTAAATGCTGCCAAAGCGGGCGATATCCCACTAATTCCTGGCGTTGTCAGTCCATCTGAATTAATGAATGGTATTGAACTTGGTTATGATCACTTTAAGTTTTTCCCTGCTGAAGCAAACGGTGGCGTAAAAACTTTAAAAGCATTGGGTGCACCATTTAAAGGGATTAAATTCTGTCCAACAGGTGGTATCTCACTCGCTAATGCTGGTGATTACCTTGCCCTTGATTCTGTGGTTTGTATTGGTGGTAGCTGGATATTACCTAACGATTTAATTGTCAGTGGACAATGGGAAAAAATTACTCAACTTTGTGCCGATGCCGTTGCAACGTTAAGTTAAGTTTTGTAGCTCTTAGCTGGTGTATTACTTGTGACCGCCGTAATATTTTTATTACGGCGATTTTTTATATCTAAAGCTTATGCCGATCCAACTTGTAATAGATCTTGGGCATTAGCTAAAGCCGTTTCCGTTATCTTGTTGCCGCCAAGTAAACGGGCAAGTTCAGTAACGCGACTTTGCTCGCTTAACGGTAGCATAGTGGTGTTAGTCGTTTTACCATCGGTCTTTTTGGAGACTTGTAATTGCTGATGACCACAGGCGGCCACTTGAGGTAGGTGAGTGACACAGATTATTTGGGTATTTTGACCGAGTTCTCTTAGCATTTCACCAACGGTTGCTGCCGTTGCACCACTTATTCCGACATCCACTTCATCAAAAATTAAGGTTGGGGTAGATACTTTATCGGCGGTGATAACTGAAATTGCGAGACTAATGCGTGAAAGTTCACCACCGGACACGACCTTATGTAACGGTTCTAGCGGCTGCCCTGGGTTGGTAGTTACCTTAAATTCAATATTATCTTGGCCTAACAGCGATAAAGCCTCATTGCCCTTTTTACGGATGCAAATATCAAAAACACCATGCTCCATACTTAACCGTCGCATCGACTTTATGATCAGTTTATTTAATTTGTTAGAAAATTTATGACGACTGTCACTGAGCAATTCGGCATGTTCGAAGTAAGTTGTTTTACTGTCGATTAAAAGTTCTTCTAAATCGTTTATCCGCTGCTCATTGCCACTTAACATCGCTAACTCATCTTTGATCTCTTGATGCAGAGCGGGAATTTGTTGGGGTTGAATATGGTGTTTACGCGCCAGTTGCATTGCTTTACTTAAGCGCTGCTCTAGGTTTGATAGTTTCTGTGGATCTTGTTCTAGGTGATCACTGTATTGGCGTAATTCATTACTGCTTTCCTGAATTTGAATTAAAGCCGCATTAATCATTTCACTAATACCACTTAATGATTTGTCATGCTCGGTTAAATCAGACGCCGAACTAATAGCCTGACTCAATGCACTTTCTAAGTTGAAATCGCTGGCATCACTCAGTTGTTCGAGTAATTGATTACATTGTAATTGAATCGATTCGCTATTAGATAAGCGCGAATGATCCGCTTCAATTTGCTCAAATTCACCTTCAGCTAATTCAAACTGATCGAGCTCTTCAACTTGATATTCAAGCAGTTGCACCTTTGCACTGTACTCATGCTGCAATTGCTTTAAGTTAACTAACTCTTTGTTGAGTTGATGATAATTTTGATAACTTAGTTCAACCTGAGCCAGTAATTTTTTATGATTAGCATATTGATCGAGTAATTTTAATTGTGTATTTTGATCTAACAACCCTTGGTGAGCATGCTGACCATGAATATTCAGCAGTAACTGTCCGAGTTCTTTCAGTTGGCTAATTGGCACCGCAATGCCATTAATATACCCTTTCGAACGACCTTCTTTTGAGATAAGTCGACGGACAATACACAAGTTATCTTTATCTAACTCTAAACGCTGCAAAAACGTTTGTGCTGGCTTATTACTGCTTATATCAAATTGACCACAGATATCCGCACGGTTTGCGCCTGCGCGCACCATACCTGCTTCTCCTCGACTCCCCAAACAAAGTGATAGGGCGTCAATGGCGATTGATTTACCAGCACCGGTTTCACCAGTGATGGTGGTCATGCCAGATTTTAATTCGATATCTAATGATTCGACAATGGCGAAATTGCTAATAGTTAGTTGAGTAAGCACAATAGTCTCCGATTCATACAGTGGTTCATACAGTATCTGTGTATTTATACAGTAAAAATTTGATTGTTCAAGTTTTAATCGTGAAAATTTTTATAAAATTTGTGGGATCCAGTTTATTAATCTAAAAATCCAGCAGGGGTAAATTCTGTTTAATCAAAAATATCAGCCTGAGCAGGCGTTTAATAGGCATTGCCGACGACTATCACTAGATAGAACCTGATCGTTAGCCATCTTCGCTTGGAAAAAAAGACGCCCATTGCTATGAGCGTCAAATATACTATTTTTATTGTGTTTTAAGTGTTGTACCGACAGCGCTCATCGC
>JABSRU010000020.1 GCA_013214965.1 Gammaproteobacteria bacterium
AGAATTTGTTGCGAGAGTAACCTGAAAAGTTTTTAGTTACTGTACCAATCACCAGATTATCATCACTAATAGCCACGGCTTTAGATTGATACCAATCAAAGTTGTTGTGATCCATCAAATCAATAATCTCGCCATCCTTGAAAATAACTGCAACATTAAATTTCTTTGCTGTTTCTTTCTCATTTTTTCTAAAAGCGGTTGAACGACCTACAATCACGCCACTAGCATTAACCCCGAGAGCAATACTTGAATACATGGTGTTATCATCATCATTCACTTTACTGGCTAAAATACCTAAGTCAGTCGGGTTCGTCGGCTGACCATCTGAGTATTGCCAGCTAAAGGCGTGAAGATAAAACGCAGCCGCAGGATTAGACATTGAGCTATGGCTAAAACCACCGGTACAAACCTTTAATGGTATTTTTTCTTTATAGGTACCTAAACAACGGTCAGTAATCAGGGTTTGAGAAGCTGGAATAATACCCACCGACGCATAACCAACCAACAAATTGCCGTCGTTAGTTGCGGTGAAGCCACTTTGGCCACCGTAAGTTGAAAAATCGGGAGCGAACACTTTAACTTCACCGTTATCAATTAGCATCGCACGTTGCGCAAAATCATAACCGTAGTAAGGGTCGCTCTTCGTGATGTTACCATCGGATTGATCTGGATCGCTAATTTTTTCAGCCGCGGAACTTGTAGTCCCAACAATCAGTGAATTTTCATTGAGACCAAATACGTAAGTTTGAACCGACACGAGGTCAGTGATTGTTTCATTTAAGACTTTAATAAACGTTGGTTTAACATTTTGATCAAAGTTAAAAATAAAATTACTGGCAGAAGGTACATTTTTTGCAATTCGATTAGTAACCGTTGCTTCGGTAGACTGTTGTGCTAACACAACATCAACTCGGCTATTGGTAATCGCCTGTTCCTGCTCGGGAGTTAATTTTATCGCGAAACGCCCTGATGCTCCCCCCAGTTGATTGCCGGATTTATTCAAAACGGTACCAAAACCACTACGGCTACCATCAATGGTACCATTAACAAAAAAGTTTGAATCAATATTTTCGATTTTATAAACAGTCGCGCTCGCACCAAAAGTGGCGATAAGTGATAACGCGATTAATGTCGGCTGTAACTTCTTATTCATTATAATTCCTGATCTTGGTCGAGCTGTTTACAATAAGTTGAATGCATTATTCACGGTTTAGGTGGCCTATGCAATGCATGACATTCTAACAGACCGACAAAAAATCGTTTGGTTCAAATCAATTCAATGTCGGGATAACTATTTGACCTCAGTTAGAGTATTTAAACCATTGACTCTAATTCTTCCCAACGTTCTAAAGCCGTTTCTAATTCAGCTTCTAGTTTGCTTAATTTTTCATAAACTGGTGCGCTTTTTTCTGGCGGTAAGTTAAAGAAATCAGCACTGCTCACTTCCGTTTGTAATTGCTCAATTTTTTGCTCTAGTTTTTCCATCGCTGCTGGTAATTGATCAAGCTCACGTTGTAATTTGAAGTTTAATTTTTTAGTTTTTTCAACAGAGGTTACTGGCTGTTTGGGCGCAGACTCGGTTTTTTCGGCAGGAGCAACCTTAGCTTCTGGATCAAACAAATTAGCACCTTGATGAACGGCATCATGGTAACCACCAACAAAGTCTTCAATCTTACCGTGATCACCGAACCACCAGCTTGATGTTACCGTGTTATTAATAAATTCACGGTCATGGCTTACTAACAATAATGTGCCTTTATATTGATGAACCAATGATTCTAATAATTCAAGAGTTTCGATGTCCAAATCGTTGGTTGGCTCATCGAGAATCAGTAAATTGCTTGGCTTTAAGAATAGCTTAGCCAACAACAAGCGATTTTTTTCACCACCGGACAAGGCGCGAACAGGGGTTCTTGCGCGTTTTGGTGAAAAGAGAAAGTCTTGTAAATAACCTAACACATGGCGTTCTCGGCCATTGTGCATCACGTCATCTTTACCATCGCCAACATTTTCTTGCACCGTTTTATCAAGATCTAATGCAGTACGGTGTTGATCGAAATAGGCCACTTCAAGTTTAGTCCCGGTTTTAACTTCACCAATTTGGGCTTCTAACTGTCCTAACAACAATTTTAATACGGTAGATTTACCACAACCGTTATGACCAACTAACGCAATCCGATCGCCACGCATAATTTGGCCACTAAAGCCCTTAACGATCAGTTTATTTTCAAAGCTGTAGCCAAGATCATTAATCTCAAAGACTAGCTTGCCTGATTTGTTAGAGGTCGAAATCGACATGTTGGCTTTACCAACCACTTCTTGACGACTGCTACGTTCGCGGCGCAATTGTTCAAGGGCACGGACACGACCTTCATTACGGGTTCTACGGGCTTTAACCCCTTGACGTACCCAGACTTCTTCTTGGGCTAATTTTTTATCAAATAACGCATTTTGTTCCGCTTCAACCCGAAGTGCTTCTTCTTTAGCAATTAAATAATCAGCATAGTTACCTGGCCACGAGCTTATTTTACCGCGGTCAAGATCGATAACGCGGGTTGCCATCGCACGGATAAACGCTCTATCGTGACTAATAAATACGATTGAACCACTAAAATCAAGCAAGGCTTTTTCTAGCCAAGCAATCGCATTAATGTCGAGGTGGTTCGTTGGCTCATCGAGTAATAATACATCGGGATCTTGCACTAATGCTTTAGCTAAGGCCGCTTTTCTTAACCAACCTCCAGAGAGTTCACTGAGTTTTTTATCGGCGGGTAACGATAACTGCTCCAACACTTGGGTCATCCGTGTTTCAAAAGACCAGGCATTCGAGTGATCCATTTCCGCTTGCGCTTTTTCTAAGCGTTTCATGATCGCATCATCATAATGTTGTTCTAGTTCAACTAAAATATGGTGATACTCTTTGATCACCGCACCGACTCTAGCAATCCCAGAAGCGACAAAATCAAACACGGTTTGTTCATCTTTCTCTGGCGGATCTTGTTCCAAACGCGCCACCACGATATCTGCATTATATTGCAGTTCACCACCATCAATATCCATCTCTTTAGCGATAATTTTCATTAGTGTTGATTTACCGGTACCATTTTTACCAACTAAACAGACACGTTCGCCAGCATTCACTTGAATGTCGGCATGGTCAAGAATGATATGATCGCCAAAAGCTAGTTGCGCATTGGTAAGACTTATTAACATATTTATAGATCCAAAAATTGTTGAAGCATAACCATATCAAATGGCCATCCGAGTTCATTATCATCGACATTCGTTGTGATTACTGGAATTTTAGTCCCGTATTGATCAACCCATTGAGGCTTATCGATAATATCTTGTAGGGTGTAGCTGACACCGAGTTGCTCAAGTAAGGCTTGAGCTTCCTCGCATAAATGACAGCCACTGGTACTAAAGAGCGTTATTTCGCTCATAGATGGGTAATTTCCCAGCAGTTATGAATTTTTTGGTTACCTTTGAAATCACGAGGGATCGTTTCTGCAGTGATATCTTTAACCGCCAGCCCTAATTTCTCTAATTGCGCGACATCCATTTTGAATTGACGTGAATTGTTAGAAAAAATAATTAAACCATCTTCACGCAAAATTCGTTTGAGATTTTGTAGTAACTGAACATAATCACGATTAATATCTAAGGTTTGTGCCATCCGTTTTGAGTTTGAAAACGTCGGCGGATCAATAAATATCAAATCATAACTTGATTGACAATAGGCTAACCAAGTCAATACATCAATTTGAATGAACTGATGATGAGTGCCACCTAGGCCATTAATTCTGAAATTGTCTTTACCCCAGTCTAAATAGGTTTTTGACATATCAACACTGGTGGTTGATTCAGCACCACCTAACGCCGCATGAACAGAGGCACTTGCGGTATAACAAAATAAATTCAAGAAATCCTTACCATCAGCAAGCTCTTGAATTTTCTTACGGGTTAAGCGGTGATCCAAAAATAAACCACTGTCGAGATAATCGGTGGTATTGACTAAAAACTTAGCGTTGTATTCTGCAACCGTAAATTTGTTTTTAGATTGATCGAGTTTCTCATATTGACTTTCACCCTTTTGGATTTCCCGCACTTTATATTTGATATCACTTGGGTCGATATCAAATATATGATCGAGTACCACAAAAGCTTCAATTAAACGGCGCATCGTTTTGTCTTTCGACATATATTTAGGCGCGGCATATTCTTGAATTATCCATTGGTCTTTATAACGGTCAATCGCAAGATTAAAGTCAGGTAAGTCGGCATCATAAACACGATAAGCCTCTATCCCTTCATTTTTAGCCCATTTACTCAATATTTTATTGTTCTTAATCATTCTGTTAGCAAACGGTTCAGCTTGCTTGGAGATCGAGCGTAGTTCACCTTCACCAATATCATAATTAGCGAGCAATGCTTCTAACTGACCATTGTACAGTTTGTATTTGTGATCCGGGGCTAACCGAATCGCAGTCAGTAGTTCTAACGACGAGCTAAAGACGCTCAATTGCCAACCAGTAAATTTAGCTTTAACCGCTTTAGCAAAACGATGATAAACCACAATTAACGAAATTAATTCACCTAAACGCTCACCGTAAGGAGGGTTAGTAACAATATTGCCTTTTTGATTGCCAAAAGGTGGCTTAATCTCGGTCGCGTCACAAACATCAAATGTCACTAAATGCTCAACGCCGGCACGCCTAGCATTATCACGGGCAATATTTAAAACACTTGAATCTTGGTCAGTACCACGAATACATAGTTGCTTAGCTGATTTACTTAGATCAGCAATAGCTTGCGCCTCGGCTTTAATCGGTTGCCATAGCTCTTCTTTGTAAGCGAGGAGTTCTTCAAAGGCAAAATTATTACGGGTTAACGACGGTGCAATATTCGCCGCCATTAGCGCCGCTTCGATCACTAAAGTACCACTACCACAGAATGGGTCATACATCGGCTTAGTAGCATCCCAACCACTACGTAATAATAATGCGGCCGCTAAGTTTTCACGTAACGGAGCAGCACCAGATGCACTACGGTAGCCACGTTGTTGTAATGAACGACCGGAGAAGTTAATCGCTATCGATAATTTGTTATTAACCATCCGACATTCAACTCTAATCGCCGCATTCTTTTTATCGACGTTAGGACGGTCAAAACCGTTATCTCTAAACTTGTCAACAATCGCGTCTTTGGCTTTTAATGCGCCAAACTGGGTATTATTGATGAAGTTATTGGTACCACTAAACTCAACCGCAATCGATTTACGATTACTAAAAAAGACATGCCAATTAACACGATACACCGCATCGTATATATCTTGAGTGGAATGAACCTCATCGGTATGTAAGCTCAATAAGATTCGGCTGGCAAGACGAGACCACAAACAAATATGATAAGCCTGAGCTAAATCAGCACTAAAACGAACACCGGCTAGGGATTCACGAACTTCAGTGGCACCAAGTTGCTCAAGTTCGTTAACAAGAAGGTATTCTAGCCCTTTAGGGCAGGCGGCAAAAAACTTTTGCATGATGGTCTCTGGATAGGTATAAAGCCGGAGATTATCCTAGATATAGCAGCGAGGTGCAACAAAGCAACGTGATATCTGTGAAATATTTACAGAATAAAATACTCGTTAATGCTGGAGATATCGATGCATGTGGAGTAAACCTTATTTTCAGGGGTAAAAATCGAGCCTACATGGATGTATCTACGGCGTGTTTACGTAATATGTAGCGATATTAATATGCTGCTTTAAACTAAGCAGCATTAATTTGGCGTGCATTGTTAATTCTAATTGGCATCAAACGGTCATTCATCACTTTGATTAAACTAAATTGCGACAACTCTTTATTCGCATCTAATTGGTGAGAGCGCTCAATCAACAATAGGGTCGAAGCCTTAGTATTGCTTTCAATAATTAAATAATGGCGACAACCATAGCAAGATTCAAGTTGTACAATATTACCCACTAAAGCACTGGAAACACTGGTTGCTGTATTAAAAAACCAGCTTTTTGGCATTAATGGTTTGTAAAATGATTTAGCCGTCACTGCGTTAAGGGCAATATGATTAACCATTTGTTCTGGTAACGTGAGTTGTTGTTCAATGCGTTCAACGTAAAGATAAAAATCTTCAGATTGCTCAATCGAAAATGTCTCAGCAACTAGGGCATCGGCCACTAACTCTTTTTGACAGAAAGCAGAAACAAAAACCATCTCGGCACCTAGTTCCAACAATAGGCGATTTTGGGTGTGGCAGAAATTCCATTGCCAATCTTTACCGGGTTTAATTAACACGTGTGTGCCCTATTTAGCTAAATTATATAAAAAAATGAATACCTCTTTAAACCTAAGCGGTATTCATCAATAAATCAAATTTATTTTTTAATTAAATGTTATTCACAATATCTTTAATCAGTTTAGGACCTTGATAAATAAAACCGGTATAAACCTGAATTAACGATGCGCCAGCAGAAAACTTAGCTTGCGCTTGTTCTGCACTGTCAATACCACCCACCCCAATAATCGGCAAGCGACCGTTGATCTCTCTGGCCAGGATCTTAACCACTGTCGTGGACTTTTGTGCCACCGGACGACCACTCAAACCACCAGCTTGTGAACCGTATGTTGAATTTTCTACCCCTTCACGGCTCAGCGTCGTGTTAGTCGCAATCACACCCTCCAGTTGGTGGCGCACGATGCTATCACTAATTTGCACGACTTCTTGCTCGTCAAGATCCGGTGCAATCTTTAGTAATAACGGCACCGTTTTACCATATTGCAATGCGAGCTGCGCTTGACGATCCTTTAATGATCCTAACAAATCATCTAACGCGTCACCGTATTGTAGTGAACGCAAACCCGGCGTGTTTGGTGAAGAAATATTAACGGTAATATAAGAAGCATGTTGATAAACCTTATCCATGCATAACAGGTAATCGTCCTTACCATTTTCAACCGATGTGTCAATATTTTTACCAATATTAATCCCTAAAATACCTCGAGACTGACGTTTTGTCACTTGCTCCACTAAATAATCAACGCCTTTATTATTAAAACCCATGCGATTGATGATTGCTTGCTGCTCTTTTAAACGAAAAATACGTGGCTTATCATTACCCGGTTGCGGACGCGGTGTTACCGTACCGACTTCCACAAAACCAAAACCCATCGCGTCAAAAGCATCAACACACTCACCATTTTTGTCCAGTCCAGCCGCTAAACCAACCGGGTTTTTAAATTCAAGTCCCATTAATGAAACAGGTTTGTTAGCCAATTGTTGAGCGTAAGCACATTGTAAAGGCGTGTTGGCCGTGTGCTTAAACATTGAGATCGCCATTTCATGGGCACGCTCAGGGTCTAACTGGAACATTAATTTTTGTGATAATGAAAAAAACATTGTTACTGGACCTTTAATTATGAAAAACCCCGGACTTAGCCGGGGTTTTTAAGGATACCTACTGGTATTACTTTAGCTGATGATTATTATACAGCTAAAGTCGCATTGTGACTTAATAAATTTAACTCTCTTAATGCCACCGAGAATTTAGCAAACTCATGGGTCTTAGTCGCTTTAAAATCAGCAAGCATATGAACCCAACGATTAAGTAGCTTCTCATTATCATCAACCCATTTGGCGACAATAGTATTAGCATCACAGGTTGCAGTACAACCTTTAAGCACCGTTGACGTTAATACCCGCTGCTGCCAATCCAATTCCTCTCTGAAAGAAGCACGAGCCAATGCTTGCCAATGGTTGGCAACCGGTTGTGCCGATATCTGATCTAAGAACCAATGTAATTCAACCTCAGCACCCAGTTGGAAATAAACCTCGGTGACTAACGCTAAGTCTTTACCCGATTCTTGAGATATTTGTGCAATATCCATCAATGAGAACATCGTTGATGCCTTGCCAATGAAATCAGCAATGCTTTGTGGCACCCCTTGTTCAGTCAAGACTGAAATACTTGATTTAACACTAGCAACATCTTCTTTAACCATTGATTTAAACATCACACTATCAAGTTCTTGATATTTAGGCTTATAGAAAGCGATAGTCTCTTCAATGCTCACGGCTGTATCGCGGTTACGTAAGAACCAACGAGTAACACGGCGGACGCTACGACGAGTTTGATACAATAATTCAGTTTGTAAATCCGCACCTAATTTATTGTTAAGAGCATCGACGTCGATAAAGATTTGTTCAAGATCAAAAATCCCGCAAGAGATTGAATAACAATGAGCGATTTCATCAACACTAGCACCCGTTTCATCGGTCATGCGATGAACAAAGTTTAACCCCATGTCATCTACTAAACGGTTGGCTAATTGCGTTGCAATGATCTCACGACGTAATGGGTGATGTTCCATTTCAGCGGCATAACGTTGTTGCAATACTTTCGGGAACGCAGCTTGTAATAAACGGCTGTGATAAGAGTTAGTGGTGATTTCATCAATCGCCAGCTGTTCTTTTAACACCATTTTACCGTAAGCGAGTAGCACGGCTAACTCTGGACGACTAAAGCCTTTATTATTTGCTTGACGCTCTGCCAAATCTTCTTCAGTCGGTAAGAACTCTAAGGCGCGATCTAAGCTCCCGGCTTTTTCCAGTCCATGCATAAAGCGAACTTGCTCTTTAAGCATCGATGATGACTTAAAGTGGCTAATTGATAGTGACTGCGTTTGACGATTATGATTATCAATCACAATCTCACCCACTTCATCGGTCATCGAGTAAAGTAATACATTACGCTGCTTCACCGTCAGATCACCCGCAGCAACTAGGCTGTTTAGTAAAATCTTAATGTTGACTTCGTTATCAGAACAATCGACTCCGCCGACATTATCGATAAAGTCAGTATTAATACGACCGCCGCTGTTGGCGTATTCGATTCGTCCTAACTGAGTACAACCTAAGTTCCCCCCTTCACCGACAACTTTTGCTTGCAGTTGCTGACCATTAATTCGTAATGAGTCATTAGCGCGGTCGCCAACTTCAGCATGGCTTTCCGATTCAGCTTTAAGGTAAGTTCCGATGCCACCATTCCAGAACAAATCAACTTTCATGGTAAGAATAGCTTGAATCAAATCGTTTGGAGTTAAACTCGCTTTCTTGGTGCCTAACATCTTTTTGATTTCAGGAGTCAAACTAATCGATTTCGCCGTACGGGAAAATATACCACCACCAGCTGAAATAAGTTTCTTGTTGTAATCATCCCACGATGAACGTGGCAAGTTAAATAGACGGTCACGTTCAACCCAGCTTTTAGCTGAATTAGGGGTTGGATCAATAAAGATATGCAGGTGATTAAACGCCGCCTGTAAACAGGTATGTTTAGACAATAACATGCCATTACCAAACACATCGCCCGCCATATCACCCACCGCGATACAGGTAAAGTCGGTGGTTTGACAATCAACGCCCATTTCGCGGAAATGACGCTTAACAGACTCCCAGCCACCACGAGCGGTAATGCCCATTTTCTTGTGGTCATAACCAACACTACCACCGGATGCAAACGCATCGCCCATCCAGAAATTATATTCATCTGAAATACTATTGGCAATATCTGAGAAAGTTGCGGTGCCTTTATCGGCAGCAACCACTAGATAAGGGTCGTCTTCATCATGACGTACGACATTAACCGGCGGTACTAGCTCACCTTCAACAATGTTGTCGGTAATATCGAGTAAACCGCGAATAAAGATTTTGTAACATTCTTGACCTTCAGCAAAAAAGGCATCACGACCGCCATCGGTTGGCAATTGCTTACAAACAAAGCCACCCTTTGCGCCCACAGGTACAATCACGGTATTCTTAACTTGTTGTGCTTTCACTAAACCAAGCACTTCGGTGCGGAAATCTTCACGACGGTCAGACCAACGTAAACCACCACGAGCCACTTTACCACCACGAAGATGAACCCCTTCTACTCTTGGTGAGTAAACGAAAATTTCAAATTTCGGTAACGGTAATGGAATTTCAGGAATTTCATCAGGGCGCACTTTAAATGAAATATACTGCTTCATTAAACCATTAGCATCCGTCTGATAAAAGTTAGTTCGAATGGTGCCTAGCATCATATCTAAATAACGACGAATGATTCGATCGTCATCCAGGTTAGCTACTAAGTCAAGTCGCTCAATAATATCGAGTTTAATTGAATTAAGTTTTTTCTGGTTAAATTTCTTGGCCGGGTTAAATTTGGTGACAAACAATTCAACCAATAACTTAGCAATTTCAGGATAACGCGCCATCGTTTCTTCAACGTATGACTGATTGAAAGTACTGCCAATTTGACGCATGTATTTAGCATACATCCGCAAGATAGTAATCTGACGGCCCGTTAAGCCAGACGCCAGTAATAAACGGTTAAAGCCATCGTCTTCAAGCTGTTTAGCCCAGACATTAGCAAAGGCATCTTGGAAGGTTTCCTGAACTTGGCTAATGTCAAAATCATTGCTCCCAGTATGTAACATTTGGAAATCAAGGACCCAAGCAGTATGACCATTAGCGAAGGTTAATTCATAAGGACGTTCACCCACAATACGCAAACCAAAGTTTTCAAGCATTGGTAGCACATCAGATAAATGTAATGGCTCGTCAAGACTAAACAACTTTAAGCGAACTTTCTTACTGCCTTTCGCTTCTTCTTGCGCGCGGTAGAAAATCATTCCTAAATTATTTTCATCACTTAATGATTCAAGTTTCGCAATATCAACCACGGCTAAGCCTGGTAATACGTCTGATTTATAGCTGTTGCTGAAAGCTTCAGTATAAATATCCGATAAACCTTTTGATTTTGTTTCACCATGATGCGCGATTAAGGCACTTTTAAGTTTATCGTCCCATGACCGAGCAGCTTCGATAAGATCATTTTCTATGGCTTTCACATCGATTTCCGTTGTCAATTCTTCTTGGAGTTGCACAATATAATGCGTGCGAGCATGATTAGATTCAGAGAAATAGGTCGTAAATTCAACTTCTTGATTTGAACCGAAATGCTTGGCTAGCACTTGTTGAGTTTTTTGACGAAGTTTAGTGTTATAACGCTCTTTAGTAACATAAACAATACAAGAATAAAAACGACCAAAACTGTCTGGGCGAGTAAATAGCTTAACATTATCGCGATCACGGATGTTTAATACACCAACACAGGTTTCAAGTAACTCTTGTTCAGTCGCTTGAATTAATTCATCACGGGGATAAGTTTCTAAAATGTTTTGCAAGGCTTTGTAATCATGACTGCCTTCATTGAAATTAGATGAATTAACAATACGACGTAATTTTTCACTCAAATATGGGATCTGGAAAACACTGTGGTTGTAAATAGAAGCACTGTAAAGTCCGATGAAACGATCTTCACCAATCACTCGACCTTGCTTGTCAAACCGCTTAATTCCAATGTAATCGGTTTTCGTCGGGCGATGTACTCGACAAACACGGTTACTTTTGGTCAGTAGCATTAATTTTTTAGATAGTGCTTCACGACGAGCACCGTCTGAAAGATCCGATAAGCGTTTTGACTCAGCGGCGGCCGACTGCACCATCATCCCTAAGCTTGAATCGTTATCAGGCATTAACTCGATATCGCCTTCAACCGCGTTCAGTGAATAAGAACGGAAGCCGAGCAAGGTGAAATTACCTTGGTAAATCCAATTTAAGAAATCAATGGTTTCTTGACGTTCTTGTTTAGAGCCAGGGAATAATTGCTTGGGCAGCTGCTCAATAATATCTTTAAGCTTTACGCGCATTGGGCGCCAGTCATTAACAGATAGTGATACTTCGTTGAGCACTTTGACTAATTCAATTTTAACTTGATCTAACACTTCAACCGCTTCTAGTCGGTCAATCTCGAGTAAGAAAACCGTCACATCTTCAGTTTGGTCTGATTTATTCTTCAAACTAGATATTGAATTAACAACCCCATCATCATTACGACTAACACTGATTGGATGATGTAAAGATAAATGGGTACTAATACCAAGTCGCGTTAACGCCATGTTGATTGAATCAACTAAAAATGGCATATCTTGATGCACAATCTCAATAATCGTTCGGGTGGGTTGCCACCCATGTCGGGACAACACAGGATTGAATACTTTGATGACTTGTTCATAGGGCTTTCTTTCGTTTAATGCTCCCCATAAACTCAATGCAGCACCGTATAAATCACTGTCACTGCGGTTTTCAATATCTGATTCGGAGATGTCGCCGTACAAAATTTGAGTGAACGATGCCACAAGTGGTGATTGGTCATCACTTATTTTATCGTTAATCATTGCAGCCACGTTTTCCAAAAGTACAGAGGAGTTTGCATTAATCAATGCCATAATCTCGATTCCTTATTGACCATTCTGGTCTTTGTTAGCTCTGAACTGAAGGTAAGGCTTCCCTGCCTGACCCGTTTTTTATAATTTGTACTTCTAATTTGGCTTAAGTCTATTATTAATAAATCAAAAATTCGAGCATTATTTAATAAAAAATCACTGTTAAAACCAGTTGATTCGGTCGTTTAACTATTTCAAGCAATAATAATGAATGCTTATGCAATAAACAAAAAAAGAGCTCAATAAATGAACTCTTTTGTTATAAGGCGTAACCTAATTTTAACTATGCTATAGCACAATAATATTGATTACTTTCCTTGTTTGTACCATAAAAGATTTGCAATCGCCGGTAACACAATAATTGCCCCTAACATGTTCACTAAAAACATAAAGGTTAATAAGATCCCCATGTCCATTTGGAATTTTAAGGCAGAGAAGAACCATGTGCTAACACCAATCGCTAAGGTAGCTCCGGTAAAGATAACCGCGCTACCACGTTCTTTCAATGCCTGAAGATAAGCATCTCTGACCGATTTCCCTTGATTAAGCATTAAGGCCATCGTCGCCAAGATATAGATGCCATAATCAACACCTATACCGACCCCTAACGCAATCACCGGTAATGTCGACACGGTTAAGCCAATATTCAAAAAGGTCATTAATGCTTGTGCCAAGGTTGAAACAACAAAGAGCGGAATAATCACCGATAGAGTGGCTTTAACCGATTTAAAGCTAATCAAACACAATAATATTACCGCACCGTAAACATAAATCATCATCGGTGTTTGCGCTGCTTCAACCGCCTCATTTGTTGCTGCCATCACACCAACCGGACCCGAAGCTAATTTAAATTTAATGGTATCCGTGCTTAACGTTAGACTTTCTTTCTTTACCGCTGCAACAACCCGATCAATGGTTGGTGCTTTATGATCAACCAAAAACAGATAAACTGGCATCACATTACAGTTGGCATTAAGCAAACCCGAGGTTGAGGGTACTTGCGAAATTGATTGGACTAATGTCGCTTGGGTTCGTGGTAACACACGCCATTTTGCATTGCCTTCATTAAATCCACCATTGATGGTTTTTGCAATGCTCGACAAACTAATGGTCGATTGAACCCCTTCGACATTATTCATCCGCCATTGAAAGCGGTCCATGAGACGTAAAGTATCATAATCGGTACAGCCATTATCACCGGCTTCAACAATAATCGACATGACATCTGTCGTGATCGAAAACTTATCGGTGATTAACGCGGTATCTTGATTATAACGAGACCAAGCATGTAACGCCGCCGCCCCAGAGTCTAAATCACCAATTTTTAATTGTTGCGATTGATAGTAACCGAAACCAAATAACACACTGGTCAATATCAACGTTACAATTGCCATTTTTCGCGTTGCAAAGCTCGACAGAAAGATCCAAAATTTCTCTAATGGGTCACGACCATCAACAGCCGGCTTAACCTTGATATTGCAATAGGAAATAATCACCGGTAGTAAAATTAAATTGGTCAATATAATGACCCCAACCCCTAAACTGGCCGAAATAGCCAGTTCTCGGATAATCCCGATATCGATCGATAATAAAGTGATAAAACCTATGGTATCAGACAACAGTGCTATACCACCGGGTAATAACAGTGCGCGGAATGTCGCTGCGGCAGCATCTTTACAGTTACTACCAACCAACAGCTTCTTTTTGACCCCATTAATCATCTGGACACTATGACTAACACCCACCGCAAAGACCAAAAATGGCACTAAGATTGACATCGGATCAAGGCCAAATCCTAATACGGTTAATAACCCCATTTGCCAGATCACCGCCATTAATGAACACACTAAAGGTAGAATAGTTAAGGTTAACGAGCGGCAAAACAAATAAACCATGATCGCAGTAAAGGCGATGGCGACCAAAAAGAACTGCACCACGCCTTTAGCACCATCGGCAACATCACCGGCCATTTTAGCGAAGCCAATAATATGAATATCGATATCTTGATTAACAAATTTTTGACGGATTTCAGACTCGAGTTTAGCCGCAAAATCTAAGGTATCTAGCGGTAATCCAGTGTCAGGATTAAAATCCATCAACTTAGCACTGACCATTGCGGTTGAATAATCGTTAGCGACTAATCGACCAACAATACCCGCCTTTTCAACGTTAGCGCGGACAATACTTAAGCCCATCTCGTCGGACACAAAATCTGCGGGAATCACCGGGCCCCCAGCAAAGCCATCTTCAACTACTTCGGTAAAGCGTGTTGAAGGTGAAAATAGCGATTTTACTGAGGTACGATCAACGCCTGGAATAAAAAATAATTGATCATGAACCGATTTAAAACTATTGAAAAAAGTCGGGGTGAAAATATTGTCATTTTTGGCCCGCACCGCAACCATAATACTATTAGCACCACCAAAATCTTTGGCATGCTTAGTATAAGTCTGCATATACTCATGGTTAAGCGGAATGTTTTTAGTAAATGCGGCATCCATTCGAAGATGACTGGCTTGATAAATTAAGATCGCAGTAACAACAACAAAAAAAACCAGTACAGCCGCTCTTTGCCTAAAGATAAATAACTCGATGTGATTAATAAATTTTTCCATGGGAACCTACTATTTTTGTTTCTTTTTATTATCAAGGCGCACTAAGCCTTTACTGGTACCAAGCCAAACTTGATGCTTAAGTTCGCTAACAGTCACAATATCATGGCCTTTTAATACCTCAACTTGTTTAAAAGTCATGCCATCATCGGTTGAGCGGAGTAAAATACCATTATTTTGACTAATCATAATGTCGCCATTAGTCAGTTGTTTAATTTTATTAATACTAAATGGAGCACCAATTGCTATTTTCTGCCATTGCTGACCATTATCAATCGAACGAAACAGATTTCCTCGTAAGCCGCCAACCAACAGCGATTTATTAGCGGTGAATAAAGCACTAAAAAAGGAGCCATCATAAATATTGGCTAATCGGGTCCAGGTTTTCCCTAAATCAATTGACTTAGCGATTAATCCCAACTCACCAACCATCACTAGGGTTTGGTTATCGAGCTGGGTGATGTCATTAAAATGCGGTAAAATTGAGGTAATTTCATATTGGTATTCACTTTCACTCTCAGCGCGTATCTCTGCTAAATACTCAATATCATCCTGGGCTAATAACGTCGACAAGAACTGCTTATGCCAGTTAGTACCACCGTCATCAGTCAAAAAATACATTCCGTAAGCACCAATAGCGATACCATTATCTTTATCAGTAAAAAGAATATCGAGTAATGGACGATCGCTGGAGGGTAAATATTGTTGAGTAGTCCAAGTGTTGCCTTGATCCGCTGAATAAATGATCACACCGTCGTGACCGACCGCCCAACTATCATCCTGACCATGACTTATTACATTGGTTAGCAAAACATCGGTTGGGGAAGCAACTTGCTGCCATTGGCCATCGCGATAAGTTAAAATATGACCTCTGTCGCCAACAGCGATAGCGTTATCATTGCGCTCAACAATGGCCAAAATCGGAGAAGATGAAGCGAGCCCAGCCATTTCCGCAGCTAAAGCACCCTGTTCTATTTTATCCTTGGCAAATACTGACGAATTCGTGATAATCAACATCAATAGTAGCAATTTTTTATTAACCACCTTTTTTCTCCTTCAAATGAGTCATGATTAATAATGACTCATAAATACAAACTATGTTTATTATAATTATTTGATATACCAATAAAAAAGGCCGGCATCTGCCGGCCTTTTTGTTTAACGTCTTCCCGCTCTACGCAGGGCCTGTGGCGTAAACTGTTTATCATTGAGCTTGGCATCGAAATCATACATGCCACCTTCATTATCTAACCCAATAGCAATATAACGGCGGGCCTGCAAATCGTAAAACACTTCCAAAGTCGACCAAGAAGCCGGTACTTCGTAGTAATTTAACTCGTGAGCCATGGCAACGCGGTATAATTGGTCGCGGTTATCATAGATGTCAGAAATAGAGACCTGCCAATTATCTTCATCAATGAAGAATACCCGCTTTTTATAGGTATGACGCATCCCTTCTTTAAGCGTTGCCTCAACTTGCCACACTCGATGCTTTTCGTAGCGAACATAATCTTGATTAATATGACCTGGTTTTAGTAAGTCATCATAATCAACACCTTTAGCGTGAAGCTTATAAGAGTTATAAGGAATGTAGATTTCCTTTTTACCAATTAGCTTCCAATTATAACGAGATGGCGAACCGTTATACATATCAAAATCATCCGTGGTTCTTAAGCCATCGGATGCTGTGCCTGGCGTATCGAAAGCAACATTTGGCGCACGACGAACTCGCCGTTGACCGGTGTTATACGTCCAAGCTTTACGAGGTTCAGAATCTTGATTTAACGTTTCATGAACCAGTAAAGAGGTACCCGCTAAACGTGCTGGTTGAGTAATCGTTTGCTTATAAAGAAAGATATTATTATCTTCATTCAATTGTTTTGCCGTCATGCCAGGCTTAGTATATTTGAAGCTAATACTGTTTTTCATTTCCATTAAGGTGTAATCACCCGATGACGTCGGCGCAGCTTGCGAGCCTCTCATTGCT
The DNA here is from genome assembly GCA_013214965.1 of Gammaproteobacteria bacterium. Taxonomy (GTDB): domain Bacteria; phylum Pseudomonadota; class Gammaproteobacteria; order Enterobacterales; family Psychrobiaceae; genus Psychrobium. Next base: position 16,944 of record JABSRU010000020.1, read on the forward strand.
ACATCGACACCGCGATAACGAGTAATATGATTCCAGATAACTTCTAGCCCCGATTGTGGGATCGGAAATGGCACGCCCATAATTGCATTTTGAATACCATTACCACCAAGGATTAATTCAGCTTGCGTTGCATTAACCTTAGTCGCTTCATAAACATGACTCGGGGTTGATGCACTACGGTGAGTCGGATAAATATTCATTTTGAAGCTATCAGGATAGGTTTCAAACATTTTAATTTGGCCCGGGGTCAAATTATCTTTGTGCTCAGCATAATTAGCGCTCGTTAAGCTCAAGACAATTTTATCGCTAGCAAACGGATCAATATGGTGCTGCCCTTTTTGGTAACCAGCAACAGGTTTAGTAATACCACCTGTCCATGCTGGAATTGAGCCATCGCTGTTACCCGCCTGAATAGCACCAGAGGGTGTGAGTTCTTGACCAAGCTTGGCCGCTTGTTCTGGTGTTACTTTAGCCAGCGCCGCCTGTGATGCAATAGCTAATGACACGGCAGTAATGAGTGTGAGTTTTTTCATATTATTGTTCACCCGTTAGATTGAATATTTGATGCTAAATGAAACAAAATCTTTATCTTCCATCGCGTTTATAGTGCCTTTACCGCCCCAAAATGCATTATAACCAACGGATGCTGACCAACGATTTTGATAAGTAAAGTCCAGTGAAGCCCCAATCGATTTAACACCCTCGGTAAATAGGAACATTGGATCCGGTGTAATCCCTTTGACATCGTGTGAGAAAATCACTTTGGCTGAAGCATTAACGCCAGAGAGTACATTATTATGTTCTGTTTTAGCCACTAAGCGGTAACCCCAAGCAAAATCTGTTGGGAATGGATTGGTTTCAGGACCATTATGGGTCACCATAATCATCGAAGCCAATGCCTCATTACCACCAGAACGCGCAGTGCCCGGTCCATTTAATCGTAATTTATTTGGATCTGGCATTTTATGGAGCCAAATACCACCAACTTCAGCAAATAGAATCAAATTATCAGCGCCTAACGTTGGCCCAAATAAATGAGTAAAATTAACTTGCACTTGGGTGCTATCAATCAGGATGAAACCATCAGCAATTGCACCGGGCTCTCTGGGGTCAAATTGTGAAATACCGTCAAAGGCACAAAAAGAACGGGTATCAGCAGCAACAACTCGAGGATCTTTACAGGTTAAACGCGCATCTCCTTCAAGACCATTCGCTTTGTTATAACGGGCAGCGGCCGCATTGGCTAATTGTTGAGGCATCGCTGCAAACAACAATTCAACATCATCAATTTGTACAGGCTCATCAACACGATGGGCTATTTCACCGGCAACCGAGGTATCACCAAGCGTAGTATTAAAGCTTAAACCATACAGTTTAATATCTTCAGGATAAACAATTATTGCCTGTGAAAAAGTAGCCAAATTATAAATATTATCGGTGGTGACTGCTTGTCCTTGCATCGCCATGCTAGCTAACATGCCAAGATCTTGTTTAATGGCTTCGTCGGTAAAGTTAGCAGCCTGACCAGAGATAATCGGACGACGGCTGTGATAGTTCATGTGATAGAAACCGAATTCGGTATCATCAACAAAATAGGAAAACTTAATCCCGTATTGACCATCATCCGACGCATCTTCTGCGCCTTTTTTCAGAGTTAGCTTGGTTGGATAAGCTAACATTAAAGCCCCAAGCTGCCCTGGAGTGTAGTTACCAGAGATGCTCATTTGAGACAATTTATTCATTTCAGAGACAATAAAATCCAAATCCATATCAGGATTAGAGTTAAAGCCTAGTTGAACCGCATTATATTGACCACCATCACTGGCAAAATCATTGCTGGCGAAATAAGTGCCACCAACGGGGACCACAAACGGTTCCCATTGATATTGATAGAACAATTCCATCGATAAATTTTCAGTGAAACTTGCCGAGAAAGTCACCATTCCCTGAGGAATAAACGCTTCTTTAAGTTCTGCCCCCGGTGTACGCAAACGACCAACATCGACCGCATTAATTGACGCGATGCCATGTGAAATCAGCGCGCTTTCACCCCAGCTCAATACTTGTTGACCAACGCGGAAAGATACAGGAACTTCTCCCCAATCAAAATCAGCAGTTAAATAAGCATCAAGCAGACGAATGTCTGAACATATTTGCTTTTTAGCTTCTGAGTCACGACATAAATCGATTTCTCTGTTACCGCCTAATTCACGGGTGTAATCTAATGCGCCATCCATCGCGAAATCGTGAAAATACATCCCCCGAACAAACAAACCAAAATTCCGATAGTTTAAATCAAGTTCATGTAGCCCTTTAACCACTTGACTAAAAGCTTGTCCCTTGGACCAAGCCAAATTTCCTAAGTCACCATTGGATGAATAAGAACCATCACTTGAAAAAAGCTGAGATTTTCCATAAATTGTATTATTGAATGCGCTATAACCCGTCCAATTAAAGCCATTATTTGGGTTGTTAACCTTACCTATTTGATTCTTGTAATCACGTTCTTCAACTCGCCAAGACGACCCGGCAGAAAAAGTAGAGTCGAAACTACCTTCTAGTTCTCCCCATTGAATACTCACAGCCTGTGCCGATGGTATCGAGAGCGCAGCTAATGCTGCCCCAATTCCCATTGTTAACACTGATTTTTTAAACACATTCATATAGTTTTCTCCGCTTCCCGTCTTGGTTTATTGTTATTGTCAGGTAACTCTTACAACATAAGTATTAATACTAAAGAATAGCAACAATCTTATTTATATTAAGTAATTTTTACCGTAATTAATAAATTGACGCAACTGCTTATTTTGCTAAGCCTTTTAAATAGCAGGCTTTTTAGAGCGAAAATACTAACCAGTGGTTTTAATTTTCAACTTTCAAACCAATATTTAAATGATATAGGTCTATCTATTTAGTTAACTCAATGAATATACAGGATATATAGACATTGAGCTTTTAATTGTGCAATTGATAAAATTCTAACCACCGTTTAAAGTATTTGCTCTAAAATATTCTAGTCAAAGAATTAAATTTTCCCGACTTTTCGGTAATAAGCTTAAATTTCCCGCTAATTCCGTCAGGTGTTAAGTAAGGTTTAAAGTGGCTTGCCGGCAGTTCGATGGTTCGACCTGTGGTGTCTGTCACGATAATTTTATCAACGGCCCCTTCATAAATCGGTAAAAATTGATGGTAAGTCAAGCTAACATTAAAAATGTACTGATTCATAGTTATTTCAAACTCAAGCTAACTTTTTCAGATAAATCACTGGCCAGATCGTCCATCGCAGCGAGTCGCTGTAGTTGTGTTTTCATCAGCTGTGAGCGTCCTCCCTCAAATTTTTGCCATTGTAATAATGGTGTAATTAAACGAGAAGCAATTTGCGGATTAATGCGGTTAAGCTTAATCAATTGATCGGTCAAAAATTGATAACCACTACCATCGATACGGTGAAAATTACTCGGGTTGGCGCTAATAAAACCACCTAATAAACTACGAACCCGATTAGGATTTTGCCAACTAAAGGTTGGGTGTTCAAAAGTGCTAATGATATCGCTAATAACATCTTGACGAGGATTAGCCCCTTTTAAACTGAACCATTTATCCATCACTAAACCATTGGCCAGCCATTTAGCTTCAAATGACTCACTGAGATCGGGTAAACATCGCAAGTTAAACTGATTCGCGATGCTTAACGCCGCGATGGAATCGGTCATGTTATCGGCACGCTTAAATTGTTGAGCCACCAATTCATTGGCGCTATTGTTGTTAGCCACGGTGTACAAACGCAATACCGCATTCTTTAATGCCCGGCCTGCCACTGCCGTCGCATCGGTTGCATCATTTAACTGCACTAACAATTGTTGATAGCATGTTAGCAAAGTGGTAGATAAAGCATCGGATAATGAGCGTTCAACAAAGTTTCTCGCACTGATAATCGCATCGACATCAATCGTATCGAGCACCTCAAACAACTCCATCACCGACGGTAGTTCGATCATTAATGCCAATAATGCTGGATCAACATCAGTCCCAGCTAATAGCGTAGCCATACTTTGCTCAAGATCTTCACTCTCAACCATTGGCTGACCTTTTTGGGCTAAGATACTATTTTGAATAATTGATTTCGTCAGCAACTTTTGCGCACTGTCCCAACGTGACACATCACTCGATGCATGAGAAACTAAATGACTTAATTGCTGATCGCTATAGTCATATACCAATTTAACTGGTGCCGAAAAGTCCCGTAGTAACGAGGGTACTGGCTCTTGTGCAATACTATTAAAGGTAAACACTTGACTCGCTTGCGTCAGTTCTAGCACGGAAACATCCAGTGATTCACCTTGTAAAGATATTAGTTCAACACTGACTGGGATATGTAAAGGTTTGACGTTGGTGCCATCGCTCATTGCCGGGTTTTCTTGGCTAATGGTCAATTGGTATTGCTGTGATTGTTGATCATAACTGTCGGTCACTGTCACAATGGGTGTACCTGACTGCTGATACCATAATCTAAACTGACCTAAATCGACTTTGGCCCCCTGCTCCATCGCCGCGATAAAGTCATCACAGGTCACCGCCATGCCATCAAATAACTCAATATATTTGGCCATACCTTGCATAAAACCGGCTTCACCTAATAGGGTGTGGATCATCCGAATCACTTCGGCTCCCTTGTTATAAACGGTAACCGTATAGAAGTTATTCATCTCGATAACTGCGGTTGGTCTAATCGGGTGAGCCATTGGACTGGCATCTTCAGCAAATTGATGGGAACGCATCACTTTAACCGCATCAATACGATTGACCGCACGGGAACCTAAATCAGAACTAAACTCTTGATCTCTAAATACCGTTAAACCCTCTTTTAGGCTTAACTGGAACCAATCACGACAAGTAATGCGATTACCGGTCCAATTATGAAAATATTCATGCCCAATCACCGATTCGATACCATGAAAATCGGTATCGGTAGCGCTGTCGACATCGGCCAAGACATATTTACTATTAAAGATATTTAAACCTTTATTCTCCATCGCGCCCATATTGAAGAAATCGACCGCAACCACCATATAAATGTCTAAGTCATATTCAAGATCGAAACGTTGCTCGTCCCATTTCATTGCTCGCTGTAATGATGCCAAAGCATGCTCGGCTTTGACCTTATTGCCCTTATCGACAAAAAACTGTAACAGGACATCGCGGCCACTGCGAGTGATAAAATTACCCTCAAGTAAATCGAAATCACCGGCAACCAACGCAAATAAATACGCTGGTTTTTTAAATGGGTCATGCCAAGTGGTAAAATGTAAACCATTATCAAGTAAGCCACTATCGACTTTATTACCGTTAGATAACAAATAAGGATACTTACTGTGGTCGGCGATAACCTTAGTGGTAAAAATAGCCATGACATCGGGACGGTCTAAATAATAGGTTATCCGTCTAAATCCTTCGGCCTCACACTGCGTACAGAATGCACCGTCAGACACATAAAGCCCTTCTAATTTTGTATTATCTAATGGCTTAACCAGCGTCACTAGAGTTAGTTCAAACTCATTGGGTAAATCAGTAATCGTTAGCCCTTGTGGCGTTATTTGATAACGGTCAGCTGCTAGCACTTGACCATTGATCGCAATGGACTCTAATTCCATATCTTCGCCAACGAGATTCAACGACTGGTTATGTTGACCATTAATAGAATATTGACTGCGATTAGTCACTCGGGTGCTATGTTCATCAAGCTCAAAAGTTAACGAGACGGTTGAAATAAGAAATGATGGTTTAGTGTAGTCTTTAAGATATTTTGTCGATGACATCGTGATGTTCGTCCTTTTAAGAATCTAGTATTGATTAAGTATATAAAAAAAAAGGCTTGCAATCATTACATTGCAAGCCTTTTTCTAGGGATTTCTAAAATTATTTTTTGACTAGCTTTTTTATTTTAAAGCCGATAACCGCATAGATAATTCCGAATATTGGACTGGCCCAATTAAACACACAATAAACCGCATATTCCAAAGGATTAACCATTAAAACAGACTGCATATAGGCACCACAGGTATTCCAAGGGATTAACGGTGAAGTCACGGTGCCACCATCTTCCAAGGCCCGAGACAAATTCTCTGGCGCTAAACCACGATTTTCGAACTCTTCCTTAAACATCCGTCCAGGCATCACAATCGAGATATATTGATCAGCGGTTAAGATGTTACTACCGAATGCAGTCAGGATAGTCGTGATAATTAGGCTTGCGGTGCTACGAGTGAAAGACAACAGTAATTCAACGACCTTTCTTAATAGCCCAACATTTTCCATCACGGCCCCAAAGGTCATCGCACAAATAATTAACCAAATCGTAGTTAACATCGAGGCCATGCCACCGCCTGATAGCAAAGAATCTAATGACTCATCACCAGTTGATACCGATATGCCTTCAAACATTGCGCTCCACACCACGGTGATGTTTGCACCAAAAGTAGATAAACCATCGTTGGCAAAACTAGCGATTATATCCTGTTGGAACAACATCGCCCACAAACCACCCACCAATGCACCAATAAATACCGCCGGAAATGCTGGCACTTTTTTCATCGCCATCCCTAAGGTAATAATTAATGGGATTAGCAAATACCAAGCAATAAAGAACTGATCAGTTAACCCGATTAACAATGCATCTATTTTAGTCGGTCCGGTCGCAACATCTTCTGACAAACCTAAGATGGTAAAAACAATCAAAGCAAACACAAAACTTGGCACCGATGACCAGGCCATATGACGAATGTGGGTAAACAGTTCAGTTCCCGCAACCGCAGGGGCTAAGTTAGTGGTATCTGATAATGGTGACATTTTATCACCAAAGTAAGCGCCACTAATAATCGCGCCAGCGGTAATTGGCACTGAAACACCCAGTCCGCCAGCAACACCGATTAAAGCGACACCAATGGTGGCCGCTACCGTCCAACTACTACCAATACTAAGCGCCACAATGGCACAGATAACACACGATGCTGCGTAAAAATAGGATGGTGATAATATTTGCAGTCCAAAATAGATCATCGTCGGTACAGTGCCAGAGAGCAACCAAGTACCAATTAATGATCCTACCGCCAATAATATCAGCACAGCGCCCAACGACATGCTAATGCCTTTAATAATACCTTGTTCGATTGAGGGCCACCGATGGCCATTCTTTATCCCTACGAGTGCAGCTACTCCTGCGCTTAACAGCAAGGCAATTTGGTTAGCGCCCGATGATGAGCTATCCCCATAGAAAAAAACTCCACCGCCTAATAAAGTGACCAAAAAGACCACAGGAATAAAGGCATCGAGGGTCGAAGGTTCTTTATGATGTGTTGTCATGAATATCCTTTGTTATAATTATTATTCTTTAATAAGCACCCTAGAGTACTTAACTTCACAGATCGCTATATCAGCATAAAATGCTTAATGACACAAACTTATATGTACAAAAAAACCGCGGTCAACGCGGCTTTGTTAATATTTGTTGACTAGATGTTAATTCTTAACCAATTTTTCTTGATCAACAATATCCAAGGTAATATACGATGCTTCATCTAACACCGGGTCGATATCCAATATCTTTTTAGGCAAATCATCAAGTTTAGCGACTTCAGCTAACCCCTGCAATACGCGACGTTTGTTGGCACGTAACAAGCTTTTCTTATCATCTTTATCACGATCGGCCACTCGTACTTTCTCAACCAAAGAAATACTTACTTGATCTTTTTCGGCTTTATATTTTTTAATATCTTCAAACATAAAACCAAACTCTTGATTACTGTTGATCCTAAGCTCATGACTTTTAGTTAAATCTTGAACATAGTTTTCCCCTTTGGTTGGGAAAACTTGATAACTAGCCTTTTTAACACTGTCCCAATCTAGTGTGTTATCAGCAACACTCTCACCAAATTCTGCGGGATCAATTGGACTAGGAAATGCGATATCAGGAACAACACCTTTATTCTGAGTACTGCCACCGTTAATCCGGTAGAATTTCTGAATCGTATACTGTACAAAGCCAATCGGTTTTTCATAAAAATCATAAATCCGACCTAAGCCACGATGCTGTTGAACCGTTCCTTTACCGAAAGTTTGCTCACCCACCACAATCGCACGACCGTAATCCTGCAAGGCTGCTGCAAAGATCTCAGAAGCTGAGGCACTATAACGGTTAACTAACACCGTTAATGGACCGCGATAGAAAATATCAGCATCGGGATCATTACGAACATCAACATATTCATTGCTGTTTTTTATCTGAACCACTGGACCGGACTCAATAAATAAACCACTGAGACTAGTTGCTTCCGTTAACGCACCACCGCCGTTATTGCGTAAATCAACCACAATGCCTTCGACATTTTTCTTTTCAAGTTCGGTGATTAACGCTTTAACATCTTTGGTCAAATTAACATAAAAACTTGGGATGGTGATTACGCCAATTTTACGCCCTTTAAATTGCGGTAAGCTTGATTCTAGCACTTCTGATTTAGCCGCACGATCTTCAAGCTTAATGGTGTCACGAACAATCGACACAATACTTGGCTTACTTGCCGCACCGGCTTTTCCAGAGATGATTTGTAACCGAACCGTTGAGCCTTTTGGCCCTTTGATCAATTCGACAACATCATCAAGGCGCCAACCAATAATATCGACAATTTCTTTATCGCCTTGGGCTACGCCAATAATTTTATCTTCCTTGACTAATTCTTCACTTTTATCGGCAGGCCCGCCACTGACTAAGCTTTGAATCACTGTATAATCGTCTTGTACTTGTAAAACGGCACCAATACCTTCAAGAGATAAGCTCATTTCAACTTGGAAACGTTCAGCATTACGTGGCGATAAATAACTAGTGTGAGGATCGATTGAACGAGAAAAAGAGTTCATTAATAACTGGAATACATCTTCGCTTTTACTTTGAGTAATTCGCTTTAATGCATTGTTGTAACGTTTGCCGAGCATTTTTGAAATTTCTGGCCATTCTTTACCGGTCATCTTTAGATTAAGAGCATCGTACTTAACCCGTTGACGCCATAATTCATCAAGTTCAGCAACCGAGGCAGGCCATTGGGCGTCTTCACGGTCAAACTGATAACTATCCTCAACTTCAAACTTCATCGGTGAATCAAGTAATTTAAGCGCAAAAGAAAACCGTTGGTGCCTTTTCTCTAAATGCTGTTGATATATTTGATAGACATCAAGCAATTTACCTTGCTTAAGCATTTCATCAAATGAAAAACGATATTTTTCAAAAGATTCGATATCAGCGGCGGTAAAAATATTTTTTCTGTAATCCAATGATTCAATATAACGATCAAAAATCTTAGATGAAAATGGATCATTTAAATCAAAGGATTTAAAATGAGTTCGAGTAAACAGTGCGGTTACTCGAGTACTAGAGACTTTATGCTGAGCTTCGGGACTTAACGCCGGTATTTGATCGAACTTATATTTGACATCAATGGCCAATGCGTTTGATGCTATTAAAATTGGAACCATTCCAAGAGTCAGTCGTTTCAGCATAAAAATCTCCTATGATTGTGCTAATAAATGTTCTGGCTTAACCTTAACTACCATACCTGATGCTAACTGTACTTTCGCTTCAGATTTAGCGATATCAACAATGATACCTTTCATCGGTGAGTTGCCTAGTGTAACTAAGACCGCTTGATTGATAGAAAGTGCCGCTGTATCAATAATTTTTTCACCAGTTAATACTGGTTCAACAACCTTTGGCTTTTTATTTTTTGCAGGGATCCGAGTACGATTGGTTTTCGCGGCAGAAGGCTTGTCAGTAGAAGACTTGGCTATCTTAGCGGTCTTCGGGGCCTTAGCATCGTTACGTTCTTTCGCTTTCTTTTGGCTTTCGCTCAGTACTTTTTGGGCGTGTTCGATATGGTCTTCACTCAGTTCTTCACCAAGCTCACCGTCTAAATCAACGCGTTTAGCACCAGCTTTAGTGCCTCTTAAATAGCGCCAACTCGTCGTATAATGTCGAATAGCCCCACGTAGTTGAGTTTTACTGACGGTATCGTCTTCACTTAAACGTGCAGCTAAGTCTTGAAACAAACCTATTTTAAGTGGTTGCGCATCGCCTTTAAGCGTAAAACATTTTGGGAATTTTTCTGCCAAGTAAGCAATAACCGCTTTGTTGTCAGTAAGTTTTGTACTATTCATTTATTCGTCCGAGTCGTTACTAAATTCTTCAATTAAGAAGGCTATAAAATGATTTATCAATTCGTCGTCTAATTCGACCAATCCTGGTTGATATTGCCAATAAGGCCAAATTGCTTCAAGCATTTCTCGAAACAATTCAATATCGGTTTCTTGATCAACGGTTTCAAATAACCGATGAAATACAAGATTAATATTCTCAGTGGCAAGCTCTTCCTCACCTTCCCATTGTCCAATCTCAGCGACGTCAAACAGGAATTCGTTGATATCAACGTGATCATACATCATAATTATTTTCTCAAATAGCTTTTACTGCAAGTAAAACATTAAATTTTTACTAAGCAGTTAAGCAGTTGACTAATTGTTCAACAAAAATTTCAAGACCTTGCTGATCATTTTGATTAAAATTACTTAAATTTGGGCTATCAATATCCAACACTCCATAGAGCTTGCCATTGATCACTAACGGAATCACTAATTCAGATTGCGAACGAGCGTCACAGGCAATATGGCCACTAAACTGATGAACATCATCAATCCGCTGAGTCTCTAGCGTTAAAGCCGCTACACCACAGACCCCCTGACCAAATGGAATGTGATAACAAGCTACATTGCCCTGGAAAGGACCTAAAACCAAATCATCACTATCTGGTACTGCTAAGTAAAAGCCCACCCAATTGATATTATCAAGCGTCTGATTTAGTAATGCACTAGTATTAGCAAGCACTGCGGTATGGTTTGATTGATCTTCAATCAAACTTACCAATTGCTTACTTAATAGCGAGTAGTCTATCTTCAAAAAACAACCTTATACTACCAAATTAATTTAACAGATCTCAATGATAACAACCTGAATTTTGGACGCTACTATACCTGACTCTCTGCAAATGAAAACCTTAATTGTAATTGTTGGCCGTAACAAGGAGCAAAATTGCTAGTTTACTCAACATTTAGGGCAGCTTTTGGTATACTAATCAAAACAACAAACAAACACAGCATATGACCATAAATCGCTTATTACCCCAAGAATTTTTATCCCTTATCGAGCCGATGTTACCTGCTCAACTGACATTAGATGATGTTATTACCGCCTGCCATCAGCCGCTTCGTTTTAGTATCCGTGTTAACACCTTAAAAAATTCAGTCACTACATTTTGCAGTTTAATGTCCGATTTTGGCTGGAAATTTGAGTCTATTCCTTGGTGTGACACTGGTTTTTGGGTTGAATTACCGCAAGATGCCACAGCGCCGGGAAAATTACCAGAGCACTTAACGGGGTTATTTTATATCCAAGAAGCGAGCTCAATGCTACCGCCGATGGCACTGTTTCATGGTAACGATAAACCAGTAGTAACCGTATTAGATTTAGCGGCGGCTCCTGGCTCTAAAACCACTCAAATTGCCGCATTAATGAATAATAAAGGTACATTAGTCGCCAATGAATACTCATCGAGTCGCATTAAAGCGCTCCATAGCAATTTACAACGGATGGGCGTATCTAACACTGTCATTAGTCACTTTGATGGCCATGTTCATGGTGACTATCTTGAAAATTGTTTTGATGCAGTACTCATTGATGCCCCTTGTAGCGGTGAAGGCACCGTACGTAAAGACGCTACCGCATTCAAAAATTGGAGCCTGTCACACATCAGTGAGATAAGTATAGTGCAACAAGGCTTACTACGTTCAGCATTTATGGCATTAAAACCCGGTGGTGTCTTGGTTTATTCAACCTGCGCGTTAAACTTCATCGAAAACCAGCAAGTGTGCCAATCATTAATGGATCAATTTGGTGACCAAATTGAAATAGTCAACCTCTCTAACCTGTTTAGCGACGCGGATCGAGCAACAACTCCAGAAGGATATTTGCATATTTGGCCACAAATATACGACAGTGAAGGTTTTTTTATTGCTAAATTTAAAAAGCGCAGTGCAACTAATTTGTCACAGCCAGCACCGTTTAAAAATCGCTTTCCTTTTAGCCCCGTAAGCCCAAAACAAGCGGGTGAAATCCACAACATTTTAATTCAACAGAAACTAGCTAATATTAATAGCAGTGAACTCTACCAACGGGACAATGAAATTTGGTATTTCCCATCGCATGTTACTGCGCTGCTGCCACGGATGAAATTTCAACGCACTGGACTAAAACTGTTTGAAACTAAAGGAAAGAATATCCTGTTTGATCATCATGCAGTGACCGTATTCACCACGCCTGACGTTGAGATATCAAGAGAGCAATTGGTCGAATATCTCAAAGGCAGAGACATCAGTTTTGACAATGCCACCAATCTGACGGGCAACGTTTATGTTGGCTATCAAGGGAAGACAGTTGGCCTTGGAAAATGGATTCGGAACAAAATAAAAAACAAACTGCCAAGAAACTTAGTTAATGACTCAGTTAAACAATAAGTTAGAGTAATTACGGAAAATAATTAAAAATAAACTAGTGATTTTAGATCTTTCGACTAGCCTTATAAAGTATGAAAGATAAGTCATCCTCCATACCTTTTCATTATTATTGGTAAGTAACACTTCCCCTAAGCTCGGAACAAATTGGAATAGTTCCGAGCTCTTTTTTGTTCTATCTTTCTAAATCAACCACCGTTTGACCAATCGGTGCAACGCTTAACATCGCTAACTTTAAATGCTGGATCCCAAATGGAATACCGATAATGGTAACGAAACACGCCACGGCGTGAATTAAGTGTCCAATCGCCAACCAAAAACCAAATAAAATAAACCAAATAACATTGCCAATGGTGCCTAATGTTCCAGTGCCAAGGTCAGAATAATGATTTGCCACCCGACGATTTTCGATCTCGCGACCAAAGGGCCAGAATGTTAGTTGGGCAATCACAAAACATGAACGTGCAAATGGGATACCCACAATGCTAATCGCAGCAATAATACCGGCCAAACACCATGCTAATCCCATAATCAGGCCACCAGTAACAAACCACGCTATATTAAATATCAATCTAAAAAGTGACATAGAAACCTCAGTTAATTCAAATAAATCGTCTTAAACTATTAATTGCAAGCATCAGTCCAGATCTAATAACGCTACACAACAGCAGGTTAAATGGATGGTGAAAATTTAAATCGTCAAAAAAACCATTATATGGTTAAGAGTGGCACTTGTTTTTAAAGGGAAAGATAGTACAAGGGGCTCAATAGCCCCTTGTTTGGCAGGTATATAAAAAAATTTAATAAAACGTCTGTTGTTGCTCAGCCATGGTTAACAAATGTTGGCATGGTGCAAAACGTTCGCCATGCTTTTCTTGATAGCCTTCTAACATCGCCACCAAGTTAGCGGCCCCTAACTTATCAATATAGCTAAAGGGTCCGGCTAAAAACGGTGGAAAGCCAATCCCGAATATCGCGCCAATGTCACCATCACGAGGGCACGAAATAATTGATTGTTCTAAACACCTGACGGCTTCGTTAAGCATTTGTACCACACAGCGTTGGGCAATGTCATCAGCACTAACATCAGAGCGACTGGTGGCATTAATATCAATATTTAGCAAGGTATAAACACTGTCATCCACTTGCTTTTTCCCTTTCGCTTTAGCGCCATAGAGATAAAAGCCTTTATTATTTTTTTTGCCCTTACGACCGTCATTCAATAACGCAGTAAATGCCGACGGTGCTTCAAAACGAGCGCCGAGTTGCTCCGTTAGAATCGGTGAAATTTTAGCGCCAACATCAATTCCCACTTCGTCAAGCAAGGTAATAGGCCCAACAGGAAAGCCGAATTTAACCAGTGCTTGATCTATTTTATCAATCGCTTGCCCTTCTAACAGCCATTGCGCCGCCTCATTCATATACAAGGCTAATATACGATTAACATAGAAACCCGCGCCATCTTTAACCACAATCGGCGTTTTACCTTGCTTACGGGCAAAGGCAACGGTTGTTGCAATAGTTTGATCTGAGGTTTTTTCATGGGCAATCACTTCAACCAATGGCATTTTATCCACCGGAGAGAAATAGTGTAAACCAATGACATTCTCAGGTCTCTTCGCAACACTGGCAATATCAGTAATCGGCAATGACGATGTATTAGAGGCAAATATCGTATCTTCGCCACAATGTTGTTCAATATCACTAATCATTTGATGTTTTAAGGCTAAGTCTTCAAATACTGCCTCAATCACTATATCCGTATTTTTCATCCCGCTGTAACGGGTGGTTGCAGTAATATTTAACATCTGCGACTCTAGCTCAGAGTCGGTAATAAATCTGCGCTTGCGTTTTTTATTGAGCAAATCGTAGGTATATTGATAAGCTTGATTAATCCCTTGATCGCTGATGTCTTTAATCCGCACCGCTACTTTGGCTTTAGTGGCACACACATTAGCAATGCCGCCGCCCATCAAACCACCGCCTAACACCACGACATTTTTAATTTGAACGGGGCTAGCCTCATTCTCGCCTTGGCCATTATAGAGTTTTTTCATCTCGGTGGTGGCAAAGAATAGACGGCGCAAAGCCTTAGACTCATCGGTCATCACTAAGTGTGAAAAGGCCAATGATTCGGCATCTAATCCTGCTTGGTAGCCTTGTTCAATGCCCGCTTTAACACATTCAATGATTTTGATTGGTGCTGGGTAATGACCGCCCGTTTTCTTAACCACTGTTTTTAGCGCTTGGCTAAACAGGATATTACGACCAACAGGGTTGTTTTCTAATAATTTTGCGCCAATATCGAGCTTAGGTTGATGGCCGTTATAACTCGCTTTAGTCCGTTTAGCCAGACCAATCGCTGTGGCTAATAAAATATCCTTGGCAACGACTTCATTGACCAAGCCAATTTTAAGTGCCTGTTTCGGGCGTAGTTGCTTACCTGTAAGCATCAGGTCAAGCGCCTTAGCAATACCAACTAATTTAGGCAAACGTTGCGTACCACCACTACCAGGTAGTAAGCCTAACTGTACTTCTGGCACACCTAATACCGTGTGACCTTTATCAGAACAAACACGGGCATCACAAGCTAGCGCCAGTTCAAGTCCACCTCCTAAACAAGGACCATTGATCGCAGCCACTACCGTCATATTAAGCCCAGCAATTTGGTCAAATAGCTGTTGCCCTAATTGCGCAATAGCTCTGGCATCTTCAGGTTGCTGACAATCGTTTAACATTGAAATATCGGCACCAGCAACAAAACTGTTATCTTTACCGGAGATAAGCACTAACCCTTCAATATCTGGATTGGTACGAACTTGTTCTAATACTTGACTAATTTCATCAGCAAACTCAGCGCGCAAGGTGTTCATGGTTTCACCAATCACATCAATGGTAACAATCGCAATACTTTGTTGATGAATTTCTAAACTAAATGCACTCATTATTCAACCTCCAAAATCATCGCTGCACCAAGACCACCAGCGGCACAAGCGGTTGTTAATCCTAAACCACCGCCACGGCGTTTTAACTCATTAAGCACTTGAGTAATTAAGCGTGTTCCTGTCGCGGCAAAAGGATGACCATAGGCTAATGAACCGCCAAGGACGTTGAATTTTGCCATGTCAATTTCGCCAATCGCTTGCTTACGCCCTAATTTTTCTTGGGCAAACTTAGTGGAAGCAAACATCTTCATATTGGCTAAGGCTTGAGCCGCAAAGGCTTCGTGCATTTCAATTAGGGTTAAGTCATTTAAGGTAATACCAGCACGATCCAATGCTAACGGCGTCGCGTAAGAAGGCCCCATCAACATATCATCATAAACGTCAATCGCCGCAAATGCATAGCTCTTAATGTAGCCCATTGGAGTATAACCAAGTTCTTTGGCCCGCCCTTCTCGCATCATAATGATAGCCGACGCACCATCGGTTAATGCTGTCGAGTTAGCCGCCGTGACGGTGCCATGTTGACGATCAAACACCGGACGTAATTTGGCGTAACCTGCCAGTTCTGAATTGGTGCGAATGGTGTTATCTTGGCTAATAAAGCTATGATAAGGTGCCACATGAGCAGTCATCACTTCATCATCAAATAACCCGTCCTTCCATGCTTGCGTCGCCAGAGTATGCGAACGGTGCGCCAAGGCATCTTGGTCGGCACGGCTGATCTGGTGAGTCTTGGCCATTTGCTCCGCTGTTTGTCCCATGGAGATACCCGTTGAGTATTCGGCAACGGCCGGCGGCACCGGTAATAAATCTTTTAAATTAAGACCACGGACTATCTTGAATTTTTGGGAAAAAGTACGTGCTTTGTTTAAATCCACCATCGCGTGGGCGAATTTTTTACTAAAACCAATGGGCAACACCGATGAGCTATCCGCCCCGCCCGCAATACCTATATCTGAAGTGCCCGATAAAATAGACTCAACAACATTAGCGGCCGACTGGAAACTCGTGGCACAAGCACGGGAAACACTATAGGCATCGGTACTAACATTCATGTTAGTTCCGAGCACAATCTCACGGGCAATATTTGGCGCTTTTGGCATCTGGACCACTTGGCCATAAACCAATAAATCTATCAATGCAGGGTCAAGCTCACTACGTTTAACTAATTCTGCCACGACAGTTTTACCAAGGTCGAGCGCTGAAACGCCATGAAATGCTGTGGCCTGCTTAGCAAATGGCGTACGCAACCCATCAATTATTGCAATGCGCTCACCACGTTTAGTGGTTAAATCCTGTATCGATTTCATGTTTGTTCCTAGGTTATTGAACTTATCTTTTTAATACGGTCTATCATAGACCGGAGGTCTGACCACGGCAAGGTTTTCGCTAAATTATCATTAATCGGCGATAATTCAATGAATAAAACCGTTAGTACTGCCCTAAACGTTAAATCACGCTAGACTATTGCCCTTAGATTAGGTAAAAAGCTAGGTAAATATAAAATGGATAATCCAAAACAATGACAATAGATAAATTTAATCAGCTAAAACAGTATTTAGATAGCCAAATCTTGGGCCAGTCTCATTTGACCGAGTGTATGCTCATTGGCCTACTTGCCGATGGCCATATCCTCGTAGAAGGCCCTCCGGGTTTGGCAAAAACACGAGCGATTAAAGCATTATCAGATGGCATTGAAGGAAACTTTCACCGAGTTCAATTTACCCCTGATTTATTGCCAGCTGATTTAACCGGGACCGATATTTATCGCCCTGAAACCCATGAGTTTGAATTTCAAAAAGGCCCTTTGTTTCACAACCTTATTTTAGCCGATGAAATCAACCGAGCGCCAGCCAAAGTACAATCAGCATTACTGGAGGCCATGGCCGAACGTCAAATCACTGTTGGCCGCACCACTTATCAATTACCTGAACTATTTTTAGTGATGGCGACTCAAAACCCGATCGAACAAGAAGGCACTTACCCGTTACCGGAAGCACAACTTGATCGTTTTTTGATCCATGTTGAAATTGATTATCCGGATGCCGCCACCGAACATTTAATTTTAGCACTCAATCGTAACGAAGCGCTAAATCATCAAGCGGTTGCTGCGCCAAAACTGACTCAAGATGAAATAGTTTCTGCGCGCAAAGACTGTTTAGAAATCTACTTAGCGCCGCAGCTCGAAGAGTATTTGGTGCAATTAATTATGGCGACCCGTAATCCAATCAGCTATGACGAAAACTTAGCCAGTTGGCTTGAATTTGGTGCTAGCCCACGAGCAACTATTGCATTAGAGCGTTGTGCCCGTGCCCGAGCTTGGTTACAGGGGCGTGACTTCGTCAGCCCTGAAGATATTCAAGCGATGCTACCTAATGTATTACGTCATCGCTTATTATTGAGCTATGAAGCCGAATCTGAAGGGATCACCCCAGCGACAGTGATTGATAAAATCATTAGCTTGGTACCGGTGCCATAATGGCGGCCCTTGATTTACCCCCTTTTAGCAACGGCGTGACGTTATCCACCAAAGAACTGTTGGAATACCGTGGCCGCAGTGCGCTGATCGATTTGTCGAGTAACAGCCAAATAAAGTCCCATATGGCGGGTACGTTAATCGCAAAGACCAAGGGTCGCGGCATGGAGTTCGATGAAGCTCGACATTACCAAATTGGTGATGATATTCGGGCCATCGACTGGCGGGTCACTGCGCGCACGGGGAAGGTTTACACCAAAATATTCCGCGAAGAGCGCGAACGCCCAGTTTATGTATTGGTTGATCTTAATCACCAACAGTATTTCGGTTCACAATTATTATTGAAATCAGTACAAGCCTGTCATTTAGCTGCATTGCTCGGCTGGTCAGCGATTGCTAATGGTGATCGGATTGGGGCATTATTATGTAATGACTTTGAACATCGTGAATTAAAGCCACGTAACCGTCATCATGGCGCATTAGCATTGATTGAATACTTGGTAAAAATTCATAATAAAGGTCTCGAACATTTTAAGTCGGGTCACCAAAACCATCAAGTATTTGAGCAAAGTTGTACCCGATTACGGCGTGTGGTTAAGCCCGGCAGCTTAGTCTTTCTCATTTCAGACTTTACTAACATCACCGACAAGTCTGCTAAACAATTACAGCGTTTGTCCCGCCATAATGAACTCATTGCTTGCCAAATATCGGATCCATTAGACAGTCAATTACCAACACAACTCTCTGGCACCATTGCCATCACTGATGGCGTACAACGACAACAGTTTAATATCGATCAACGAAGCCGCATGGCTTATCAAGCGCAAGCAACATTAAGCCAAGAGCAGCGCCAACAAACCTTAAAAAAACTTAACATTGCGACCATGCACTTTAGTAGTCATCTGCCATTACTGCAGCAATTGCAAGGACAATACCGATGACCCCATCACCGCTAGCACAAATGCAGCCCATTATATTACCGCCAGAGCCGACTCTTTGGCCGTTAGCTATTGGTTGGTGGCTGTTGATTATTACCATAACGATTTCTTTGGTGCTCACCATCCGTTCCTTAATTAAATATCGCCAATTTTGGTCCTGTCGACGACAAAACATCACGCAAGCAAAGCAGCTAACCGATCCTAATGCACTCAATCGTTTGCTCAAACAAACGGCGCTGCATTATTATCCCCGTCACCAGGTTGCTAAATTAAGTGGCCTAGCATGGTCTGATTTCTTAAAGCATAATTTGCAACAGCCCTTACATCAGCAATGTGACGCTGGGTGTTTAAGTCTTTATCAAACGCCATCACGCAATAATAACACCGACTTACAAGTCATTACGTTAGCTTGGTTAGCGAATTTAAATACAAAATCCATTAGAGAACACGCCGATGATAGAATTTGAATGGCCTTGGCTCTGGGCCATTTTACCGCTACCGCTATTATGTTATTTTTTGCTACCTCGTGCTAAAAACAGACCGATTGCGGCATTACGAGTGGCCAATATTGATGCCTTCACACAGGGCTCCGTGAGCCATACTCAAAACTCACGAAGCAAACGGATTCTATTGAGCATGTTGTGGGCCTTACTCGTGTTATCAGCATCACGGCCATTATGGGTTGGTGACCCCGTAGCCTCTCCGACTCAAGCCAGAGAATTAATTTTAGCGGTTGATTTGTCGGCATCAATGCAAGAACAAGACATGCGACTTAATGGCCGTTGGGTTGACCGATTAACCATGGTTAAAGCCGTATTATCACAATTTATCAAGCAACGCCAAGGCGATCGCATCGGACTGATTTTATTTGCTGATAATGCCTATGTCCAAGCGCCCTTAACCTTCGATTTAACCACGGTTGAGCAATTACTCGATGAATCGCTGCTAGGTTTAGTGGGACAGCGCACCGCCATTGGTGATGCCATAGGCTTGGCGGTTAAACGCTTTGACCGCCGTGAAAAGACTAACCGAGTATTGGTCCTATTAACCGATGGTGAAAATACGGCTGGAAACCTCACGCCCGAGCAAGCGCTTGAATTGGCCGTCGCAAGAAAAGTCACCATTTATACCATCGGTGTGGGCTCCAACCGCAATCAAAGGGGGCTATTTAATCGCGGTTCAGGCATTGATGAACAAAGCTTAAGCGCCATAGCAACCGCCACCAATGGCAAATATTTTAGAGCAACCGATACCGCCGAGCTTGAAAAAATATATCAACAACTCGACCAATTGGAAAAAATAGATGCCGAACAACAGACATTACGCCCACAAATGGCCTTATTTTATTGGCCGCTTGGTTTGAGCCTATTGCTAAGCTTTATTGGACTTATCCCATCGTTACAACGAGGATCAAAAGCTTGAACGACTTTATCTTAAATTTTCATTTACTGCGACCGTTGTGGTTATTAGCTACGATTCCTGCCCTGTTACTTGCGGTGTTATTGGCTAAAAACCATCGCCGCCATGGTCAATGGCACCAGTTTATTCCAGCACATTTAGCCAGCTTATTGATCGACAATAAAGTATCAAAACTGTCATTAGTCCCCATCATCACCCTAGTGATCATCTGGTTATTGGCGATTGTTGCATTAAGTGGCCCAAGCTGGCAGAAAGTCACGCAACCACTATTTAAAGTAAACAGTGCCCAAGTCATCGTAATGGACATGTCATTATCGATGTACGCAACCGACATTAAACCTAATCGATTAACCCGAGCTCGCTTCAAGGTCACTGATTTAATTAAATCATTTACCGAAGGTGAAACAGGTCTTGTTGCCTATGCTGGCGATGCTTTTGTGATTAGCCCAATGACCGAAGATGTCAATAATTTACTTAATTTATTACCGGTATTAGCACCAGAGATAATGCCAGTATTAGGCAGTGATCCCGCCTCTGGCATTGAATCGGCGATCACGTTATTTGAACAGTCTCATAAAAACAGCGGCGAAATCTATTTAATCAGTGATGGCATCACCAGTAGCCAACAACATCAAATTAGCCAATTACTAAGTGACAAAAAATATCAACTCCATGTCTTAGCCATTGGCGGTCATCTTGATGCCCCAATCCAATTACCCAGTGGTGAATTGCTTAAAGATGCCAACGGAAATATTGTGCTACCTAAATTAAACACCCAACCTTTAAAATCGTTAGCCAAACAATTTGGCGGTCGTTTTAGCCTAATCACCCAAGATCGCGACGATATTGACTACTTAAGCCAACGGCAACAATTTAACCAACCAACCTTAGAGCAAGAGCAAGAGCAATTTGGCGATCGTTGGCAAGAAGCAGGACCTTACCTGCTGCTATTAATACTACCTTTAGCCGCATTGGCTTTTCGCCGCGGTGTTATCATTAGTATCTTGCTTCTGACCAGTCCCCTATTCTTTAATTTAACCATTGCGCCAGTGTTTGCAGTAGAGCCAACTAAGCAATCTGTGACGATGAATCAATGGGATAGACTTTGGATCAACGATGACCAATTAGCGAGAAAGCAATTTAAGCAACAACAATTTGAACAGGCTGCCGCTAACTTTAAAGACTCGCAATGGCAAGGTGCTAGCCATTACCAACAAGGTGATTATGAACAGGCATTGGCGGCATACTCTCAATCAACCACGGCGCAAAGCTTATATAACCAAGGCAATAGCTTAATGCAAATGCAGCGTTACCAAGAAGCGATTGAGCGTTATCAGCAAGCACTAGTTAAGCAACCCGATTTAGACGCTGCCACACAAAACACCGAGTTAGCTAATAAGCTACTTAAACAGCAGAAAAAACAACAACAAGACCAAAATAAATCGGACGGTGACAACCAAGATTCAGCCGACAAAGACTCTGATGACAAAGATTCAGATGACAACAATGAATCGACTGACGATAACCAACAACAATCTGACAAGGAAAATCAGTCATCGCAAAATGAGCAACAATCATCGGACAGTCAAAGTGAGCCATCGAAGGAGAACGACCAAGCTTCTGAAGCAAATAAAAAGCCAACTGATGACGAGAGTAAGCAGGCACCCCAACAACAAAAAGAAGTTGAACAAACTGAGCAAGAAGGTAAAGGTCAAGACGTTCACAAAGCGCCTTTATTCGACCCTAAAGAATTAAGTAAGGAACAACGACAACGACTGCAACAACTGGTTAATAAAGTTAATGATGACCCCTCATTGCTGTTAAAAAACAAAATGGCGCTTGAAGCACGAAAGCGTCGTAATCAACGAGTATTAAATAAGGATAGAGTCAATTGGTAATGCGCATTTTAATCATATTATTCACCCTGTTAACACCAGTTTGCCACGCATTAAGCTCTCTAACAGCCAATGTCGATCGCAATCCAGCCATGGCCGGTGAAACGATTGTATTAACGATTTCTGCCGACGACAACATCAATGCTAATAAGCTCGACACTTCGGCACTGCTACAGCAATTTGTAGTTGGTCAAACCCAAGTGAGCCGAAATACTCAAGTCATTAATGGCAAAATTTCCAGACAATCACGTTGGATTATTCACCTCATCGCCCGCCAACCTGGTCAATACACGATTCCAACCTTTAATATTGCAGGTGTTAGTAGCCAACCTATTTCTCTGAAGGTCGTTAAGACGGTGAGCAGCGATCACAGCAACCAAAAGAACCAAGAGGTCATGCTTAAAACGCAGTTATCGGCGAATAGTGTCTATATTGGGCAACAATTGGTCTATACCCTAAAGCTTTACATTGGGACTTCTTTACAGCGCGCGCAACTGCAAACACCAGAACTCGCCAATGCCGAAATTACTCAACTGGGAGAAGATGCTGATAGTAATGAAATAGTCAACGGTCGACGTTATCGAGTGATTACTCGCCGTTACAGCATTCGACCGAACGTTGCAGGACATGTCGAGCTTCAGGGTAGTATTTTCCGTGGGGATATAGCACTGGGTAAAACGGGATTTTTTGGCAACGGTCGTTCCAAGCCAATGACCCTAGTCAGTGATAACCACCGACTAGAGATTAAAGCGATTCCCGAAGACTTCCCTGGGCCTTGGTTAGTCAGTGACATGGTGATTTTGGAGCAAAAATGGGAGCAACCAACCCGCTTTCAAGTAGGCCATCCGATTACCCGTACCCTGACATTGACCGCAACGAATGTCACTAAGGAACAGTTACCAACGTTAGATATTAAGCATGGCGCTAATCTTCAGGCTTATCCTGATAAACCGGTGAGTGAACAAATGCTCAAAGGGGATATTATCATTGCACAACGGATTCAAAAAATAGCGATAATCCCTTCGACAGCTGGACCAATGACTATTCCAACCGTCCGGATCCCTTGGTTCAACTCAGTAACGGAAAAAACTGAATGGGCGACCATTGCGGCGATGGAAGTTAACATAGAGCCAAGTAGTGAAATCGCGCAGCCTTTAGCACCAATTCCTCAAGTCGTACCCGTGGTTAATCCCGTAGCGACGCCAACGGTTGCCCCCACGGTTATGACCCATTCGCCAACACTTAAATATTGGATGGTTGCTTGTCTCTTACTCGCGATATTATCGATGGTACTCATGATGTTATTCCTGCGTAGCCGCCAGCAATTACAACGATTCAAACAACATCAAGTCAGGGTTAAAGCAGTAAATTGCCACGATGATTATTGGTCATCACTCAAGCTCGCGCTAGAAAATAAAGATATCGCTGCCATTATACAATTGCTACCCTTATGGCTTAAGCAGCAGCATAATATTTCGCAACGACAGTTTGAAGAGAAAGAGCCAGATCTGTATCAAGTATACCAAGAGCTATTAGCCAATCGGTATTCCAGTGGCGTCAGGCAACAACAAACATCGCTCAAGCCATTAATAAAATGTATTTTAACGTTAAAACAACAAGCAAAATTAAGTGATAAAACAGTGAATTCACTCTATCCAAAAAATTAAATATCACAAATTAATCACGACAATGAAATTAATTATAAAGTGAGGCGGTCTTGAATAGAGAGCAATCGATGAAAGATAAATATCATCAGTTAGTCAATCAGTACCAGCGTGATCTATTCCGTTATGCCGTTTGGCTTACTGGCGATAAGCAAGTGGCTGAAGACATTTTACAGGAGACGTTTCTCAGGGCATGGCGCAGCATTGAACAACTTAATGATATTGATGCCGCAAAATCATGGCTGATTACCATTTTAAGGCGTGAGAATGCACGGCGGTTCGAACGTAAACAATTACACATGGTCGATGTTGATACCGAGCTCATTGTTGATCAACACAATGCTTACGAAGCAGAGCAACAACAAGACCAGCTTCAGCAATCAATCATGATGCTCGCCAGCGAATATCGTGAACCGTTAATGTTACAGGTTATCGCTGGTTACAGTGGTGACGAAATAGCGAAGCAATTAAACATGAACAAGAACACCGTAATGACCCGGTTATTCAGGGCAAAAAAACAACTCATGCAAATTATGAACATCACAGGAGACGAGTAGCGAATGAATAACGATTTTTATCAAATAGCGATCTCAGATCCCGATTGTCAAGCGTTAGATTTTTTACAAGCGATCAAAAACGACCCCACACTTGCAGCCGTTATGAAACAGTCTAAGCAGCTTAATCAACAGCTTAGTTCGACTTTTTCGCAGTTAGAACCCAGTGAAGCTTTCAGTAAAAAATTGCATGGCATTTGTAATGAGTCCCCTGTTGAGTTAAATAAACCTCAGTCAGAGAAAAAGACTAAAGCCTACCCGATGATTGCGTTAGCTGCCTCATTCTTTGTCGCCGCGATTTCATTTACCTTGTGGAAAACCAACTTTAATCATCATAATAACTTGTCGGTTCATGCGTTATCGCATTCTGCTCATGCTGAATATTTTGCTAAAATTTCTAATGAAATACCTAGCCTGCAAAGTGTAAACTATCGTTTAAAAGATTTTGGTAACCAACTCAGTCACCACTTAGATAATTTAGTTTGGTTTAAAAATTGTACCTTTGAAGGGGTCGACAGCTTACACTTAGTACTCAACGGTAAGCAAGGAAGGGTCAATGTTTATGTGATCCCGAAAAATCAGGAGTTCTCGATCGACAAGCAATTTAACAGTAAGAATTATCATGGTGTGGCTAAAGAGCTAGGCAATGCTTACTTACTCATTGTCGGAGAAAAT
Source organism: Gammaproteobacteria bacterium (assembly GCA_013214965.1). Taxonomy (GTDB): domain Bacteria; phylum Pseudomonadota; class Gammaproteobacteria; order Enterobacterales; family Psychrobiaceae; genus Psychrobium. The sequence continues at coordinate 42,116 of JABSRU010000020.1, forward strand.
GACGAACGATTACAACCTTACCAACAACAATTATCCAATGCGTTAATTAGTATTTAACCTGATGGTTTGCTTTTAATTAAACACCTTAAAATTAAAATAATCTATATATCATTTTGATACAAAGCTCTTTATCCCGAGTTCAGGTTATTTAAATAAAAAAACCGATAGATTAACTATCGGTTTTTTTATATCCGGTAATTATGCACCTTCATTGTGTAAATCAATATTAGTGATTTCTACCGTACTTGTATTTGTTTTAGCATCATCGTTACGTAAACCAGCAGCGCGATCTAAATACTCCTGATTAATATCACCAGTGACATAATGACCATTGAACACTGAGGTTTCAAATTCAGTGATCTCCGGGTTTCCCTGAGCAACAGCAGCAACTAGATCTTCAATATCTTGATAAATCAAGGCATCAGCACCAATCAATTTAGCCACTTCATCTACGTCACGACCGTGGGCGATTAATTCAGTCACCGTTGGCATGTCAATACCATAAACATTTGGAAAACGTATTTCAGGGGCTGCCGAGGCGAAATAGACCTTAGCCGCGCCGGACTCACGAGCCATATTAATAATTTGCTCAGAGGTGGTGCCTCGCACGATTGAATCATCAACCAATAAAACATTTTTACCGGCAAACTCACTTGGGATAGCATTGAGTTTACGACGAACGGATTTACGGCGCATCACTTGACCAGGCATAATAAACGTACGCCCAATATAGCGATTCTTCACGAAACCTTGACGGTAAGGTAAATTTAACTCGGTAGCAATTTCAAGGGCAACATCACAAGAGGTTTCAGGAATAGGTATCACCACATCAATGTCGAGATCGTGCCATTGCTTAGCAATTTTCTGGCCTAACTTACGACCCATATTAAGTCGAGCCTGATAAACCGACACCTTATCAATAAATGAGTCAGGGCGGGCAAAATAAACATATTCGAAAATACACGGTGCAAACTTAGGGTTGTCACTGCATTGCTGAGTATGTAACTGACCCTTGTTGTCGACATATATCGCTTCGCCTGGCGCAACATCACGGGTAAATGTAAAGCCGACCGCATCAAGTGCTACACTCTCAGAGGCGACCATATACTCCATTTTATCATTCTCAATTCGCTCGCCAATAACCAACGGACGAATACCATAGGGGTCACGAAAAGCAACCATACCATGGCCAATAATTAGCGCAACGGCGGCGTAAGCACCTTTGACCAGTTTATGAGTCTCTTTAACAGCCTTAAATACATCATTCGGCTGAAGTACCATCGCGGGATTGACCGATAACTCATGGGCAAAGACATTGAGTAATATTTCCGAATCAGAATTAGTATTGATATGACGACGGGCAACATTAAATAAATAATCTTGCAATTCAACTGCATTGGTTAAATTACCATTATGAGCTAGGGTAATACCAAAAGGGGAATTAACATAAAAAGGTTGCGCCTCAGCCGAGGTAGATGTGCCAGCAGTTGGGTATCGTACATGTCCTATTCCCGTTGAGCCTTGCAACCGATTCATATGTTTTTCTTCAAACACATCACGGACTAAGCCATTAGCTTTACGTAATCTAAAGTTACCATTATCAACGGTACAAATTCCCGCAGCATCTTGACCACGATGTTGCAATACCGTTAACGCATCATAAATTGATTGATTGACCGCCGAATAAGCGACTACACCAACAACACCACACATATCAAATCCTCTCTCGGCTATGATTCCGAGTTTATTTAAATCGCTTAACTAGGTTTAGGTAAAAAACTCGAGTTTTGCTTTAGGTACTCGAAAAACCATTCAATAACAACTCCAAACTCTGGAATTAATGTCGACTCACGCCACCATTTTGCGTTTGAAAACGTGGTGAATGAATCGATAGCAAACAATAATGCGGCAACCACTAACACGCCTCTTATTGCGCCAAATACTAAGCCAAATACGCGATCGGTGCCCGATAATCCGGTTTTAATCACTAATTGACTAATCACATAATTAACCATTGCCCCTAAAATCAGACAACTAATAAATAATGCAACCACGGCAAGTGCGTTACGCAACATCGGATCTTGAATTTGCGTAAAGAATACCGCCAAATCAGCATGAAACTTACTGGCAATAAAAAAAGCAACAAACCAAACAACCAAAGACATGGCTTCTTTGACAAAGCCACGGGTTAAACTAATCAACGTTGAAAAAACGATGATGATCAAGATCGCATAATCTACCCAAGCCATACTCATAAGTGTGACGCCGATAACATTTTGGCGCGAATTCTACCAAGATTTTTGAAAATTTCTAGCATAAGTTTTACCTATTTTTATAATTGTACAAAGATTGATTACTTTTGGGTCGGACGATAAGCAGAAATATAACCGGACTCATTGATGATTTTCTTCAATTTTTCCTGAGTTTTTATTAGATATTGTTTATTAAATGATGGACCGACAAATACTTTGCTGGTTTGCCCTGCTCGCGGACGACTAGGGACACTAAACGCCGTAAATTTGTGCTTTCTCAGTTTAAGCAGTAATGCCTTCACGTTTTTTGGTTCTTTAAAGCTACCCACGGTAATTACCCAGCTATTTTTGGCCACAACTGATGGCTTAGGTTTAATAATGGGTGAAGTCTTAACGGTTGGAGCTGACGTAGTTTTAGTGTTAACTGTTGGTTTTGGTTTACTTACTTCAGCAACTGACTTTTTTTCTGTCTTAATCATCACTTTCGATGGTGTTTGTTGTTCGCTTAGCGTATTAACCGGGGGAATGATAATTTCTGGTTGAATTTTACTTAAATCAGGCGCTTGATACGTTGGTTTAACTGGAATAGTCGAAAAATCATCGCGCAGTTGTTGTTTTTTACCATCGAGAATATTTGGCAGAAAAATAATGGCAATGGTAAATAAAACAATGGTACCCACGACTCTGTTTTTTATTTGATCGGTCAAGACTTTAAATCCTTGTGAAATAGCTTTCAGCTAATAGGATAAAGTAATTATTTAGCAAAATCTAGCATTGGCAGTGAATGCCAAAGGCATTCACTCGATAATACATTTTAATACTTCGGCGACTGTAAAAAAAGAACCGAACACTAATATAAGATCATTGGATTTTGCTGCTAATTTTGCGTTAGCCAAGGCAGCATTGACTGAATGATATTGGGTAAATTGTGCGGTGCTCGGTAACGATTGTGCTAATAACTGTGCCTTCGCACCTCGGGCAACATCCAAATCAGCCAAATACCAATGGTTCACTTGCTCTGCCACCAATTTTAGGGTCGACTGACTGTCTTTATCACCTAACATCGCGCACACACAATGAACCTGTTCAAAGTCCTGGTGCTTAAGCCAATTAGCAAGATACCCTCCCGCTTGAGGATTATGAGCAACATCAAGCACAATTTCTGGTGATGACCCAATCGATTGTAAACGACCAGGTAACACCGTAGTGGCTAACACCTGATGAATTTTTTCAACACTAAAATTAAGTCCCAGCAACGCAAACACCTGCAACGCTGTCGATGCATTTGTTATAGGTAATTTAGTCACCGGTAAATTACTGAGACATTGCTGCTCAGTGCGCCACATCCAATGCTGCCCCGTCACTTTTTCGTTGAAATCGACCGTTTTGTACAAAATATCACAATGTAATTTTTTGGCATGATCCACCAGCGTTTGCGGTGGATTAGGTTCACCGCATACAACACGCTGATGCTGACGAAATATTCCCGCTTTCTCAAAAGCCACTAGTTCACGGGTATCTCCGAGCCAAGCTTGATGATCGAGATCGATGGTGGTAATCACCGCGACTTCGGCATCGACAATATTGGTCGAGTCTAAACGACCACCGAGCCCAACTTCAAGGATCAAAAAATCGACATCAAGATCGGCCATGATTTTAAGCGCTGCTAAGGTATTAAACTCAAAATAAGTCAATTCGGTATCATCACGGCCGCTATTGATATAGCGCAGCGCATCAACATGATAATGATCGTCAAGCTCCTGACCATTTATCCGTAATCTCTCGTTATAGCGAATAATATGCGGTGAACTAAACACCCCTGTGGTAGCACCCGATGCTAAAATTAATTGTTCGATATAGGCACAGGTCGAACCTTTACCATTGGTACCGCCGACTAAAATGATTCGGCCACGAGGGTTTAGCAAGTTTAATTGATTGGCCACTTGTTTGACTCGGTCTAAACCAAGTTCAATTTCCTGTGGATGAATGGATTCTAAATAGCAAAGCCAGTCATCAAGTGACTGGCTTTGAGTTGAAAAATTTGACATAAAATTCTTTTTATTCGACTTCTTCTTGAACAGCGTCATGATGCGTCATTTTTGTTAATAGACGAGCAATAGTATTACGCATCTCACGACGATCGATAATCATATCGATCGCACCTTTTTCTAACAAAAATTCACTACGTTGAAAACCTTCAGGTAATGTTTCACGTACTGTTTGTTCAATAACTCGAGGCCCAGCAAAACCAATTAAAGCTTTTGGTTCAGCAATGTTAATATCACCAAGCATCGCAAGGCTCGCTGAAACGCCACCCATAGTTGGGTCTGTTAATACTGAAATGTATGGTAAACCTCGTTCACTCATCCGATGCAGTACCGCACTTGTTTTTGCCATTTGCATCAGAGACATTAACGCCTCTTGCATGCGAGCACCACCACTGGTCGAGAAACAAATCAATGGCATGTTATTTTCTAAACACAATTCAGCCGCGGCGACAAAACGCGCACCAACAACCGACGCCATCGAGCCACCCATAAATGCAAATTCAAAAGAAACAGCCGCCACAGGCATTCCTTTTAGAGTCCCTGACATTGCAACCATCGCATCAGTTTCTTTACTTGATTTTTGAGCCGCAGAAATACGATCTTTATATTTTTTGGTATCTTTAAACTTCAATAAATCTTTTGGTTGTAAATCCGCCGCTAACTCGGTGGTTGAATCCATATCAAGGAAAGAATTCAAACGCGCACGCGCGGTAATCCGCATGTGATGGTCACACTTAGGACACACTTCTAAACTGCGTTCGAGCTCAACCCGGTAAATAATCTGATCACAGCTAGCACATTTACTCCACACACCTTCAGGAATATTGGCACGACGTTGATTACTAATACCTGTCGGTAGCATTTTTTCTATTTTTTCTATCCAGCTCATAAATAATTTCCCATGAGTTATGTCATTTGTTATGAATGCAAAAAGTTTAGCTTAAGCTATTGCTTTTTTCCGGTTATTTGAAGAAAACAAATTACAAATCTAAAATCATGGGACATTAAAACACAGAGTTATAGCAGATTCATACAAAAAACTGGTCTTACCCTTGGTCTATACAACCAATTAGACTTGTTCCTATCTCTTTGATAACTCGATCGTTAAATGTTTGTTACAAAAACAAAGGACCAACTTCTGGTTTAGGTAATTGAAATTTATCAGGATAGTCAACTTCGACTAAATATAAGCCGCCAGGTTTAGACGTTGCGGGCGCAACAGCACGATCTTTTGCGTTAAGCGTTGTGGTCACAAATCCAACAGGTTGCGCCCCTTTACCCACTTCTATTAATGCCCCAACAATATTACGGACCATATGATGAAGAAAACCATTAGCCTTTGCATCAATAATAATGAAATTGCCTTGCCGAGATACCGTTAAGTGGTGAATCGTCCGCACCGGAGAGTGTGCTTGGCAATGTTTTGCTCGGTAAGACGTAAAATCATGCTCACCCACAAATAACTGAGCGGCTTGCGCCATCAGCTCAGCATTGAGTGGCTGATAATAATGACTCAATCCTTTGGCTAAAATAGCAGGACGTACCACTGAATTACATAAAATATAACGATAGCGACGCGCGGTGGCACTAAAGCGCGCATGAAACTCGTCATCAACTCGTTTTATCCAACGTACAGCCACACTGTCAGGCAATAATGCATTAACACCAATCGTCCAACCAGTATCATCTCTGATGGCCTCGGTATCAAAATGAACCACTTGGCCTGTGCCATGTACCCCGCAATCTGTCCGACCGGCACAGTGCACTCTAATCGGTTGATTAGCGATTTTACTTAAGGCTTGTTCTAAAACCTGTTGTACTGAAATAACATCACTTTGACGCTGCCAACCATAAAATTGCGAGCCATCATATTCAATTCCTAACGCAATACGCATCATATTCTAATACCAATTTGTTCTGTAGTCATATAAAGCATTATCTCAGATATAGCATTCAAATTATGCTTTTATCTTCTTTAACAGCTTCGCTGCTTCTTTTTGTTGTACTTCATCACCCAAACGCTGCACTTCTTCGAGCATTTCACGAGCATTATCATTTTCATCAATTTCAATATAAGCGCGCGCTAAATCCAATTTTTTACCACAGCCTTGAGGATCTTTATCAACATCAACATTATCAATGTTAGATACCATCTCAGGAAACTCATCAAGACCAATGTCTAAGTCGACATTTTGATAAGGCTCACCGTCATCTTCTGAAGCAGAATCATTAAGTAACTTATCAATATCAATATAGCTATTTTCTTGTGCAAATTGCTCAAGCTGACTATGAAGTTTATCCTCAGCGGCTGTCGGTTGTTGCGGCTGTTCGCTCGCTTGCGCAGCGGCGGGTGTTGATAATAATGAGTCGAGTTGATTTATTTCAGCGCTAGCCTCAGGCGCTGAATCATCCGTTGCTGGATCAATCATCTGGTCTAAGGCATTAACTAAATGCTGAGCCTGCCCCGTCGCCATTAGCGAAGTGTCCTCCTCTTGAGTCATCAAGTATGGCTGCTCTATCGTGTCAACATTGGCTAACTTTTCTAAGGCATTAGCATCAAACTCATCATCGGAGTCCATTTCACTTATGATGTTTTGATCAGTAAACTCATCAGTTTCAGCCAGCAAGGCATCGATATCATCAGCTGCTACAGCAACCTCGACTTCCGGATCAGATTCAGCCACCACTTCTTCGGTTTCGGCCAGCAAGGCATCGATATCATCGGCTGCTACCGTAGAGTTTTCACTCGTACTATTATCTGTCGATTCGGTGTCTTCTAACGCATCGACTTCCGCTAATAATGCATCAATATCATCAGGTGCAACATCAGTGCTATCCATTTCTTCAAGTAAAGCATCGATATCATCAGCATCAACGACGTCATCGGATGATTCAGTGTCTTCTAATGCGTCGGCCTCAGCTAGTAAGGCATCGATATCATCAACACTAACGATATCATCTAATGTTTCAGTCTTTTCTAACGCATCGGCTTCGGCTAATAATGCATCGATATCATCAGCACTAACAACGTCATCTGATGTCTTAGGCTCTTCTAATGCATCAGCTTCTGCTAATAAGGCATCAATATCGTCACTACTAACAATATCCTCATCGGGTTCACCATCTGTAAATACCTGTTCAGAGTCCGATTCATCATCTAATCTAACTTCATCTAGGTCATCGTCTGGTAGTAATAACTCATCATCGATTCCTGGTAGTTCGTCACTCAGTAAATCATCTAATGGATCGCCATCATCAGAAATCAATAGGTCATCATCATTAAGATCTTCACTTAATCCATCTTCAACTTCCGTTAAATCAGGCTCTGGTTCAATCACACTTGCGGTCTTTGTAACGGTTTCAACAATGGTCGTGGGCTTTCTCCGACTTAACCAAAACATTAATCCGCCTAAGACGGCAATCGATGGGATGCTAGACAATGCAGCGATTACCCAACCATTTTTAAAGATACTTGACTGTTCTGTCGCCGCTTTTTCTTCAATTAGGGCGAGTTCTTGCTGTAATAACTGATGATCTTTCTTTAATTGTTTATCAAGTTCATCTTGAACTTTCATTGCATCAAGTTCTTCAGTCAATGTTGTAATTTGTTGCCGAAGTACTTTGTTTTCATCGATAAGCAATTGCATATCGTTCATCGCTAAATTAAGCTGCTTTCGACTGTTATCTAATTCGATTTGATCAACCCTTGGTACTGATTCAACGATATCGACGACATCAATTTCAGGTTGACGAACCACTGAGGTTTTGATTATTACAGATGGTTGTGCTTTGGTGTTTATGAGCTGTTGTTTGATTGTTTCTTTAGCTGCTGGGAGCTTTTGACTATCGCTGGCGATTTTAGCTTTGGCTTGCTGTTTAGTAATCGCTGATATATCTTCACTAGCAGGAATGACTAATATGCTGCCATCTTTCAATAAGTTAATATTACCATTGGTAAAGGCACGGGGATTAGCTAAAAAAATAGCGATCATCACTTGGTCAATGCTCTGGCGTTTATCCAATCGCATCGTATAAGCAATTCGCCACAGCGTATCTTTAGCTGTTATGGGGCCATACTGCCGAGCTTTGTTCTTTTTTACCACAACCTGATTGTCAGGGCCTGTCAAAGAAATAGCGAATACTGACTGAGAATTTAATGCCGACAGTCCGAACATTATGTGTAGCGTAAGAATAAAATAAAATATTTTTTTGAAAAGATTCATCATTGTCCCTTGACAATAAAAACAAATAACCATAAGCATTTGATATTTAACTTAAAAATCAAAACTGTAATATACTGTTTAAATTTATTGTCTTATCATATCAGCAAATTAGTAAAAAACTACCACCATTAAAGATCAATGCAAGTTTTTTGACTATTATCTAAATGCAATTTTCGCTCCATGATAAATATAATGACAAGAATAAGTAAAAATAGCGTCAAAACAACTTGTTAGTATGTCTTGACGCTTACTGAAAGTAGTTAGTAGTAATCCCTAATCAATAATTCGGCAATTTTTAGACTGTTTAGTGCCGTGCCTGCTCGCGTATTGTCAGCCACGGTCCATACATTGAGACCATTAGGATGGCTCAGGTCACTGCGTAAACGTCCTACATGTACCATATCGGTGCCACTTGCATCACCAACTTGAGTCGGGACATGGGTTGGATCGTATTCAATTTGATCACATTGAGTTAACCACTGTGCGACTTCTTCAGGGTCAATCGGTGATATGGTTTCAATATTAATGGATTGCGCTAAACCATAAAATACCGGTGTCATTACACTCACGGTATTGATAAAACCGCTATCATCACCTAAAAATTTTGCCGCTTCATTGTTAATTAATCTTTCATCAGTGCTAATGCCATCATCACCTAATTGACCAACAGTCGGTAATATATTGAAGGCCAACTGTGCTGAATAAGGATTATCTTCAATTTGCATGCCGTTCAATAGCTTTGAACACTGCTTAGCCAACTCTTTAATCCCAGATTCACCAGCACTTGAAACAGAATGGTGATTGGTTAAATTAATTCGAGTGATAGCCACTTGATCAGCAATTGGCTTCAGTACGGTCCATAATTGAATACTTGCACTAGAAGGGCTTGAGATAATATTACTGTTTCTAAAATCAGCTATCGCGCTACCATTAAGGTGCGGGATCACCATCGGAATATCTTGACGGTCAATAAATGATGATGTTGTATCAATCACCGCAACACCGCTCTCAGCGGCAATCGTCGCAAACTTGAGTGTACTTTCTTGATCTTCACAGAAAAAAGCTAAGTGGACTTGTGACCAGTCAAAATCATTTAATTCTTTGATCTTTAGTGGTTTGTTTTTATACATACCTGCATCGGCAATGCTAGCGTCAGCCGCTAATGGGTATAAACAATCAACAGGAAATTCACGTTGTTCAATTAATTCAATTAACGCTTTACCAACAAGGGTGTGCGCTCCAACAACAGCAATATTAAATTGCTCAGACATATCTAATCTCCGGTATTATTTGGGGTGTTCAAAATAGAGTTAAAACCAAGTTGTGCCAAATCGACAGTGCAATGGTGGTCACTATAAACCGTTAAGGCACTAAATTCACGACGCACGCCGTACTGTTTTCTTAAATTGTCGAAGCCATCACCGTTCAGCCCTAAATGGCGACACAAGTCATCGTCATCTCGAATGTCATAAACCAGTTTAACCAATTTACTCAATTGGCGGTTATTAACCCAGTCCTGACAGACAACATTAGGAATGGTCGGTGGGGGCAATAAATCATGCAATTTTTTATCAAGTGCTTGCTGGTTAATTTGACACCAGCGCTGATATAGCATGTAGGTGCCTCGTGCCTTTCCTTCAAGGCTATAACCCGCTATATGCGGTGTGGCAAGCGCGACTTTATCGACTAATTGTTGATTAATCATCGGTTCATTTTGCCACACATCCATCACGGCATGCAGCACTTGCCCTTCATTTAAGCAACTCAATAAATCTTGGTTATTCACGACATCGCCACGACAGCTATTAATTAAGATGGTGTTTGGCTTCAGTTGTTTAATAAATGCCCGATCAATTAAGTTGGCTGTTTTATCGAGACCAGCCTTAATAATTGGCACGTGTAAACTAATGATATCCGCCTTAGCAACCTCATTCATATCACGAAAATCACCTTCAACACCAGCACGTTGTAACGGTGGGTCGCAAAAGAAATGTTCAATATTTAAAGCCGACAATTTTTTCGCTAACCGCTGACCAATATTACCAGCACCAACAATCGCCACCCGTTTTTTTTGTAAGGTTAATTGAAAGCGTGACGACAATGACAAAAGTGCACTAATTACATACTCAGCCACTGCTGTGGCGTTACAACCTGGCGCATTGGTCCAGGTGATACCGCGTTGCTCAAGATAATCAGCGTCAATATGATCGGTACCAATCGTCGCCGAACCGACAAACTGTAATCGATTAGCCTTAGCCAATAACTGCTGATTAACAACGGTGATTGAACGCACCAATAAAATGTCGACATCCACTAAATCATCACAGGTCATTTTTCTGCCAGGCATTTGGGTCACTTGTCCTATGGAATCAAATAATTGAGTCACATAAGGCATGTTTTCGTCAGCGAGTATTTTGAGCATAATGATTCATCTTTAAATATTTGGCGAGATTGTAGCAAAAAAAAAGCGGCTGTACCTCAGTACAACCACTCTATTTGACTATATTTTGGATTATTTAACGTATTTTTGTAAAATTAACGTCGCATTCGTGCCACCGAAACCAAAACTATTAGACATCACCGTTGTCAGCTCTCGCTCTTCAAGTGTACGAACAATTGGTAAATCTTGTGCTTCGGGATCTAAATTATCAATATTGATAGAAGGTGCTATAAAACTGTTTTCCATCATAATAATTGAATAAATGGCTTCATGAACCCCTGCCGCTCCAAGTGCGTGACCTGAAAGAGATTTAGTAGAACCGAAACTTGGGACTTGATCCTTAAACAAAGTCTTAATCGCGCCAAGTTCTTTAACATCGCCCACTGGGGTACTGGTACCGTGGGTATTAATGTAATCAATCTTGCCGTTAGTGGTCGCCATCGCTTGTTCCATACAACGAATAGCACCTTCACCTGATGGTGCGACCATGTCATAGCCGTCAGATGTTGCGCCATACCCAACGATCTCAGCATAAATATGAGCACCGCGGGCCAAAGCATGTTCCAGCTCTTCAACCACCACCATACCGCCGCCACCAGAGATAACAAAACCATCACGGTCGGCATCATAGGTTCGCGATGCAACAGCAGGATTATCGTTAAATTTAGTCGACAGTGCGCCCATGGCATCAAAGCCCATGGCTAAAGACCAATCAACCTCTTCACCACCGCCTGCAAACACAATATCCTGCTTCCCTAATTGAATCTGCTCTAATGCGTGACCAATACAATGGGATGATGTTGCACAAGCTGAACTAATTGAATAGTTAATCCCTTTGATTTTAAAAGGAGTAGCAAGTGTTGCAGAGGTAGTGCTAGACATTATTTTTGGTACAACATAAGGTCCAATACGCTTAACGCCTTTTTCACGCAACTTGTCAGCAGCTTCGATTTGCGTCGCCGAAGAGGCGCCGCCCGAACCAGCCACAATACCCACGCGAGGATTTGATACCTGCTCCGGTGTTAATTTTGCATCTTCAATCGCCTGTGCCATCGCGATATAAGCATACGCTGATGCCTTACCCATAAAGCGCATTGCTTTACGGTCAACAAATTGTGTTGGATCTAATTTAATATCACCCCATACGTGACTGCGTAATTGATATTGCTCGAATTGCTCAGAGTGGGTAATTCCGCTTTTCCCTTCGCGTAATGACTCTGTTACTTCTGCGACATCGTTACCGATACTTGATACGATACCTAGGCCTGTAATTACTGCACGTCTCATTTTAAATCCTGCTCTTATGTAAACTTAAGTATATTGTAATAACAAATCCAACCCGTAGTGGTCAGCTTTGATCAATTATCATGTAATATACAGTTAAATCACTAAGGAAGTTAAGCTATTGTCATATAAAATTAAACCGGCTACCCTGAGTTGGAATCAAGCTCCCGAGCCTTATTCGGAATTATTCGATGATGTCTATTTTTCCAGTGGTGACGAACTCGAAGAATTGCAGTATGTTTTCATTAAACAAAACCAGCTATTAAGCCGTTGGAAACACTGTACCAGTAAGCATTATGTGATTGGTGAAACCAGCTTTGGCAGTGGCCTTAACTTTCTTATCCTGTGTCAGACTTTCGAACAATTTATTAAAGAAAACCCCGGGCATTGCCTCAAACGATTATATTTCATCAGTTTTGAGAGATACCCGCTAACGGCGCCAGATTTAATCAACGCCCATCAACGTTGGCCACAATTGTCAGCCTACGCAACTCAATTACAACAAGCCTACCCACCTGCTGTACCAGGATGTCATCGTCTTGACGTATCACTGACCACAAGTATCAAACATCACATTATTTTGGATTTGTGGTTTGGCAATATCAAAGAGACCTTACCTCAAGTTCATTCAGGCCCCGATGGCATCATTGATAGCTGGATGCTTGATGCTTTTGCGCCGATTAAAAACAGTGATATGTGGTGCCAACAGCTTTATCACGATATTGCAACAATCACTAAAAATAACGCTTCTCTTGCGACATTTACCACTGCTGATCATGTTCAACGAGGGTTACAACAAGCTGGATTTGCCATCACGAAAGTAAAAGACTTTGGCATTAAACGAGAGATGCTCACAGCCAGTTTTAAGCGCACCAATAAGCAATCTTCAACACCAAGCTGGTATTATCGACCCCATGCAGAGAAAATCAAAGAAGTGACTATTATTGGTGGCGGAATAGCCAGTGCCGCACTAACGTTCGCGTTAGCCAAGCGTGGTATCAAGGTTAACCTGTTATGCCAAGATCCTCAGCTCGCCATGGCGGCATCGGGTAACGTTCAAGGCGGGTTTTACCCGTTAATTAACAGTCAACACGATTATCTAAGTCAATTCTACAGCCAAGCATTTAGCTATGCTAGGCAAGTTATTCAACCGTTGATGACAACAAAAAAACTCGTTAATGCCAAATTTTGTGGTGCTTTATTATTAAGTTATAATGATAAATTAGCATCACGTCACCAACAAATCGTCAGCAGTGGCTGGTTCCCAGACAACTTTGTTCAACCACTCGATGCTCAACAAGCATCAACAACCGCAGGTATAAAACTTAGCCACAGTGCGCTATATTTTCCGTCCGCTGGTTGGCTTTCACCCAACCAATTAACGAAAGTGTTAATCGAGCAAGCTCAGCTATTAACCACCGTCAATATTTATTACGATCATCAAGTGCACGACATTGAATATCAAGCACCAGCACAGCGTTGGCAAGTCAATTTAGTCAATCGTCAGCCGTTAACTTGCCGATATCTAATTTTGGCCAATGGTCATCAACTTGATAAATTTCAACAAACAAAAGATTTGTCTTTATATCAAACGAGCGGTCAAGTCAGTCATATCGAAAGCAATAATGCATTAAAGCCGTTGCGAACATTATTATGCTACAAGGGTTACTTAACGCCAGCGCTACAGCAACAACATTGTTTAGGAGCCAGTTTTGAACGGGGAAAAAATCACTTAAAACTGAGTCAAGCTGAGCATATCTCAAATATTGAAAAGCTCCAACAGTGCGTCGAGCATGAAACTTGGAGTATGGCAATTGACCGTGATGCTTTAGCTGGCAAAGTCGGCATCAGAATGAGTGCAAAAGATCATTTGCCAATGGTTGGCAGCGTACCCGATGTCAAATTAACGCAATCTCTTTATCATGATTTAGCACGGGGAAAACCCGCGAAGCAATATTACAATGCTCCGGTACATCACAACTTATTCATGATTGGAGCGTTAGGTTCTCGAGGCTTGTGCTCAGCGTTATTACTGGGTGAAGTACTGAGCGCTCAACTCTGTAACGAACCGCAACCTGTTGCCCAAACACTACTAAATCAACTTAACCCAAATCGTTATTGGATTAAGCAATTAAAGAGTGGCAATAGCATTGTTAGTTAATCTGAGCTCTGGATAAGTATTTTTTAACGTGTTGAAATTAAACTACGCATAAGCAAATTCAGATTATTTAGAAGAAGTGGATTAAAAATCACACTGTGAGAGCGCCATTGGTTTTTGTGCTGCCATCGCACAACCACGCGCTTCATCATTCGCTGCCTTACATTGTTTAACCATTTCGCCATTAGCAGGTGCAAACTTACCCAATACTTTTTTGACGTGGCTAATAATTTGATCACAATCACTTTGCGGCAACGGATCGGCTCCACCACAAGCAGTGATGGCAGAAAGTGCAACGACAACGGTTAATAACTTTACTTGATTAAATAACATATCTTTCCTTGAAATTTTAGTTTAGCGCAATAGATACGCCATTTATTATACTTTTTGAGTATAACCAGTAAATCAAGGAAATAATACCTGCTATTTATCAAAATCTGATCGGCGTCGTTGGCTATTATCTTGATTAATACCTTTGCGATAATCAATATCTGATTGATATATTTTAACCAAATTTCGACCATGGTGTTTCGAAAAATACAGCGCGTGATCGGCCAGTGTTAACATATTGTCAGAATCTAATGCGGTTGCATTGTCAGTTAAGCCACAGCTAATAGTCACCTTCAATCCTGGCGCAATAGAGGAGAAATCATGCATTTCAACTTTCATTCGAATCATCTCACAAAGCACAAAGGCTTGCTCTTTTTCAGCTTTAACCAGCAAAGTGAATTCTTCACCGCCCCAGCGCGCTAATTTGACTGGAAACTGACAGTCATCCAATGCAACAAGTAAAATGTTAGCAACAACTTTAATCACTTTGTCGCCAACTAAATGAGAGTATCCATCATTGACTCGTTTAAAGTGATCGATATCCATCACCGCCAAAGACAAGTTATGCTGTTCAGATGATGCTTTTTTAAAATCATCAACGCACCAACTATCAAAAGCTCGGCGATTAGGTAAGCCGGTGAGCTGATCATGAGTCGCTTGATAGGCAAAGGATTGCGCTTGTTGTTTAAGCTCCAATGTCTGTTTTTCAACTAATTGTTCGAGGCGTTTTTCATTATTTTTGATTTTAATTAACCGATAGCGATAGCCCAAATACAATATCGCTAGCGCCATAATGACACCGAAAAATTTAAACCACAGGGTTTGCCAGAAATAAGGTTCAATCGTAAAGCCAACGGCTGCAACATCTTGATGCCACTGACTGTCAGGATATTTAGCACGCATCATAAACCGGTAATAACCTGGAGCTAAATTAGTAAACTCGGTATAAATCTGAGAACTTTTGTCATTCCAGTGTTCATCGAAGCCAATCAAGCGAGTTTGATAGAGAATATGCTCGGAATTAAGATAACCAAGCCCGGCGTAATAGATCGCAATATGAGCGGTGCCCGCTGGTAATGTGATACTTTGAGCTGTCGGTAATTGATATTCAACGCCATCAACAATTAATTGTTCGATTACAATCGGTAATGTTTGCTGTGACCGTTTAATTAACCGGTCATGTGTCACCTGTGCGACACCTTTAGCCGTTGCGACCCATATGGACCCATCTTGATGAAGTGTTGCGGCGGGCGTTGAGCCACCATTAGCTTGAGAACTCACTAATCCAGATTCTTCAGTAAATACCTCATACTCAATAATCCCGTTTTGATCCTCCAGAATCCTATTTATTTCATCACCATTAACCTTAACAATCCCTCGATTACTGGTTAACCAAAAGATATTATTATTATCAACCACAATTTGAAAAAATTTATCGATCGGTAAACCATTTTTTCGACTAATTGACTTAATTTCATCGGTCACCGTATCGATCCGTAAAATTCCCCGATCCGTTGCTAACCACATCGCACTTTCCATCGGTTGAAAACCAAATGCATACTCAGCATCGAACTTGTCTTTAAGATGGTAGCTTTTGAGCTGCCCGTCAAAATAGGTCACCACACCATTACCGGTGCCAATCCAAATCCGACCTTGAGCGTCTTCTGCCAACGCCATAATGAAATTTGCTGGTAAACCATTGCTCAAGTCGAAACGTTTTATGTCTCCTTCAGAAGACAACATCACGACACCACTCGTGGTACCGACCCAGAGATTTTGCTTTGAATCCATGAGCAACGCTCTAACTTCTTGGCTAATTAGGTGTTGGTTAAGTTGTTTATATGTCGTTAAACGATCATCGATAATTCGAAATACGCCTTGCGTATAAGTACCAACAAAAACCTGCTGATTAATACCTTCGGCCAAACTTAACACCGATATAAGATTACTACCATCAGCATTCGACACCGTTGAAATAACATCATGGTCAATAATACTTAACCCTTTGCTAGTCCCAACCCATAACCGACCATCGGAATGTGCTAATACTGCACGAACATAATTTCCTGCGAGTCCTTGTTTTGTGGTAATGGTCACAAAGGGTGCTTCGCGTAAACGAAACAAACCACCACTAGTACCAACCCAAATACTGTGTTCTTTGTCTTCATAAATTGACAAAATGCGATTATTAGGCAGGCCACTATTATCATTTAGTCGCTCAATCCCAGTATCACTGATGCGAAATAAACCTTTTTTAGTGGTTCCAACCCAAATGTCATTGTTACTATCGAGATACAATCGATATACAGAGCTGCGGTTTAACTTTGCATTAAGGGATTGGAATTTTCCATTAATAAGCTTAAATGCCCCCTTGGTTGTCCCAATCATAACTTGATTGTCACTGTTTAAGATAACCGAATAAACCACACCATCATGATTATTTTCAGTCAGCGGATATTGAGTGATTTCGTTAGTATTTTTAACACTAAATAACCCTTTGTCCGTCGCGGCCCAAAGGATCTGATTGTGATCTTCGGCAATTTGATAAACCCTAACCCCTTCGATCACTGAGACATCAGCTTGATCAAAACGCTTTCGATAATAAAGCCCTTCTTCCATCCCAAGCCAAATGCCCTGCTCACTATCGTAGATCGCATGATTAACTAAGGTTTTTGCCCGAGCCAGCGGTCGCCAAAATCCATTATTGCGCTCAGAAACGCCACCTCTTGCGCCCGCGACCAATAAACGGCCATCATCTGTTGCAAACAAACTTTTAACCGCAGAATCAGGTAAACCGGTGTTGGAACCCCGCTCATAGGTGGTAAAAACTTGGCCATTATAACGCACCAAACCTTCCCAAGTAGCTAGCCACATATAACCATCATTCGATTGATTTAAGGCATTAATCGCATTATGAGGTAAGCCATCACTGGTATCCCATGCTTGATAGAAGTATTTGTCTAATGCCGTTGCTGGCTGATGAGAAGCAAATGCGGTGAAATGCATCATCAACGACAAAGAAATAATGAGTTTTAAAAAACGTAACAAAATCAACCTACAATAGTTAACAAACCAAAATGCGAGATAAGAAATACAATCCAATTCTAACTAGGTTTGTGCAATAAAACACCCTAATATTAAATAATTATCTAATATCAATGAATATAGTCATTACAAAGCATAGTTCAAAAGTTGTTTAACAAATTAATTATTGAGATATAATAACTAAATACGTAACTAAGTGTAAATAATCATGACACAACAAACTATATTTTGGTACGATTTTGAGACTTGGGGTGCCGATACTCGTCGTGACCGACCCGCCCAATTTGCAGGGATTAGAACGGATTTAGATCTCAATATTATTGAAGAGCCGGTTGAATTGTATTGTCAGCTCGCCAATGATTATTTTCCGCACCCTCAAGCGTGCTTTATCACCGGATTAACGCCACAAAAAGTTAACCGACTAGGGTTGCCTGAAGCTGAGTTTATCAAAAAAATAAATAATATATTCTCGGCCCCAAACACCATCGTTGCAGGCTACAACAGTATTCGATTCGATGATGAAATAACCCGCCAGTCACTTTATCGCAATTTTTTAGATCCCTACGCCAGAGAATGGCAAAATGGCTGTTCTCGCTGGGACATTATTGACCTAGTACGCGCATGCTATGCCCTACGACCTGAAGGTATTAATTGGCCAGAAAATGAAGATGGCATTGTCAGTTTTCGACTTGAATTATTGACTAAGGCCAATAATATTAAACATGAAGGGGCTCATGATGCTGTCTCGGATGTCATTGCGACCATTGAATTAGCCAAGCTGATCAAACAAAAACAACCAAAACTCTATCAATTTATTTTTGATTTACGCCGCAAACAACAAGTGGCCAAATATTTTGATTTAGTCAATCTAACACCATTGGTTCATGTCTCCTCGAAGATTCCCGCCAGCCAAGGCTGTTGTACTTACATTGCGCCATTGTCATACCATCCCAGTAATAAAAACGCGATGATTTGTGTCAATTTAAACATGGATCTTAGCCCATTATTGGAACTCAATGCCGAGCAAATCGCGCAGCGGATGTACACCAAGCGCAGTGAACTAGGTGACGATTTACCGGTCCCCCTTAAACTGATCCAAATTAATAAATGCCCGGTGGTTGCTCCGGCTAAAACACTCGATGCAGAAAGTGCCGATCGTCATGGTATTGATCGACCGCTGTGCCGTAAAAATTTAGATTTATTAAAACAACATCCAGATTTACGAATTAAAGTGAGCGAAGTGTTTGCCATTGATAATGACCGAGCACCAGAAACTAACCCTGATCTCATGCTATACAGTGGTGGTTTTTTTAACACCGCTGACAAATCGGCGATTGAGCGAGTTAGCCAAGCGCCCCCGGAAGAACTCGCCTCATTAGACGTCGACTTCAATGACCCACGGCTAACCGAAATGTTATTTCGTTATCGTGCCCGTAATTTTCCATTAACCTTATCAGAGTCAGAAGAACAGCAATGGAATGACTATCGTCGTAATGTCCTTGATGGTGAAAGTTACGGTACTCTGCTTGAAAATATGGCGATCGAAAATGATAATGACCAACGTAAACTCAATATCTTAAAAGCATTATTTGAATACGCTTCTTCTTTGTGATTTTTTAATTTTTTCTTTAACATTGAGCGCACTTACTTTATATTAGACTTAACTAATATAAAGTAAGTGCCAATTATGACAAAAATTTTAATTGTCGGCGGCGTTGCCGGTGGCGCAAGTGCCGCAGCAAGAGCTCGTCGTTTAGATGAACAAGCGCATATCATCATGTTCGAGCGCGACCAACACATCTCCTTTGCCAACTGTGGTCTCCCTTATCATATTAGTGGCGATATCGAAGACTATGATGCCCTACTATTACAAACACCACAAAGTTTTAACCAACGCTTTAAAGTCGACGTTCGAGTCAATAATGAAGTGATTAGTATTGACCGAAGACAAAAAACAATCATGGTATTAGATCGTATCAGTGGCCAACAATACCAAGAAAATTATGATAAATTGTTACTCAGTCCTGGCGCGAGTCCGTTCATTCCACCTATTGATGGCATCAAGAACCCATTAACCTTTAGCCTCCGTACTCTTGATGATATGAGCCAGATCATTGACTTGATCAAAACCAACAAAATCAACAATGCAACGGTCTGTGGCGCTGGTTTTATTGGTCTGGAAATGGTCGAAGCCTTAGCGGCCAACAACATCAATGTTAATTTAGTTGAATTTGCGCCACAAGTCATGCCCAGTGTTGACATTGAAATGGCGCAGCCGTTGCAACAAGAACTAATAAAACAAGGAGTTAATGTTCATCTTAACACGGCATTAATCGCAGTGACTCATCATGACAGTTCCCTGAGCTTGATCTTGAGCGACCAAAGTACTATTACTACTCAATTACTGATTATGGCAGTGGGCGTTCGCCCAAGTTCAGGCTTGGCACAAGACGCAGGATTAACCATTGGCATTACTGGTGCCATCAAAGTAAACCAACAGATGCAAACCAGTGATCCCGACATTTACGCTGTTGGCGATGCCATTGAAGTTAACCATTTTGTTGATCTCCACCCAAGTCATATTCCATTAGCGGGTCCCGCTAATCGCCAAGGTCGCATCGCGGGTGAAAATATGTTGGGTGGCGATGTTCAATACCAAAACAGCCAAGGCACTGCAATTTGTAAGGTGTTCGATTTAGCCATTGGTAGTGTTGGTCTTAATGAAAAACAATTATTAGCGCGCAATATCGATTACACCAAAATTTACCTTCATGCACCGAGTCATGCCAATTATTACCCCGGGGCAACCCCGATTAGTTTAAAGCTAATCTTTTGCCCACACTCTGCTAAAATCCTTGGCGCGCAAGCTGTTGGTCAGCAAGGTATCGATAAGCGAATCGATATCCTGAGTGTTGCACAGCGAGCTGGTATGACCGTCGATCAACTCAAAGATTTAGAATTAAGTTATGCGCCACCTTTTGGATCAGCCAAAGACATCATTAATCAAGCGGGTTTTGTCGCCAGTAATGTGTTAAATAAATCGATGCCAATCATTGTGCCAGATCAATTATTCCCTGAGCAACAAGAATGTATCATCGATATTAGAAATCCGGGGGAATTAGCTAAATTAGGCACCATTAAGAATGCGATAAATATTCCGGTTAATACCCTGCGGGCACGAGTCGCAGAGTTACCAAAAGATCAACCTATCATCGTGGTTTGTCAGGTCGGTTTACGCGGTCATGTCGCCACTACGCTATTAAGAAATCTAGGTTATGATGCGATTAATTTGACTGGTGGTTTTAAAACATGGTGTCAATTTAACTATGAAACAGTGCAAATATGCACCGAACATACTAAAAACAACCATAAAAACTAAGATTATTCTGATTAACTGGTATCTCAGCAGATTTACCATTATTGTTATGCGCGAATATTAAGAATAAGGTAAAAAAATGGTTGTAGATTTTTCAAAGATGGAACAAAACGTTGAGCAGGCCGTCACGCTGTTAAAAGCAATGGCCAATAATCATCGCTTAATGATCCTGTGTACATTACAAGATAATGAGTTATCGGTCACTGAACTTAATGCCGTGATACCGGTTGCACAATCATCTTTGTCACAACATTTAGCGTGGTTAAGGCGTGAGGGTTTTGTCAAAACTCGGCGCGAATCTCAAACCATTTTTTACTCATTAGACAGCAGCGCCGCCGCTGCCGTCATTAGTGTGTTACATCAACAATTTTGCGATGAATAAAGGCTGTTGCCCCTCAAAATATTATCATCATGATATCGTACGTTTACTTATTTAAACGAGCATGCAAACTACTCGTATCCCAACGGTTACCACCGATGCTTTGAACATCTGCATAAAATTGATCCACTAGGGCAGTCACTGGTAATGTGGCTTGATTATTTCGTGCTTCATTGAGGGTAATGGCTAAGTCTTTACGCATCCAATCAACCGCAAAACCAAACTCATAGCTATTATCGATCATCGCTTGATGACGATTATCCATTTGCCAAGATTGTGCCGCACCTTTGGAGATAACATCGATCACTTTATTGACGTCAAGATCAGCACATTTCGCAAAATGAACCGCTTCCGCTAACCCTTGAACCGCGCCGGCAATACAGATTTGATTAACCATTTTTGCCAATTGACCACTCCCGACCGGTCCAATTAATTCAGCACATTTAGCATAAGCAGCAATCACTGGTTTCACTCGCTCAAAGACCGATTGCTCACCGCCTATCATAATGGTCAAAACACCATTTTCAGCACCAGCTTGGCCGCCAGAGACCGGAGCATCTAAAAAATTGACCTCTTGTTGTTGGCTAATAATAGCTAATTCACGCGCAACATCCGCCGACGCGGTGGTGTGATCGACCAAAACAGTCCCTGCATTCATTTCACTTAATGCGCCATCTTCACCAAGGACAACCGACCGTAAATCATCGTCATTACCTACACAGACAAAAACAATTTGCGCACCTTTTGCTGCTAATGCCGGTGTTAACGCCGTTGCTCCGCTATATTGCTGCTGCCATTGCAGCGCCTTAGCCGTCGTACGATTATAAACACAGACATCATGGCCAGATTGTTGTAAAAATCCAGCCATCGGATATCCCATGACCCCTAACCCAATAAAAGCTACTTTCATGTTACTGCCCTTTTAATATAACGAATTCATAGAATGTTTTTGATAAAACGGTTTTAAATAACGATAGATCTTTCGACTATGTTGTTGATATATTCTTTGATAAATCATCGCATCAGCTTGCGGCTCAAATCGCTTGCCGAGTTTAGTCATTCCCTGAGCCGCATCAGCAACCGTGTCATAATAGCCACTGCATTTTGCAATAGTTATCGCAGCCCCAAGCCCAGAGGTTTCATAGGTATGCAAAGTTTCGCAGGGTAAATTAAAGATATCACTGGCCATTTGCATCACAACATCACTTTGCGAGCCACCACCACTAATGCGAATCAATGTGATAGGTTGCGGCGATATTTTAATTAATCGCTCTAAACCTTCTTTTAAAGAGTATAAAATCCCTTCTATTAAGGCACGGTATAAATGATGACGGCTATGATTGGGCGTGAAGCCCAAAATAGTACCACGGGCTTCCGGGCCTGGATAAATCACTCCCGGTGACCAAAACGGCTGAACGAACAAGCCGTCACTACCCGCTTGAATATCATCGATATGCCGACAAACTAAATCTTCAACACTAATCCCTAATTTCGTCGCTTGTTGTTGATCCGATAAACCAAACTGCTCAATAAAATGAGTCAGTAACCAAAATCCGCGTTGCAATTGTATTTCGTTGATGTATTGGCCTTTAATTAGCGAGGGATAAGGCGGTAAATAACGATAAGCTTCTCGGTACTTACTCTGTGTTATAGCAATCGTGGCCGTCGTCCCCAAACTAATACAGGCAACATTTTTAGCGGCCGCACTGACACTCAGAGTCTCACAAGCTTTATCTGCGCCAGCACTAACCACAGGAGTCGATATTTTTAAGCCCGTGGTCGCCGCTGACTGTTCAGTAATCGACCCTAACAATTCACCAGGTGTCACCAGTGCAATCATCTGTTGTGGTGTTGTGGCTATCGCTTGCCAGCGCCAATCACTAGGCTTGGCCCAAGCTATATTTTTATAATCAAAGGGAATATAACCAACTTGAGAGGCACTACTATCAACTAATTGGCCGGTTAACTTATAATTAAGATAACCAGACAAAAAACAAATTTTAGCGGTTTTAACCGCAATTTCCGGTTGATTCTCAACCACCCAATTAATTTCAGATTCCCGTTGAAAATAATGAATCCGTTTACTCATCCCAACCAAGGCAAACGATGCACGCCACCACGGGCTTAATTTGGGTACTTCATTCGCACGTCGATTATCGGGCCACATAATTGCAGGACGTAACGGCCGAAATTCTGCGTCTAAATGAACCACACAATTGCGCTGCATGGTTAAGGCTACCCCTGATATTTGATCCGGTAAAATATTCGATTGTTGCCACAGTAATTGGATCGCATAGCAAACCTGTTGCCAACAGTAATCGGGCTCTTGTTCGGCCCACCCTAAATGAGGTGCGTGATAACAGGTTACTTGATGACTGACCTTGGTCACTAATTGTCCATGATGATCAAACACTAATGCCCTAACACTTTGCGTGCCATAATCAATCGCAAGTAAATAATTATTATTATTCATTTTATAAAATATACCGACGTAATGTAATAGGCTAATTTATCATAAAAAAAACAAAAAAAAGCAGCTTACGCTGCTTTTAATCTTCAATGATATTTTCTAGGGTCTAGTTGCCAAATAAACCACCAAATTTGTCCTTGAGCTTATCTTTTAACTTCGCCTTAGCTTTTTCTTTTAATTTATCTTTTTCAGCATTTAATTTAGCTTTGAGTGCGCCACTGGTATCTAAACCAAATTTTGGGTCTGTAAATGAACCTGACACTTTAAGTGGAATTTTCAAGCCACCTAAATCAGTATCACTGCCTTGACCTTTTAACGAACCCACAACAGTCACCGCTAATTTGTAATCAATTTCTTCACTAATAATGTTGGCAGTGCCAGCACCATTAAGACGTAACAACGGTGATATCATTGACAATGACGTATTATCAAACAGTCCCTTGTTTAATTTAAAGGCACCTGTTAATGCCGTGAAATCTGTTTTTTTGGTATCACCGCCATCATCAAGTTTTTTCCCCGTTAAACTCGCTTTTGCTGAACGAATTTTTTGTGGAATGTTAATGCCGTATAACGAACCATTAGTAATCTCAAAATTACCATTAGCAATCATCCCTGACTTTATTTTATCAACACTTAAGCCTTGTCCTTTAGCGGTAACATCAAGTTGCGTTGAACCACTGACCAAATCCATCTCGGCCAAATCTTTCATTAACGGCTGAATTTCAATGCCCTTTAACTTCTTGGTCACGAAATAACGGTTAGCACCACCGGCATGATCAACGGTTGCATTCACTTCAATAACGCCACCATATAAATTAGCGGTTAAAGGTGCTAATTTAGCCTTCCCCTTAGCCACTACAATTTTTGAACTAATTTTACCTAACGTTAAACCTGATGCTTTTAAACCAGCTAAAGTAAAGCGGCCTTTAACATCTAAGGTTTTTAAGACACTTAAGTCAGGCTCGGCTGATGTGTCTTGAGTTGTTTCAATGCTTTCTGATGCTTCACTTTTAGGTAAATAAGGATTGAGATCCCATTCATTCCCCTCAAAATCGAAACGAACCGTAGTGACTTTTCCAGCTTGTAACGTCGCCCAACCTGTTAAGGTTAAATCATCAGCGCTAAATTGCATGTCATCAATTTTAGCCAGTCCGGTATTAACCTGATAACTAACATTCGAAACTAACGTCGATGAAACAGCGCCATTAGGTAAGGATTCACCAATAAACTCAGTATTTAATGTTAAGTCCTTTAGCTCAACCATGGTTTTGGCTTTATCAAAAAATAAAGTCGAGGTTAACTTAATTTCACCACGGAGATCATCACCGATAATCACATCAATTGCCATTGCAAAATCAGTGTCTTGGCCCATCGAGAACTGACCGAGAGTAATATATTTAATGGTTGCCTTGGTGGTTGATTTAACCTGAAGATCTTGTATTTCGATCACAGCATTGGTAATTTCAATACCACCTAAATTGAACTTATCAATTCGGTTATCACCAGTGCTATCAGTGTCTGTATCTGTTTCAGTATTGCTATCATCTTTAGTATCGTCTTCATTTAAACCATCAAGGTTAGATTCACCATTAGCCTTAGTAATAACATTTAAGCGAAAACCATCTAGCATGACTTTACCAACGCTTATTTCACCGGAAAATAGCGGTAACAAATCAATACCGACTGATGTGGTTTTAATTTCAAGTAAATTTTCGCGATTAAATCCTGCAGGATTTTTAATATAAACATCTGAAGTAGCGAAACCAAGCGTTGGATAAATACTCCAACTGATGTCACCGTTTAGTTCGAGCTCACGATTGATCTGATTTTTAACTTGCTCTTGAACCTGAGTCTTATAATCATTTGGATTCACCATCATCACTACAGCCACTGCAGCAACAACAATCAAGCCACAGATCACAGCAAAAATCTTAAAGAGTGTTTTCATTCGAAATACCTTAAAAATATAATTGTTTTATAAACAAAGTGTAAACTATTATTGAAGCTAAAGGTTAAGAAAATATCACGATTATGGTGTATTTGAGCTTAATTAAACCATCAAGCAAGAGATGTTAAGTCTAATGCACTGTCAGTAATCACAATGCCATTACGATCGGCATAGGCAAACTGTCCTGATTTTATCAGCTGACCAGCAAATTCAAGATCAACTCCAATATCCCCAGCGCCGAGCTTTTCGGTCTTAAGTGGATGAGTATTTAACGCTTGAACGCCAATATCAATAGTAGCAATGGTGCCAACATCACGAATCGCGCCATTAATGATTAATCCCGCCCAACCATTACTGGCTGCCGCTTGAGCCAAAAGATCGCCTAGCAACGCTTTACGTAATGAACCGCCGCCATCAACCACCATCACTCGCCCGGTGCCGGGTTGAGTAACCAATTGCTTAACCATGGAATTATCTTCGAAACATTTAACAGTTAAAATTTCTCCAAAGAATATCTGGCGACGACCGTAGGAATTAAACAGAGGATGTAACACGCGGACTTGCTCAGGATAGCAATCGCACAAATCAGGCAGTAAATCGAGCATGATAGAGGTTCCCTTATCAAAATGACCAGCATCTAATACTGGTCATCGATTAGCAATCATCTATCAATGATATTGAGTATGCACTTTATTTATTGTGGGTAAGCCGCTTTTAAAAATTGATAAACTTTATCAGAAAGTTGCTCATCGCAAGGTAATGCGTTTAGCGCATCGGCTAAATATTCATTATCTTCACGACCCTGCCACACTTTAATATAGCTACCATCTTTGTAACCATGATCTTGACGGAAATAATTTAAGACATTTTTACCGATGTACCATTTGTATAAATCGGCAAACGAAAAATCAACGCTAGTCATCAGTAAACAGAACGAGCGGTAAGGCATATCACCGCCAGCTGATTGACCAACTAATTGTTTAGCTAATGCTAAGAATGGTTGTTTTTCGGCTGCTTGCTCAAGTTCATTGTTCCACTTAGCGACTGACAGCTCAATCGCTTTTTCCGTTGATACACCGACATGAGATTTAATTTCGGCGCTCATCAGGAAATGCCAAATATCAACTAATTCTAATTGTACTTGAGCAATATCTGGCGTTTGATGTTTCCACCATTTCCAACCATAGTGATCAATCATTTCACTGCCTTCAACCAACACCGCACAAAACCAATCTTGCGAATCATCGGTGATCCATTGTGGATTAATGGCGGCATTCAATTTGTCCTGCATGCTGAACATTTGAGTTAATTGTGCTTTCATAGTCATTTCCTAAAGTTTATAACACTGCGCTAAGGCGTCAGCCATTTTTTGATAGCCTTTGCGGCGCGTAAATTCGATATTGCGTGCGGGAATTTGTTCGGGTTTCACAAAATCACTTAATACCTTAGTGATATGATCTTCACGGATCAGATGTAACACGGGATAAGGGGCACGGTTAGTGAAATTAGCGGCATCATCTGTATCACTGCCTTCAAAACAATAATCAGGATGAAAACTGGCTAATTGGTAAATACCATCATAACCGGCATCACTCATTATCTGTTCAGTGATAACGAGTAAATCTAAATAGGTTTCAAAATCGAGCTCAGGATCTGGATAAATAACCAATGATGTTGAGATATCTACGTTATTATCAAGGTACTGACATTGGGTCAGCGTTGCTTTGACATAGGATTCAAAATCACCTTGTTTAACCACATGATAATCGACCGTTTGCTGCTCTAATTCAGCCTTAGCAAAAGGACAAATATTAAACCGAACAATAATGGACTCAACCCAATTTTGACAATGTTTAGCCACCACAATCGGATCGCGGCTAAAAAGATGTTCGGACATCGTTTACTTCCTTTACTAACTAACAGCGCTAATATCAGCGACATTATTCTTCTTTAATTTAGGGGCTGGCTCATCAAACTCAGGCTCTTTACCTCTTAATGCCCGCTCAACATTTTTAGCATTCAGGGCTAAATAAATGGTTAAGGCTTCGAGATCGTTATCAGACAATTTAGGGAGTACTTTGTCATGTTGCAATAATTGTTGTAATAACTCAGCGTTATCAAGGGCTTTATCATAGGCATCAGCGGCTTTTTTATCTGCAGTACGCAATTTTTCGACCCCTTTTTTGTCTTTAACAATATATTCAATTTCAATCATAGCAATGCTCCGTTAATCAGATAGCCACATAGTACTGTATAAACAACCAGCTTATCAAGTTATTTGATGAATAACTGTCTAAAATTATTGGTCGTTATTTCGCTTAAGTGCGCTAAGCTCACTTGTTTCAACTCCGCAATGTATTTTGCAACATCATGGACAAAGGCCGGTTGATTCTCTTTGCCCCGATGAGGTGCTGGTGCTAAATAAGGCGAATCGGTTTCCACCAACAAACGCTCTAACGGCAATGCTTTGACAACCTCACGTAATTTCGCTGCATTATTAAAGGTCACAATACCAGAAATGGAAATATAAAAACCCATATCAATTGCCTGCTCAGCCATGGCTAAAGTTTCGGTAAAGCAATGCAATACCCCGCCCACTTTATGGGCCTGACCATCTTGGAGAATCTTAATGGTTTCATCGCGGGCATCTCGGGTGTGAATAATCAACGGTTTATTGAGCTCGGTAGCAACAGCAACATGCTCAATAAAACTATCACGTTGGATATCATGAGTTTCTGGCGCATAAAAATTATCGAGACCAGTTTCACCAATGGCTACTACGCGATCATCAGCCGCTAACTGGCGTAACAAATCGCCATCCAGTTGATGATTTTGGTGCAAAGGATGCTGCCCACAACTGGCATGGATAAAATTAAAGGGCTTTATCGTGTCCAGCATCGCAGGGAATGTCGCCAGATCAATGCTTACGCATAACATTTCTTGAACATTATTGGCTTTAGCATAATCTAAAACGTTGGATAGTTTTCCATCATAAAGCGATAAATCTAAACGATCGAGATGGCAGTGTGAATCTATTAGCATAAAGCCTTGGCTTACCTTAATGGTTACATCGTAGAAGTCATTTCGACACTATTAAGCTTGCGGCTTAACGAGGTTTCGATGACTGATTTAATTTTAATGTCTTCGGTAGGTAATTGAACTCCAACACCGATAGGTCTAGCGCCTTGGACACCCATTGGATTGATCCAAACTACTTTTGATTCAAACACTGTTGGTTCAAGATCATCCGGCAATGTTAAAACGACACTTACTTTATCACCGATATTAAATTCTACCCTAGTCGCAATAAACACTGCACCATGATGAACAAATGGCATATAAGCGCGATACAGTTGATTAGTGTCTTCAAATTCGACAATAAGTTCTAACATTTAAGATCCTTTTCATGTAGTTGGTCTAATTCAGTGTTCTTTGGTTAAAGTTTACTATAACCCGTTCCAATTGTAATAATTTATTAACCGTTGATTGCGTCACAATTAATTGGCGTAACTGATTTAATTCTTTCTCTAAACACAGCAACTCTTTAACGTCTATTCTTAACAGCAAAGCTTGCTGTTGCGGTGATAGTTCAAAACTATTATTAATCGACACCCCAGCACTTAATTTCGTGCAATCGGTCACAAACAAATGGATTAACCGTAATGCCTGTTCTAAATCAACGTCTTTTGAGCCAAGTAACGCTGATAACGACAGTGTGTTTGGTTGTTCAGCGGTCAACACCTCAACCAAAGAAGTCCGCAACAAAGCGACAAATTCTAAAAAGCCCGACTCCACTCCTACTAATGCCTGTAATGGTGAGCCATTAAACAGTGCTAATTGACGAGTATTGACCTCACGAGATACTTGTTTAGTAACCCATGCTGCCAACTTTTCAGCACTGGCGACACCGGCATCGATCGCTAAACAACGACTAATGATGGTAGCCGGTAATAACGAACGTTGTGAACAGGTTAAAATGAAATACAAGCCTTTGGGCGGTTCTTCTAGCACTTTCAATAACGCATTAACGGCCGATATCGTCATTAAGTGGGCATTATTGACAATTACGACTCGGATATTATTAGTCAGTCCAGTATGAACAATTTTTGCTTGAATATTTCTTATTTGTTCGATACTAATGGCGCTTTTATCCGCAGGGACTTGAATCAAATAGCAATCAGGGTGAGTCGAGGCAGCATGTAAACGACAACTCTGACATTGACCACAAGACTTTTGATTAACAGGCTCATTACATTGAATAAATTCAGCTAACCGTAAAGCCAGTTGTGATTTTCCTAAACCCCCAACGCCATAAACTAATATACCATGGTGTAATTTTTGCTGAATAAATAATTCAGATAGCTGGCTATAGTGTGGCCGTAACCAAGGATATAACCCAGCAGCAATAGAATTTGTCGACATCGTTAGTTACCTGACCAGCTTAAACCGCTAATTGATGTTGAATTAACAACGTATCGATAATAGCCAATACATCACGAAGCACCGCTTCTTTTGATTGTGAAGCATCAACAATTTCAAAAGTTTCTGGTGCTAACGCTGCTTGGGCTAAATAGCCATTACGCGCCTTGACTAAAAATTCCTGTTTTTCGACTTCAAGTCGATCGAGTCCTTCACCACGGCTTTTTACCCGTTTTAAGCCCTCACAGGGATCGAGGTCCAAAATAATATTCATTGCAGGTTTAAAACCGTTTAAGGCAAGATCATTAATAGTTTTAATAATCGTTAAATCGATACCACGGGCATAATGCTGAAAGCTAAACATCGCCGCATCAAAACGATCACTAATCACGATTTTACCAGCATCGATAGCCGGAATAATTTTTTGCTGTAAATGTTGCGCGCGACCGGCACCAAAAAGCATCAATTCGGTCATGTCGATCATTTCAGGAGTGGAAGGATCTAAAATAACTTCGCGGATTTTCTCGCCAATTGGCGTACCGCCGGGTTCGCGAGTCAGGATAACATCAATGCCTTTATCCTTGAGATACTGTTCAACCCCTTTAATGACTGTTGTTTTTCCTGCGCCATTACTACCATCGCAAACAATCATAAACCCTTTTTTCATATCACACTCTGTATCTTTCAATTATTTAGCGATAATTTTAGCATTGATGGTCAAGCAAGAGCAATTGACTCTGGCCCGAAAGAGCCAGAGAATATGATAAAAATGTTACACAATAAATCGATTAAGGACTTTCTGTTGATCCGATGTGATTTTTTGCTGTTGTTCCATCGATTCGTTGGTCAAGGTTGCATATTCATTAACATCTTCAGAATAGCCTTTAATCTTGATGGTGTTGACGTTAATTTCCTCAGCCACTAAACTTTGTTCTTCTGCGGCGGTCGCAATTTGAAAGTTCATTTCAGTGATTTGAGAAATAGAGCCGCTAATATGCTCCAGTGAACCAATCGCTTGCTTACCTTTTTCGACACACAACACCGCTTCGTCTCGCGATTGAGTCATCACGGCAGCAACCGAACGAGAACTAGTTTGCAAAATATCAATCATTGATTTTATTTGTGAAGTCGACTCTTGAGTCCGCTGTGCTAAATTACGGACCTCATCGGCAACAACCGCAAAACCGCGTCCTTGTTCACCCGCTCGTGCCGCTTCAATCGCAGCATTTAGGGCTAATAAATTAGTTTGCTCAGCGATACCACTGATCACTTGTAGAATGGTTTCAATATTCCCCGTCGACTCTTCGAGTTGTTGAACCTCTACCACAGCATTTTCGATGTAAGTGGATAATTGTTCGATTGACTGCGAAGTTAAATCGACCACCTTAGCACCACTATCAACAGCACCATCTGCTGTTTCGGCGTATTGAGCGGCCTGTTGAGCAAAGCCTGCAACTTCTAACGAAGTTGACGACATTTCGGTCATCGCTGTCGCTAACAATTCTAGCTCTGATAATTGCTCGACGATAGCATCCGATGATTTTTTAGCGCTAACGGCAGTCTCTTCAGTACCTGCTGTTATCTGGTTACTTAGGGATTTACTGTCTGAAATCAATAATTGTAACTTGGAGACAAAACCATTAAAACCATTCGCTAACTTGGCAAATTCGTCATCACCATCGGTCGCTAAACGCTGAGTTAAATCACCATCACCATTAGCAATATCATTCATCACATTGCCTAACTCTTCTAATGGTCGCATCAACTTGCCAACCGTAAAGATAATCACGAATAATCCGATAATTAACGCGATAACAGAGTAGATGATTGCTTGAGTACGTAAACTATTTGACGTAGTTCCGATCGCGCCTTGATCCAAGGCAACACCAAGATACCAATCAAGTGTCGGCACTTTAACGAATTTAAACACTAATTTTTGATCGTTTACCGTAAAATATTGCAACTTATTTAATGGTTTAATCTCAGCACCAAAATATTTGGCACTTGATTGACCATTCTGTGCACTGTTAGGGTGTGAGATAAAATTACCGTCATTACTAATTAAAAAAGCATAACCAGCTTGCAGCGGGTTAAACTTTTTTAAGACATCCCCTAAGCCACTTAAACTAACATCAACAAATAACGCACCAGCAAACTGGCCATCATTCTTTATCGGCCCAGCAATCGACACGATCATGTCTTTAGTAACAGCGTCGGCATAAGGTGCGGTGATAATTAATTTATTTTTCTGTTTAGCGGCAATATACCAAGGTCTTTTTCTCGGATCATAATCGCTACCAGGCACCCAATTAATATCGTTATCTAAAATAACACCGTTGTGTTCAAAACCGACACCCGCTAACACAAACTCTTGCTTAATAATTGGTTTTGAATATATATTCTCAATGCTTTCAGCATCAAGATCGTCTTCAACCAAACTAATTAATAGTTTTGTTAATATTCGTTTTTTATCAATAATTTTGCTAACACCACTAGCTAGCTCAATTGATACCTCTTCCATACTTTCATTGACTAAGTGCTCAACACTATTCTTTACTTGAAAATACTGAGCAACCGACAAAAATGTCAGTGACAAAAATAACACGACGGTAGAGACAGCAACAATCTTAGTTTTAAACTTCATAAAAAATCCCTAAATTAGCTCATGATGTACAACTTTAATACTAGGTATAGACTATAAATCTATAGGATGCAACGTCCTATTTTTATCCATAAAAAAACGGGCACAAAAGCACCCGTTAAGTTATTGAATTGTTAAAAAATATTAATCTTCGATATTTTGAACATCCGCTTCACTACTGCCATCCCAGCCTGATACGTCAATGCGGTCAACCCGTTGCAAGCCACGGGGTAGCTTATTACCGCGGCGACCGCGTTCACCAATGTAATGTTCTAAATCACTTGGTTTTAAGGTCAATTTACGCTTACCAGCATGTAACGTCACTTCGCTGTCGGGATTAATCACCGCAATTTGTTTAACAAATTCTTCACGGCTTTGAACCCGAGAACTTGGAATATTAATAATTTTATTGCCCTTGCCTTTCGCTAGCATTGGCAAACTTTCGAGTGGGAAGATTAACATCCGACCTTCATTTGAAATCGATAAACACAATTGTTCTTTATGATTGGTAATCGGCGTAAGCGGCAATACTTTAGCGCCTTTAGGTCTAGAAATTAACGCCTTACCATTTTTGTTACGACTAATCATATCGCTAAAGTTGGCAATAAATCCATAACCGCCATCGGTTGCCAAGAGGTATTTTTGATCCTCCTTACCCATTAAAGTATGTTCAATGCTTTCGCCAGCCACTAAGGTAAAACGGCCCGTTAATGGCTCACCTTGACTTCGTGCTGTCGGCAAAGAATGGGCATCGGTAGTATAAGCGCGGCCTGAACTGTCAATAAAGACCACCGGTAGATTACTGCGCCCTTTAGCGGAGCACAAATAACCATCGCCAGCTTTATAGCTTAGCTTATCAGGCTCAATATCATGACCTTTGGCACAACGGGCCCAGCCCTTTTCCGATACGACCACTGTCACTGCTTCACTTGGTACTAAATCTTTTTCTTGCAGTGCTTTAGACTCACCACGTTCGACAATCGGAGAACGGCGATCGTCACCATATTTTTCTGCATCACTGATCATTTCTTTTTTAACCAATGTTTTCATCCGACGTTCCGATGACAAAATCAATTCAATTTTATCACGTTCAATCGCTAACTCATCCTGCTCGGCTTTGATCTTGATTTCTTCAAGCTTAGCCAACTGACGTAACTTGATTTCTAAAATAGCTTCCGCTTGAATTTGCGATAATGAAAAACGACTCATCAACTCCGCTTTGGGATTATCATAGGTCCGGATAATCTCAATCACTTCGTCAATATTTAAAAACGCCACTAATAAAGCATCTAAAATATGCAAACGTGCAAGAATTTTATCTAATCGGTACTGTAAACGACGACGAACTGTATCGAGTCGATACACCAACCATTCATGCAAAATGTCCGTTAGGCTCATCACGCGAGGTCGTTTATCAAGACCTAAAATATTTAAGTTCACCCGAAAATTCTTCTCAAGATCGGTGGTCGCAAACAAATGGTTCATTAAGCTTTCAACATCGACTCGATTTGAACGCGGCACAATCACTAACCGAGTCGGACATTCGTGATCAGACTCATCGCGTAAATCCGCAACCATCGGTAATTTCTTACTTTGCATTTGCGCGGCGATTTGTTCTAAAATTTTGCCACCAGACACCTGATGTGGCAAGGCAGAAATCACAATATCGCCATCTTCAACCTCAAACACCGCTCGCATTTTAATCGAACCTTTACCGCTGGCGTAAATTTTTTCAATATCTGATTTAGAGGTAATAATCTCAGCTTTCGTTGGGTAATCAGGGCCTTGAACATGCTCAAGCACATCGGTTAAGGTTGCTTTAGGATTTTCCAACAAATGAATACAGGCATTAGTCACTTCACGCACATTATGGGGCGGAATATCCGTCGCCATACCAACGGCAATACCGGTGATACCGTTAAGTAAAATATGCGGTAAACGAGCAGGCAGCACCATTGGCTCTTTTAACGTGCCATCAAAATTGGGTTGCCAATCAACGGTGCCCTGGCCTAACTCGCCCAATAGCACTTCACTAAATCGTGACAATTTCGCTTCGGTATAACGCATCGCCGCAAAAGATTTAGGGTCATCG
>JABSRU010000021.1 GCA_013214965.1 Gammaproteobacteria bacterium
ATACTCAATCACGTTACCTTGAATTAATGGATAAGAGTCAGAACGAATATAGATGCCGGAGCTCTTATGCCGCACGATATGATTACGTGCTAACGTCGGACTTGCATCAGAAATATACAGCCCATTATTGTTACTATCCCGTATCACGGAATCGGTCACGCTAACATTGGCCCCTTGGAAATGAATCGATGCTTCACCATCGCCTGCAAAACGCTGTTCAATAAACACCAATTTGGTCAGGCTATCAGCCACGGTATCTTCAAAACGAATATTGACCCAATCGCCCGCTTGACCTTCACTATAATCATCGCCATTGGTGTCACCGCCGACACTGTCATCTCGGTATGAGGTGAAATAAATCTTTTCTTGTGCTGTACCTACCGCGTTTAAGGCACCATAAATGCGTAAGCGGGTACCTGAGTAAAATTTAACTACTGAACCAGGTTCAATTGTTAACTCAATACCCGTATTTACCGTAATATCTGAAGTTATCAGGTGTATTTTATCTTTAGTCCAAATAGTCCTTTCGGAAACGTCTCCGCTATGAAGTTCCACTTCTAATGCCAGGGTATTAAAAGTCAATAACAATAACGTAAAAATAAAGGCAATACTGTTCTTCATTAGCTGAAATTCCATTTTAGGACTAGTGGTAATATAATTTATAAGGTTAACGTAATGGTTAAATCATCAACATCTAATGCCCAGACATTTACTAATGACGTTCCACAGCTTTCTTCGGAAATATATTTATTGGATTTAATAATTTTGAAGGGGATAATTTTATCATCAGTCGCAGATAGAGTCTGCCAATGGTTGTTTTTTAAAATTTGCAACCAGCATTGAGGGATTTGTTTAATACCACTTACTTTTTTTATACCTGAAACGATTCGAACAAACTGATTATCTGTTGAAAGTTTATGTGCTAAGAAAAATAATGACTCAATTCCTGGGTTAGCTCTAATAAAATCTACCGGGGAATTTGAATCCTCCCAAGCTCTCACTAACCCTTCCATATTACTCTCTTGGACAGTATATGGGGGAAGATCAGTATCTTGAGCTAGCCTTCTATTAGATAAATCAACCAATCCGAGCGCAATTCGAATAGTGGATTCCACTGTCTCGCCTGCATCTATTTGATCTAATATAATAGAGGTGAATACTTGACCTTTTTCTTCATTCCTCATACCTTCAGAAGCTATTACTCCATCTGGCTCAGAATTCAGTGGTAAATAGGAAATAACTTCTATGTTTTTTAATTTTCTACCTAAGTTATTTGTTAGTCGTGTATGGAACTCGACTGAAACTAATTCGACCTTTAACTCATTACCTCCATCCTCACTATTAAAGAAAAAAAGAAAAAACCCTAAGGAGAATGTAGCCGAAAAAAATATAATTAGTGCTTTCATAGCATCCTACTAACCAAGCAATGTAAATAAGTTAGTGGAATTATATGTAAGGGCAAAAAAAACACAACAGTACAAAAGTAGTATTTATTAACACTGTAATCATCAAATATCATTACAGGTGAGTTCAGTTTTTAACTAGCCCAATTAGATTATCGAGATTGGATGTCAATAAGTTAGAATATTGTGAACATAATTATCAATATCCAATCGTTTTTTGTTCTAAAATCATCTCTAGAGACTTAACCTAGGAATGTATGATGACACAAAATGTTAAAGTTGTTATTTCAGTCGATGCTGAATTCACCATTAATTCAGCATTTAAAGATCCTGACAATTATGCGCCATGCGCTCAATCTTTATTTTCCCCAGATCAAGAAACAGATGTCGGTTTTAACGATCTACTCAACTTACTGAATCGACACCAAGTTAAAGCTACTTTTTTTACTGAAGCATTAAATGCCCATTATTTTGGGATTGACGAAATGAAAAAACACGTTAGCACAATGCTACGCTTTGATCATGACGTTCAGCTTCACACACATCCGGTATGGCAAGAGTTTAGAAATACCGATTGGAAGAATATTGTCGTCAATAAAAAGCTTAAAGACAATTTTTTAAATATGTCATCAACTGATATTCAGCAAGTGTTAGGCGACGCGATTGATATTTTCGAACAGTGGACCGGTAAAAAACCGCTCGCATTTCGAGCTGGAAATCTCCAAGCATCGCTAGAGTTATATGACGCTTTAGATAAAACGGGTTTTAAGTTAGCCAGTAATATTGGGCTTCCTATCTACAGGCCAACAGAAGATAGATTAAATATCGAAAATCAAGTTACTTATCTCAGTAATATCGTTGAATTCCCAGTAACAACATTCCAAAGCATGGGTATCCGACATAAGGCACTGACAATTCAAGGAACTTCAACTAACGAAATTAAACAAGTGCTGAAACAATGCAAAAAATTAGGCATAAAACATGTTATTGTTTTAACCCATGTTCATGAATTTATAAAAACAAATCCACTGACTCAACAAAAAAAAGCCAATAAAGTCAATTTATCCCGCTTAAATAAGCTATGTTTATTTGTAAAGAATGAGAATGGATTTGAATTTTCAACCTTTGCTCATCTTGCTAATGAGCAACAACATGATTTAACGGCTAACGAACAACCAAAACCGATTCAAACATCGATATTGGCGGGACTATGGACTGTCATACAGAACTCACTTAACAATAAAATTTGGCGCTATTAAGATTATGACAACGTACAATTTAAACTATCAGATCGGGGACGTTATACTTTTCAATAAAAAAATATCAATTAGCACATTAACTAAAAGTAATTTCCCCACATCAACGCCTTTAAAGCAGTTACCCAATAATAATGCCGATTTACCGCAATATTTGCCACAACTGTGTATTTCCCCCCAGTTAATCAGCAATAAAATGACTGTCATTGCTGATAAGTTATATTATATCCGCTCAATTTATAATAATTATTATATCAAACTGAATGACTTTGACTCGTTCGAACATTATTTAGAAAAGTTTTCATCAAAATCAAGAAAATCATTAAAACGTAAAGTCCGAAAAGCAGAGACTGCAGAGTTTAGCTATCAAATCTATCAAACGGTCGAAGAAGTTGATGAATTCCATACTTATGCTTGCCAAGTTGGTGAACAGACCTATCAAAAAAGATTATTTGACTCATCCATTCCGACAGATTTAAGCTATCGTGAACAAATAAAATCTCAGGCTGAACAAAATAATTTTTTAGGGCTCATTTTATTCAAAGATGGTCACGCTTGTGCTTACCTTTATTTGCCAATCGTTAATAATCAATATATCTATGCTTACCTTGGCTACGTTCAACAACATTCAGCCTACTCTCCCGGAACCGTGCTGCAATATTATGCATTCAATGAAATATTCAGCCAAAAATTAAAAGCCGATTACTTTAATTTCACCGAAGGTGATGGGCAGCATAAGAAGTTTTTTGCCACTGACAAGCAAACCTGTTGTAATTGCTTGGTGGTTAAGAATTCATTCAAAATGCGATGTTATCTAAAACTACAACTAATGTGTGATGGCTTTTCAGCGTGGCTGGGTCAAACTTTAGACAAATATAAATTACGTGAAAAAATCAAAAAAATAATCAGAAGAGGCTAGGAGTAATGTTGAAAACATTGATGAAATCGCTGCTCAATTTTGTTTTTTCTAGCTATGATATTTTTCAAATATTTAGCCTAAACAAAAAATCACCAAAGTTAACCCTGACGGATGGGTTTGAGTTTATTGAACTCAATGCCACAGCACTGGCTCAATACAGTGGTGCGTTGTTAGATAAAAACAAATCTTACTTAGGCACTGAATCGAAGGGATTTGCTTGTATCCATGAGCAACAAATTGTCGGGCTATGTTTTTTTTGGTCTGGTCAACGTTATCAGAAACGTAATTTTATTAAGCTCGCTCCAGATCAAGCTAAATTGGTCCAAATAGAAACGCTAGAGTCGATGAGAGGCCAAGGCATTGCCCCGAATTTAATCAAATACGCTGCAGCAAATATGCTTAATCATAATTTTAATACTGTCTATGCCCGTATTTGGCATTCGAATACCTCGTCAATTAAGAGCTTTACCAAAGCTGGTTGGCAATATGAACGGACCATTATTGCCTTAAAGATGCGGCTAGGATTGCAATGTAAGTTTACTTGGCCTTTTAATTAATCTTAAAAATTACACATTTAGTTACGTTTAAAACAGTATTTATCATCAAAGTTACCCTAAAATACCTCGCTTTAATTTAGTCATTCTAGCGAGACATTTTATGAAGCTTTCAAGCCTCACTTTGGCACTGATGATTGCCATTACTTCCCATGCAACCTTGGCTGCAGATCCTAAAAAAAGCGACAGCACTAAAAAACAAACCTTAAGCCAATTAATCAAAGGAAAAACAAAGTCTGAAGGCTTGTTAAATTTTTATCAGGACGAAAAAAGTGGTGAAACCCTGATGGTCTTAAATCAAGACCAACTGGATACCCCTTTCTTATATTTCGTTCACACGGTCGACGGTGCATCCGATGCAGGACATTTTAGAGGGGGCTATCGCGAAACCAAGATTATTGAATTTCGTCGTCATTTCAACCGTATCGACATTATCACCAAAACACCGCGCTTTGTTTTTGACCAAAATAATCCCATCAGCAAAGCCAGTGAAGCCAATATTAGTGAAGCCGTATTAGCCAGCATTAAAATTGAAACGGAGGATAAAGGTAAAATAGCACTAAAAATTAATAAACTATTTTTAAGTGAAGCCTTGCACAAAGTGTCACCGTGGCAACGTGCTAATGACAAAGGGGCCAAAAAGCGCTTTAAACTCGGTAAGCTCGACACTAAAAAGTCCCGTATTATTGACAAGCGTTCATTCGATAATAATGTTGATATCATTGTCGATTATGTTTTTACCAATCCCAATCCAAATGTTCAAGGCTCATCAGCCATTACTGACCCTCGCGCGGTTTCAATTAAAGTGCAACATTCGTTTATTAAAATGCCAGAGAATAACTTTAAGCCTCGTTTAGATGATGCTCGCATTGGTTATTTCACGCATCAGTTTAATAAAATGACCTCTGAAAGCTGGACTCCCTATCAAGATGTCATTAAACGTTGGGATTTAGAGAAAAAAGATCCAAGCGCTGTCCTATCCGATCCGGTTAAACCAATCACTTGGTGGATAGAAAACACCACGCCATTAGAATGGCGCGACACCATTAAAAAAGCGGTATTAAGCTGGAATATTGCCTTTGAAAAAGCTGGTTTTAAAAACGCAATGGTCGTTAAAATTCAACCGGATGATGCAACCTGGGATGCTGGCGACATTAATTACAATGTATTGCGTTGGACTGCGTCACCTAAGCCACGTTTTGGTGGCTATGGCCCATCATTTGCTAACCCGTTAACGGGGCAAATTCTGGGTTCTGATATCATGTTAGAGTTTGTATTCATGAAAAACCGTTGGGTTTATGACACCTTATATTCTCAAGGTGCGGCTAGCTTAGTAGGCAATGACTCCTCATCACCGGACCTATATTGTAGCGCTGGACATCAGTTACAACACGGTATCATGTTAGGTCAAAACCTAACCAATAGTGATATTAGTAAAAAAGCGGTGATCGATGAAGGCCTAACCATGCTAATTTTGCATGAAGTAGGCCATACTCTCGGCTTAAATCATAATATGAAAGCCTCGGTATTATGGAATGAAAAAGAAGTGCATAGTAAAGCCTTAACCAAGGGAATTATCAGCGGTTCAGTGATGGACTATACCCCGGTCAATGTGGCACCCATTGGTACTGAGCAAGGTTATTATTTCCAGACAGGTCCAGGTCCTTATGATTTATGGGCGATAGAATATGGTTATTCAACAGCGCTTAGTAATCCTCAAGCAGAACAAACACGATTAGAAACTATTTTAACCCGTTCGGCTGAGCATGGATTGGCCTTTGGTAATGATGCCGATGACATGAGACGCCCAGGTAGCCATATCGATCCGCGCATTATGATTAGTGATATGTCTTCTAACCCTGTTGCTTACGCACAAGATAGAATGGCGCTAATTAATCAGGCCTTTGAACAGTTAAAGACTAAAGCATTGATCGAGGGTGAATCCCATCAACAATTACTGACCTTAAGTAATACCTTATATGGGCAATATAAGAAGCAAGCAGAAATTATCTCTCGCCAGATTGGTGGTGTTTATATTGAACGTAACCACGTGACTAAAAACTCTCAACTGGCACCTTACACGCCAGTGCCATTAGCGACGCAACAACAAGCGATGTCGGCGTTAGCGCAATTTGTCTTTGCACCAACAACGTTAGCGACCATGCAGCCATTGTATAGTCATATGCAACACCAGCGCCGAGGTTTCAGTCATTTTAGTCGCAATGAGGATCCTAAAGCTCACGCAATGATCCTAAATATTCAAAAATCAGTGCTTGATCAATTACTGCATAAGAATGTGCTGCAACGGATATCTGATACCGCGTTATATGGTAATCAATATCTTCTTAGCAACTTTATGAATGATTTGAGTGCCGCGATATTTATTGATGATAAAGCAGTGACATCTACCAGCATGAATGTGCAAATAGAATACGTTAAGCGACTGATTAAGATTGCGGGGCTAAACAACAGTTCAAGCTATGATAATTTAGCTAAATCAGCGGCGGTTTATCAATTAAAGACCATTAGCAACCAAAGCACCTCGTGGGGAGCGAAAGAAGCAATGAAATCTCATAAAGCTTATATTGATTTATTAATTGCACGAGCCTTTAGTGCATAGAGCCTAAAAATAAGGGTAAGCTTTGATTAAAGGCTTACCCTATTTAACTTTGGAAATGTTACTTAGCTTGCTCTAACAATGCTGCGACAATGCGCTGACAAGCTTGACCATCACCATAAGGATTATGAGCAACACTCATTGCTTGATATGCCTTGTCATCATTAAGTAAGGTATTTATTTCCTTAACGATAACATCACCATCGGTGCCAACCAATTTAACCGTGCCAGCAGCCACTGCTTCTGGTCGCTCTGTGGTATCTCGCATCACTAATACGGGTTTACCTAACGATGGTGCTTCTTCTTGAATACCGCCAGAGTCAGTAATAATAATATGACAACGATTCATTAAATAAACAAACGGCAGATACTCCTGCGGCTCAATTAAAAATACATTATCGATATCACTCAAATGACGATTGACTGGCTCTTTAACTAGCGGGTTTAAATGGACAGGATAGAGAATTTCGCATTCAGGATGGGCTAATGCTATCGCTTTTAAAGCCTTACAAATACGCTCAAAACCATCACCAAAACTTTCACGGCGATGCCCAGTTACTAAAATTAATTTTTTGTCACGATCTAAAAATGAAAACTGTTTTTGATAAGCCTCTTGTAGTTCTGGAGTATTATCTAAACGGTCTCGAACCTGCAATAAGGCATCAATCACGGTATTACCTGTCACATGAATATACTCTGGTGATACTTGCTCTGCTAGTAGATTTTGCTCTGACATCACCGTTGGGCAAAAGTGAAAATTAGCTAATACGCCGGTTAACTTACGGTTAGCTTCTTCAGGCCAAGGCGACAATAAATTCCCCGTACGTAACCCAGCTTCAACATGACCAATTTTAATTTGCTGATAAAAAGCCGCTAAACTGGTTGAGAAAGTGGTGGTCGTATCGCCATGTACCAGCACAACATCAGGTTTGAACTCTTGAAGTACCTGTTGTAATCCAGACAAAATGCGATTAGTAATATCCGCTAACGACTGCCCTGCTTTCATAATGTCGAGATCATAATCTGGTGTTAATTCAAATAGGTTTAATACTTGATCTAACATTTCACGATGTTGAGCAGTAACACATAGCTTATGCTCTATTTCTTGGGTTTGATTTAGTAATAAAGCCAGCGGTGCCATCTTTATTGCTTCAGGTCTGGTGCCAAAAACGGTTAATACTTTCACTTCACATCCTCATGTTTAATCTAATTATGTAATAAGGATATCTAATAAAAGCATTTTTTTCTCTTTATTTATCAAATAATATGGTTCAGCCACAAAAAACCTTCATCAGTCTAATTTTTCCATAGAAAACAATCACTGTAATCAAAAGCATACATTCACTAAAAATTTTATATTAGACGAAAATTTGCTATGGTGTGCCCGACACTGGTATATACCTCTGTGTAATTGGTATATTGCTGGTATGGAACGTTTTTTCCGGAGCGGCCTGAGATTAATGATAATGGTTTCTTCCAGCCATACATTTCAACCATGGTTGGTGATTTATATGAAGAAGGCAATGATCGTCATGATGCGGTTTTATTGTTACCTTTGAGGAAATGTTTCTATACAAACAGCAATTCTAATAACGAAACATAAGCGAGTAAACTTGCCTTTCTAGTACTGCGCAGGTATAACACCCTCGAAATGAAAATATTTTTTAAACTAACGTAAAATTTTTCTACACTAACGAAAATTAAACGCGTAATAAACGCGCAATTATAAAAATTAGGATAATTATATGAATCCACCTAATGCGGGTACCTTATTTGGTCACCCTAAAGGACTATTCCTTTTATTTGGTACTGAAATGTGGGAGCGTTTCGGTTATTACGGTATGCGTGCCTTATTGGTACTTTATTTAATCGCTTCGGTTCAGGATGGCGGTTTTGGTTGGACTAACCAAGAGGCATTAAGCCTTTATGGTTTTTTTACGATGTCTGTTTACCTAACACCTATGATTGGTGGTTGGCTAGCCGATAACTATATAGGCCAACGAAAAGCCATTATTTACGGTGGTATTATCTTTTCTGCGGGTTACTTTACCTTAGGTATTCCTAAGTCAATGCTTGTAGGCATGGAAGAAACCGTATTTTATATTGGTTTAGCCTTAATTATTATTGGTAATGGTTTATTTAAAGCTAACGTATCAAGTTT
The DNA here is from genome assembly GCA_013214965.1 of Gammaproteobacteria bacterium. Taxonomy (GTDB): domain Bacteria; phylum Pseudomonadota; class Gammaproteobacteria; order Enterobacterales; family Psychrobiaceae; genus Psychrobium. The sequence goes on from JABSRU010000021.1 coordinate 8,911, forward strand.
AGTGGGTGAGTTATATGAAGATGGCGATCAACGCCGTGACGCCGCTTTTACTATTTTCTACATGGGTATTAACTTAGGTGCATTTTTATCACCGTTTATTGTTGGTACCTTAGGTGAGGAAGTTAACTGGCATTACGGCTTTATTGCTGCCGGTTGTGGTATGTTAATTGGTTTAGTATTACAACTTACTTTAGGCAATAAATATTTAGGCGACATTGGTGTTGTTCCTTCGGCTAAGAAAATCGCTGAAAGTCAAGACGATTTAAAAGCGCGCACTTTAACTACAGAAGAAAAAGACCGTATTAAAGTTATTCTTATTATGGGTCTTTTCACCATGATTTTCTGGGCTGGTTTCGAGCAAGCAGGTGGTTTATTTAATATTTACGCTTCTCAATTTACTGACCGTAACCTCTTTGGGTTTGAAATACCGGCAACTTGGTTTCAATCATTAAATGCCATGTTCATTATCTTACTTGCCCCTTTTGTTGCTTCAATGTGGGTTGGCATGGGAGATAAAGAGCCGACATCACCAAAGAAGTTTGCTTTGGCGATGGTGTTTTTAGCTCTGGGTTTCTTTGTTATGGTTGGCGCTACGGTAATGCAAGGCGGCGATGTTGCCATTAAAGTAAGTATGTTATTTTTAGTCTTTGCTTATCTTTTCCATACCTTAGGTGAATTGTGTTTATCACCAATAGGGTTATCCATGGTGACTAAATTAGCTCCCCTTAAATATACCTCGTTATTAATGGGTGTTTGGTTCTTCTATACTGGCCTTTCAAACTTTTTAGCCGCATTTATTGGTAAATTTGTTGGTGAAGGCAAAGAAATGGTTGATAACGCGGCTGTTATCTTTATGTCAATTGGTTGTGCTGCATTAATTTGTGCTGTTCTCATTTTATTAAGTGCTAACAAATTAGTGGAATGGATGCATGGCGCTGAAGGCGAAAAATCATCTGATTTAGAATCAAAATTACAAGAAGAGCTATCAGTGACTGATGCTCACGAAGGTGCTTCAACAACACGTAGCTAACGCTACGATTTCGTTACAAAAACTAAAAAGCTGATAGAGTAATTTATCAGCTTTTTTGTTTAACATTATTTTATTTTTATGCCGAGCCTTACTTCTCCTAGCCTATTAACGCAACGAACTCAATTAAGAAAACTCATTAGGTTACAGCGAAACACTCTCTCATCAAGCCAGCCAAAATTTGATGCATCAATTATGTTCATTAGCTTACCGACAACAAGTAAAAATTGAAGAAGAAGCATCGGTTTCAAACCGTAATTAATCGCTCTTTAATTTAGTTGTAAAAAAAACCAGCAAATTTGCTGGCTTTTTATTTTTTAGCAAATTATTTATTAATCGTCGTCAAATTCATCACCAAAGTCTTCATCAGTATCTTCGACTTCAGGAACATTACCATCGTAAATATCAAACGTGCGATATTGATAGTATGCCTCTTTAACAAAAGTGTAAGGGTCTAATGAGCTTTCTAACAAGCCTTCTTGATCTATTAATTCAGCCCGCTGATGAATACCTTTGATGAAACTAATTCCTAATCCTGGTAAAAAACCAATGGCAGCCGCAGGGAAGTAGAGTTTATCGACTTGATCGCCAACTTCATTACGAATAGTCGTTGGTCCATAGCCTGGTAACATTAGATAAGGTCCAGCCTCCACCCCATATACCGCGAGTACTTCACCAAATTCATCATGTTTTGCTTTTAAACCAATGTGTGAAGCAACATCGAATAGCCCTAATAGCCCCAGAGTCGAGTTAATTAAAAAACGTCCAAAGGCGTTGCCTGAATCAGCGACATTACCTTGTAATAGATTATTGACAATGGCCGGTGGCTCATCAAGATTGGAGGCGGCATTATAAATACGATTCTTAAGCGGTCGAGGAATATTCTCCCGATAAAACAAAGCCGTTGGCCGTAAAATATATTTATCAAAAATATTATAATTTAAATCCCATGACATTCTGTTAAGCGATTCAAAGGGATCACTGCGTTCCTGATCAATAATTTTGACCGCCGCAACTGGCTTATCACTCTCTTGAGCAGCAACAACGCCGTGAAGCGGCGCCACTATTAGAGATAATGCGACAAATTTATTAGTGAGTTTATTCAATGCAAGATCCAGCTAAATAATATAATTTTATGTGGTGACAATTGTAGCATGTAAATTAATTGCCTTTATAGTCGAATTGGTTATGCTTAGTTGAACTCATCAATTAGTATGGTTATGCCAGAAATTCAAAGTACACCTCAAGTTGTCACTCTTAACGTTACGTCAAATACGGTAGCCGTTAGCCCTGCTAGTGTGAGCAATTTAGAGAAGATGGCTCATTTTAATTCTCAAGTCTTAGCGGTAACCCCGCAAACGATGACCATTAGTGTACCTGGTCAATCGGCATTAACGATTGATATCAGCGATAATAAAGCCCTTCAACAGTATCAAAGTGGTCAAACTATCAAAGTTGCCATTGAGTATGTTGAAAACCGACAAATTAATGTAGCAATCACTAAGGTGATACCCGCTGAAAATACCACGATTGAAGTCCCCTTAAGTCGTGACTTAGCGACAAAGCTAGCTAATTATGCAATGTTACCAAATAACCAAAGCGAACAATTACAGTTTATCGTGAAAAATAGTCCACTAGCGATCGGTCAGGCACGCCGACTACCACAGGAAATGATAAAATTAGTAACGACTGGCCATCAAAACATATCGGCCGCGTTGCCACAGTCTTCGACTGTTCCTTTAAACAAAACATTCCAATTACATTTAATCGTCGATAAAAGTGGTCAAGCTATCATCTCCTTTAGTGAACTGATAAAACCGCAGTCAACTGTTATTGTTAGTAATTCACTCGTTCAATTAGCCAAACATGCGACATCGCTAGAGATTAAAACATTAATCACTTCAAACATCACCGGAAATAACTCGATTAGTAAGAACAGTTCTTTCGATATCACCACCGCTAAAATTGATATGTCACTTCCTCAAAATCAGCTATGGTTACGTCATCAACCACTCAGCCAACTGATGACACAATTAAATATCGCAATAAAAGATCTAACTCTTATTAACACGCCAGCAACGCCGCAAACCGCGGCGCAAACAGTAGTACCTCAAACAGCAACGCAACAAACCGCAGCACCTCAAACACCGATGCCGCAAACAGCAGCGCCGCAAACAGCAGCGCCGCAAACAGCAGCGCCGCAAACAGCAGCGCCGCAAACAGCAGCGCCACAAACAGCGATGCCGCAAACAGCAGCAGCACCAGCCGCGACACCATCACCAACTAGTTCGCAGAACCCGACCCAATTAAACCTAGATCCGAAGCCCCAAGTTCAACAGGAAGGCGTTAGTCAGAGAAGCAGTCACAGTAATAACTTATCATCGCAAAAGCTGTCTATTTTGTTGTCACATTTAGCTCACTCAAAACAAACAACTCAGACCAGTAAAAAGCCTGAAGTAACAATAGAGCCCGCAACAAAATCACCACCATCAGATGAGGCGATTCAAAAGATCCAAAGCTTAATGAAACAGTTGCAACACAGCCTACCAAATATGAAGCAATTAACCACAGCGCCCTCCTTGCCTAATTTAATTGAACAATTTGTCCGTTTTGACCCATTAGCACCATCCGCTATTAATACCAGTAGCCTAGGTTCTTTAGCCAGCGCAATCCAATTATTACTTGGGGGACGTATAGCCAACGCAACCATTGCTCAGCATTCAACAAATGGAAAAGACGACCCTAACATCAGCTCAGGATTATCGAGTCAATTAATAAAAATAATGAAAAACAGCAAAGGAAAAGGACAATCGAGCGCTAATTTATTACAAATGTTAGCCCAATTAAATAACTTTAATGGCCTCAAGTTACTTGAAGAGTCATTGCTATCGCTCACTGGGCATTTAAAACTCTATCAATACCAAGGCCAAGAGCAACATAACAATAATCAGCAAATTTTCTATTTCACGATCCCAACATCAGAGCCGACCTTACCGCAAGTTGAAGGAGAAATTGAACAAAGCCCAAATCCTGATAACCCACAACAAAAAATTTGGCGGCTTACACTGTTATTACCCGTAGGAGCCACAGACAAAATCCAAGCAACGGCGATATTACAAGGGAAAAATGTTGAAATTAAACTCATTAGTAACAATGCTGAGCTCGTAAAAAAAGCGGAATATTTTAGTGGATTTCTTAGCCAACGATTAGAAACACTAGGCTTGTCAACTGGTGAGATCTGCTGTAAAAAAGAAGAACTACCAACGTCTTTATTAAAGCGCCCAAATCAATTAGTAGAACTTATGATATGATTGAAACGACAAAAAACAAACAAGTTATTGGCTTAAAATACGATCAAAAAACAGCCCCAAAAGTCATCATAAAAGGATATGGTGATTTTGCTGATGAACTAATCGCCATAGCTAAAGAAAATAATGTTATGATTCATCAAGATCCTGAACTTAGTGAATTTTTAAATTGCTTAGAATTAGGACAAGAAATACCCCGTGAATTATATATCATTATTGCAGAGTTAATTGCATTTGCATTTGTTTTACAAGGTAAGTTCCCCGATCAATGGAAAAATATTCATCAACGAATTGATATCAAAAGTTGAATGTAGGAAATGAACAATGACACCAGATTTAATTTCTTTAACCTTAGTTTTTACTGCTGCTTTTAGTGCTATTTTTTTCGCGACGCACTATCGAATATATCGACAAAATCAAGGAGCCTCGCTATGGATGGCCGCCTTAACACTTTTCCCCTTAGCTTTATACTTCATCTCATACCAGCACAAAGTCATTTTTGAACAGGCGAATTACGTCGGTGAAGTATTGATGAGTTTAGTATTACTGTTAGTGAGTGTTGGCATTAGGGCGTTCTTCGAGCAGCATAAAAAGATTTGGCTCCATTGTTTACTATTTTTCACCAACGTGACTGCAATTTTCTACTTTAGGTTTTTCGAACCCAATATTGATATACATTCAATCCTCATGAATCTATATATCATCATCATGTTTAGTATAATTCTGTTTTCGCTGTTACTTGCCCACCACAAGTTTAGTTTATTCAGTCGAACATTACTGTCGTCAGTCTCTATTGTTGTCATCTTATTAATGTCGTTGAGTATTTATGGTCACATCAACCCAGCTGCGATCTCGGCCAATACCGTTTTTGTGTTTTTTGCTGCCGTAGGGTTTTTATCCCACTATGGATTTTGCCTAGGATTTTGTCTGCTATACAGCGAACGCAACGTAGAACAAATTTCAGAGCACCAGCAAATGATTTTTAAACTTGAAAAAATCATGGAATCTCTTTCTGCCCAACAAATTAACGTGCCAGAAAAAATGACTAAACCGGAATTAATCACTGAACCGCCACACATAGAGACCCACAACGAATCAGAGACGGCAATAGATCCAACCATTGAAGCTGAGAGTAACCTGTTGATTAATAAATCTGAAGAAAAGATTGATGATCCAGTTCAATCACTCGATCTTGTTGAGCCACAGTTTCTTAATATTACTTCGCTACGTTGGCAGCAAAGCTCATTATCATCAGAAAAAATTGAACTTTTAATCGCACAATTACCTGAGTTATTAAACCAAGCAATTAACCATATTAATCAATTTAATCTCGATAAAAAGATCCCGCCAGCTAAAGAGAGCTTACGGAAATTAGCGATCAACGCCGACAAATTAGGACTAGAGCAATTGGCAGAATTAACATTCACTTATGAGTCGAATTTACCGGCAGAAATAAATAAGACGGCTCAAGAAAAATTATTTACTCTCGGTCAAAATAGCATTCAATGCCTAAAGAAAATCATTGGAAAAACGAGTGAACACGGAGTTTAAGAATTTAAAGCGCTTAAAGAAATTATTGCCCTAAATAGCAGCTTACTTTGATTGACGATGCCATAGCACTCATAATCAATCGCACTGGAATTTGGGTCATTAGCGGGGATTGTCTTCACTAAAATGTGCAGGCAATCATTACTTTTAAGTTCCCTTAAAAAAAACCGATCAACACTAATTTTATGGGAAGTGTACACCATAGGATCTCGCTTAAAATCCAATTTTTCTAAGATAGCTTTTTCTAGCAATGCACTTGAAATCAATGAACAAGGAAAAAGTTCAGGGAAACAGATTTTATTTTCAACTTCGTCAAAAAAATCAGATTGTTCTTGAAGTGAACTACACAAGAAGTTTTTGGCGTTACTGGTAGTCATGAATTTTCTTTTAACAAAAAATCCATCGTCAGCTAAAAATGTTCGATCCGTTAGCTGATTAAGCAGCTCGAAACTTGGTAAGTTAGGTTCGGATAAAAATAGCGGATGCTGTGATTCTTTTTTAAACCCCATTAAGCTTAATTTACCATCGGTTTTGATACTAACCCGATTACCTAATGTGACATTTTCATTATCCCCCTTATAGATCGATTTTCTAATTTGAACATCAACACTCTGGTTTGGGCTCACCGCATTAGCGAAAGAGAATTGGTAATTACTAAAACGAAGATTGTCACGTTGAATGATTTGTTCTTCATCGTGCGCTAATCGATATTTTTTGGTCATTCCTTCAATCAACATTTCCAGTTGAAAACCTAAAACTATCGGTCCTTTAAAAGGATTATTATGTACTTGCTGCCACTTTTTTTTATCATGGAATAAATTAAAATCGTCCGTTGAATTTCTCGCAATGTCAATATGGAGTTCATCAAAACTAACTAACATACTATTTATCCTTAAAAAATGATTAAGCCTAAAATAACACAGAGTTAGTCACTATCCTATCTAGCCCTTTAATAATTCCAATTTAAAAACACTAACTTAGGGGCTGCATTTACGATATAACAAATGGGAATACCTACACCTTAATAAATCATTGAAATATATTAATTCATCACTAACTGCAATGAGCGAAAACGTTGAATTAATTTCTAGAAATGCCCTAACTAATTACTTAAAAACTATCACTGCCTAATATCATAATTTTATTGGTTTATTTTAAAATTAGTTTAACATGATTAAAATCTCTTAAAGTCATTATCAAAAACATAAGATAAAGGAACTATCGTCATGTTAATTTTAAAATCAAATCACAAAACACTGCAAGATAAGTATGATAATTTGTGGGCGGAATCTAATCATTTAAAAACTGAAAATCTCCAGTTAACACAAAAAAATGCCCTATTAAGCCAGCAGTTAATTAACAATGACCAAGCAGAATCAAAGTTTGATCAACAATTACTGAGTTGCGCAATTGATTGCATCAATAGTATTGAGGGCATTCGAGAAACGGTTTTATCTTCATATCAGGTGATTGAACAAGAAAGTCAATCAACCGATAAAATCCACGAGTTACTCGATGTTTCAAGTGCGTCATTAGTTCATATTGTTGATGAAATGCAACAACTAACCACAAAAATGGGTGGGATGAGTAACAATATTTCTGGCTTATCTCAAAAAGCCGATAGCATTAATACCTTTGTTTCAACCATTTCTAAAATATCAGACCAAACTAATTTATTAGCCCTCAATGCCGCTATCGAAGCCGCACGCGCAGGTGAAGCTGGACGAGGCTTTAGTGTGGTTGCCGATGAAGTGAGAGTATTAGCCAATAGCACTAATACCTCAGCGAATGAAGTGGCAGAATTAGTCAACGAAATCATTAGTTCAACCACCGAAACCGTCAATTCAGTAGAAGACATTCAGAATAGCAATTCTCTGCTGTCACAAAATGTTGAAAAGCTTAATGACGATTACGAGAAAATAATCACTAGTTGTACCTCAATGAATCAAACAATTAACCATGCATCCTTACGCTCATTTATTCAAACAGTGAAATTAGATCATATCGTTTGGAAGGGAGAAGTCTATGCGGTGGCAAGTGGGGCAAGTAATAAATCCGTTGATAACTTTGCCGATCATTCCAGTTGTCGACTGGGCCAATGGTATCGTGACATCGGTTTGCAAAAATACGGTAGAAACTCAGTATTTAAACAACTCGAGAAACCGCATCGAGAAGTACACGCCCACGGTGTTGAAGCACTGGTAATGATAAATAATGGTGAGAAAGAGCAAGCCCTAACCCACTTAATTTCGATGGAAAGAGCCAGTGAATCAGTGATGAAATGTCTCGATGAAATAGCCCAATTACCATAATTTATTGTTGTTAGGTTTATATTCATTGAATTTGGTAATACTATGTTCACTCTTAAAAGAATTACAAATTGATGACATTCAATGGTTAAAACAAAACCCAATAAATTTCGCACATTTTTCAAACATAAAGCATGGTCAATTTTTCTTAAAATTGGCTTCACATGCTTCGCTATCTTAGCCAGTTATGGCATTTATCTTGATGGCAAGATTGAGCAAAAATTTTCTTATGACCACTGGAATATTCCCGCTAAAGTTTTTGCTCAATCGTTAAACCTTAAGCCAAATCAAAAAATTAGCCGTAACCAAGTCATTAACGAGTTAAAACAGCTTAATTATCGTCGAGTCAGTAATCCTAATTCTGCTGGCGAATATGCGATATCAAAAACAAAAATAGATATCCATCGCCGAAACTTTAGTTATGTTGATGGCGATTATCCATCACAACGAGCGATGTTAACTTTTAAAGGTCAGCAGTTAAGATCTATTGTTAATCACGGTGAAAAAAATATTGTTTCAAGTTTTAAAATTGAGCCTAAGTTATTAAAGCGTCTCAATAATGGCAACAACGAAGATCGAATATTTACCCCACGAGAACAATTTCCAGAATTATTGATAGCCACGCTCATCTACACCGAAGATCGCCAGTTTTATTCCCACAAAGGCATTGCGCCACTCTCGATTGTCCGGGCTTTTATCGCTAACATCAAAGCAGGACGCACCGTTCAAGGTGGTTCAACGTTAACCCAACAGTTAATTAAAAATGTCTTTTTAACCAATGAACGTAGCTTGTGGCGTAAAATCAAAGAAGCTTATTATTCTATTTTAATTGAATTTAAATATTCAAAAGATCAGTTACTCGAGATTTATCTCAATGAAGTGTTTCTCGGCCAAAATGGCGCGCTGAGTGTTAATGGCTTTGGCCTCGCCAGTGAATTCTATTTTGCCCGCCCAATTAACGAATTAACCCCAGAACAAATTGCCCTGTTAGTGGCGATGATCAAAGGTCCAAGTTACTACAGTCCGAAACGTCACCCGGAACGTGCGTTAACGCGACGTGATTTTTTACTCCGTCAAATGCTAAATCAAAATTACATCAGTGTTGAGCAATATCAACTCGCAGCAAAATCACCATTAGGGTTAAAAAATGGTGTCGGTAAAAATGGTAAATTCCACGGGTTTATGTCGTTGGTAAAACAAGAACTCAGTGAGCGATTTAGCCAAGATTTATCCCAAGCCTCTGGTATTTCCATCTTCACTACCCTCGACACCAGTGCACAGGAATTCGCTCAAAATAGCTTAAAGCAGCGAATAACAAAATTAGAGAAGTCAGCTAAAACCAATAACCTCCAAGGTGCAGTGGTCATCGTTAACCATCATAATGGTGAAATTAAAGCACTAGTCGACGGTAAAAACCCTAACTATGCCGGATTTAATCGCGCCTTAAACGCGATAAGACCCATTGGTTCTTTAGTTAAGCCCTTTGTTTATGCCAGCGCGCTAGAAGACATATCACGCTTTAGCCTCGCCACCAAACTCAATGACCAGCCGCTAACCTTAAGTGATGGCGAAGGTCAACACTGGACCCCGCTCAACTACGATAAAAAATACCGGGATAAAGTGTCGTTGCTCCAAGCCCTAACTCACTCATACAATATCCCAACGGTTAATCTCGGCATGGCGATTGGGCTTGATAATATTTCATTTACCTTAATGCGTTCAGGCTGGAAAAAAGAGATAGAATTACTACCTTCAATGTTACTTGGCGCCATCGAAGCTAGCCCATGGCAAGTCGCGCAAATCTATCAAAGCTTAGCTAATAACGGAGAAACCCAACAGTTACACACTGTCTCTGCAGTGTTAACCGAAAGCGGTGAAGCCTTTTACGGCTACAATCCATTGCCTGTACAAGCCATGAGCCCAAGTGCTGCTTACCTAACCAAATACGCAATGCATCAGGTCACTAAAACAGGAACGGCAAAAGCATTAAGCTGGCAGCACAAAAACCTCAAGCTCGCTGGGAAAACTGGCACCACCGATGATTTACGTGACAGTTGGTATGCCGGATTTGATCGTAATGAAACAACCGTAGTTTGGCTCGGCCGAGATGATAATAAACCGACAGGATTAACCGGCTCTACGGGCGCATTAACCGTCTATAGTCAGTTGCTAAAACAACATCATGGCCGTTCAATTTCATTAACGCCACCGGAAAATGTCATGCTCGGTTATTTCTCTAACAACACCGGAGAGCCGTCAGCCAAAGATTGCCAAAACACCGTCAAATTACCCGGCGTTAAAGCAGTTTTTCAACAAGCCACCACTTGTCAAATTGCGCAAAAGAAAAAGCAGCAGCAGAAATCAATATTTGATGGTTTTTTTAAGTTGTTTTCTAATTAATAATCACTAAAGGCTGGGAACAGTTAATTTTACAGCCTTAATTTCTATCCATAGGAGTGTTGAATGAGCATTTTACTTGAATTTATACCTAATTTTTTCATCGCTTTAGCTTTTGATTTTATACTCTATATTACTGGTGCTTGTATTTTACGACTTGCATCTTTTGGTTTCCTAAAATATCAATTACATAGCTATAGTAAATTTAAAGAGCAAAAAGGCAAATCTCATCAAGGCTATTTTTTGCCATATTTAGTAGGTGTTTTATTTTATATTTTAATTGTTATATCAATAGCTTGGTTCAATTAAACGAATGACAACAAGTGACTATCAGAAATTATGAATTATTCATGCGCCTGTTCACATCAGCTAACAATAATTCATAAAGTGCAGTGGCTGCTGGTCCAGTTCGCCCCATCTTTGGCACGACAAGGTGCATAGGCACCTGATAGCGTAATCCTCCTTGTAATGGTAATTGCACAATCTCAGTTGAATCGAATTTTTCTAGTATATGATCTGGCATCCGACAAAAACCCAAGCCTTGGTGTACGGCTTTCCAAGCATGATCAAAATTGTCGACGGTAAGTCGTTGTTGAGATTTCAGCCATCCTACATTCTGTTTTTCGATAATTTGATGACTTCCCAGATCACGTACAACAATCTGAGTAACCGTTAACAGATCTTCCATACCTATACTGCTTTTTTGAGCTAATGGATGATTGCGAGATATAACAGGGATCATAGTAACAATACCAAACGCTTCAGCTAGATGATTAGCAATTGGTAAATTTATTATAGCGATATCAGATTGCAGCTCGATTACGGCGTCTTGTGTACTCGATAATGGCGTTTCCCGGACTTGTACTGTAGTTCCTTTGTTTTTGTTAATAAACTCTGATAAAGGGCCAATCGCGGTCACATATACCCGTGATCATTGAAGATGCTTGATTATACCCAAATGATTTTCATGATATCCCTCATGAAAATCATCAAACTGACCACCGACCAAAAAATAGACCTTGAAGCCCTACACGATGTTAGTCGTGATGGTCGTGTTCGAGATCGAATTAAAGCGGTTTTACTTCGCTCGGAGGGCTGGTCAACCCCGATGATTGCTCAAGCATTACGGTTGCACGAAACGAGTATTGTTAGGCATATTGATGATTACGTCAGTAAAAATAAATTAGCTCCACAAAATGGTGGTTCACAACCTTATTTGAGTAAAACTCAAACAGATGAAGTCATTGCTCATCTCATGTTGAAAACTTATCGTTGTTCTTATGAAATTATTGAATATATTTGGAAAACCCATGAGATTCGTTTTTCTATTTCAGGGTTAAACAAATGGCTTCATCAACATAATTTTAGCTATAAATATCCTAAGGGTGTACCTCATAAGTTTGATGAAGAAAAACAAGCTGATTTCATTGAGAAATATACCGAGTTAAAAGCGCAAGTTGTTGATGAACCGATCTTGTTTATGGATGCAATGCATCCGACTCAAGCAACAAAAACAAGTTGCGGCTGGATAAAGAAAGGTCATGATAAATCGATTGAAACCACCGGTAGTCGAATTCGATTAAACCTTGTTGGTGCGATTAATTTGAACAATTTAGCGGCAGCTCAAGTGACGTGTTATGAAAAAGTAAACAGCGAAACAATCCAACATTTTTTTTACTGAGCTACGAGCGAATAACGGTAGTAATAAGCGCATACATTTGATTTAAGATGGTGCGGGTTATCACCGAGCGTACGCAGTTAAAGATAAAGCGAAAGAGCTAAATAACCTGAGATCGGTTTAAGCGACGACGATCTGATTCATCTCAACATCTGTTATATTTAGCTTTGGCTTATTTTCTTTCAAAGAATAAGCCACAAGTCCACCCATAATATTTAGCATTAAGCCATTGATATTTCTATGTCTAGAATGTTCAATTTGTGAAATGTTTTTCAATTGGTCATTGATTGTCTCAATGATAAACCTTCTAGATAACATCGCTCTATCCCAAATAGATAATACTTTGACTTTCATGTTTTTTCGCACATTCGTTACCAAAGTTACTCCTTTTTCTAGCAAGTTACTTTCTAATGCTTTACTTATGTAGCCCTTATCGGCATAGAGTTTATCCGGCAAATCAAATGCCATACTTTCGACCGGTTGGGTATCGTGCACTTTCGCTGCGACAATTTCACCAAGATGATTCACTATCAAATGGAGCTTAAAGCCAAAGAACCAACCCATTGTACCTTTACCTAGTTTAGCGATCCCTTCGAATGTTTTGTAGCGAGGGATTCGTAAATTATGGCAAACTTTAATACTTGTAGAGTCAATGAACTCAAGACCTGAAGGCTTACCTTTAATTGTAGCAAAGTAACTGCATAACGGCACTAATGCCGTTGGCATTACCTCTAAAAATTTTGTGTAACTGAGTAAATTTGGAAATTGGTCTTTGTAAAAACGGCTAATGAATCCAGTGTAATAATTTTTGAAGTCTCGGTGATGCGACATATGAATTTCACAAAAATCATCGACATCACAAAATATTTCAACTAACTTATCCATAGGCTCACCGTTTGTTGTGTTCAAATCGTTTCTTGGTCGAAAGATCTGATCACTAGGTGGGCTATTAGTTCAATTTTTATCCCGAGTTCAGGTTAACTTATATACTATTATAAATCATTAAGTTAAACGGTTTAAATAAGTTCGCGTCAAGTATTGACAAGTTAGATAAAATATCGATGTGAATAATCTTAACCATTACTAAATAACCCGATATAATCAATTGAAAAATCAACAACCACAAAAACAACTGTACATTAATACAGTTACTTAAACCAGCTCTTTAATCAGGGATTCAGTTAGCCGCAGTCATAATAGCGCTGACTTTTTTAGGACGTTTAGGCTTCAATGAAACTTTTTTTATTTATCCTTTGCTTACTATCATCAATAATGGTGATGGCGAAAGAGCAATTACCCAGCACGAATTTTGATATATCAGCCCTCAATGAGCAACTTAACGATGATGCCAAAAATAATATCAAGCTGTATATTAAAGGTATTATACCGGGTTCTCCCAGTGCACTTAAAAGCTGGAAGATTCAGCTTGTCACCAAAACAAAACAAGCACTGCAAGCACTGGGCTATTACCAACCAACCATAATTATTACCACTGAATACGTCGATCATGATTATCAGGCAATTGTTAAAGTCGCCCAAGGGCCTAGTACCGTAATCTCTCAATTAGTGATTGAAATACTCGGTGAAGCGAATCAAGATCCAGAGTTTTTAGCGCTAATTCAACAATCAAGTGTTCAGCTTAATCAACAGTTTAATCATGGTGAATATGATAGTCTGAAAAGTTCATTTTCCGAACTTTCTCTAACCCGTGGTTATTTTAAGGCACAATGGCAAACGGCTAAAGTCAATATTGACGCACAACTAAACCAAGCTCAGATCCGATTGATATTTAATAGTGGTCAACGTTATCGATTTGGTCAATTAATGTTTAATCAACCGTCCGAGGCTCAACCCTTAATAGATTCAATGAAAACTTTCACCACGGATCAGCCTTATCACAGTGATTTATTAGCACAATACAATCTTGCCTTGGCGCAAAGCCAATATTTTTCCGGCATTGCGGTATTTCCAAACTTACAACATTTGAATAAAAACATTGTGCCCATTCAGGTCAATATTACTGAAAAATCAGCAAATTCAGTCGAGGTAGGTGGTGGGATATCTTCAAACTACGGACTACGTAGCCGAATAAAATGGACTAAACCATGGCTTAATCAATACGGTCATAGCTTAACCAGTGAAATAAAACTAGCAAAAATCGAACGTTCATTCTCTGCCAGTTATAAAATTCCGATTGAAGACCCAATCAATAATTATGCAACCATCGCATTGGGTTGGATTAATACCGACAACAATGACACCCTAACCAATAAATATTCATTACAACTGCAACGTCATACGCTATTAAACAGTAAATGGAAACGCGGGGTATTTTTACGGATTGAGCGAGAGAGTTCACGCCAAGGTAATAATCGATTACTAACCACTAACATAATCCCTGGTGTGAGTTTTGCTCGCACTCAACTCAAAGGTGGAGTTAATCCCTATTGGGGCGATCGGCAAGCACTAACTCTTGAATTTGGTCATCAAGGATGGGGATCAGACAGTAATTTAGCAAAAATCAAATTTCGCTCTAAATGGCTGCGCAGTGTAGAAATCAAACATCAATTTATTGCCAATGCTGACTTTGGTGCGATTTGGGCTAAATCGATAGATAACGTTCCAGTTTCAATGCGTTTATTTGGGGGTGGCGATGAAAACTTACGTGCCTATGGTTACAATGCCATTGCTCCCTATGATGCAGAGGACAACTTAATTGGTGGACTTTATCAGACTAATTTATCGCTAGAATATAGCTATATGTTCATTGATAACTGGCGTATCGCGACCTTTATTGATACGGGTTCAACCGCTAATCACTTTGCCAAATCATTTAAAACCGATCTCGGATTTGGCATTCGCTGGACGACACCCGTCGGTCCGGTCAGAATAGACTTTGCTTTTGGGTTAAATAAAGAGCTAGTGAGAGACCCTAAGCGTGATCCAAATAACTTACAATACAAGCGACCTTTTCGCGTTAGCTTTTCCATCGGACCACAATTATGAGTCAGTTTCAGTTAGGGCGGCGTTTTTTCCGCTATCTCGCCATATCATTAATTCTAGTCATTCTTTGCTGTATCGCCTTAATCGCTAGCCATTGGGGGAATAGACTGCTCATTAGCACAATATCTAAAATTGCCCCTAATATTAGTCTTAATTTAGACCAAGGCTCCTTAGTTAATGACCCAACAATCACCAATTTATCAGTTAAATTAGCAGGGCTCTCATTATCGATTAGACATATTGAACTAAATTGGAATTGGCGCTGCATAATTGATTCAGGCGTGTGTATCGAAAAAATGGTTATCGAGGGTGTTAACGTTGATATTACCAAGACTAATCAACCTCAAGAAACGACGGCTAATAGTCATCAACCGATTGAACTGCCAATTTGGCTACAAGTCAGTGCGATAACAATTAATAATTTTTCGTTATCCATCGACGGTCATCAGATTCAATGGCAAGATTTAGCGTTAGCAATAACGTTAAAAGGTTCACGGTTCACCATTGATGATTTAACCTTAAAGCAATTAATAGTCACACTCGCTAACGCAGAAAAAACTGAACAACAAACACAAAAAAGAAACAGCCAACCAATAACTTTACCTGAAATTACCTTACCGATAGCGGTAGTGATCAATCGCTTACATTTAATCGATAGCACTATTATAAGTAACGATCAACCACAAAAAATAAAAGATATTACTCTGGACCTAACAGCTCAAGAAAGTCATATCGCGATAAAAAACTTTCAAATGGATCATCAACTAGCCAATGTAGCACTACAGGGAAACATTCGTTTACACCAACAATATCCGCTTAATTTCACCACAACAATCACCACTAAAGAGCCTGCAAAGCTGGGAATTAATACCCTGTCATTATTAGTAAATGGTCAACTAAATAACCTCAATATTGATGCAAGTAGCCTCGGTCAGTTAAACACCAAACTTGCTGGTTCACTGAACCTACTAGAGCCAACTTTACCTTTTGACCTAACAGCCAATTGGCAAGATCTTACTTTGCCTGACCAACCACTCAACATACAGTCAGGAGATCTCCAATTTAAAGGTTCATTAGCGAAATTTAACTATCAGATTAATGGCGGGGTCGCCAGCAGTGACATCCCAATGAGTACATTTAAGATGATAGGTTATGGCAGTCGTGATGATTTAATCATTGAGCAGCTAGTCGTTAAAACTCTTAATGGAGAAATAAGCACCACAGCTAACATTAACTGGCAACAAAATTTAAGTTGGCAAGCACAGTTATCATTAGACAACATTCAGCCTCAAACTCATTGGCCGCAACTCGATGGTTTGATCAATGGTCAGCTAGCAAGTCAAGGCAGCCTCGATAACAAACAGTGGCAAGTTGAATTAAACAAAATTAATTTAACCGGACAATGGCTAAAGCAAGCACTGAAAGTAACGGGGAAAATAAAAGGTCAATCAAATAATCAAGCTTATGGTCAATGGGTTTTTAATCAAGTAACTGCTGTTAACGGTCAAAACTCGGTGATTTTCAATGGTAAAATTGATCAAAATTTTGATCTCAATGCGCAAGTAGACATCAAAGATTTGGCACAATCGTTACCGGAGGTAGCAGCCAATATCCAAGCAAAATTAATGGTAACAGGATCGGTAAAATCACCAGTCATCACATTTAATATGACGGCTCGCGATATTGATGTGCCATCACTCAATATAGCCGCGAATATTATTTCAGCCCAAGGGAAACTTCATCGTAACGAAATAGCCAATAACAGCGTTGCCATTAATATTGAGCAATTGTCATTAGAGCAACAAAAAATTCAGCGAGCCAACATTAATTTTAGCGGCAGTTGGCAACAACATGTCGCGAGTTTAGTCATTAATGGCTCGCCAATATCAGCTCAACTGTCGCTGGATGGCAAGTATCATAATAATCGCTGGCAAGGTGCTATTTCACCGTCAGTTATTGATACGCCAATTGGTGTATTTGGCAATAGCCATACCATTGAATTAGCTTATAACAACTTGCAACAACAACTTTTAATTGCTGCCCATTGTTGGAGCCAGCAAACAACAACGGCCACATTATGTTTACCAAAAGCAAGTAAAGTCGGCGTAAAAGGCTCATTACATTTAGCCGTCAACAACTTTAATCTTGATTCTCTAGACTCTTTGTTAAGCGAGCAAAAAATAAAATTATTGGGCTTAACCAATATTCAAATCGACGCCCAGTGGCAACCCAATGAAAAACCGAGTTTAGCCGCTAAGTTTAGCAGCGAACAAGGTCGTCTAAGCATGGAGACTTTACAAGGTGAGTTCCTCAATCATTATCAAAACCTCGATGCGACTCTTGTTATCACCAGCCAGAATTCCAGTTTAAATTTTACAATTAGTTCACCCGAAATAGGAGAGATATCATTAACAGCTCAAAATGATATTTTCACCCCTCTAGCTCCTTTAACTGGCGAAATAAAGCTTTCGGCCATCAAACTCGGTGCCTTCGATAAATTATTTAGTGAAATAGACACCTTAAATGGTTTAATCGATGGTCGTTCTAATATCGGAGGTTCTTTAAAAGATCCTTTGTTCTTCGGTGAGTTCAAGCTAAGCGATGCCAATGTTACCGGCTTATTATTACCAACTCAATTAGAGCAACTAACAGCAAATATCTCCCTTAAAGGTCACCGAGCGCAGCTAACCAGTCAACTGATGTTAGGTCAGGGAAAAACAAAAATCATTGGTAGCGTTGATTGGGGATCGCAATTAATTGCTCAATTGAACATTGTCGGCGATCACATCAGCATTATTCCTAGTCAAGATATTGCTATCGTCTTAAGTCCTAATTTATATATTAATTACCTTGGTGCTACCGAAGGAATTAACGAACAATTGGTTATCGCCGGACAACTGTCAATAGATCAAGGAAAAATAAAAATCAAAGAGTTACCAGAATCAGCGGTCTCCTTATCTGACGATGTTCAAATAACGCGTTCAGGTGTAGTCGAAAAGCCAAATAAGATGGCACTTTCAATGGCATTAGATTTATCGATTAAAGATAAAGTCTTTATTGATGCCTTTGGCTTAACCTCATACCTGTCAGGTAATTTAGCATTAGCACAAGGGCCAAATACTCCTCTTAGTGGTCACGGTGAACTCAACCTCGT
Source organism: Gammaproteobacteria bacterium (assembly GCA_013214965.1). Lineage (GTDB taxonomy): Bacteria > Pseudomonadota > Gammaproteobacteria > Enterobacterales > Psychrobiaceae > Psychrobium. The sequence goes on from JABSRU010000021.1 coordinate 27,335, forward strand.
GAAAGCAAAATATATCGCAATGGGCCAAAACCTCAATATAAGACAAGGAAAGTTACTTTTTAACGGCTCATTGGCGCAGCCTTTCCTCAACGTTGAAGCGATTAGAGATCCTAAACTAACCCAAGACAATGTCATAGCCGGAATTAATGTCACAGGCTCCATCAAACAGCCTAAACTGGTCATTTTTTCGGAGCCGGTGATGTCTCAGCAGGAGGCTCTTTTCTATTTACTACGTGGCAGAGGCATTGACAGTGAAGACACCTCATCTCGAGAAAGTATGATCATTGGCATGTTATTAAGTACTGGCTTTGAGCGTTCGGGGAACTTAATCAATAACTTAGGTAAGCAAATAGGTATTACTGACATGAGTTTAAATACGACCGGCACGGGTGATAATACGGCAGTTGAAGTGAGTGGTTACTTATCGCCAAATGTTGAAGTACGTTATTCCGTTGGGGTATTTGATTCACAACCACAATTAACCATTCGTTATCAAATTATTCCTCGATTATTTGTTGATATTATTAAAGGCACTGACGAAGCATTGGACTTACTCTACCAATTTGATTTTGATTGATTTTTTGCTTAAGTCTTTTTAACCGCACGTTTCTTGCGCCTAAACTTTGGCTTAGCACTGGATTTCAATCCAGCAAAGCGTGTGGGGTCAAGCTCCTTTGCTTCACTAATTAATTGCTCCAAATTACTGAGCAGCGGCGTCATAAATTGTTGATAACTTAATTGCTTTTCAGAAATTTTATTAAGATTAGCTTCCCATAACGCGGTCATATCTGGCGTTGTTGCTTCGGTGGGTAATGCATCAATTAAAGCAAATCCGGTCGCGGTCGCTTTAATATCTTTACCCTGACGCACTAAAAATTGACGCTTAAATAGCAACTCAATAATCGATGCCCTGGTGGCTTCAGTTCCTAAACCGTCGGTGTCTTTTAGTACTTTTTTAATCGCTTTATCAGTGACAAAACGTGCAATCCCGGTCATCGCACCGAGCAATGTCGCATCGGTAAAGGATTTAGGTGGAGATGTTTCCTTTTCGATCACTTGAGAATCACTGCATTGTAAAATATCACCAACCTTCAGCTTAGGCAGCGTTTGATTTTGTTCACTATTTTTATTTAGTAACGTTTTCCAACCCATATCAGTGGTCTTTTTAGCCGTTGCAGTAAATAAGCCACCAGCAATATTGAGCTCAACATGCTGTTCTTGATAACGATAAGCTGGATAAAATTGGATTAAATATTGGGTAGATATCAGCAGATAAATGTTTAATTCGGTGGCCGAAAGTTTAGCGCCTACCCCAGATTTAGTGGTCGGTATAATCGCGTGGTGAGCATCGACTTTACTGTCGTTCCAAGCGCGAGATTTTAAACTTAGATCGGCATTGGCTATCGCCGTCGCTAATTGATTAGCGTTGCTGTTAACGGCCTTAACCACTGAGTTTGCTTGCTTTAAATGACCCAGGGGTAAATAACGACAATCGGAACGAGGATAAGTGATCAGTTGGTATTTTTCATACAGCCCCTGACACACATCGAGCACCACTTTTGCTGACAAGCCAAAACGTTTGGCGGCATCTATTTGCAAACTCGACAAATTATAAGGCAATGGCACCGCACTTTGCTTGCTGCTGGCATTAAACTTTTCGACCTTAGCCGGTTGACCTATCGTTCGACTGGCCACATTATCGGCCAAGCGACGATAAATCACTCGCCCTTCTTCATCTTGATAAGCGGCACATGCTTCACTAGGCTGCCATTTAGCTTGGAACGATTCGCCATTGTCGCAGATCACCGTCGCCATTACTTCATAAAAAGGTTTGGTGACAAAATTTTCAATCTCACGATCACGCCTTGCTACTAAGCCTAAAATAGGCGTTTGCACTCGACCAACCGAAAGTACCCCTTGATAGCCGCCCCGCTGCCCTTGAATAGTATAAGCGCGTGTCATATTCAAACCATACAACCAATCAGCACGTGAACGCGCTAATGCCGAAGTAGACAACCCAATAAACTCTTTATTATTACGCATCACCGACAAAGATTTTTTAATCGCACTGGGATTTAAATCATTAACTAATAATCGGGTCACCTGATTTAGCTTATTACCTTTAACCCCACAATATGAAATCACTTCATCAACCAGTAACTGCCCTTCACGATCAGGATCACCCGCATTAACCAGTTGGTCTGCTTGCTTAATCAACTTTTTTAATACTGATAATTGTTTTTTTGTTTTTGGTTTAGCGGTTAATTTCCAGACTTCAGGCGTAATAGGTAAATGTTCCAATTGCCATTTTTGATAGATTGGATCATAGGCATCGGGCTGAGCTTGTTCTAACAAATGACCAATACACCAACTGACACAATCACCATTGGCGAAACTAATAAAGCCATCACCCTTTTGACCCGTTCCAGGCAAAGCTAACGCAATCGCCCGTCCTAAGCTTGGTTTTTCAGCAATATATAAAATCATAGTTAAACACTGTATACAAAAACAGTATCATAACAGGTAATTAAAAATGGGCAAACTACGTTTAACTGGTATTACTATTAATTTTTTGTTAAATTCGCGGTTAATAGTAGGAATAAAGGAATATAAAATGTTAATAAAACTACTGCTAACCCTGATGGTTAGCTCATTACCTTTCATCAATTACAGTGCTATCGCCGCCATTAATCCAGACAAATTATTTGAACACTCCAAATATCAAAATGCCAAAATATCCCCTGATGGTCAACATTTAGCGGTCGCAATGCAGTACCAAGGAAAAATCACTTTAGTTGTTTTAGGATTAGAAAAAATGAAACTGATCGGTTCATTACGCTTTCCCGGTAATGAAGAAGTTGGAAGTTATCATTGGGTCAATAATGAACGATTGGTTGTTTCGATTGTTGAAAAAAGACCATGGCTTGAAGAGCCTCAATTTTACGGTGAGTTGTATGCAGTTAATTTCGACGGTAGCAAGGGAAAAATGATTTATGGTTACCGAGCTGGCGAAATGCAAACGGGCTCTCGGATTAAAAAGAAAGAATCGACGCGAGGTTGGGGCGAAATTATTGATATTTTACCCGAAGATAAAAAACATATTTTAATTAGCTCAACATTAATGAGCAGCACAGGTGAAAGCACACCTTCGGTTCACAAGCTTAATGTTTACACCGGTGTTATTAAAAAGAAAATAGCTCGTTCGCCATTACCGTTTGCTCATTTTTTAACGGATCAACAAGGTCAACTACGAGCAGTTGTCGGCACTGACAAAGATGATAAACGTCAACTTTATCTGAGAAAAGACCATCAATGGCAGCATGTGAACAATAATACTGTCAGTAACGATGTAATCCCCTTTGCCATTGATGCGTCAGGTAAGTATTTGTTTACTATCGACAATTATCAACAAGATTTAACCGGGATATTTAAATTAAACCTGAATGATTTGTCATACAGCGAAGTATTTACTGACCAAAACGTTGATGTTACCGATATTGAAATGACTACTAACGACCGCTCAGCCTATGCGATTAGAGTCGACGAGGGCTACCCGACTTACCTAATGATTAACGGGAAAGCTGAAGAGGCTAAGGTATTTAAGGATCTCTTAAAGTCTTTTCCCTACAATAAAGTCACCATCACCAGTAAAACCGCAGATGGCAACATCTATATTGTCTTGGTGTCATCTGACATTTCTGCCGGTCAATTATATTTATTCGACAAGAAGAAAAACCAACTCAAATTTCTATTTAAATTTAAAGCAGATATTGAAAGCGCTGAACTAGCACAGGTTGAACCGATAAAATTTACAGCAAGCGATGGTCAAAATATTCATGGCTATTTCACCCCAGCTAAAGGTAGTAGCTCAGAAAAAATAGCACCGTTGGTCGTGTTAGTTCATGGGGGTCCTCATGGAGTAAGAGATTTTTGGAGTTTTTCGGCTCAAGTGCAATATTTAGCCCTTAACGGTTATTCAGTGTTACAAGTTAACTATAGAGGTTCTGGTGGCTATGGCGAAAAGTTTGAATTAGCTGGACACCGGGCTTGGGGCAATGTTATCCAGCAAGATATTTTAGATGGCTATTCATGGCTAATTAGCCAAAAGAAAGCAACCTCTAACAACGCTTGTATTATGGGCGCAAGCTTTGGCGCATACTCGGCGATTCAAAGCGCCGCTATTTTTCCTGATAGCTATCAATGTGCGATCGCCAATGCTGGTATTTACGATTTGGAATTGATGTTTGACGATGGTGATATCCGTCTTCGTCGTTCAGGGTTAAGTTATCTCAAGCAGGTACTAGGCACCGATCAAACGCTATTAAAGCAGATGTCACCGGTTAATTATGCACAAAAAATTAAGATCCCATTATTTTTAGCCCACGGTAAAGAAGATGAGCGAGCGCCCTATGAGCATGCCAAACGTTTGAGAAAAGCCCTCGACAAAGCCAATAAGTCGTATCAATGGTTTGTCTTAGATAAAGAGGGGCACGGTTTTTATAATCCTGAAAATCAAAAAAATTACATGAAGAAAGTCATTCAATTTTTAGATCAGCATTTAACAAAATAACAATTAATTAAATTTCTCCCCAACACCAAGTGATGTGCGATTGCTTGGTGTTATCAAACCCGTAATTTAACAGACATCCCAATAACTCAGTGGTATATTGTATACAAACAACCACTATTGGACAGATCATGAAACAATTAAATGCTTCCCAGGTGCAATCCGCTTTGCGCTTTCCCGAACTTATTGCCGCGTTAAAACAAGCTTTTTGTAGCGACATCACCGTGCCGATGCGTCATCACCATGATATGGAGAACCCTAGTGCATCGCGTGAAACAACGCTGTTACTAATGCCAGCATGGCAAGCGGGTGAAAAGGCCGGTGTTAAGATGGTGACGGTAGCGCCAGATAATAGCGCGCTTAATTTGCCCTCGATTCAAGGTATTTATCTATTATTGGATTTACGCACCGGCACGCCTGAAATTATGATGGATGCTCCCACGTTAACCACTAATAGAACAGCGGCGGCATCGGCACTAGCGGCAAGCTTTTTAGCCCGTAAAGATGCTTCTCACTTGTTTGTTGTAGGTACTGGCGCATTATCGAGTCAATTAATCCGTGCCCATCATGCTGTTTCGCCATTAACTCATGTCACAGTATGGGGTCGTAATGAAGACAAAGCTGCTCAAGTATTAACCCAAGTGGCTGATCTTAATTTAATCGCTGCAACCACCACTTCAATTGAAGCAGGTATCAACCAAGCAGATATTATCTCGGTGGCAACGTTAAGCCAAACCGCCTTAATTGAAGGTAAATGGTTAAAGCCAGGTCAACATCTCGATTTAGTTGGTGCTTATCGCCCAGATATGCGTGAAGCCGATGACGAAGTGATGCGCCGTGCCACCATTTTTGTCGATTCTCGTCCCGGTGCAACCAAAGAAACTGGCGATATCAAAATCCCGCTAGCTGAAGGTGTCATTACCCTTGACGATATCAAAGCTGATTTATTTCAATTAAGTGCTGGCGAACATCAAGGTCGTACTGATGATCAACAAATTACCGTATTTAAATCGGTCGGTCACGCGCTCGAAGATCTCGCGGCGGCTAAATTAGTAGCGCAATATTATGAGGATCAAGTATGAACCCTTATCAACAACGTCGCCAACTATTAAGCCAACAGTTAGATCAGAACAGTGTCGCCATTATTGTCGGTAACAAAGAACAGATCCGAAATCTCAATATTAAGTTTCCGTTTAAACAAGATAATGATTTCTATTATTTAACCGGCTTTAATGAACCTGACTGTGTTGCAGTGATCCGCCCAGGGCATGTACAGCCTTACGTGATTTTTGCCCGTGACTTAGATCAGGAAATGGAAGTGAGATTTGGCTTTCGCGCCGGACTCAAGGGACTCAAAACTAATCATCAAGTTGACGAAAGTTATCCGATTGAGCAATTTGAGTCATTAATTGTCGAATTATTTGAGCAACGCACCAACATATTCATTAGCGATAATCATGGCGTTTATCAAGCTAATTTATACCACTGGCTTAGTGCGTCAGCGCGCGACGCTAAGTTTGATAGTATTAAAGCTCATCGTAGTATTCATCAATTAAGTCCGTTACTCGCACAAATGCGTGTCATCAAAGACCACCATGAAATTGCCCTCATTAAACATGCGGTTGATGCTTCAGTCGCTGGTCACATTGCGACAATGCAAGCATCTCGCGTTGGGATTAATGAAGGGCAATTAAGCGCGACCTTTAACCGTACTATTAGTGATTTTGGCTGTAATGAAGTGGGCTATCCCAATATTGTCGCTTGTGGTGATAATGCGATTTGTCTCCACTACGAAGATAACAACAGCGATTGTGACGATAACAAATTATTGTTAGCGGACATGGGCGGTGAATATCAACATTACACCGCAGATATCACGCGGACTTTTCCAATTAATGGTAAATTCACCCCGCCGCAGGCGACTATTTATAACCTCGTACTTAAATCATTAGATGCTGCCATCGCGCAAGTTAAACCCGGTGCTCATTGGAACAGTTTGTACGAAACCGCAATGGCGGTGTTAGCACAAGGTTTATTGGATTTAGGGATTTTACGCGGCAGTTTCGAACAAGTGATGGCTGACGAAAGTTACCTTGCCTTTACCGTTCATAAAACTGGTCATTGGATGGGATTACATGTCCATGATGTCGGTGCTTATCATGATCAAGACGGCGCATGGGTTAAGCTAACCCCGAAGATGGTCTTTACCATTGAACCAGGTATTTATATTCCGAGCGATTGCTTAGCGGTAGAGCCACAATGGCGCGGTATTGCGGTGCGGATTGAAGATGACATTTTAGTGACGGATACTGGCTATCAAAACTTATCGATTAAAGCACCCCGTACTATCAATGATATTGAACAAATAATGCAAGATTAAAAAAGCATAAAAAAACCCAACCACGAGAGAGAGTATGGTTGGGCTTCTTTATAAACTTATGTTATTAGTTAGAACTCATAACGAGCGGTTAAGCTAACATAACGAGCACCGATACGTGCTTTGGTACGGCTCCATTCGGGGTTAACGACTGAGTCACCATCACCATTACGAATCGCATGACGCTCTTGCAAAGAAACAGGAGTATCTGAGTTTAGTACGTTATAAACAGTAGCTTTAAAGCTTAAGTTACCATCGAATAAGTTGGTGGTATAAAGTAACGACATATCAACTTCTTTGGTCCAAGGTGTTTTACCAGCACCACCACGCGGCGCAGCGTTACCATCAGCATCATAAAATGATGTTGCACCATACCATTGACTCACACAAGAATCCCACACAGAACCTTTAGCACAAGTATCAACGTTCACCGGGTGATAGCCCAACTTGCTTAATGGACGTCCTGAATTAATTCGACTCGCAAAACCAAGTACTAAATCTTCAGTTAGCTTATATGAACCGCTGAATTTAATCGCATGACGACGATCGTTCGGTAAATTACCGGTCGCGTGATCCATTAAATCAGCGTAATCGTATGATGTTGTCCAACCTGGATCGGCTTGACCATTATCGGTTTTAACCAAACCTTCAGTGTTACCCCAACCATGAGACCAAGTATAAGAGGCGTTAATATTTAACTTGTCAGTGGCTTTACCAGCAAGGGTAAACTCTAATGCTGCATATTTACGCGTTGGCTTTGGCATCGCCATATCTTCTGCACTGATATTAATCGTATCAATTTGACCATCACCGTCAAAGTCATAGCTCATTTGTAAATCAGTACCAGGATTTAGCAATACGTAGTAACTACCTTGACCAACATTATCAGTAATATTATTGGCTTTAAAATACTTAGCTAGTACCGGTGCAACATCGGTATCTTCTACTGAACGTTTTAAATCACGGTAAACAAAGCGTACGCCAGCAGTCATGTCTCCTTCAAAGACTTCTTGCTGATAGCCTAATGTGAATTCATCAGAGTACATACTATCTAGGTTAGCCGAAGCAATTAAACCAGGTTCATCGATGCCTTTTTGACGGACATACATATCACGAAGCTCAGCGCCGCGTACTGGAGAGCCATCACTTTTTAACACTGGTGCGCCATTACTATCCACATCACTTAACTCAAAGTAGTTAAAAGTTTCACGTTGAGTTGAGCCTTGAGTAATATTCATGTTCGCTGATACAGGTTGGAAATAACGACCGTAAGTAGCAAATAACTTAGATGAACCATCACCGGATAAATCATAGATAGCTTGTAAACGTGGGGCAAATTGACCTTTAATGTCAACATATTTGCGACCATCGGACACACTATTTGACTGTTCTGAATAACGCAAACCGATATTTAATACTAAGTTATCAGTGGTCTGCCATGAATCTTGAACATAAATAGCGGTTGACTTAGCGTCGGAATCAGTAAATGTGGTACGAATGCGCTTTTCAATATAATCGTTACCAGCCACTTGACCAGAACGATCACCAGCACCAGCAGTTTTAACGGTCCACCAAGCTTGCGCATCACCGATACCATTTTGTGATTTAGCATAATCAACACTAATCTTGTAGCTGTCGATACCAAATTTAAGCGCGTGATCATCAAGATCCCAAGACAAATCAACTCGGAACTGGTCGCGAATAAACGTTGCGTCAGTAATTTGTGATGCAGAATGCTTACTTAACGTAACAGTGGTGCCAGACCGTTCATCCCAGACACCGGGTAAGCTACTCGTGGCACTGTTAAATTCTTGCTCTTTGGTACGTCCGGCAATAACATCAATTGAAACGCTATCTGATAGTTGGCCAGTGTATTTAACCCCAAAGACTTCGCCACCCGCTTTAGACTTATAGATACTTGATTTATCACCGACTTGATTGGTGGCAACATCATAAGCAAAGGTTGTTCCTGAGCCATTCTCTTTAAAGCTCATGCCGGTAAATTCTAAAACATGCTCATCGGTAATAAACCAATCAATTTTAGCAAACCAACGATCTGAGGTATCCTCACCGTCATTATCAGTAGTTACTTTGCGATTATCATAATTCGTTTTACGGGGTGAGAATAATCCATAAGCAAACAACTTATCTTCAATCAGTGCACCGCTAGCCCAGATCCGTGCTTCGGTATAAGTTTTAGTATCGTACTGTGAGCTAGAAGTAACATCACCTGAAAGTGTTTGTAAATTAACGTGATGACTTCTTAGGCTTTCAGGATCAACGCGTAATTGCGCGCCAAATGTAAAGTCATTACTCCCTGATTTAGACACTGCATTAACGATACCGCCCATTGCGCCGCCAAATTCAGGATCAACACCACCGGTTTTAATATCACTTTGCGCGATAGCTTCCCATGGCAAGCTAATTGAGCCAATACCTTTACGAATAGAAGTAACGTTAAGACCGTTTAAGTAGTAACCATTTTCAGCCGATGAACTACCGCCAATACTGGCTGCATCAAATTCCGAATTAGAACTAGCACCAGGCGCTAATAACACCATGCTTTCAAAACCGTTATCAACGGGTAACATCGCTAATTCGTCAGCATCCAATGACATACCGCCCGATGAAGAAGCAGTATCAACGCGTCTAAACACATTGCCCGTTACAGCGATGCGCTCTATATCACTACCGATTGAATACAATGATAAATCGATAATGGCCGCGTTACCAACAACAACGTTAATCTCATCTTCAGAGTGAGAGATGTAACCATCTTTAAGAATCGTTAATGAATACTTACCAATCGGTAGTTTTCGCAGCAGATAATGACCATTACTGTCAGTTTTGATAGTACGAGTGAAGCCTTTACCTTTATGCTTTAGAACGATGGTTGCATCTGATAAATCAGAGTTGTCGCCCGCGGTAATATGCCCTTTAACTAAACCACCAAATGATTCTGCCGACACCATTGGCGCCGCTGTAAAAAGCAATGCGATAATTGACGATGCGACTGCAGTCTTTTTAAAACTAAAGTTTGTCATGCTATTTCCTATTGTAATTATTGTTAACGAATAATGCGGGGATGTTAAAACAATTAACATTAATTGTATACAGTATATTGTATTTTAATTTCGTAAGATGTTGAAATTATTACTAGCATAACTAAAAATCTAAATTTTCATTAACTAATCAATGACCGCCAAACTTGAAATTGGATACAATATCCACTAGTGTGGCGGTATCAATAATAATAAAACACAGAGCGAATAATGACTGAGACCACCTTGAATGACAATTTAGCCCAGGCTAAACGCCTTGGCTTTTTCGCCTCCATCACCTCCCTTAGTTATGTCTTTTGGGTTGTTGGCGGCATGGAAATGGTTGAACGCTTGGCTTTTTATGGCGTTAAAACTATTGCGGGTCTTTATGCGACGGATCCGCAATCGAAAGGTGGATTAGGGATCACCATGACCGAATTTGGCACCATATTAATGGCTTGGGCCTTATTTCAGTCTTTTGTACCAGTATTTATTGGTGGCTTAGCTGATCGCATTGGCTATAAAGAAACCATAGCCCTAGCAACAGTGACTAAAATATTGGCCTATTTAGTGATGGCAATGTTCCCAAGCTATTGGGGCTTCTTTGCTGGGGCAAGCTTATTAGCCTTAGGGACAGGACTGTTTAAACCGGGGATTCAAGGCACGCTCGTCAAATCCACCACTAAAGAAAACTCCACCATGGCTTGGGGGGTTTTTTATCAAACGGTTAATATCGGCGGTTGGCTTGGCCCATTAATGGCCGCGCAATTACGAATACTCGATTGGCAAAATGTGTTTTATGCCTGCGCTGTGATTATCAGCTTGAATTTTTTCTTATTATTAATTTATAAAGAGCCAGGAAAAGCACAACGATTAGCCCATCAAGCCAAAGTCGCCAGCGGAGAAATCAGCCAAAAATCATTATGGCGTACCTCTCTAAAAGAAATCGCACAACCTCATTTACTGTGGTACACCATCATATTTTCCGGATTTTGGTTTATGTTTATGGCGTTATTTGATGTGTTACCGGTTCATATCCGTGACTGGATTGACACCTCAACCATCGTCACCTCATTATTTGGTGATACCGGTACTGACTCTGGTGTTTGGCACACTCTACTGGCTATTTCCCCCGATGGTCAATACATTCAGCCCGAAGGGATCATGAACATTAACTTTGGTTTGATCATGCTAACGTGTTTTTTAATTGCGGGATTAGCTGCGCGCTTAGGCACCCTTAATAGTCTAATTATTGGCACACTGTTATGTAGTGGCGGCTTATTTATTATTGGTGGTGTCAATGCCGCATGGTTTATTGTGCTAGCTATTGTTACCTTTAGTATCGGTGAAATGCTCGCCAGTCCAACCTCAAGTAAACTGATTGGTAATATCGCCCCTGATGACAAAAAAGCAATGTACTTAGGCTTTAAAGATTTGCCCCTTGGTATCGGCTGGGTCGCTGAAAGTTTTGTCGGACCGACGCTTTATGACAAGTATGCCGCAAAAGAAACACTGGCCCGTGAATTACTACAGCAAGAGTATGCATTTTCCGCACAACAAATTGCTAATATTGCCCAAGGTGAATATTTTAGTGCCTTAGTTAAAGTGAGTGACAAAAGCGCTAGCGTGTTAACCCAACAACTATACGACGCCAACAATATTGGCTTGGTCTGGTTTGTGATGGCGTTAGTGGGAGTGGCTTCGGCGATTGGGCTAGTATCTTATGCCAAATGGTTAATCAGCGCACGCAGCAGTTTGACTAAAGCACAGATAGCGGCAATTGATTAAATACATAAATACTTACATTTCCAACTCACTTTGACATTTAGTTTTGAGGTTAAATAGTGAATACTGCATTTAACCTCAACTATATTTAAGGCATAAAATGAAGAAGTTACTTATTCCATTATTGATTTCTAGTACATTTTTATCTGGCACAACCTTAGCTAACGACTTTTCAAAAAACATCAAGCAGGCGATGCAGTCAGAACAACGTTCCGACGCTGAAAAGTTACGAGACCATAATAGAAAGCCAGTAAAAACATTAGAGTTTTTTGGCATAAAAGGTGATATGAAAGTACTAGAACTGATCCCTGGCGGCGGCTGGTATACCAAGCTACTCGCCCCTGCATTACGTGAAAAGGGTCAATTCTACGTTAGTTTAGGCACCAGTCGGGTCGAGAAATCATTATTAAGTGAACAACCTTTTAATAAAACCAAAGTGCTAAGTTCGGCAACATCGATGAGCTACAACCGAGACAAAGGAGCTTATGAACTAGGAAAAATTAATTTTGACATCAAAAACATTGATGCAGTATTAACCTTTAGAAATTACCACAACTTTAGTGAAGATAGCCGTATTGCCATGAATGAAGCGGCTTTTAAAGCATTAAAGCCAGGCGGAATTTATGGGGTAGTCGACCATACTCGTCGTCATATGCAACAAGACAATGATGAAAACGGTCGTCGTGTTGACCCAGTATTAGCGATTAAAGAAGTTCAAGCGGCTGGTTTTGAATTAGTCGACTATTCAGCACTTCACTATCGTGCTGATGATGAGTTGCGTTATGAAGTGGGTCGTAAATCAGTCACTGGTAACACTGATCGTTTCACCTTATTGTTTAAAAAACCGTTATAACACTCTCGAATGTACGGCATTGATAAGATGCCGTGCATACTATTACCTCAAACCATTATGACTATTTTTTAATCACTAATTTCATTGGGGTATAACGAATGCCATAGGAGCGCTGCGCTTCACTGGTTTGCTCAAAGCCCCAGCGTTGGTAAATAGGTAAAGCATAGGTAGTCGAATTGAGCGTGAAATACCCTTTATTACCTTTCTTAAGGCTATAACCTCGAATAACATCCCATAGCTTTTTAGCAATTCCCCGTTGATGATGATTTTTGTCGACAAATAAATGGAACATATGGCTATAATCCTTAATCGCAATCACCCCGATCACGTCATCATTCTCGCTAGCCACGAAATAACTAAAACCCTGTTCCATGTACTCACGGATTGATTTAGCCTCAACGCTGCGCAAGAAAAACTCTAAGCCACCGTCATCAAAATCATCCACCAACAATAATTTTGAGTTACGACTGATTAAGTCACTGATTTGTGCAACGTCATTAACAGTCCCTTTTCTAATCTGAAGCGATTTCACTATGTACCTCCATTTATCCTAATAGCCCTAAAGACTATACTATCGTCTAGTTATATTCAAATAACAGCACAAAAAAGCCCACGAATATGATTATCCGTGGGCTCTCTATTGACGCTTTAAATTCACTTCAATTCTTGGTTATTTAAAGCTGTTTTTTTGCAAACACGGCTTTAAATGTATTGCTCATTGATAACATTTTTTCAGCGGATAATTTATCGCCGGTCTTATCAATAATGGTTAAAATGCTACGAACACCGGATTTTTCGAGTTTAACTTGGTAGCTTTCTTGCTCTAACGCTAGCGGTTCAACATCATTACTACTAAATAAAGATGACCAAAAACCACTGTCTGCCTCATCAAATTCAACAAAATAAGTGCCTAAAGTTTTATCACGATCTTCAACTCTAAAGCCGAGTGTTGGTAAAACCCGTGCTAATTTCTCCCACGCTGATTCAAATGCAGCATTCACGATATAAGCAGAGTTTTGCTCATGATCAAAACCAAGTTCCATCACCATACCTTGAGTAGATAACTCACGACTCGCCAACTTAGCTAATTGTGCTTGCTGGTAGACATGAGACAACAACAAATTAAGCATCCGGGTTTCATAACGACGTTTAGCAAACTGATTAAGCTCAACGTCATTACCTGACTCTTGATGCTTTAACAAGTCAACCGCGAGGATCGCTTTATGTCCTTGTGCTTCAACATTCAATGAAAAAACATATTGCTGAGTCAATGATTGGTCGTCTTCTAAACCAAATACCAATTTAAAGTAAGGATCAGACTCGATCGCTCTCGTTGTCAGGCTACTTCCCTGACGAGATAAGCTAGTCCCGTAACCTTTATCACTAATAAAAGTTGTTAACTTCTTCCATAAGTCCGCTTGAAATTCTGCTGAGTTCTTAAATGATTCAAACACAACTTCCACCGACTTATTCTCTTCAGACACCAACGAATCAGCAGCGACAGGCATCACCAACGATGGCGCTCTAATGTCAAGCTTATCACCCATTAACGCACTGTTTGCCAAAGAGCCAACCACTGGGATCTGATATTGATGATTAACCTCAACAGACGTTAATCGTGATGGTATTTTCAATGGAGTCTGTTGCTTTTGCGCTAAATAATCAAAACTACCACTGGCTTGATGACGCTCGGCAAAACTACTACAACCACTTAAAAATAAACCACAACAAATGGCAATTGTTACATTTCTCATTATTTCTCCAATTTATAATACGTCGGCTTTTCTCAATGCGGCCGTTAGTAAAGCATGATGTTCTTGAGATAATTGCGTTAATGGTAATCGTAAATGACCATGTTCAATCAGCTTCATCGCTGTTACACACCATTTCACCGGAATTGGATTCGCTTCGACAAATAAATGCTGGTGCAAATCAATTAATTTTTCATTGATAATCTGAGCTTGACGCTTATCGCCAGCCAAGGCATGACGACACATTTCACTCATTAGCTTAGGCGCCACATTGTTGGTCACCGAAATAACGCCATCACCGCCTAGCAACATAAACTCAAGACCAGTACTATCATCACCACTAAACGTTAAAAAATCATCATTAACGAGAGCTTTGATGTCTTTAAGCCGTGATAAGTTCCCTGTTGCTTCTTTAATCCCAACAATATTTTCAACTCGTGCTAACGTAGCCACTGTTTCAGGCAACAAATCGCAACAAGTTCGCCCAGGTACATTATATAAAATTTGAGGAATAGTGGTTGAATTAGCGATAGCCGTATAATGAGCAATCAAACCTTTTTGAGTCGGTTTGTTATAGTAAGGGGTTACCCCTAACATCGCTACAATGCCGGTATCGGCTAAGCCTTTGGTTAATTCAATCGCCTCTAAGGTCGAGTTAGAGCCATTACCACCAATCACGGGAATACGACCCTTAGCGAATGCGACAACCTGCTTTACCACATTGATATGTTCAGCCATCGTCAACGTGGTCGACTCACCGGTGGTGCCAACAGCAACAATCCCATTGGTTCCTTGGGCAATGTGCATTTCAACTAAACGTTCTAAACTTTTATAATCAACATCACCATTTGAAAATAATGGTGTAACAAGCGCTACAATACTGCCAGATAACATCTGCAATTCCTCTGATAATTCCGGAAAGGTATGGTACGGTTCAACACTAATAAACTCAAGGAATAATCGCTGAAAACTATGTTAAAATGTTTATTTGATTCAAACTATTTCTCTTCATTCTAAGATATCAAGGATTCGGTCAACGATGACAAGTTTTTTAGTAGTAACCGCAATGGGGTCCAACCGCCCCGGTATCGTTAACGAATTAACCAAACTAGTGACCGAAGCAGATTGTAATATTGTTGATAGCCGGATGGCTGTTTTTGGTGATGAGTGCACTTTAATTCTCCTGTTAAGTGGCTCATGGAATGCTATCACTCGCTTTGAAATAGCACTGTCACAACAAAGTGCCCAACTTGAATTGATAACATTAATCAAGCGTACCAGCGAGCATATTTCAATCAATTATCCGACTCGTATTCTAATTAAGCTCCAGGGCGTTGATGCGCCACATTGCATGGGCCGATTCACCCAATATTTAGCCGAGCGTGGCATTGATTTATCGAGTTTGAGCACTAAGGCCAAAGGTGGCCACCAACAAATAACAATGCAGATTTGTCTGCCAGAATCGATTGTTTACCCCCAATTGCAAACTGATTTTACTGAGTTTGCCGATAGTTTAAATTTAACCATTTCTTTTGAAAACATTCAGGTAACCCAATGAATACATTACAAGCCGGTGACAAAGCACCACAATTCACTTTATTAAACAAAGATGATCAAACCATTTCCCTTAACCAATTTAATGGCAAAAAAGTCTTGATCTACTTTTACCCAAAAGCAATGACCCCTGGTTGCAACATTCAAGCACAAGGATTACGCGACAGCATTGATACTCTGAATAAACTCAATGTCGTGGTCTTAGGCATTAGCCCGGATGCCACTAAACGTTTGGTGAAATTCACTGAAAAATTTGAACTAAATTTTGATTTATTATCCGATGAGGATCATCAAGTCGCTGATGACTTTGGCGTGTGGGGATTAAAAAAATTCATGGGTAAAGAATACGATGGTATTCATCGTTTAAGTTTCTTGATTGACGAAAACGGCACAATTGAGCATGTTTTTAATAAATTTAAAACCAAAGAGCATCACCAAGTGGTGCTCGATTATTTAAAGGCATAATCTTAGGAAAAATAGAGAAAGGAATATATTCCTTTCTCTTTTTTTAATGATATTTTATATATAATTCAACACGACGGTTAACACTTGCCGCCGCCGCCGTACCGCGGTGATCTCGTAGTTTGTCTTCACCGTATGCATTTACTTTTATGGAGTTTGGTTTAATGGAAAATTTACGTAAAAAATAGTTAACGGTTGCATCAACTCGTCGCTCTGATAACGCTTGATTATAGTGATGACTAGCAATTTTTGACGTATGTCCTGTAATCGTAAATAACTCAATAGAATGACCCCTAATTTTTTTCCCTATCGCATCAAGCTGAGCAAGAAAATTAGCAGAGATAATGGATTTGTCATTACCAAATAAAATAATCAAACGCAATTCTTTCGAGGCGGCAGTAATCACAGGGGGGGTCGATTCAATTGGTTTGATTGGTGCTATCGAAGTAGCCTGATGCACCTTGCTATGACCAAAATAATATTTAACACCAAAGGTAAGCATGTTTGAGCCACCTTGATCGAATTGATAACGCTCCAATTCGAGCACTAAACGAGTTCGTTTGGACCATAAATATTCCCCATACGCCCCGTAATATAAATCAGTACCTTTAGTGTCATGGTTGCCAACATGTTCATTTATGCCCACATTCATGGTATTAAAATCGCCTTGCCATTCAAATATTCCAATCCGGCCATTAACAGTCAATGATTGTGTTAGCGGCCATGTCGCGACACCACTAATTGTTAAACCACGGGCAGATGTAGGATGTAAATTTTCCACAGCACGATAGAAAGCATCGCGGTTAGCAACTAGCGCTGACATAGCGACATCGACTTCACCAAGATCGGTATATCCAATCTCAAGTGCTAAATGCTCAGTAAAAGAATAACCAAGATTGAATTTTAATCCCAAACGCTGGTCATTAATAACAATATCACTAACGTCATAACCTTGCGCTGTCAATGGATCATAAAAATCGGCAACCGATGAGCTGCCATTAACCAAGCCAAGTGCACCGTGTACATACCAACCCGGTTTAGCACAGTATAATTGACTCTGTTGTTTTCTCAATTCACAATCGTAAGGTAATTGTGTGGCTTCATTAGCAAGAGAATTAACACTGGCTAGACATAGTAATAATAAGAAAATAGTAAAATGATGCATTATACTTCCTTAAATAATTGACGATGAATCGTAAATATAGACAGTAAAGTAAGAAGAATCCAGTTCATCGAACCTGAATTCTTCACTCGTAATGGAATAGCAGTAACGGTGACCTTAACGGTCGCGGTGGCCGTAGCATTAAAGGAATCTTCAATATAATAATTGATGGTGTCAGTACCAATAAATGCATTGTTAGGGGTGTAGGTTATGCTGCTATCATTATTAATGGTAACTGTACCGTGCTCAGCAGTTGCGTTCAGTACCCTCAATGAATCATTGTCGGCATCATTATCGTTATTGAGCACAGGAATGAGTAAAGATGTTCCTGCTTCCGTCATGCCCAGATCATCATTTGCCTGTGGTGGTGTATTAGCATACACCACCACGTTAACCATGGCAGAGTCAGTGCCACCAGCTAAATCAGAAATTCCGTAGATAATAGTGTCAGTACCAATAAAATTTTCATTAGGTGTATAAACCAGTTTGCCATCAATGATCACCACATCACCAAACAATACGCTGGCTGATGTGTTTTCTAATGCCGTATTGTCTGAATCTGTATCGTTAATTAAAGTATCAATTGTGATTGGTGTGTTACGACGAGTCGCGACCTCATCGTCAACCGCAATCGGTTGATGGTTGTTGTTCAGCATAACGCCAACGCCCCCAGCGCCAGCAACAATGGTACTATTAGCGAGAGCATCAACGTCATTAATACCACCATCTGCAATAATTAATTGTACGCACCAATTGCCTTCAATCAATCCTGACTGCCAGCTATCTCCTCCCGGTGGAGGGCAGTGTCCTGGTTCACCTAGCGTTGAAAGCACTTGATCCTCACTCGTTTCGCTAAACGTTACCCAGCCAGTATTTAGTATCAATTGACGATAAACTGCATTGGTTGGAATTGGTTTTATTTGTGGTATCACTATCTGATAGTTTTTTCCAGGATCAGGTAAGCCATAAGCAACGAAATCAAAAAGCCCCCCGACATTTTCCGCAATGGGATCGTTAATCAATAAATCTTCAGGATCAGATGCGATATCGCCGGTAGTGATCTGCGCCCCCCCCTTTTCACCACCAAGGGTGAAGTCGCCACGACGTAAACAAACCCCAGGATCACCTTCGATAAAATAACCTTCAAGATAATTAGCTTGCTCTGGCAACACATTACATTCAGGCACTGCATCTAAATAATCGGCAATGCCATCACCGTCTAAATCAGCATGCCCTTCTGTTTCATCAGGTATACCATCAAGATCACTATCTGCTTGACTAAGCCCAGTTAATTGGTCAACAACTTCAATGTAAACAGTCTCTTTATCATGGTAATTACTGTCTTTTTGGTCGTTAACATTTAGCGTTACATGATAAATTCCAACCGACAAATCTGAGGTATCAAAGGTGAATGTCGCAGGGTTGTCATCAATATCAAGCAAAGAATCTTGTGTAGATGACCATTGGTAATCAAACTCTTTATTAGTCATTGGGTGATTTATCTCGCTATGAATCACTACAGGAGTACCTTTTACCACGGTCAGCCGTTCTTGATTTTGTTGCGTGACGGTAAGCTTTAAATCTGGAGCCACATTGTGTTCATTAATCGTTATCGTGTGAGAATACTTGTTACCGCGATTAAGAGTATCGCTCAATTCAATAATAATGGTTTCGCTATCATCTAATTCAATATCTTCGAATATATTGAAGTTGATACTCCCTTCTGTACCAGATTTGATGGTGATAGTGCCATCAATCAAATCATGATCATCCCCCGCTAACGCTGTTCCACTCACTGTATAAGGAATTTCCAATGGATATGCTGGAGATGCACCATTTAAATGAACACCAACACTAACGCGATAACCTTCAAGTGCTGTCTGGTCAATATCGAGAGAAACCAATGGTCGTAAGTTGACAGATTGGGTCGTGATAGCAACGTTGCCATCGGCATCTGTTGCTTGCCAATAAGCCGTATTTACACCAGGTTCAAAGAAAGGTACACCATCAACTAATAATACAGGTAAAGGGTTTCCAAAACGATCAGTTGCCGTAGCAGTGCCTAAATCCATCTTGGTATATAGTGCATCAGCATCAACAAAAATAGCATCAGGTACGGTAATAACAGGCCGCTGAGAATCATCGTCAATGACAACGTCTATATAAACGACAGCTTCGTCTGTTACACCTTGAGTATCTTTAATTTGATATTTTACTGTCGCTGTGCCGTCAAAACCTGCAACTGGCGTATAAGTTAAGTACTCATGATCCCAACTTACCGTGCCAACTTGGGATATTGCCCCAACAATTGTTAATTTTTCAAGGGGGTTTGTCGTCATATCTGTATCAACGTCATTGTCTAATACCGCAACCGTTACAGCTTTATTGTTGCTTGTACTTGCATGGTCATTATTAGCGATTGGCGCATTATTATTTTCAATCACCGTGATGCTTACATTCTTGATAACGACTTCTCCCGTCAAAGGATCGGTCACACGATAACTAAAGCTATCACTACCAAAATAATCTGAATTTGGCCTATAATGATAACTACCATCATCGTTGAAAGTTAACGTGCCATGTTGGGCATCATTATCATCAACTAACTGATAAAACAATGACGCACCTGATGTCGTGTGATCATTATCGGTGACTGTCGCCGCATTATCGACACTATTTTCTGTGACGGTTAGCTCATCATGATCGGCAAATAAATCAGTGGTATCAGTGACCGTAATGATAGTTTTTGCGATCGCGCTATTAGCCTGACCATCATTAACTTGTGCTTCAATTATTCGTGGCGTGGTATTGGGGGCCTGGCTGGTGTTGTAAAAATTAATAGCGCGAATAGCGTCTTGATAATCACTCAATGAAGCACTACCGGTTAATCTGATGACGATTTGACCGGTCACACTTTCGTCGACGATTGACGCAATACCAATTGGGAGCGTACTTATCGTCAATTGATCATCAAGCTGGCTATTAAGTAACGTAATAGTCGCAGAGGCCATGTTGATGTCCTGATCATCACTAATAGCTATATCAATAGCTGCAATGTTGATCGCCTCATCACCTTCATTAAACGCATTACTAAAGTTATTATCCGCAGTATAACTTGCGTTTAAATCAAGTTCTGGTGGCGTATTGGGTGGTGGTGTCGAATCTTTATTTGCTGTTTTTATGATGGCTTGTTGTGAATTTTGAGTGGCATTAATAATAACGGTGTTTAAACCATCGGCGACATTTGTCACGTCGAATTGTTTATTCCATTGACCACTCCATTCTGAGCCTGAGTCAGTATTAATGTCACAGGAAATAAGACCGCTTGCTGATATTGCATCATTAATAGTAATAATGATATCACCCGCACCATAAACACAGACTCCGTTGGTAGGATAATTTTTTTGATTAGTTATTGTTGCATCAACGGGGTTATTAATTTGAACGTTAGCAATTTTCAAAGCGATGGTAAATATTACACCTTCCGCTAAAGTGATATGATTAAATTGCGCTTTATTATTTGCCCACTCATCAACTTCGTAATAGCTAATATCACCCGTTTCATAATCCCCGTCACCATCATTATCAACCATCAATAATAATGATTTTTTTTCAACCGTGCCGACTCTGACCATTTCATTAAGATCAAATTCGAGGTTTATATTTTCAATATTACTGCCATCCTCATTAGTCAATTGCACCTGCCAATTACGATCCGCTCTAGATTTTATACCCTGAGGATTGTTCGCTAGCGAAGGTTGAATCGCTAAAAGCTGTCCTGTTATTGAATCAACGCTACTTTTATCGGTAGCCCAAAGGATATAATCACGATCGCCATTAAAGGCTGGACGAGAATTCGCTAAGTTAAGATTAGTAAAATCAGTGTCGGTAGATACGGTTAAAACAGCACCGTAATTCACACTGTGAGATATACGCTGGTCTAATCCACGCGCATCGTCTCGACCAAGCCCTGCAACATTATATTTAAAGGTATCAGTATTTTCAGACTGCCAAATAACATGACCAGCCGAGTTTAAATAATCATAACCATTGTTACCCATAGATGAGCCAAGCGTGTCTTGTACTGGGTTTAGTGTAATCCCATATTTGACAGCCAAATATGATTCAATGATATGACGTTCGGTATCATTTAATACCTCATCAAAAACAATCAGTTCGGCGAACAAACCATTTAATTTACCGCTCCCCGAATAATGGCGGCCAATACGAACGCGTTCAGATAAAGGAAAACCAGCACCGTAACCGGTATTCGCATTAGTGATGAGTTGATTGACTTCATCGGCTGCGCCATTGGCGTAAATACTGAAGTCAACATCATTATCGGAAATAACATCACGTTTTAAAACGCCAACGCTAGGCAAACCAAACAGCTTAAAATCACCTTCGATGAAATAATCACCCGCGTGACCACCACCAAAAGACAACCGTGATTCATCGCCAATTCCAAATGACATATCTGAACGACTTTGGGGCTGATAACCGCTACCACTAGGTGTTGAGACATCACCACCATAGAGCAGCCCAACTTGGTATTGTGAACGACCCGTACCCGCTGATTGAAATACAACAAAAATAGTTTGGTCAAGCCCTGTGGGGGTATCAAAGCCAATGGCATCACCATTGCCACTAGCATCAAATTCAATCACCGGATTGAAATTCATGTGAGCCGTTGCGTCATATCGATAAACGGGCATCTCTGGTAAAACAGCATTTAGTGCGTCATAGCTCTCCCCGGAATGATGCTGAGCAGGTAAGCCATGATACTGATCACTGCTCCGGTTAAACCACTGTGTTAATCGTGTATTATCAGCAGTAGGGATAGAGTTTTGTGCATTGACTCCTGAATCAGCCTTTAACCACAACACTTCTGCCGCAAAGGTAATAGGAGATAAACATATAGCCCCTAGTAACAAAAAAAACATCACATTTTGATTTTTTTTGAGATTAAATACCTTAATCATCATTCACAACTCCGCTAGAAAGTAATTATCGATAGAAACGGCTGTCCAATATCGATTTTCGGCGCGGAGTCTATCAAAGCGTTTTTTAGTTGCCCATAAATTTAACAACGATAGCGTTTTAGGATTTTATATTTGTATTGTGCGTCACATTTTGTGCTTATTTTTTGATCGATTCATCACAAGTAGCTTGATTGGATTATGGCTCAATTGAGCCGATCTTAGTTGATAGTGGTTGCTCTCTAAGCCCCAGTATGAAGGGATATGATCGGAGTGGGGGCAATAATTTGTAAGGTATTGAAATTTAATAACACTGAAACTATTAGCTAGTAATAGAAGGCCACAATCACCAGTGATTGTGGCCTCTTTTATAATTTATCGATTTCCCGAGATAAATTAAATTCGGTAGACGTAACAAAAGTTTCAACCCCTCTTAAGCGTAGCTCTAGTTGCCTAAATTGGGTCTTTAACTCTTTTAACGCTTCTTGCGGTGGCTGACCTGGCTGCCAAATTTTGGATTTTACCGCCACGGTGTGGTCCAACCCACTACGAGGTGTTGTTTTATCTTGCGGTTTTTTGTCCAACAATAACCAAGCGGCCACATAGAGCACCGGTACAAAAGGAACTCCGAGGAAAAAAGCTGATACCGCGCCTATTCTGATTAACCACACTTCAATCCCAAACCGTTCGCCGAGGCCAGCACAGACCCCTGCTAATTTTCCTAGTTCCGGGATCCGATATAACTCGGTACTTTTTGGCAAACTCATGACCTAGTCCTCCATTGCGGTGCTTCTTGGTCAAGAATCGATTCTAATACCGCAATCCGTTGTCCCATCGATTCAGCCTGTTGACTCATGGCCGTTAACTCCTGATATTCTTCATCGGTTAAGCCTTGGCTGACTTGTTTTTTACTACGATAATGTAAGAACAGCCATAATGGCGCTACAAAAATGGTAAATAGTATCGGCAATACGGTTAAATCTTCAAGAATACTGGCTATGTTAGCGTCCATAAATGATTCCTTTTATTTATTATTTTATTATTTTTTTGCTTTTAATTGTTTTTTAAGTAGTTCTAGTTCATCGCTAATCGCATCTTGCGCTTCAAGTTCAGCAAATTCATCTTGCAGTGTTTTGTTGCCAAGATCCTGCGCCTCTACCTGCGCTTCAATATCTTCAATTCGGCGTTCGTATTGGTCAAATTTATCGAGACTCGATTGAACATTAGCATGATCCAAATGCTTTTTAACCTGCAAACGAGAAGTCGCCGTATCTTTGCGGATCACCATGCTTTTCTTACGAGCTCTCGCTTCATCAAGCTTGGCTTGTAATTGGGTGATTTCACTTTTAAGTAACTCAAGTTGTTCTTGGATTTGAGTCATGTCTTGGGTAAGCATTTCACTTTGTTCACTAACTTTCTGTTTTTCAATTAAAGCACCACGGGCTAAATCTTCACGATCTTTACTTAATGCTAACTCCGCTTTACTTTGCCAATCAATCACCTGATTATTGATCCGAGTCATCCGACGTTGTAGATCTTTCTTCTCCGCAAGAATTCGCGCTGAATTAGACCGTACTTCCACCAAGGTATCTTCCATTTCTTGAATGATTAAACGCACCATCTTGGTTGGGTCTTCAGCTTTATCGAGTAAAGTCGTGATATTTGAGTTAACAATATCTGCAAAGCGACTAAAAATTCCCATAATATATTCCTCATGTAAAAAATTAAGATTGTTACGGTTATACATACACAAACAGTGCCAACTTTTAATAAATATAACTAATTGTTTTTTATGTGTTAATTTTAAAAATTAAAACTCACATAAAGTATTTTAATTTGTTAGACTAACTTTTAGTGAATTAAACCAATAAGAAAACAATGACGCCATGAGCCGATATAATAAAAAAGATAACTTAATTGGGCAAGCAGGTAGCTTCCTTGAAGTACTCGACCATGTCTCTTTAATCGCTGCAATTAGTAAGCCAGTGTTAATTATTGGTGAGCGAGGCACGGGTAAAGAGTTAATTGCCGAGCGAATTCACTTCCTATCAAAACGCTGGGAGCAAGTTTACATCAAGCTAAACTGTGCAACTCTCAATGAGAATGTCTTAGAAAGCGAGTTGTTTGGTCATGAGTCTGGTGCATTTACAGGAGCCGGAAAGCGCCATGAAGGTCGTTTTGAACGAGCTCATCAAGGGACGTTATTTTTAGATGAATTAGCAAACACTTCAATGTTGGTGCAAGAAAAACTATTAAATGTCATTGAGTATGGTGAATTTGAACGTGTTGGTGGCAGTCGCCCAGTTAAAACTGATGTTCGTTTAATTTGTGCCACCAATGAAGATTTACCAACATTGGTTGAACAAGGAAGATTTCGTGCGGACTTACTCGATAGATTAGCCTTCGATGTTATTACCCTGCCACCATTACGGGAGCGTCAAGACGACATCTTATTATTAGCGGAAACGTTTGCGATTAAAATGGCTCGGCAACTAGAACTCGAATATTTTGGCGGTTTTGGCGCTAAGGCTAAGCAGCTACTCTTAGATTATGACTGGCCAGGGAACGTTCGCGAGCTTAAGAATGTAATTGAGCGATCATTGTATCGCCATAACAATGCATCATTGCCATTACAAAAAATAATTTTAGATCCATTCAAGTCTCAATTTAGACCCAATGCAACTAAATCTAGAACACCTCCACCTGTAACAGCTAGTCAAACCAGTAATGAATCAATCACTACTGCGGCGCCTGCCAATTTCGTTTTCCCACTTGATTTTAAAGAAGCTAGCACTAACCATGAAATCAGTTTGATCAAGCAAGCGTTAATCGAGGGTCAATATAGTCAGAAAAAAGCAGCAGATTTACTGTCAATTACCTATCATCAGCTCCGTGGTCTACTAAAAAAATATCAATTATTAGATGTAGCTGACAAATAACGCTAAAACGGTTGATGTTATTAACGCTGGGCGTTACATTATCAAGATAATGATAGTCGCGACCAACACCATGAAATATTTACGCAATTTTTTACTCTATTTTTCTGTCTTCAGCATGATAACGGGCTGTTCTCCGGCGCCTGACGACTTAAATTTTAGAGAACACGGCATTGTTTTTTGCTCAGAAGGTGACCCTTCGACCTTTAATCCACAGCTATCGGCCAGTGGCACAACCGTTGATGCGACATCTTATCAACTCTATAACCGCTTAGTTGAATATAATCCTGCGCTGGGTAAATTAGAACCAGCGCTAGCTCATCGTTGGGAAGTATCCAACGATGGTCATACTTATACCTTCTTTTTACGTAATAACGTACCCTTTCATCACAACAAAATTTTTACCCCAACTCGCCATTTAAATGCCGATGATGTGCTATTTTCTTTTAGTCGTATCATCAATGCTAGCCATCCTTTTCATCAGGTATCTGGATCGAGTTATCCTTTTTTTAGCAGTATTAATTTAGCCGGGATTATCGAAACCATCGATGTTATCAATCCCACCACCATTGCCTTTCATTTAGTCAATCCCGACAGTTCTTTTCTGGCCAATTTAGCCACCGATTTTGCGGTCATTTTATCCCAAGAGTATGGTCAATATTTACAGTCGATTAATAGTCTCGATTTTATTGATTCAAAACCTATCGGCACAGGACCCTTTTATTTAGCCGCTTACTATAAAGATAACTACATTCGCTATAAGTCACATCAAGAGTATTGGGCGGGAAAACCAAGAATAGAACAACTTGTTTACGATATAACCTCGAAAAGCACCAACCGAATTGCCAAGTTAATGACTGGCGATTGCGATGTTTCAGCACTACCGCAATCAAGCGAACTTGATATCATTCGCCATAACGTCAATTTAGAATTACAAATTCAAACGGGCCTCAATGTCTCCTATTTGGCTTTTAACACCGAAAAACCACCTTTTAACCGTTTAATTATTAGGCAAGCAATTGCACATGCTATTAACAAAAAAGCCATTATTGACGCGGTTTATTATGGCAGCGCAACCAGTGCAAAAACCGTGTTACCACCACTGTCTTGGGCCTATGACAATACATTGAAAGAATATGAGTACAATCCAACCAAAGCGAGAAAAATGTTAGCTGAAGCGGGTTATCCTGATGGTTTTAAGATGACGTTGTGGGCAGCTCCTGTCCAGCGAATTTATAACCCTAACGCGGTAAAAACAGCAGAATTAATACAAGGACAATTAGCCGAAATTGGCATTAAGATTAAGATTATCAGCTATGGTTGGTCGGTGTTTCTCAATAAACTCAACGACTATCAATATGATTCGGTGTTATTAGGCTGGACTGCAGATAATGCCGACCCTGATAATTTTTTCAGACCTATTTTGAGCTGTTCATCGCTCATTTCAGGCAATAACCGCGCTAATTGGTGTGAACCTAAGTTTGACCAGCTGTTAAACTCCGCGATCGCTCATAACGCTCAAGTAGATCGAATTCCATACTATCATCAAGCACAGCAAATGTTGTTTGAGCATTTGCCGGTGGTTCCTCTAGGGCATGCCCTTAGATTCCAAGTACGAAGGCGCACCGTTCATGGTTTATCTTTAAACCCTTATGGCGGCATTTCATTTAGAAAGGTTTATCTTAAACCGCTACAGGAGAAATAACGATGTGGTTATATATTGCTCGCCGTTTTAATTTATTTTTCCTCACGTTAGGGGTATTGTTTGCTTTAGTCCTAATGATGAATAAAGCGATGCCTGGCGATTCGTTAGTTAAACTGAGCGGGGTAAATACTCCAAGTAAAGAGCAAGTGGTTGAACTGACCTCAAGGTATCAGCTAGACGATTCAATAATTAATCAATATATTGCATTTATCAATCAACGATTAAGTGGTGACTTTGGCATATCGTTAAGTTCTAAACAACCGATCATCAATGAAATCATCCAACACCTCCCTGCCACCATTGAATTATGCTTTTATGCGATGATTTTAGCATTGTCGATTGGTATTCCTTTGGGGGTTATTGCCTCATTTAAGTACAAGAAAATAACCGATCATGCCATTATTACGGTGACTTTAGTCGGATATTCGATCCCGATATTTTGCCTCGGCGTGATTGGGATTATGTTATTCGGGCTTGAGCTACAATGGCTGCCGGTCGCTGGTAGAATTAATTTACTATACCAAGTTGATATGGTAACAGGCTTCACAATTATCGATATTTTGTTATCGGACATCTCTTACAAGTCCTTAGCACTAAGAGATGCTTTTGCCCATTTAACCATGCCAGCGCTGACCTTGGCATTATTCCCAATTACCGTGGTTATTAGAATCACTCGACATGCGATGCTCGACGAATTAAATACCAATTATATAAAAGCCGCTGAGGCTCGGGGCATTTCGCCAACCAATATCATTCTTCATCATGCACTACCCAATGCGATGCACCCGGTATTGGCACAAGTCAGCTTACAGCTCAGTACATTATTAACCAGCGCCATGGTCACTGAAGTTATTTTTTCATGGCCAGGCATTGGTACGTGGTTAATGTCAGCTATTTATCAACGAGATTATCCAGTGATCACTGCGGGGATTTTAGTCTGTGCAATATTTCTAATTGTGATCTCATTAGTCAGCGACTTATTGTCTATTGTCTCAACCCCAAAACGCCGGAGTGTTCGACATGGCAAAAACTAATAGTATTTATCAAGATGAGATAATTCCGTCGCCACTAAAACAAATTTGGAATAACTTTTCAAATTCACCGTTACCCATGCTAGGCCTATGGGTCTTTATTGGCTTTATGTTGATAAGTATTTTTGCACCGTTAATTGCCCCTTATCCACCAGGGCAACAGCATCTCGATGCCCTATTAACGCCGCCATCTTGGCATCCCAATGGTAATGTTGCCTTCTTTTTTGGCACCGATGACTTAGGAAGAGACATTCTATCCAACTTGATTTACGGGACCCGAATTACCTTTGGTGCCAGCTTACTAGTCACGTTAATTGCGCTGATTTCTGGCTGTCTTATTGGCATTTTTTCAGGCATGAGCCATGGTTTAAAGTCCAGTGTACTCAATCATATTCTAGATGCCACCCTCGCTATACCTTCTTTATTATTAGCGATTATTTTGGTCGCTATTAGTGGACCAGGAATTTTTAATGTGATGTTAGCTGTCGGTTTTTCGCTGACCCCGCAATTTATGCGCGCCACTCATAATGCTGTTCATCAAGAATTGTCTAAGGAATATGTCACCGCGACCAAACTCGATGGTGCCAATAAATTTCAAATTTTTGTATTCTGTATTCTGCCTAACATTCTTGATGCTTTAGTGATTCAAATAACTTTAGCTATTTCTGTTGCTATCATTGATATCGCGACCTTAGGTTTTTTAAAAATTGGCGCCCAATCACCAACATCAGAATGGGGTGCTATGCTTTCCGATGGTCTTGACTTGATCTTTATTGCACCTTGGAATGTTATTTTTCCCGGTCTAGCCCTATTTTTTGCGGTTTTATCGATTAATGTGATTGGCTATGGGCTGCAACAAGCACTCAAAGAAGGGATCGGATAATGCCTTTATTAGATATCAGAAATTTAACCATAGAACTAGACACCCCTCAAGGAAAAATAAAAGCGGTCGATCGGGTTAATTTATCAATCAACCCAGGTGAAATCAGAGGATTAGTTGGTGAGTCAGGTTCCGGTAAAAGTTTAGTGGCCAAAGCGATTATGGGGATACTGAGTGACCGCTGGCACGTGTCGGCTGATCGCCTTCGTTATAATGGTATCGATCTTTTATCTTTATCAGCCAAAGAGCGTCGCAAAATTATGGGGCGAGAAATCGCGATGGTTTTTCAGGAACCTTCTTCTTGCCTAGATCCTAACGACACCGTTGGTCATCAACTGCATGAATCATTATCAACTGTTGACTCTGGCGTACCATTTTTTCAACGGAAGCAATGGCGTGAAGTGAGAATAAGGCAGCTACTGCATAAAGTTGGGATCAGAGATCACCAAAGAGTGGTGACAAGCTATCCCCATGAGCTATCTGAAGGTATGTGCCAAAAAGTGTTGATTGCGATGGCCATTGCCTATAAACCACGCTTATTAATTGCTGATGAGCCAACCGCTGTGATTGAAAGTGGTGCGCAAATTCAAATTTTTAAGTTATTTAAAAAATTAAACCAAATTAATGATGTGTCTATTCTATTGATCGATCATGATTTAGAGCATATCAAAAATTGGACCCAAACAATCACCGTGATGTACAGTGGTCAATCGGTTGAATCTGGGCAAACAAAACAAATTTTCAAGCAGCCTTTTCACCCATACACCCGAGCCCTGTTACAAAGTATGCCGCATTTCGATGATAAGCTAGGACATAAATCACAATTAAATGCGTTATCAGGTTGTATTCCAACCATTCAACATTTGCCTATTGGTTGTCGACTCGGCCCTCGCTGTCCGAATGCCCAACGGCTGTGTGTTGAAATGCCAAAAATGCAAAAATCAAAAGGACATTATTTTTCTTGTCATTTTCCTGTTTCCTATGACAATAATGAAAAAAACCATGAATAATTTATTAGAAGTTAATGAATTAACTAAGTCGTTTCATAGCGGTTATCGCTGGTTAATCCCGCAGTATCAACAAGCATTAGGACCCATTTCATTTAATTTAGCCCAACAACAAACCTTATCAATTGTCGGTGATGCAGGTTCAGGTAAAACAACCCTAGCACGAATTTTAGTCGGTGCAGAAGTTCGTTCAAGCGGTACTATCATTCTTGATGGAGAACAACTCGAATCGAAAAATCATCAACAGCGCTGTCGCTATATTCGAATGATTTTTCAAGATTCAGACACCTCATTAAACCCTAGGTTACGGATTGGGAATTTATTAGAAGAGCCACTGAGGTTTGCCACTAACTTAACCCGTAAAGACCGTGAAAAAGAGGTTTACAATAAGCTTCGCATGGTAGGCTTATTACCGGAGCACGCCCATTTTTATCCCCATATGATTTCTGGTGGTCAAAAGCAGCGGATAGGCGTCGCCAGAGCGTTGATGCTCGACCCGCATATCATTGTGGCCGATGAGGCTTTGTCAGCCTTAGACATGTCGGTACGTTCACAGATTATTAATTTACTGTTAAAGCTTCAAAAAGAAATGGGATTGTCTTATATTTTTGTATCACACAATATTAATATTGTGCGACACATCAGTGATCAGGTGATGGTGTTAGACCAAGGTAAAATGGTCGAGTTTGGCGACGCGAAGCAAATTTTTGAGGCACCAACAAACGACTACACCCGAAAATTGCTTTATAATCTCGATTATCAATCATGACAACGAGCTAACATCATGGCAAAAGCCTGTGCAGTACATATTTTAGTAAAAACCAAAGCCGAAGCAGATAAAATCAAAGCAAAACTAGCTAAGGGTGAAGACTTTGCTAAATTAGCTAAAAAATTCTCAACCTGTCCGTCCGGTAAAAAAGGCGGTAGTTTAGGAGAATTCCAACCGGGTCAAATGGTTAAAGCCTTTGATAATGTTGTGTTTAAAAAAGCGATTTTAGAAGTACATGGTCCAATTAAAACTCAATTCGGTTATCACTTAATCAAGACGTTGTACCGTAATTAAGCTGAGCTCCCGATAATAGTTTTGTAATACGTTAAAATTAAATATAGGGTTAAGCTCTAATGACGGGATTTCAAGCTTAAGCCGATTGAACGAGTAATAGCTTACTATTGGAATTTAAGGTAACACAGTATTCGTTCATTTTAACCAGCACAAGCGGGTAATAATTTAACCGGATTGGTATTATTTGTCATCAAAGAAAACGCCTAGATGTATTTTATCAGTATAGTGATTCGGTATTTTAACAAAATCACTATACTGTTTAGAAGAGTCAAATCAAAAGGTAAATGCACCTGGCATTGGTTAAGATTTTTTACTCAATCGACGTGATGCTAATCCGAGCAATCCTAGAGCAAAAATAACAAATGTTGAAGGTTCAGGTATAGCATTGATATTGGTCGTTATATTATAACTATAATCACGAGCTAGACCATTCACAAAAATACTGTTACCGAATGTCGGTGCAAACCCAACGCCTTGGCTCAAACTACCTGAACCCGAATTATTCCACGATCCTGAAAGACTCAATATATCACCATTTATATATGGAATGACACTACCAAAACTATTTCCATCAGCATCGGCATCCAGAAAACCAGAAGCGATTGTCTCACCAGCACCTAAGGTAAACTGACTCAGTGTTGTTGAAAAGTCCAAACTCACATCACCGGTACTAAAATAATCAGTGCCTGAATATCGTGTATCTCCAATAGCCATTAACGTGAAATCATTAGCCATCGTTTGATTAATTTTTACTACAAAAGGTGTTACTCGACCACGATAATTACCAACGGTAAAATTGAAGTCATTGAGTGTCACTATTTGATCAGCACCAGACGTATTGGTGTATTCGTCATTATGATTGATCACCATTATAGACTGCCATCCATCCATAATTCCGCCATTAAGTGTATCACCCAATGTAAAAAGTCCCGCATGAGCAACATTAACGATACTAGTTGCGGCTAACATCATTCCAATTATACCTGTATTTATAAATTTTAATTTCATGTGATATACCTTTTTTAGTTAATTAATTAATTATTACATAGCAGAGACTGTGCCAACATTTAAATATTATTACTTTTCAAACAGATACTCAAAGTAAAAATAAACGAACACTTGACATGTAAAAAAAACTGACACGACCACATTCGTAAACCATTGAATAAAAAACAAAAAAAATTAAACGTTTACACTCTCACCAACCATTGATATAGACATTATTCAGCACTGAGCAAAATTAAATAGTTAAAGCGTGATGGCATTGCCGCTCGTGCCATTAAAAACTTGAGAATAGTCCCATTATTCGACCAATACTTAGCTCAGAACGAAAAATCAGAAATTATATCAGGGCAGCGGTTCAAGGCATAATGATGAATGGAGTTGTTTTTTCTAACCGTCCTTTACCTCTCAGCCCTCAATGGTTAAACATCAGAACAGATGCGGAAGTTCAACCGCCGTTAGCAACTGTTGTTATTGGTGGAATTATTTCATCCATACTTTTGACACTATTTATCTTGCCAATATTGTATCGCATTGCGCATCAACGTTCTTTTCAAAATAAAAAATAAACTAGATAAATATCAATCTAGCCTAACCATTCCTAATTATATGTCTGCTCGTCATCACCATTGTGATGATTCTTTCATTGGGGCAGAATCAGCGGTTGCACAAACAGATTGGCTTAAAGCCGTCGATTATGACAGACTTTTGTTGATGATCTACTCCATCATTTCTTGCAGGAAGAACACATTTTATTTCCTGCCTTTGAGGAAACAACAAGGATCACGATAGGTCCAGCGCAAGTGATGCGCAAGGAGCACCTTATAAATGCGGCAACACAATATGAAAGAAGAACAAATACTATACCCGATGACGCAAAATAACTTGCCTGCTCCCGCGGCGGTACTTAATCAATTATCAATGAAACTGAGCGCGGCTCAGCTCGATGTTAGTGAACTAGAAGCACCGGAACCCATGCGCCAAATGTTAATCGCCCTTACGAAGCTCAACTGTGGCAATTTCTTGCTGGTGAGCCATCGCATGGAGCCCTTCCCGCTCTATCCAAAACTAAACCAACGGGGCTTTATTACGACATTGCTCAAAAAATAGATAACGTGTCGGTACTTTACTTTTGGTGACGGTTTTTTCACCTCAAGTACCACGATATTCTCATTAGCCAGTTTTGTGCTCAACAATTACCTAAACATCACTGCGATTCGTATCTCTAAATCTCTCACAGACAATCATGGGCTTTGGGGACGGAGTTAGCTACTTGCACTGGCTTTGCTGCTGCAATTTAGCTACTTATTGACATTATTAATCAGTGTGTGTCTAAAGTATGCAGCGATAAAAAGTCAAATAGCTAAATTAACGCGACACAAGGTAAATCATTGCCACTATTGGCTGGATGAATCACATATTCGCCATGATATTTCACCTGAGATTTATAGTCGGTGACTTTATGCAATAACATCTGATGTTGATGGCAAAAATTAATCACGGCTTGACTATCACCCCGTAAATAAATTGATAACGGTTTAACCAAATCCAACGATTGGTTAAAACACTGCTTAAATTTTTGTGGACAAATCACTAAGGACGCTGCACCACCCGACTTAATATTTACTTTTTTCCCCACGGGCACATCAGTTGTCACCAACCACTGCTCATCACTTAATGAAGTAAGCACCTGGTTAATGGCCGATTGATTAACTCCTAAATTAGCGCCCTCAGCATCAAATATTGGCCGCAATGTATACACCAAATCGACAAATTGTTGCTTTAGCAAAGCGTGCCGCCCCAATGTACGAGCTTGTTGCTGCCAATGCTTTAACGACACCACTGCACAAATGTCGAAACGATGGTTTTTTAATGCCTTGGTCACCCAAGCACTAAAAAAATGGGTTTCGCTTAAAGGGTTTATCGGTGTTTTTCCTGCTTGCTGTGATGTAGCCAAATCGGCTAAGCCAGCATTAACCACGCGGTATATTTCGGCTGAAAAAGAATTCATCTTTCATTCCTATGTCTTGTTTGGGCGGCAATTTATCATAAAAACCAAATTTTAGCGCGTTAGATCTAAAAAGCATCAATTTATTGAGCAAACTTGCGCCCATTGCTGTAAAATCCTTTTTCGTAATGTCGCGCTTGAATTAATAAGCACTAAATTAATAAGCACTAAGTTACGCTACTTTAATTCTCGCAGGAAAAAACACCATGGCTACCAGTAAAAAATTTACTTCAAAAATCACTCAAGACAATGACACGTGGACGGCACAAATCCTTCGTCGAAAAACAGCCCGTGAAACCTTAGTATCAAAAAGCCAAGACGGTTTCACCACTGAAGCTGCTGCCAACGAATGGGCAGAAACCGAGTTAAAATCATATTTACAAAGCTTAAACGAACGTAATAAACGTCGTTAAAAAACCTCTAAGGTAGGGTTATTCCCCCTACCTTTTGCAGCCTCACCTAAAACATTCATCTCTGTTTGATTATATTTCACAGCCTGTTAAGCTGAGTGGATAATCATTAAGGATATCGAATATGAATTTTGAAAAACTGCTTAATAACTTTGATATGGGGATCTGTGTCGATCAATTACAGCGTGAAGCATTAGTGGATTTAGTACTGCTTTTCGTCGAGATTGATGGTGTAGTTGATGACAAAGAGATAGAATATACACTCAATTGGGTAAGTTCATTAGTTTGGCATAATGACATTTCGCCACTCGATTATATTCAAGCAAACTTATCACAAGCTAGAGTTGCCATTGAAGCAAAGACTGTCGAAGACTATATTCGCCACCGTTGTAAGCATATTGTTGATTCACCAGCTAAGTCGCTGGCGATTGAGTTAGCAAAAGGCGTATCAATGGCCGACGGTCACCTTGATCAGTCTGAAGAAAAAGCAATTTCATTTTTACAACGCTGTTTAGCCTAACGCTTACTCTGAGTGAACTAACGAGCGACTGTCTTTATTCACTCCAAAAACATCCGTTTTATTAAAGCCTAGGGTAATATGAAAATCCTTGGCTTTTAATCCGTAGTTAGCTCTTACTTGTTGCGCTTTAATAGATGTTACCACGACAAAATAAGTCTGATTATCCCCTTTCAATGCTTGCCCTAAGCCAATTAATTCAAAAGACAATGTCGGAATGTCGTTTAAGTTAATAGTAGCAACATCAGGGTATTCGTAGGGATTAATTAGGGTGATGTGAAATTGCTGATGATCTCGACGTCGCTGAGCTTGACGATACAGCTTAAAGCGCTGCAGCCCCAATAAAGACTGTAGCTGCTTTAAGTAATCACCCACGCTATTTTCTGCAACCCCATAACCAATATAAACCAAGCCACTATTATCGGTTAAGCGTTGTGGTTCTAGTGTCACTGGTTTTGCCCATGAGTTTGTCCCTAGCAACATCGCCATTAAACACCCCGTTAGCCATTTAATCAACGTTAACGGTCTCTTGAACTGTTGATGTCGACTCTTGCTCTACCAGTTCCAGCTGTGCGCGATCAGCTTTGCTAATATATTTAGGCTTATTATGATGATGCTTTTTAGCATTCATCTTTTTTATTTTTTTGTTTAAAATTGCGTTTATTTTACGTTTTCTGTTCATAATAGTTTAACCCGATTGAAATTAACGGCAATTGTAGCGATTAAGATAATAAACGCAAATTAATCCCTTAATTTTTGTGATTCAAATTGGCGCATCGCTTGGTCAAACTGTAGCCAATTGAACTCGCGTTCAACACTGTCGGCCAAACAATCAATACTTTGTTCCCGTAATTGTTGGTAATTAACCTGAGTAAGCACTTGCTCACCACTGGCCCAAGTCAATATAGCATTAAGGGCATCGGGCGTATCGAGTAAACCATGCCAGTAAGTAGCCATGATTTGCTCATCAGGCGATAAATAGCCGGCATGATTGCCTTCATCATCCATTAACACCGCGGTTAACTCTGAGTTTTCTAACTCAGTAAGCCCAGCATGGATCTCATATCCTGTAATGAGCACGGTGTCTTGATTGAGTAAGCTAAGTTGACCCTTTTTCAGCTTAAGGGTTTTATCCGTTGAGAATGTGGTCTTTATGGGTAAATAGCCTAACCCCTTGGCCGATCTCGGTGTTAATGATTCGACACAATCAGGATCATTAATCAACAAGCCTAGCATTTGTAAGCCACCACAAATCCCTAACACCTTACCGCCATAACGTAAGTGCCGTTCAATGTAACGATCCCAGCCCTGCTCTTTTAGCCAAATCAAATCCGCTAAGGTATTTTTTGAACCCGCTAAAATCAGTAAATCAGCGGCGGGTTTAACACCAATACATTGCCCTTTTGAGTCCAGTAACTGCGGGCCGACTAATTGGACATTAACCTGGGGATGCGCTCGTAAGGCATCAAGATCATTATGATTACTCATTCGAGGATAAACAGGCACCACAACATTAAGCTTCACAACATCACTGCAATCCTGCTCAGTAGCCACCGCATCTTCGCTGTCAAGATATAAGCCTTGTAAATAGGGTAAAACGGCTAATACTGGCTTACCCGTTTGTTGTTCCAACCAATCGAGCCCCGACGTTAATAACGCAGGGTCACCACGAAAACGATTAATCACAAAGCCAATAACCCGCCGTTGCTCACTTTCACTTAAACAAGCTAAAGTACCGGTTAAATGAGCAAACACACCACCGCGATCGATATCAGCAATTAAGATTACGGGGCAGTCAACGGCTTCGGCAAAGCCCATATTAGCAATATCACGCTCACGAAGATTAATCTCTGCGGGGCTACCTGCGCCTTCAACCACCACATAATCAAATTGTTGGGTTAATCGTTGATGAGCTGCTAAAACAGCCTTCATCGCAGTTGGCTTATATTGGTGATAGTCTTTGGCATTTAATTGGGCGGCTACTTTGCCGTTAATAATCACCTGACAGCCAATATCAGAGCTAGGTTTTAGTAATACAGGGTTGAAATCGCAAATAGGCTCTAAACCACAAGCCTGTGCTTGTAGTGCTTGCGCCCGACCAATTTCGCCACCATCAATGGTGACAGCACTATTGAGTGCCATATTCTGGGGTTTAAAAGGGGCAACATTAATGCCCCGTCGCTTAAAAACTCTAGCGAGTCCACAGACTAAAGTACTTTTACCAGCATCTGACGTTGTGCCTTGAACCATCAATGTGATTGACATTCGATCTCTTTATTCGATAAAAATTTTCGCTCAATATAGCAGAACAACCAGCCAATTAAAGTTAATTTATTTTAAAACAAAGATCGAGCGAGTCTGTTTTGTCATCATAATGAAAATTAAAATAAATGGTCGTGTTATCTATGTTTAAATCCTTCGTAACATTTAGTGTTATTCAATTATTATTATTGAGTGCTGGTGCGCTAATAATTTATAAACACCAACCCAATACTCAATTAACAAAAACTCCGCCGCCAGCATTAACACAATGGTATAAACCTCAAAACAAACGTCAAGTATGGCTCCACAATATGTTTAAGTTACGTCGTGAAATGCAAGCAATTGAGTTTTATGCGCAGCGCCAAGACAGCGAAAACATTAATAAATGGCTGACTAGCTTTGAACAACATTACCTTAAAATTGGTGAAATGGTCCCGAGTTGGAACAACAAAATAGATCTCTCATTAGTCACTGCAATCAAAAACAGCAATGAACACGGCAGTTTTGATAAAATTCCAGCACAGCTAAAGCAATTAACAGCAAACTGCCAATCCTGTCATGATGACTACAGAAGTGTTGTGGCAACGTTATATCGCGCGCCAAATTTCACTAATATCACCCTCAACGGTGATATCAAATTAACGGATCATATGAATAATTTGAGTCGTCAGATCAACCTGATTAAGATTGCGACAACCGATGGCCTACCGACAGTGGCTCAAGCAGCATTTACGCAACTATCACATTCCATGGAACAACTGGGTAAAATCTGTCTTAATTGCCATAAAAACAGCCCTCAGGCGTATCCTTCGATGGCAATGACACAAACCTTAGTGAAATTAGAGCAAACCTTACAACATGAAGATCAGAAACAACAAGGACAACAACTCGGCGCATTGGCTGTACAAGCCTGTGCTATCTGTCATGGCACTCACCGATTAAGTTTTGATAACAGAACCTTACTATCCCAAGAGTCAAGCTGGCAAAAATTACTTAAGCATTAGCCCAAACATTAGAACAGATAAAAAAAGCACATCAGGATTAACTGATGTGCTTTTTATATAACGATTTTGAACGCTTATTTATAAGCGATTTTTCTCGTTTTAGCTGATTCAGCAATATGCTTTAACCAAAGTTTTGCATTTTTCGCAACACTCTTGTTATCACTTTTTGCCGCTTGCTTCATCGTCCGGTAAGCTGACTTAAAGCGGTCACTATAGAAATGTGCTTGGGCGATAGTCATAATCGCATTACCACGTTTTCTTAAGTTATCCGTTTTTAGCGCACGATTAAGTTGTTTAATCGCAGAGCCGTAGTTTTCAAGTTCGAACGATAATAGTCCTTGCTTATAAAACAACTCGCCGTTATTTTCAACTTCAGCCGCTTGGCCGTAGAATTTAACCGCTCTTTTCAGCTCTTTCGCTTGATGCCATGAACCCGCTAAGGTTTTTAACATTCTTTCATCGCTTTCAATTAACCCTGATTTTAGATATTTCTCTAAAACCACAGCACTACGATGTGGAATATTGTTATTGGCATATAGCTGCGCTAACACTTTAATGTGACTTGCCGTTTTAAGGTAGCCATTGATGTAAGCAATGTGCATTGTTGCCAATGCTTTTTCGTACTGCTCGTTCACCATATAAAACTGACCCAATTGAACCCAATATTTAGGTTCTTGGGGAAACAATTCAACTAACGTTTCCGATACTTTAATTGCATTTTTATATTGTTTACGTTCAAAGTACGATGCAAGCTTTAGCAAATAAGGGTTTTTGTTCGGCTTTTTGTATAAAGCAATCGCTTTATCAGCCGGACCAATCACCTTGCTAAGCTGTTTTTTCTCCATATAGGCATGACCTATACGAACCCAAACACCTGCATCTTGCTTACCAGTAAAGGTCATCCAAGCTTTGTAATTAGCAATCGCTTTCGTGAACATCTTCTCTTGCATCTGCAAATCAGCAAGCGTACGTAAAGACGCACTATGCTCACTGGTACTTAAAATGTCAGCATCAACTGCCATCTGCAAATACTTAATCGATGTTTTACCCTTACCTTTTTGACCAGCATACATACTACCTAAAAAACGGGCGATATAAGCTTTATCATAAGGCTTTTTAGCTTTAACTTCCAAGGCCAACGTAATGGCTTCTTTGACTTGATCTGCTGCATAGAGATCATAAATCTTAGAAATCTTTTTACCAACACGCTCAGAAAGCGTGTAGGTTTTACGTTTTTTATCAGCGGTGGCTCCACTCTGAGCAGCCTCAACTGAAGTACTAGGAAGTGCAACTGATAAACCAATCAGTGACGTTAAAACGATAGCAGCGATGTTATTTGAGTATTTCATCATTATTTCCCCTGCTTATCTAACGTGAAGTCTAAACGAACACTTTGTCCAGACTGTTTCTGAGGTTTACCATCAACCATTTTCGGCTTGTATTTCCAACGCTTAAGTGCACGACGAGCTTCTTTGTCAAATAGACGTTTCGGCTTTGCTTCGATTACTTTAACATCTTCAACACCACCAATTTCGTTGATCGAGAAGCTTAAAACTACATAACCTTCTTTACCATCACGAGCCGCTTTAATTGGATATCGCGGTTCGATACGAACGATCGGAGTTGCATCACCATCTTGCATCATGCCAGCACCAGGACCGCTAAGTCCGGCACTTACACCACCAACATTGACTGACGGTAAGTCAAAAGACATTCCCGTACTAGTGTCGTTAGTTTCCGGCTGAACTTCCGCGGGTGGCGGAGGCGTATCAGGCGGCGGTGGCGGTTTAGGCTTAAATCGCGTTTTAGTCTGTGCTTTACTTTCCTGTCTTTCTGGATTTATCACCAATGGTGGCATTTTTTCAGACTTTTGTAGTCTCTCGCCACCAAAGTTAACTAAAAAAGCCATAAAGGCGAATAATCCGAAAGTAACAGCGGCACCAACTATTAAGGCTACCAATGCTCTTATCATAATTACTCTTCCTCTGCTGCGACCATTAACTTATCAATACCAGCAGCTTTGACCTGATCCATTACCTTAACGACAATACCGTGTTTGGTATCGACGTCAGCTTGGATCATGACTGCAGCTTCTGGTGCTTCCGCAAGCATCCGCTCAATGTTCGCACGGACGCGTTTAATATCAACAACGCGTTTTTCCATATGAACCCGACCAGCACTGTCGATAGCAATAAAGATATTGGCAGATTTCTTCTTACTCGCTTGTTGAGCTTTAGGCTTATTAACATCAAAGCCTGACTCTTTAACGAATGAGGTGGTTACGATGAAGAAGATCAACATGATGAATACGATGTCTAACATCGGAGTCATATCGATTTCTGCTTCGTCGTCCTCATGAATACGTTTACGTGCCATAAATTATTCTCTCTCTAATGATGTGGCAGACTATCAACCAGGTTTTCTTTGGCTACTTTAATTTGCCCCGCTAATCGCGAACTAAAGAAAACACCTGACAGTGCGGCGACCATTCCGGCCATCGTTGGCATAGTTGCCATCGAGATACCACCTGCCATTAATCTGGCGTTAGAAGTACCGGATGTCGCCATCACTTCAAACACTGCAATCATACCGGTTACGGTACCTAGCAATCCAATCATAGGACAAATTGCTACCAGTGTTCTGATGATAATCATCCGCTGCGTTAGTTTTTCGTTGGCTTGGGAAATCCAGGCCTCACGGATCCGCTGGGCATACCAAGAAGTTGTATCTTCTCGAGCATTCCAAGCATCAATGATACGCTTACGCTCTTTTGGGAACTCTACTCGTAAGTAGATTGCCCGTTCAAGCATTAAGCTCCACATGAGAAACAATGTTGCTGCTACAAGTAGTAGAACATCGCCACCAGTGGCCATGAAGTCCCTGATAGATTCCCAAAGGCCCATCAGGTAATAAATCATTACTTAGACTCCTTCTCGGCATGCTCAGCAATCAGGCCTACACTTTGTTCGTCAAGAACATGTAGTAATGATTTAGAACGCCCAGAAACAACAGCATGAATTAACATAAGAGGAAGAGCAGCCACCAGACCTAGTACCGTAGTAACTAGTGCCGTTGAAATACCGCCAGCCATCATCTTAGGATCACCAGTACCGAACAATGTAATCGCTTGGAACGTACCGATCATACCGGTTACTGTACCAAGAAGACCAAGCATTGGCGCGATAGCAGCAAGTACCTTGATGATTGAAATACCACGTTCTAAACGAGGGATTTCTTTCAGAATAGCTTCATCAAGTCTTAGTTCTAAAGTCTCAACATCAGTACCTTTAGCACTGTGGTAAACTTTAAGAATACGACCTAATGGGTTATTACCTGGGTTGTTAGTATCTTTAAGCTGTGACTTAATTTTAGCACTTAGTAGACCTAGAGTGATTAAACGTTCAATAGCAATCAGGATACCAAGCAATAAAACAACCGTGATAATGTAACCAACGATTTCACCTTGGTGATATTTTTCTTCCAGTGTCGCTTGACCGGTTAGCAGGTTAAGTAAACCACCACGAGTCACATCAACATATAACGCTTCATAACCTGAAGTAGCAGCTAGGTAAGGTTCAATTGAACTTTTCTCTCTGCTGCCTGGTTGACGCGCTAATTCAGCAACATCATCGCCACGAAGTACTAGGTACTTATCAGCGTCAAGTAAGTTGAAAGAACCAACACGGGTAACCGTACGTTCAGTTGAGTTACCTTGGATATCAGCAACAGTCACAGTAAACTGTGAAATGTTAGCAGATTCAGTCATTTCAGTTTGTAGCGCAAACCATAAGTTTTCTAACACTGAAAGTGTTGGTAACTCTTTACTTGCACCAATGGCAGCAAGTTCTTCAGCACGACCAGGAAACTGTGCCGAGATAACTGAACCAGCAACGATACCAGAAGCATCACCAGCAACACCACGAACAACACCAAAGGCTTCTTTAAGATCGCCTTGAGCTGCTATTAGGTCGCCCTCTAACTGTGCCATACGACGCTCGTTAGCAGCATGCTGTTCAAGTAAAGCCTTACCGCGTGCTTTTTCAGCGGTACGCTTTTGCTTAGCACTTCTTAATAAAGCTTGCTTATCGGCACGTTCAGAACGGAAAGCTGCTTCGCGTTTTTTGTCGATGCGAGCTTCTGAGATACGTTCGCTTTTTACTTTTTTCAGTAATTGCTCTAGCGTGGCAGATGAATCTGCTGCTTGAGCAAAGGTGGCCGTCAGTGCGATAGTCGCAATAGCTAGGCCTTTAAATAATTTTCTCATTATTTAGCGCTCCCTACAGCAGGAATTGGTAACTTAATTAACGCTGGTGATTTATCTTTACGAACAACACCAATTGCTTCACGGATCGGACGACGCCATGAATCATCAAGTACATCCCAACCGTTACTCGTTTTGTTCCAAACCCAAGTGTTCTTTGAATCAAGCGTTTGAGCAACTAGAGCAATACGGCCAACCTGCAACAGATCAACAGTGATATCAGCACCATCAATTAATTGCTTACCCTGAGTCACAGTCGATAAACGACCTGAATCAAGCTCGATTTGATACGCTTCTAGTACCTTACGGTATTTTTCAGCAGTAGAGACGTTAGAATCAACCATCATTTCACGAAGAAATGCGATACGG
The DNA here is from genome assembly GCA_013214965.1 of Gammaproteobacteria bacterium. Taxonomy (GTDB): domain Bacteria; phylum Pseudomonadota; class Gammaproteobacteria; order Enterobacterales; family Psychrobiaceae; genus Psychrobium. Next base: position 70,321 of record JABSRU010000021.1, read on the forward strand.
TCTTTACGTTCTGCTTTGTCAAAAGGAAGATCAAGGGCAACAAACTCATCGATAGTATCAATCATTTTGAACATTAGTGGCACTAAACCCTGACGAGTTTTATCAATGCCATCAATGTCTGTTTGAACAAGAGCAATTTTAGACTCTTGGTCTTTAACAAGTGATGCAACATAATCGTTGTAAGCACGTAAACCATCTGTATCACCAACAACTTGGCGATAATCAATCACAAGATTTTGTGCTTGATCAAATAATTTATTCACTTTTCCTTGAGATTTTTCTGCTGCTTTTTGAATAGCAGTGTCAGCTTTTTGTAGAGTTTCTACATTAGCAGCTGATGCAGTATAAGAAGTAGTTAGTGCAAACACACCGACCAACGCAATAGCGATTTTATTTTTTTTACTTAACTTGGACATAGTTCCCAACCAAATTTATTGTTGAAACTGCTGAAGCGAACAGAACATTTTATTACAAATATTTTGCCACACACAGGGCGTCTTTTAATTTATTTTTAGTGTATCTCTGTACTGTTTATTCACAGTCAAAAACGATGCCATCATTTCACATATCATTTAAAGCTGTCAACCGCTAAAAAAAGAACAGCACTACAACTCCGACCAACAACAACCAACTGATAATAAACATATTTAACATAAATTTAACACCTTATTCACAAAAAACAAACAGGGAATATCCTACAAAGAATTGAGCGAAACACTGCTGATACCAAATAATTGTCACGTCATTTAATAACCCTTAATGATTATTGACTATCGTTATCTAATAAATAAGTAGATAACAATGCCAAGCCCAATATTATAAAGAAAATTAATGATAACCCTCTTGAAACAGTTAACAAATCACTTATTATTTTAATAGTTCCTTAATATATTGCTTTCGTTTGTAAGCAATTATTACAAGAAATATAAATATGATAGTAAAATTTGGTTCAGGATAGATTAAGAATTGAATAAATTAATTGACACAAAATTATTGTTAACAAAATGTAACTTAATGTGTTTTATTTACATCTCAAAAAAAAAACAACAATACAGAATAAAAACATTAAAGAACAACAGGATAAACAAACACCACCAATCTTGACATTATATGTCACTAAAACCGTTTGCCTCTTTTTCATTCAACTTCCCATAGTTATCACCCACCATAATGCTTAAATATGACAGTAAAGTGAATTTTTCACCGATATAGCTCCCAATAACCTGATGGCTAACCTTGCCTATCATTGTTATGATTCAACCCTATTTTTATCGAGTAAAGTGTTGACATGTTATCGGCTGATGTAAAAAAAACCATTCAAACCTGCTTTAAAAGTTTCCGTGATGAAATCCCAAACTTTGTCGCTCGTAAAGAGCAAAATTATATGGTGGCTGAAACGGCAAAAACTTTGGCTGGAGATTATGAACGCACTCGACGTATCGCAGTGATTGAAGCTGGCACAGGTATCGGGAAATCATTAGCTTATTGCCTTGGTGCTATCCCTTTGGCCTTATCTAGCGGAAAAAAACTCTGTATCTCAACCGCAACCGTTGCGCTACAAGAACAACTGGTGACAAAAGATTTACCGATGTTTCGCCAATATAGTCGATTATCTTTCGAGTTTGGTGTCGTAAAAGGCCGTCAACGTTATATCTGTGCAAGTAAACTAGAACTAATCGCCGACAGCAAAGCCTCGGACTCAGCTGCAATATGGCAACATAAACCCGATAAAGCTGACTTAGCCTTAGTCGGTAAACTTTGGCTACAGTGGCTAGACAAGAAATGGGATGGTGAGCGAGATAGTTGGCCAACGCCAATTAAAGATTTAGTTTGGCAGCAAATAGCCAGTGACAAATTTAGCTGCAATAAACAATTAGCCGCTCATCGCCAATGCCCTTTCCATAAGGCACGGGATATCATCGATAAACTCGATGTTATTATCGTTAATCATAGTTTGTTATTGGCCGATCTTGAGTTGGGTGGCGGTACTATTTTGCCAGAGCCGGACTCAATGTTTTATGTGATTGACGAAGCACATCACCTTCCTGAACAAGCTCGGAGTTTCTCTAGTGCATCAGGCTCTCTCTTGTCCACCATTGACTGGTTATCTAAACTCGACATTTTTGCTAAAAAACTGTCCGCTATCGTAAAAAGTGAACAGCTCATTGGTCCTTTAATGAAGCTAAGCGATCATAGCAATGAATTGAGCAGCGACTTAAAACTCATTGCGCAATGGCTCAATGCTAACCAACAATTATTTAATAATAGCGATAAACGTCATCGTTTTGAACACGGGATTTTACCGGATTCGTTATTAGCTTTGGTTGAAAATTGCTTAGCATCGAGTAAATCAGCGTTAAAGCATCTTAATAAAATTCATCAAGTGGCCCTTGAGTCTTATAAAGATGGCGACATCAGTCCGTGGCAAATAGAACCCGTTCTCGTTGAGATTGGGTCTAACCTCAATCGAATGGAAAACCAACGCAAGCTATGGCAGATGTTATCCTTTAAACAATCAAGTCACAGTGCACCGATGGTCCGATGGATTGAATTAACTGACCCAATAAAAAGTGAGTATTTTCTACGGGCTGCCCCTATCGAAGTCGGTTATTTTCTTGAAGATAAATTATGGAGTCAAGCCCATGGCGTGGTGTTATGCTCAGCCACTTTATTAGCTTTAGATTCATTTGACGGTTTTATTAAAGCCGCAGGGCTGAAAAAAAATGATGGTACACAATACATCAAATTGCTGTCACCGTTCGATTATCAAAAAAATTCCAATCTTATTATCCCTAACATGGCCATGGAACCTAACGATAGTGGTTTTAATCAGGAGTTGGTGAGCCAAATTAGCCAGCGCACCAAGGACACTAAAGCAACCTTGGTGCTGTTTACCTCCTACCGCCAAATGAATCAGGTTACAAAAGATTTACGAGAACAGCATAATTTATCCTTATTGGTACAAGGTGAGGCTTCCCGTCATGCGTTATTAACGCTGCATAAAGATAAATGTGATCATGATTTACCCAGTATTTTGTTTGGTACCAGTAGTTTTTCCGAAGGACTCGATCTACCAGGAAAGTACCTCACCAATCTCATCATTACTAAGTTACCTTTCGCCGTGCCAACCTCTCCCGTCGAAGAAGCCCATGCAGAATACATAAAAAGCCGTAACGGTAACCCATTTTTAATCTTAACGGTGCCAGATGCGTCACGTAAATTGATTCAATCATGTGGTCGGTTATTGCGTAATGAGCGAGATACAGGCACCATTACTATTTTAGATCGACGATTAGTCACTAAACGTTATGGTAAATCGCTGATTAACTCATTACCTCCTTATCAATTAATAATAGAGTCTTAATGTTTGAATTTTTAAACACTATTCCTTGGTGGTTAGTTCTTGGCTGCGCAGCATTCGTCGCAGGCTTTATTGATGCGATTGTTGGCGGCGGTGGTTTACTGACGGTGCCGGCATTACTCAGTTCTGGCTTACCGGTTCATATGGTATTAGGGACTAACAAGCTAGCGTCAACCTTTGGCACTGCGATCGCCAGTTATACCTTCTATCGTAAAAAATTATTTGAACCATCTTGTTGGGTACCCTGTTTATTGGCAACATTTTTTGGCGCTGGACTTGGCGCTATCGCCGTTAATTTAGTCTCCGGCGCTTGGCTTGAGAAATTATTACCTTTATTGATTATTAGCACCGCTTTATATACTTTATTTAATCAACCATCAAACACGCTAAACCCACAAATTAATAAACATTGTGGTAAGTTTAAATTTAAGCAGCGGTTGCAAGGGGCTATTCTCGGATTTTACGATGGTTTTGCAGGCCCCGGTACCGGGGTTTTTTGGACGATTTCAAGTCAAGTGTTCTATAAAATAGATTTACTGATTAGTAGCGGCGTGGCCAGAACAATGAATTTTATCAGTAATTTAACCGCTCTGATTGTGTTTATACTGTTAGGGCAAGTAGACTTTAAGCTGGGTCTATTAATGGGCGGGTGTTTAATGATTGGTGCATTTATCGGGGCCCACACAGCGATTAAGTTCGGTAACCATTTTATTCGTCCTATTTTCATCCTAGTGGTGATAGTCATTAGCTTTAAATTAGCTTGGAGTGCTTGGTTTTGATTGCTCAGTTATCTGAAATAGAACGTTTACTCGCGCAACTTTCGCAGAAATCGACTCAATACGATCTAAAAAGTAAAATTCCATCGTTAGCACATCGCCCTATTTTTGATGATAAATTATTTAAAAACCAATCACCTCGCCTATATGACTACGTCAGTGAAAGCTATCGTTTACTTGAGGAAATAAGAAGCTTAATTAGCCATAAGTCAGCCACCAGTTTACTCCAATATCAATGTAATAAGCTCGTTGATCAATGCCAAGCCATTAGTAAAGCTCTTGCCAGTCAACAGCAAAGAAATGCCAGCTATCAACATGAGAAAGCAACACGAAAAACAGTGGCAATAAAAAAGCAACAGCAAACCGGTTCTTTTGCGTGGATCGCCGGTAATATCATTTCAAACAGTGTCGAGCTTTATCAAGAACTTTCTAAGCACCATGGTTACCAACAAAAGCTTGAGCTAAAAATAAATCAACTCGATCAACAGCTATCCCTGTGTCCAATCAATAAAAAACTGCCATTACAAAAAGATATTTTAAAACAGCATAAGCGCCTAGGGCAGTGCCGCAAGGCCATTTACTTTATTGAACAAAAAATTGAATTACTGGAACATGGTAAATTAAGGAAAAAATCATGAAAAATGAGCAACCACTCGCTGACGCGCCAGCACATATTCAACTCGCCGTTGATTTTATCCACTTACTCGAGAGTAATAACATCGAACCACAGCTAGCGCTCGATGCTTTACAGATTGTGATCGACGATTTAAAGATCAAAATTACCCAAACATAACCAAGGTTGCCGCAATAGCAATTAGCAACAATCCGGCACCATCTTTAATTTTTATCCGCTCTTTTAGCCACAGCAATGAAATTAGCATCGTAAAAAACACCTCCACCTGTCCTAATGTTTTGACATAAGGCACCGCTTGCAGTGACATGGCACTAAACCAGCCAATGGATCCTAAACAACTCGCTGTACTCGTCATTAGGGTTAACTTAGGACGCTGTAGCAAAGCTGTAAAGGTTGCTCGCTGTTTGACCAGTAAAAATATCACTAACATCACTGTTTGAATTGATATCACCGACAACAAAACCCACGCGGCTCGATGTAGCACCGGTAAGTCTTGAGTTAAACTCGCTTCACGAACCCACAATGAGGTTAATGCAAACGAAGTACCACAGGCCAGACCGATCAATAGTGTAGAAATTGATAACCCTTTAAAACCACCGCGACTACTCATTAGTAAAATAGCAAAACCACCGACTAGCACGCCGAACCAACCAAATATCGATAAACTGGTGCCAAAAAATAATGTCCCGAGTATCGCAGCAACAATCGCTTCACTTTTAGCCAACCCCGCACCGACCGCAAAGTTATTCCGCTTAAATAACTGAACCATTAATCCGGTCGCTAAAATTTGCATCACCGCCGCAGCCACAATATAAAAAACAAATAGCGAACTAAAATTAGGTAACGCTGCCGGTTGCCAGTAATAAAGCCCCGCCAGATAAAATGCCGCAATAGGACTGGCCCATAAGAAACGCGCTAACGTTACCCCGGCGACATTAATATCTTTGCTTAATTTATTTTGAAAGGCATTACGCCACGATTGCATAAAAGCGGCAAATAAAGTAAAAACAGTCCAAAGCATAATTTAAAGATCCTTTATGATAATAATGCTAAAGCGACACCAAAGCCTGCCCACGATAACCCGAGTAAAATCCAAGGTAATTTGGCTGAAGGAACATTCTCTAATTCAGGAGTAATATCACGTTCTTGTTGCTGTTGTGCTACGTGTTTTTTCTTCACTTTGTCTTGCTCACGCATTTTAGCTTTATGCTGCTTTTTATATTGTTCAATGCCTTTTTGAATCCCTTGAGCTATCAATTTGGTTTGCTCTTTGGTTTGACCGGTTTTTTGAATACTCTTAGCCATTTTATTTGATTCATCGATCGTTTCAGCCGAGGCTTGATGGGCTTTATTATATTTGGCCATCTTAAAGTGCATCCAAAAGTTCAACAAAATGAGTTAGCACTAACTCTGGCTGGTGTTGGGCGATATCTTCACCATAATTATAACCATAAGTTAAACCGACACTT
>JABSRU010000022.1 GCA_013214965.1 Gammaproteobacteria bacterium
GGACGCCAACAATAATACGAACTAATTTTGATAAAAGTAAAACACTGTGTCCCCTTCGTCTAGTGGCCTAGGACACCGCCCTTTCACGGCGGTAACAGGGGTTCGAAACCCCTAGGGGACGCCAACTTTAAACACAATATTGATACCAATCAATATTGTTCGTGGCAACATCATTTATAGTAACTAATAATTATTCTCAATTGTTACGTTATTATGAAGTCACTACTATCTATTTTAATCCTGATACTTTCTTGTTATTCCTTTGCTCAATCATCCCGTGAAATTATTGTATCTGTTGATGTTTCATCACAAATTCTCCCTGCTAATGCTCAAGATTGGACCGTTTATATTTATGCGGCAAAACCCGATTCTCGCTTACCTTTGGCGGCGTTAAAAACCACCTTCGCTAAGCTGCCAATAGATGTCGTGTTGAAGCAATCGATGTTTTTATTACCGAACCATACGTTAAACGATGCCAACGAATTAGTGGTGTCGGTGACTGTGTCTAAAGATTCTGATCCGCACAAACATAGCGCTCAAGATTTGATCGGGCAGAGCGCTGTATTGAAATTCGAACAGACAGATAAGCTTGTGACCAGGGTCACTGTTGATCGGTTAGATATCAGAAATTAGCGATTAGTTATTAGAAAGTATCTTTCCATTGGCGCAGTTGGCCGAATACTTCACTGGCGATTAAGTTTTTGCGTTGAGACTTTTGCTGAGATTTCTGTTGAGCCATGGCGATAACGTCACGGTGATTGGTTCTTAAAAAAGGATTGGTGGCGAGCTCTTCGCCGATTGTGGATGGGATGGTAGGTTGCTTGAGCACACGTTGTTGCTGGCAAAACTCAATTCGGGCAGCTAATGCATCATTGTTAGGCTCAACGGCCTTAGCAAAGGCTAAGTTAGCTAACGTGTATTCATGCGCACAATAGACCTTTGTGCTCGGTGGTAGCGCTGCTAGTTTCTCTAATGATTGGTGCATCTGCTGAGGTGTACCTTCAAACATTCGACCACAGCCTCCTGCAAATAGCGTATCGCCACAAAAAACACTGTATTGATCATAATAAGCAATATGACCTAGGGTATGACCTGGTAATTCCACGATTTGTAAGTGTAATTGCATCGATTTGATCGTAATTTTCTGCGATTCAATTAAGGGGATGCCAACCACCGATTGTGCTTCTTGTGATGGTCCATATACCGCGAAATCAGCTGTTTTATTGGCTTTATTAACGAGATCTGACACCCCACCAATATGATCTTGATGGTGATGGGTCACCAAAATAGCAGCTAAGGTTAAATTATTAGCGGTTAACACCTTTAGAACAACACTGGCATCACCGGGATCAACCACCACACAATACTGATTTGTTGGTTCAGTGATTAGCCAAATATAATTATCATTAAAAGCAGCAATTGGCGTAACTTGATAGAGTGGTGAATTCATTGTTTATTGATCCTAATCGAGAATGACGGTTTTATTACCGTGAATAAAAATGCGATCTTCGATATGTAAATGTAAGCCTCGAGCCAACACCAATTTTTCGACATCTTTACCTAATCTTACCATATCCTCAGGTTGAGTCCGATGAGAGATCCTAACAACATCTTGATCAATAATTGGACCAGCGTCGAGATCTGCTGTGACATAGTGGCAAGTGGCACCAATAAGTTTAACCCCGCGTTCGAAAGCTTGATGATAAGGTTTTGCGCCGGCAAAAGAAGGTAAAAAACTGTGGTGAATGTTAATGACTCGGCCATGATATTTTTCACAAACATTAGCGGGTAGTATTTGCATGTAGCGTGCTAATACGATGGTGTCGGCATGATGTTGGTCGATAATTTCACTCACTTGGCTGAAGTGTTGTTGTTTGTCACTCCCCATCGGGACATGAAAGAACGGAATACCATACCATTGGACTAATTCTCTTAAATCATCGTGATTCGAAATAACGCAGGGAATATCACAATTGAGATCGCCACTATGCCAGCGATTTAAAATATCGGCTAAACAATGGGATTGCTTACTGCACATTAAAATAACGCGGTGACGAATATTACTATCGGTCACTTGCCAAGTCATATTGAGCTCATCGGCAATCGGGGAGAATGCTTGCTTAAATTGTTCAAGACCAAAAGGCAGCGAGTTCGCGGTTATTTCATTACGCATAAAAAACCAGTTTTCATTTTTTTCGGTATGATGATTAGCTTCGAGAATTGAGCCGTTATATTGGGCAATAAACTGACTAACTTTGGCAACAATCCCGACGTTATCAGGACATGACATGACTAAACGAAATACTCTTTCCACGGTTTTATACTCTAATTAAGATCAATGATTGAGGCTGACGTTAGCATATTTATTTAAGACTTGTGAATGAGTCATCGTCATAATATTGGATTATTTCTGGTGGTTTTACTCAATATTGGGTATTTTGGTTGATATCTAACCATTGTAATGGCTGTTTATGCGTGACCAACTGCAGTTATTTGATATTGCCAATCCTTGCATTAATGTTTGCGAGGTCAATAACCGTGGTTATTGTAAAGGTTGTTTGCGCAGTCGAGATGAGCGTTTTTTCTGGCATAAACTATCACCATCCGATCAAAGTAAGGTATTAAAATTATGCCAACAGCGACGGCGGCGTCAAGAACGGGCTAAGCGTAAAGCTCAACACGGTGACACCGACCAACCAGAAAATTTTGCGTTATTTTAAGACTTTAGTCTTCGGCTGGGCGTCAATCGATTGTCCGGTGACACCTTTACTTTCTGGTGCCATCAAGAATAAATAAGGCGTCATAATATCCGCTGGTGTTTTAAGTAATTTAGCATCCTCACCTGGGAAAGCCCGTGAACGCATTTGGGTGTTGGTGGCCCCAGGGTTTATTGCATTGACTCTGACGCTGGTATTTTCAAGTTCATCAGCGAGGGTTTGCATCATACCTTCGATAGCAAACTTGGAAATAGAATAAGCCCCCCAGTACGCTCTACCTTGTCGACCGACGCTACTTGAAGTAAAAATTATTGAAGCCTCTGGTGATTTTTTAAGTAAGGGCAGTAATGCTTTAGTCATTAAAAATGGCGCGGTAACATTTACTTGCATCACATCATTGAAACTTGATTGCTCAATCTCTTCGAAGGGTGAAAGCACGCTTAACATGCCTGCATTATGCAGTACACCATCTAAACGCTGACACTGCTGTTCGATGGTGTCGCACATATCAATATAGTGTTGTTCTGTCGCGCCTTTTAAGTCTAAAGGAATAATGGCTGGTTCCGGATCGCCATTGGCGACTATTTCATCATACACCGATTCCAATTTAGCCACTGTTTTACCCAGTAATATAACCGTAGCACCTTGTTGTGCATATGATTTTGCTGCTTGACGGCCAATGCCGTCACCGGCGCCGGTGACTAAAATGACCTTCGCGTTTAGTGCGTTTTTTTGAATCGAAAAATCAAACATAAAATGTCCTAATGATTAAAAATATAGAGTTTTTTATCTAAATTGAACTATAGTTTTAATTGAATGTTTTAAATAGTTGAGTGAAAATAGCACGTTTATTCATAAAAATGTCCTCGAAAATGATAGATTATTGAGTTTCTTTGAGTTAAGTTGATCGACATCTACAATAATTTGCCCAAGCATGAGAAACAATTCACTATTGTATCAAGCATGGACTAATAATTAAAAATAATAACTAAAGTAAATGGGGAATTTGTATGAAAAAATTACTACTGGGTGTTGCAATTGCTAGTGCACTTGGACTTGTCGGTTGTGGTGGCGGTGATAATATTGCTGAGATCAAGCAACAAGTTAAAGATGGCAATTCAGGAAACTCTCAAGCCCAACCCTATTCTCGCGTTCTATTTGATCCTGCCAAAGCCAAATTATCTGTTCCTAATGATTTACTCTTTAATGGCACAACGGATGGCACATTACATATGCCTGGTGAAAACGTTGCTGCTGGTAAAATGCCAGACTATACCGATCCTCAAACAGCTATTGGTGCCTTAGATGGTTGGTCTACATCGGTCCCATTTTCGTTAGCGGTTGATTTTAAAGACGGTGTAACGATTGATGCGACTAGTGCTCAATCACCTGGTACCGTCCGTATTTTTGAAGCGATTATTGGTGGACCATTGTCGCCAAAAGATGATTGTAAGGTAACCCCTGCCGTTAGTGTTTGTGAAGGCGGTGCTGAGCTGCAATTCGGGGTTGATTTTGTCACTAAATCTGGTGGTCAAAGTTTGCTTGTTGTACCACTTAAACCTTTCAAAGCATCGCAAGGTTATTTAGTCGTGGTGACTAATGCATTAATGGACAGCAATGGCAATGCAGTATATCCATCAACTTCCTACGAATCGGTGCGGCTTGATGTTGCAACACAGCCATTGCCATTACCGGCACAACTTGGCCTACAAAAAATTATTAATTCATACGAAAAAGCGGCTGTTGCAGGTGGCGTCACTAAAGATACAATAATCTATACCGCTGCGTTCACCACACAATCAACAGATAATGTATTAGAAACCATAAAAAGCCTAATGGTTAAAACTGGCTCGGCAAAAATCCCCGGTATTTCACCAGCGCTGTACGGCGCGGGCGATGCCTTGGCGCAAAAAGGGTTAATTAAAGCACCAAGCCAAGCATATACTGTGGCGAATTTTGCCAATGTTCATGGCGCTGTATTAACAGCACCTTATTATTTAGGTGAAGTAACCGCAGCAACTTGTGTTATTACCGCTGAAGCGCCAACGCCTAATGCGACTAATTGTCCTGGCTTATTCCGTGGCTTTAAAGCACAAGGCGATAGTCCAATTACCGTGCTAGGGGCATTACAATCCGGTATTTTATCAACAGAGTCGTTCGGAGCTCAATTTGCAAAGCAAGCACCTTACTTTGGTTTAACGGAATATAAAACTCCTGCAAATCTAGTTGGCATGACCTTCACTATTGATACGCCTGTTGGCAAAATGTCGTTGGATAAAGCTCGTCATTTAACTAAATTTAATCCAATGCCTGCCGCGGTCGCTAATAATCTTGATGTTGTGGTGACGATGCCTAACTTAGCCAATATAAATGCGGTACGTGGCGCGATGAAGCAGCCATTACTGGAAAAGCCGGAAAATGGCTGGCCAGTGATGATTTACGCTCATGGTATTACGACGAGTAAAGAAACGATGCTGGCTTTCGCTGGGACCATGGCTAACGCGGGCATTGCGGTTATCGGGATTGACCATCCATATCATAACTCTCGTGCGCCATCGATTGTTGGTGGTAACAAGATTGATGCTCAAGACGACGCTACAGCTTATTTGAATTTATCAAGTTTATTAGCGGCTCGTGATAATTTACGTCAGTCAGAAGCTGACTTACTGGCGTTACGACTGGCTATTAATGGCTTAGCCGGTGGCGATCTTGATGTCACCGAAGTCAGCTTTTATGGTCATTCACTCGGTGGTATTACTGGTGTTCCCTTCGCCTCATTGGCTAACTCAGGGTTAATTGTTGACTTTGCAACCGGAGCAACAGCGCCACAAAATCCTTATGCAATTAAAGCGACGTCGTTCTTGGCACCTGGAGCCGGAGTTCCTGGTTTCTTACTTGAGTCAAAAGCATTTGGTGACACTGTTAAAAAAGGCTTAACCGCATCAGCGACGTTCCAAGCCGCTCTATTAACTCAAGCATTAAAAATGAATATCAGTAAAGAAAGCTTAGCCGCGATAGCACAAGCGAACACCCCTGAATATCAGGCCTTGGTGAACGCCGTGTATGGACCGTTTTCAGCACAATTTAACTTTGCCGCTCAAACGATTCTGGATGCCGGTGACCCGATAAACTACGCGATGAAAATGGCGACTAATACTCCAGCGATTCATTTAATGGAAGTGGTTGGTGAAGAAGGGCTTTCACCGAGTGATTTAGTTATCCCTAATTCAACAGCATTGCCATTAGCGGGTACCGAGCCGTTAATTAAGTTAATGGCGTTAAAATCAGCGACAGAAACTGTGACGGATGCCGATGGTGTTAAAGTGGCCGTTCGCTTTAAACGTGGTCATCATAGTTCGATGCTACGTCCTAATGTCGATGCAAAAAAAGCACCAACGATGGATGAAATGTATGCCTTAGTTGAAATGCAAACGCAAGTAGCGAGTTTCATTGCGAGTAAAGGGAAAATGGTTATTATTACCGACTCTCGTGTAATCGCCGAATAACCACACACCCTTTGATTAATAAAGAAACCACTGTTTAGGCAGTGGTTTTTTTATGTCGAAAAAGCTATTCAATGATAGTGATTATGTGCGTTAATAGGCTATTCAACGGGGAAAAGTAGACTTTATGATGAGTTTGAGTTTTAAAAGCAAGCTGCTTACCATGACTTTTTGTGCCATTTGTTTCTGCGCCATTGCAATTGTCGCGTTAACCATCAATGAGCATGCGAGATTGTATAAAGAAAATGCTCGCTCCGACTTATCGGCATTAAGTCAAAATACTGCGGAAGAGCTAGTACAATACCTAGCGTTTGGTACCGTCGATGATTTAGCGTTAACAACTTATCTATTAAAATTTGAACGTTATGAGCATATCAAGACCGCGCAAATTTATGATATTGACTCAAAGCTTGCCTCGCAATTTGTTAATCCCCAAATATACCGCCACATTGGTCAACACCCACCAAAATTAAAGAAAGAAGAGATTAAACCCGGATTATGGGAGGTCGATGAGCAGCTTATTTCGATCTTAATTATCGGCGATACTAAGTTATTATTAGGCTATTTAGTGATTATTCTCGATGTTGGTGAACAATTAAAACAAAGTGAAAATGCTTTTTATTTTCAATTGTTTCCAATGGTGATATTGGTATTACTTGTGACACTGTTTTTAGTACATCGGTTGCAATCTAGTTTGATAAAACCCTTGGTCGATCTGAATGCAGTGGTTGATATGGTCCACAAAACCTCAAATTATAGCTTAAGATTTCGCAGTGTAGGTAATGATGAAATCTCGCAGCTTGGTGAAAACTTAAATAAAATGGTCAGTAGAATCAGTCAACAAAATGCTGAAAATAAAGCCTATAATAATGAATTGAAAGCACAGCAACATTCATTAGAAAATCTTGCTAATTTTGACCAATTAACTAAATTACCTAACCGAAAATTATTTCAGGAATTACTGCAACAACAACTCGTAGAGGTAAAGAAGAAGAACTCTGAGTTAGCCGTTATATTTATCGATCTTGATGATTTTAAAACCGTTAATGATACATTAGGCCATTATACAGGCGATTTATTGTTGACGGCTGTCAGTCAGCGGCTCAAAAGGCAAATTAGAGATGGGGATATATTAGCGCGCTTAGGCGGCGATGAGTTCGTTATCGTTGTCACTCAATTAGCCTATCAAGTTGAAGCGGTTGAAGTCGCTGAACGCATTTTAGACGCCTTTAAGAAGGAGTTCGATTTAGACAAATGGCAAGTCAGTTCTGGTTTAAGTATTGGTATTGCTTATAGCAGTGACAGCCATGGTAATTTACAGTCATTAATTAGTAATGCTGATTTAGCGATGTACCGAGCCAAACGTTCCGGACGTGGTCGCTACGCTGTTTATGAAGATGAAATGCAAAGCTACCAACATCGACGGCTACAAATTGTGACTCAGCTTGGTAAAGCATTAAGCGAAGATGAATTTGAATTATATTATCAACCTAAAGTTTGCCCTGAACGTGGTGTTATTGCCTTAGAAGCACTAATCCGCTGGCCTAGTAGTTTTGATGGCATGATTTCACCCGCTGAGTTTATTCCCATCGCAGAGCATTGTGGTAAGGTGCATGACATTACACGTTGGGTTTTAGCCACAGGGTTTCGACATGTTGAATTGATAAATCAGGCACTAGGCACTGATATTCAAGTTTCCTTTAATATCTCAGCTTTTGATATTGCGAAAGAAGGCTTTGTTGAATATATTAAAGAGCTGATTGAATGTGAGGGTATTGACGCTAAGCTGATTGAATTTGAAGTGACTGAATCTGCCTATATTGAGAACTTTGAACTGGCGAGTAAATTTTTTGAAGCAATAGAATCTCTTAATTGTCAAATTGCATTGGATGATTTTGGGACTGGCTATTCATCGCTGAGCTATCTCACTCAAATAAAAGCCCATACTTTAAAAATAGATCAACAATTTATTCGAAAAATGTTTGAGTCGGAAAGCGAACGATTGATTGTTGATGCGATCATTAGTTTAGCTAAAAACCTAAAACTAAATGTTTGCGCGGAAGGTGTTGAAACTAAAGCGCAATATGACTATTTGTCAGCGCGTGGCTGTGAGCTGATTCAAGGGTTTTATTTTTCTAAGGCGGTGCCATTCTCACAAGTTGTTGCTACCATCAAGCGGATAAACCAAAGTTATCCATCTCGCACCATGGTTGAGTAAATGACCTTTAACTGAGCAGGAATAACGGTGTTATAGGGTAAATAACCAATACTACCATTGTTCTTTAACACATATTCTATCACCATTTCGGGGTTTTCTAATTCAACAGGCGGCTTTCCTCGTCCTGAAAACCGCATTTGAGCCCAAAATGACCGAATACGAGCTTCTGTCAGTCCAATTATCTTTACATTAAACAGGGTTCTCGTACGGTTCTGATGTGGCAAAGTGGTAATGAGATTATTGTTACTGCCACCTTTTGATGTACCCATACCTAAATATATTTTCTTAATTTGCTGTAAGCTCAAATCTCGCGATTGGACATGAGTGACGACAATGACTTCATCTTTGTATACTTGAACAGCATAACAATTCAAAGCGGATAGCCATAGAAATAAGATAAAAATAGGTAAACGTAAATATTTTATCAACATCAAAATAACCACTCTAAGCCTAAGAGGAGGAGAGAACTACTATCATGCAGATGAGGCACTTTATTACTGTACCGAATATGCTTGATGTCTGTTTTAAGCGCAACATTTTTTAATAAGTCCCAGCGGATCCCAATGGTGGCACTTTTTTGATCACCAACTACTCTCGCAGAAATTAATTGCTGATAGGTGGTTTTGAGCTGTGCCAACGCCGGACTACTACCAATTGGGTTTAGCATCGCTTTGAGCTTATCTTCTCTATTAGCCAAAGTCAGGTGAATTAAATAATCATCAAATTGATAACCAGCACTGAGATACAAACTGGTAATTTGTGGCATCACTTTAAATTGATGTTTAAATTGAGTAACCTCACCCTTAATGAAATAATTAAAGCTGTCATAACTAAAACCAATTTGGTTAAAATCAAAGCGACCTTTTACTTCTATCTCATCGATTAAATGACTAAGTTCATGTGCTGAGAATAATTGTTGCAGTTGAGTCAATGGCACTGGGAAAAAAAGCGGCGTGGTACCACCAATATTTCCACGGTTAAATGAAGCACGAAGACTAAGCTTGTCGACATTCGCTTTCAGTGATATTCCGGCAATAAAGTCTAAAATGATATCTGATTGTCGACCATCTTGCGTGACAATCCCCGAAAAACGACCGATATATGGTTCTATTGAAAGACTGAGCAGATCATTAGAATAATTGTGGATTAAGCTAACACCGTCATAATTACTAAACAAATAAGAAGCATAAACTTCGGATGGAGGTGTTATCCAATGATAAGCATAACCGACATCAAGCACATCGCTGTAATCAAAAAAAGGCGTTCTTAATCGACCTATCTTGATTTTCATTGAATCACTCGGTTGATAAGTCAGGTAAAGCCATTCAATACCAGAGGACTTTTCATCATCTAAATAACCGACGATTTGAGAGGTGGCAGACCAGTCTTGAGATAGTGACCAATCGGCTTGAATGGCAATGAGACTGTTTGGCTTTAATGATAGGTTTTTGGTGTAATTTAGTGTCTTAATGTCATCGTATTGAGAAATTCCAGCAATAATTCGACCAAACCCACTGAAATGAGGAGTGGAAATTTCCTGCGCTGTAACAGAAGGTAGTAAAAAGCAGACCAAGATTAATTTAGCCCATAACAAGTGCCTAAATTTTAAAGTCATTATTTTAATAATGTCACTCCGATGTTAAAAACGTATTTTATTATTTATTATATAAAGATCCGTGTTGGTTTTACTATTAAATTATTTTAAACAAAATGGATTAAAAACAAAAAAGCCAAACAACATATTGTTTGGCTTACTATTATGATAAATTTTTTTTATTTAAGATTTTTTTATTCGCTTAACTTTCCAGCTGCCATTCTCAAAAGTCATCAGTAAAAATCGATCATCGGCGACAAAACCACCATTGTATTTACCATTAATATGTAGTTCTACGGTCAAATCCTTCCGGGATTTTCTAAAAAAATCACCGCCAACATCGGTAACTTCAACGTTTGCTTTATCTAGTGATAAATCCATCACGTGGCGTTGAATCATTTTTACACTACTATAGTGGCCAATAATCCCTTTAAGTTTGCTGGTTGATAATAACTTAATCGTCTTTAAATCATTATCATTGTATATTGCCTTGATAAACTCTGTCGCTACTTGTTCTGGGAGTTTTTTTGATGCTGGCTCCCCACAAGCGGTTAAGGTTAAAAAGGCAATGGCGACAAAAGAACACCGTAATATTTTAGTTAGCATATTATATTTCACTATCCTGTGCTTGTTTACTTTGAATGGCCGTTAAAGCAATAGTATAAACAATATCATCAACTAAGGCGCCACGCGACAAATCATTCACCGGTTTTCTCATTCCTTGTAACATTGGACCTATACTGATTAAGTCAGCACTACGTTGTACCGCTTTATAGGTGGTGTTACCAGTATTTAAATCAGGGAATATGAAGACATTCGCCTCACCAGCCACCGGGCTGTTCGGCGCCTTAGATGCAGCGACATTCTTCATTACAGCGGCATCATATTGCAACGGGCCGTCGATAATGAGATCTGGACGACGCTCTTTGGCCAGTTTCGTTGCTTCACGTACTTTATCAACGTCTGAGCCGGTGCCTGAGGTACCCGTAGAATAACTGATCATGGCGACTTTCGGTTTAATGCCAAAGGCAATCGCTGAATCAGCCGATTGAATCGCAATATCAGCTAACTGATCAGCAGTTGGATCCGGATTAATCGCACAATCACCGTAAATTAATACTTGCTCTGGCAGTAGCATAAAGAAGATTGATGAAACTAAACTCGCCCCAGGTGCTGTTTTTACTAATTGCAGCGGTGGGCGAATGGTGTTTGCCGTGGTGTGAATAGCACCGGAAACTAAACCATCGACTTCATCTAACGCTAACATCATCGATGCTAAAACAACGTTATCTTGCAATTGCTCAGCGGCAACAACAGGGGTTAATCCTTTGTGTTCACGTAATTTAACCATCGGGTCAATATAACGATCACGAATGTCTTCAGGGTTAACAATAGTCACACCACTACCAATTTCAACGCCTTGCTGTTGAGCGATTCGATTGATGGTGTCAGGGTTACCTAATAAAATACAGTTGGCAATATTACGTTGAGCACAAACCGTGGCAGCTTGGATGGTGCGAGGTTCTTCACCTTCTGGCAATACGATGGTTTTACCGGCTTTACGGGCCATTTCTGTTAGTTGATATCTGAAAGCAGCAGGAGACAAGCGACGCTGGCGTTTTGGTACTTGCGTTAAGTCGTTAATCCAATGCTTATCAATATGACTGGCCATAAATTCCTGAACTAGACGAATGCGATCTTTATCATCAACAGGTACTTCATGGTTAAAGCTTTGTAGGTCGATTGATGTTTGCCAAGTGTTAGTTTTTACTAACAAAATCGGTAATCCTGTTGCCATCGCTTGCTGACACAATTTCATCACGGCTTCTTCTGGCTCATAATCATTGGTTAATAGCAACGCGCCTATTTTTACGCCATTCATCGCTGCTAAACAAGCTGATACGATCACGTCAGAGCGATCGCCAGAAGCGACCAATAATTTATCTGCAACGAAATTTTCAACCATATTAGGGATGCTACGGGCACAAAAACTAATACTACGTAGGCGACGAGTATGAATTTCACCTTCGTTTAATACTTTCGCTTTAAGGTGACTACAAAGATCTATAACGCGAGGGGCAATAATATCTTCATTCCAAGGAACGTAACCTAAGACACGAACAGGACTACGACCAAACAATTGGAATACTTCCATTTGCTTTTTCTGTGAATTGGCTAAGGTACCCGCTAAATCAGGACGGATAACGCCATGTTCATCAATAGGTGCATTGATTTGATTAACAATACATCCTAAGATCCGTTCCGATTGGACGCCACCGAAACTTTGACAAGCGATTTCAATCCGTTCTTTTTGTTGCAGTGCAGTGTCAGAACCTGGTGCCGTCACAAAAACGACTTCAGCATCAAGTGCCCGGGCAATTTTGTTATTTAGGCCGTTTGAATATTGTTGTTTACGAGACGGTACTAAGCCTTCAATGATTAATACATCATTGTCTTCTAAGGCTTTGTTGGCACGTTCAACAATTTCTTCTAACAAAGTATCTGATTTGTTGGTACTCATTAAATTAGCAACATAAGCCGCTGAAAAGGATTTAGGCGGCTTAATGTTCGGATTCAGTTCAATAATGGCGCTTGAACGTTCGATACCATTGTCATTATCACTAGGCTGTGCAACGGGTTTGAAGAAATTGACTTTAATGCCATGGCGATCGATGGCATGTACTAAGCCAAGACTGACCGATGTTAAGCCAACGCCTGAACCGACAGGCACTAGCATGATAGTTCTAGCCATGATTATTGCTCCACACTTTGAGTTAACCGGATTGCATCTTGGGCGATAACAAGTTCTTCATCGGTTGGAATAACGATAGCTTTAGGTCCTGTCGGGCCATTAATAAAGCCAGCGTTGCCAAAACGAGCTGCTAAGTTAGCTTCTTGATCTAAGGTGAAACCAAATATTTTTAATAAAGCTAAGACATTTGCTCGAATAACATCTGAGTTTTCACCAATGCCGCCGGTAAATACTACCGCATCTAGTTCACCTAAAGGTACGGTGTATGATGCAATGTACTTGGCCAAACGATAACAAAATATATCAAGTGCTAGTTGTGCACCTTGATGGCCATCGGCTGCTGACTCTTCAATTAAACGACAATCATTGGATAATTCAGATATCCCTAGCAAGCCACTCTTTTGATTAAACAACACTGAAACTTCCGCTTGGTTGTAACCTAAATTTTCAATTAAATAATGATTGATTGCAGGATCTAGATCACCACAACGTGTACCCATTACGAGTCCTTCGAGTGGTGTTAACCCCATGCTGGTGTCTACACTTAGGCCATTAGCAATGGCGGTAACACTTGCGCCATTACCTAAGTGAGCACAAATAATATTAAGTTTAGCCACTGGTTTTCCCAACATTTGAGCTGCTTGTTGTGCTATGTAGAAATGGCTGGTGCCATGAAAACCATAGCGACGAATGCCATTCTCTTTATACAGTTGATAAGGTAGTGCATATAGAAAAGCATGTTCCGGAATCGTTTGATGATAGGCGGTATCAAAAACTGCAACCTGTGGAACCGATGGAAATATCTTTTTGGTCGCCTCGATACCAATCAAGTTAGCAGGGTTATGTAAAGGTGCTAGCTGAGAGACTTCTTGGATACCGGCAATGACCTGTGGGGTGATCAGTGCTGATGACTTAAATTTTTCACCACCGTGAACAACACGATGTCCGATTGCAACTATTGCTTGGTCTAATTGGTACTGCTTTAATAATGAAACTAAAGTATCAATCGCCATTTGATGCATCGCACCGCTAGCTAAGTCAATCGACTCTTTATTACCATTATATTTTACTTTTAGGATTGGGCTATCTGAACCGAGAGAGTCAGCTAAACCAGATAAAACCTGTTGTTCAGTTTTTGTATCAACTAAGGCGAATTTAAGTGAGGAACTACCACAGTTGAGGACGAAAACGAGAGAATTTTTCATTTATATTACCAATTAGGGTTAGAAGCAATGTTGAACCAATAATCGTTGCTGTTATATTATTGGTTCATTGTAGAGTATAATTTATGTTGAATCGGTTAGTGCATTAATAATATTAAGCACTATTAATCGTGTAAAACATAGTGCTTAATCAAGATGCTGGTATTATACGAATTGTTTGAAGATTGATATAGATGTAAGATCAATATTATTGATGTTTTGTGACACAAATTTCCATTATCTTTGTTGATGTGTATCCGGGGTATAAGACTATTAAGGAATTCTAATGACCGAGCTAATAAAACTCGTAAAATTGGGTCAGCGTTATCTCAGCCTATGGCCCAACAATAAACAGTTAGGTGCTATTTTTCCTGAAACGCGGCTGATCGTTTTTTGTGTGTTATTACAAAAAACCGTGCCAGCGATAGCCTGCTTATCGTTTGTTGTTCAATTTTTATACTTTGGCCAAGATGTCGTGCCACGGGCAATTGCGATGTCTTTATTAATCATCAGTATGCCTTACCAAGGATTGATTTGGTTAGGGTATCGAAGTCAGCAACCACTGAGCGTTGCCTTAGTCAATTGGTGTAGTGACATTCGAACACAAATGATTGAAGCGGGAATGAATGTCAGGCCAGTCCCGTCTAAAGCTAGCTATATGGATATGGCACAAATCCTTCATGATGCTTACGCAAAACTTAATAAAGCGTTTAGATTACCTTAATCTTAAATGTCTTTATCTGCTGAGGGGGAGGGAATTGGCCATCCTCCTAACATTTGCCATTTGTTAACAATGTAGCAAAATAGTTCTGCGGTTCTTTCTGTATCATAAAGTGCGCTATGGGCTTCATTATTATTAAATTCGATATTAGCAGCTGCACAGGCTTTGGCCAGAACCGTTTGGCCTAACGATAATCCCGCTAAGGTGGTTGTATCGAAAGTAACAAAAGGGTGGAAGGGGTCACGCTTTAAGCCACTGCGCACAGTTGCCGCCTTAAAAAATGCGTTATCAAATGCGGCGTTGTGAGCAACTAAAATAGCACGGTGGCAACCAGCAGCTTTCATCGCTTTACGGACATGTTTAAATAAATCATGGAGCGCATCTTTCTCACTCACTGCACCGCGTAACGGATTGAAAGGATCGATGCCAGTAAACTCCAGTGATTTTTTTTCAAGGTTAGCCCCTTCAAAGGGTTCTATATTATAATGATGCGTGGTAGCGATTGAGAGGTTACCTTGATCATTCATTGATAAAATACTGGCCGCTAGCTCTAACACTGCGTCTGTTTGAGCGTTAAATCCTGCGGTTTCTATATCGATGACTATTGGAAAGTAGCCACGAAACCTTTGACTAAATAAAGTGGGTGGTAATTTATCTGACATGAAAAAGTAATTGCGCGAGTAATAGTTACCTTATTATCTTTTATTCAGACTTGTTTCGCTAGTCAGCAGATTAAATATTTTCATCTTTAGCTAAAGAGATTGCAATTGAAGCCGATAAGTTTGGATAACCAATACAGCGAATTAGGATGAGTAAATGACCAAATTTAAACCAGTAGCGTTGTTATCATTAGCGATGACAGTGGTGCCGACAGAGGCAATGATTCGAAGTTATTCTGCTTCTATCGATGACTCGAGCTGGTCGATTATCAAAAACTCTCCAACGGCTTGTGTTTTACAGCATACGATTCCCCGCTATGGCAAGGCTAATTTTGCCAGTGTCGCTAATAAAAAAATCAATTTAGATTTTGAGTTAGATATGTTGAATTTACCCGCGAAAAAAACGGCGGTTGAATTGCGATCAGAACCGCCAGCATGGCGTTCAGCCATCGGTTCAACATCAATTAGCCACTTGGCTTATTATCAACGATTTAATGGTGAAGTGGTGGGTGATAAAGCATGGATGATGCTAAGTGAATTAGAAAAGGGGATGGCGCCGACGTTCTATTATCAAGATTGGTACAATCAACAAGATAATATTAAAGTGGCTGTATCGGCCGTTAACTTTCAGCCACAACATCAACAGTTTATGGACTGTGTGAGCCGATTATTACCTTACAGTTTCGATGATATTGCCTTTACGACGTTAAACTATCGTAAAAATAGCCAAGAGTTAGATCCTCGCTCGCGGAAAAAATTACAGATGATCCAACAGTATTTAAAACATGAACCTGAGCTAGAGCTCGTGCTAATTGACTCATATACTGATAGTTATGGTGGACGCTATAATAACAAATTATTGTCGCAACAGCGGGCTAAAGAAGTCAAAAAACTGTTAGAAAAGGCTGGAATTGGCAGTCATAAAATTACAGTGAGTGGTTTTGGTGAAAAACGTCATATTGCGGCTAATAAAAAAATCCAAGACCGCAATCGTAATCGCCGAGTGGTGATTACGATGAGTCGAGGATACTAGTTCTGCAACATAAATGTTTTATATTCCAGTGAATTAAATTGATTATTCAGTAAATTCAAACCAATCAAAGTCGTGGCTAGCATAGCAATAGCAAAGCCATAACCATAAAATTCAGGTCCCAAGTAAATAGTCAATTGGGTCAATACTAAGTTAACGACCGCAGTAAACGACACCAGCATCAATGCTTGATGTCGTTTATCGAGATAAAACATCACGTTCAAAATAGCCATCACTAATACCTGTAAGCTGACCCCTACTAAATCAATGTATAATAGACGCAAATAGGCTAAGTCAACGCCAATGGCTTGTAGAATGTCTTTGCTCCACAATAGTAAAATCATCAGGGTTATTCCTTGAACTTTAAATATTTGATAAATACTATTTTTACAGTCCAGTACCATTTTATCTTTCAGTTGGTAAATTGATTCTAAGGTGCCACCATCACGTACCGTGTTATAAAATGCTTCGCTTGATTTGGAAAAATCTGTTTCCATGTGCATCATAAAAACAGCCATCCCAGGAATAATCGCTAAATAAGCAATGAATATCGGTAAATCATAGATATATGAGGCATAAAAAATATCGATTACTTGGAAAGAAACATTTGGGTTTAACCAAAAGCAAAATTTATCGACCCAAACACCAAGGTTATAAATAACCCCACAAAACACTAATGATAGGTATATTTTTTTTGTGTTTAAAAATGAAAATGCAATAAGATGCTCTGTGGGGTAGTATCTTAAAATAAAAAACAAAAAGATAAAGGTAATTAACGCTTGACAGCCGGTGAATATCATCAATAAGCCTAAAATGCTCGAAGATTGAATGACAACACTTAGTATGATCATTAAGCCATAACCACCGAGCAGGGTGAAAAAAATCCGATAGTATTGTTTCATGCCACTCAGAAATATAATCACTAACCATAAGTTACATAGCACCACAAAAGCGGTGATTAAGGTTATTTTAATGATGGGGGACAGTTCACTGAATATCAACACTGAGCCACTAAATGTGGCCGCAATGATTGAGGTCACTATCATACAACCGAGTAAATTCGGTGTTACCTGCTGTTCGAGATTTTGGTACAGCAAATCAGAAATAAAGCGCGTGAACATTAATTGGAATAAACCACTTAAAATTAATGAGCCAGCCATTAAATAGGTAATAATGACTAAAAATTGGATAATAGCTTCTTCGGGTAATACCGTCCCTAAACTTAAAAAACCAATCGCCATTAAGGCGACGATTGATAACACCCAAGGTCCAGAACTGACAATCCCTGCCAAGCCATAGGCCTCAAGAATTGATAATAAGGTGTCCTTCTTTAAGATCTTTTTTAATTCAAAACCTATGCCTGCCATGATATTCCTTTACTATATAATTCCCGATATGACTGATACATAATATCTTCAACATAATAGCGCTTGACGCGCTCACGACCGATATCGCCCATTCTGAGCCATTTACTATCATCTTTAAATATTTCTTCGATAGCATTAGCCCCAGCGCTAGGTGACGCTATTTGGGTGATTTCTCCGCAACCACCTAGTGCTTGGTCCTCTTCTGACATGCCAAAGAGAATCTCTCGGCATGATCCGACTTCCGTTGCAATACAGGGAATACCAGCAGCCATGGCCTCTAACATCACCAATGGTTGCGCTTCACTAATTGATGTCAACATCACAACTCCTAGTTTCGGCAGTATTTCGATGACATTCTGCATCCCTAGAAACTTTATTTTGTGATCAATGGATAAGCTTTTGACTAAGCTTTGACATTCTTCATAATATTTTAAATCTTCTTCGGCAGGGCCAATAATCCATCCTTCAAGTTCAGGGTTGTTATTGATCGCAATTTGCATCGATCTGATAAAGGTTTTTATGTCTTTAATCGGGACGACTCGACCGATTAATCCGACCACTGGAGGTGGCTTTTGTGGTCGTTGTTGGTAAGCCTGTGAAAAAAGTTCCATGTTAATCCCATTGACAATAACCTGAGTTTTATCTTTAGGGGCACCATCATTAATTTGACGTTGTCTATTGCCATCATATAACGCAACAATGTCGTTAGCGTGTTGATAGGCGGTTAGACCTAGTTGTTCAAAAAACAAAATCCAGGTATCACGGGTAATTTCTATTTTTTTATGCAGGCTGGCATCAAAAGCACTATGACGGTCAGCTATCCAGCTTGCTTGACTCAAGTCGATTTTACGTTCTTTAGTATAGATACCGTGTTCGGTTAAAATGAATGGTCGTTGGTGTTTCTGATGACATAAGGCGCCTAAAAAACCTGCATATCCGGTCGATATACTGTGATAGCACCGTGCAGCTGGGATTTTTCTGGCGATTTTGGCTAATTGAAACAATGGCGCATAAATATTGCGAAAGGTCCAAAAAAAATCAACAAAAGAATCTTGCTCGGCATATTTTTCGTAAATACTAACAATGGTTTGCCATGAAGCTTCACTGTGCAAAAAATCATCGATATCGATTTTCTTGTTAACGGCTATTACATCTAAAATATATTGTAAGTGTTGGTTATTTAATGGCGATTTACTTCCTTGAAAATGTTCAATAATCTCTTGCCATTGTTGGTAGTATTTCTGTTTCCCTTTTTTTGACTTCGGTTTGTTTTTGCTCTTAGTCCCTAACAGGTAGTTGACTTCCATTCCAACGACATTGTCAGGCAGTTCATAAAGCATTTCTTTAGGGCCTGTATTATCGCCACCTAAGTAGACAAGATAAAAACTAAATTCAGGAAGTCCTTTTATTATTTGGTTTACCCAACTAGAAACCCCCCCTCGAACATAAGGGTATGTCCCTTCTAAGAGTAAACAAATATCAACATCTTTTTGCAAGCCAAAACTCCCGAATTTCACTTAAATTGTTGCCATCTTTATCTGGTAGGTAAGCCATGTATTGTCGTACTTTTTCGTAGTCATGTTCGTGGAATGCGGCATCGGCTAGATAGGGTGCTACTTGTGCCATTTTTAATCCACTCGCCAGCGCTTTCTTTAACGGTTCTATCGCTTTGGCGGCATTATTTTCCGCTAAATAAATCCGGCCCAGTAGTAAATTAACTTTGGGTAAGTCCGAGAATTCGTTGGCTTTAATTAAACAATCTCGAGCCAGTTGCAAGTAATGAAGCTTTAAGGGGCCATCGGCTAATCCTAAGTAGCATAACTCCCAATAGTCATAGGCTATTTGGTAAGATTTTTCACCATTAGGTGCCAACTGATACTCTTGGTTCAAACGTTCGACGTTTTCGATCAGCTTAAATTCTATTTTCTCTAACGATGCATAAGCAAGAAGTCTGACATCATCGGTTAAATCGTTTAAGGCAATTTTTAGTAAGGGAATTGCATCGACTTGTGGTAAGTGCCCGATGGAATTTACCGCAACTAACCTTTTTCTGTCGTCAGAATTAAATGAGATGATCTCTCTGAGCGCACTCGCACCGTATTGCATTTTGTTAATCAAGTCAGGAATTGGCGGCAGCACAAGATCTTCGGCTTCCTGCCAAGCTTTTTCTACTTTGGGTTTTGGCAAATAAAGCGCGACCATAAATGTTGTTGTTAAACCAATGATACCCAACACTGGAATTGTAAACGCTAATACAAAAATAAAAATTGAAGCTTGGAATATTGGTCGTTTAAATTTTAGTGGTAAAGATAACCAGCATGCTACTGTAAATGTTAATGCTGCTGCTAGATGAATAATGCCATAACCTGTAAAGCCCCAGTCATCAAAGAAAGGGGAACTGAGCAGGTATACACTAAAACACTCAAGCAGTAACGTTATGATTGTCAGTATGATTTTCATTTTTTTCGCCTTCACCTTCGTCGTCATCTTCACCTAAGTTACGTAAAAGTTGAGTGACTATATCATACTGTTCAAACGCGTCGAATGGACCACTAATATCTATGTCACCAATGTCTAATTGGTCTTTTATTGCTACAGTATCCATCAGTCGATCCGTGAACTGTTGTGCTTCAATCGTGGTGGCCATTGGTAATAAGGCAACCATAGCTTGATGACCTTGAGGGGTATAACAGGACCAAAAAATGTCTGCACCGCGACGGTAATCAATAAATTTATTCAGGGCAACACTAGGGCCTGTTTTTTTGTCAACAAATAAAATTAAGGAACTGTCAATGCCGTAATGATTTTTGTTCCATTGTAACTGGGAGAAATAACGCTCAAAATCAGATTTTTGGTGTGGTAATAAGATTGACGTTTGTAGCTTGTCACACATTAAGTTACCCATATAACTTGCTAGTAGAGCGACTAAGGCAATATTTGATTTGGTCAGCGAAACAAATTTTATTTTTTCAGCGATCACAATACCTTGGAGTGTACCCGATGCGTCGACTAAAGGGATTGTTAATTGATAATAATGCGAGTTATCAGCCGTATCAAATATATTTGAAGGGGTTAATACTTTTTTATTTAACAGCATATCTTGCAGCATTGGGTCATTTATTTTCAGTATGTGTGATTGACCGATTGATGAAATGCAGGGGGTTATTATCTGATCATTTTTAACTTCATAAATCCCCGCCTGATACATACCAATGATATCTGACAATATATGTAAGCATTCACCACCGAGTTTGTCGAGGCGCTGGCTTGTTTTTGATAATGCTGCCTGTTGAAGTATTTGAATGCCGGTCCTAAGGCTCATCAATTGGCCAGCCGCTCGCTGCTCTAATTGATCATGTGATATCTTTAATAAATGATAATTTTGAGTGAAACTTTGGATTTTTTGTTCCATTAAACGATGATTTAGTTCATATTTTTTTGTAATAGTCTGCCAGTAATCGGAGAATTCGCCAGCAATCATAATGACTAAAATAGCGCCGATACCGACATAAAGACTAAAATAAACCTCAATATTAAATAGTTGAACAAGCAATAATACTGATAAGACACAAAGTAAGATACATTGTATTGCTTTGGCAAAGCCATACCTCAAAGCAATAACTAAAGGGCCAAGCATCGGCCAAAAAAAGTAATCCTCAGCCTGACGGCTAGAGTCATGATGTAAGTTAATCCAAAAATAAACAGAGATGGCACAAATAATGGTTAATTCGAACCAGATTTTTGTTTCGCTCGTATTGGCAAAAATTAATCGTTTGATTAGCGCGTTGTCATGCTTCATTTTATGGTTCAATATCCAAATCACTAATTAATTTTTCAAATACCTCTAAACCAGTCTGGGCTAAACTTTCTCTTCCCCAGCCACTTTGCGCGCCAGTGGCCCGCCAAATAACTTGATTGGTTAAGCTGTCAGTGATGGTCATCGTGACACCGACAACAGGCTCTGCATCTAAGCCATTTTTGTATCGCCATTCGGTGATTGAACCGGATACGGTATAACTAGCGGATTGAGTAAAAAGCCATTGTTTAGCGGCTTTTGTTTTTATACTTGAATCTAAAATACTTTCCAGTGTGTTCTCAGTTGATACTTCATACATGGTGACGCTAACCCCTTCACTTTGTATGACAGATGCAACCATTGCCTCAGCTTGTTCTGCTGCGAGTGGAGTCGTTGAATAGTTATTAAACGGCATCACAACCCATTGATGATCTGGTGAAAATTGAGGGCTATCTGGAATGTTGTAGGTTGAACATCCGGTTAATAAACTAAAAAAACAACACAGCGCCACTAATCTCATAATTAAAACTCCAAATTAAAATGTTAAAAAATAACCAATTGACAAATTTAAACTTTCTTTCCCGTTCTTATCGGCCGATTGCCAATGCGTCTTCATAAATAATTCATCATTACCAAACACTGGCAAGCCAAAGCCGGAATTAACACTAAACTCAAGCTGCTGTTCGAGCATATTAAAATGCACCGCGGTATCTAACCAATAACGAGAACCAGGTACCATGGCACCTGGCTGGCTAACAATACCATGCTCAAACCGTTGACCAATACTAACTTTTTGATATTTATCGGTAATGAAATCCTGAACATAAAATGGTCGATAAAATTTCATTGCATCGGGCTCTTTGATTGCATGAACATCATTAAACGTCGCTTGTTCATAGATATATCGACCATAAATGAACCATGCTGGGTTATTGTAGAAGATATTTTCTTCTGCGCTAAGAACAAACGATTTATTTGTCGCAATTTCCTGATCAAAAATGGTTTTAAGTTTCTGGTAGCTTAGCTCAAGACTTATACTTTCTCGTTGGTTGGGTTTAAAGTTGAGCCCTACGCTCATTAAATCCTGCTTGCCAAAGCTAAACATGTATTGACTACTATCAGCCATGGTGTTTTTTTCCAGTGTTGCGGATAAGCCCAATTGTTGCCAAGGATTAGCATTGAGAGTTAAAGAGTAGCCAAGGGTTGATTGATTTAATCGTTCATCAAAAATCAATGATATTTCACTGTTTAGTTTATTATTGCCAAAGCCATATATGCCTTCCAGTTGATAGGCATCGAATTGGCCTTCTTGAAACATGGTGTTTTGTTGGAACTGTTGCTGCCTAGCAAATAAGCGAAAATAACCATAAGGTGCTGGTGAAAAATAAGCTAACTCGGTTTGTTCAATATCCCAATGGGTAAAGTAAGACTGTTCTATGCGAGCGGCATTGACAAACTTAGGGTGAATACTGGCTAATTGATTCGTGAATGTTAAACGGTCGTAAGCGCTCATTGGATTATGATAGTTATCATTGCCAAATTGCCATAACGTTTCATTTTGATTGGTTTCTGCTAACGCTATCATCCGCTCTACCGGAGCCAAAGAGGTTAATTTTGAATTTAATATGTTAAGTATTTGTTCTGAGTCTCGACGTTGTAATGCCAACTGTAGAGACTGCGATGATGACAATTTGAACTGTTTTAAAATGTCAATTAATTGTAAGGACTGTATTTTGTTCGATTGATTTTGACTCAAATAATAATTTGTTAACTCATTGATATAATCTTTACTTTTATTTTTCACTAAGGATTTTTCAGCCATGACAGTCGCCATTTTATTACCGACAAAAATAGCAATCAATGAACGAAATGAAATATCACCTTGGGGCAGTGAAAATAGTTTTTTGGTGAGTTGAGATGCGACATAAGCACGCACCTTATAAGCACGATTTAAATCCCCTGAGTTTTCAAGAACTGATGAGTATTCTAATAATTGCAATGGTGATTGGCGATTATTTTTGATTAGTTTGGTATACCAATATTTTGATTGGCGATACAAACTTAGGGCATTGGATGCCGCGGCAAATTCAGGCCATAATCTTGAATTTGTCCCTAATGTTCTTTTGTACTTTTCATAGGTCGAACTTAGTAATTTATAGTTGTTTTGATTGATAGTCAGCCAAATTAGTTCGCTAACCGCAGGGGTATAATTCGGATTCTCTTTTAGTATTTGTTGCAAGTAGTCATTAGCCACATTAATTTTATTATCGATGATTGCCGCACGAGCGAGTAATAAAATCATTGACGCTGATTGTTGGTCTTTGGATTTGGATAGCGCAATCGCTTGGTTAAACTTTTCACCGTCGTTAGCGATTAATGCTGCAGCAGCAAACTCTTCTAAAATAATACTGTCTTGAGATATAAGGTAAGCTTGGCGGAAAGCATCAAAGTCAGCCATTTGAATCGGAGCATAGATCGATAAGAATCGAAATACATTGAAATTGACAGCGCTGCTTAACGGTTGGTATTTTTTAAATGATGCTTTATCAGCCACGTACCAGGCCAGATTCGTAATTTGCGCAATATATTCATCATTAGCTTGCTTAATATCGGCGGCACCAATTAATATGCTCAATGCTTTTTGATGATAGCCTTTATTTTTGAAAGCTTCTGCGTAGTTGGAAGATTGCTTATAATTAATTGGCGCAAGATCTTTAACCACCGGCCATAACTTTATGATGTCATTGCCTCGACCTAGATATTGGTAAAACTTTGATAAATAATGAAATAATTTTGGATCTTTCTTTCTAGTAAGTACACTTTCTAATTGCTTAACCACGGCGATTGCACCACGAGCTTTCTCTGTTGTATCAAGCCAATTGTCGACATCCGTTTTTTTAAGCCAATCATGTTTCACCAATAACCCATAAAACTTACTCATTGAGTGTAAATCAGCAAGGGCGGAAGCTTCCGCTAAACCATTACGTAGAATCGACTCATTGACCTGATGCTTAAGTAATTTGTGAGTAATAATCAATGCACCGGGAGTGTCACTTAACCAACGATTATATTGATGAAGCGCGATGAGTGTTTCCGGTGTTTCTTTAATCGCTAGCACATTTTCCATCATGGCTTTTGCAGTTTTTATCTTTGACCCTTGAACTGCTAAACGTGCCGCAAGGGTATAATTTTTGATTGTTGGGAATTTGTTAGCATTTTTCTCAGCAAGTTCTAGTGCATGTTGTACTTTGCCCGCTGATGATAAGAACGTGATGCTACTTGAATAATATTCTTCAAATTCAGCGCTGTTAGCTTTAAACGCTAAAATAGCATTTTCTCCCTGTTGCCATCCTTGATTAAAAGCATACAGATGAAGTAGTTCAGTTAAGTTGTCGATTACCGGTTGGTCTTGAAATATTTGTTGCTGCAATTTCGTTGCAAAATCAATGTCATCACATTGAAGCGCGATCACCTTTAACGCTTTTCTATCTTCAATACTGGTATTTTCATAGTCTTTGAGTAAATTTAGTGCCAGCGAAGCATTGTCAATTTGTAAGGCCACTTTTGCCATCTTTTTAGCGTAGCTATGGGAAGTAATAACCGGTAACTGATTGATGAAATCGGTGATTTTATTGATCCGTTGATGTTGTTTTTCGGATGATTCTTGTGCTTTTAGCTGATGAAATAAATTTAATTGGGTATTGGCAAACAATAACCAAGCATTCCACTTATCGGGGCTATCATCAAATTTTGAGATAGGTAAAAGCATATCCATCGCGTGTTGATGTTCAGAAGCTTTACTGTAGTTATGCGCTAATGATAGTGATACCGTAATATCGCCACCATGCTGACGTTGTAATTCAGACAAAAAAGCAATCGCAACATCGGGCTTTTCCGATTGGTTAAGCATCGTTAATAATTTATCTTTGTTCGGTTGCAACAATAGCAGTAATACAACGACGCTGACCGTAAGATAAAAAATTGCTTTGTTACTGATTAAGCTTTGCCGTTTCATTAATGGCACTCCAACTCACCAATTAAGGTTGTTTCCCTTGAAAGACTATGACTATAGCTTACAAAATTATTGTTCAGTATTTTTCTTTTGAGTTTGATATTACTTTTAACTAGGCGACAATTTTTAGCATTTTTTAGAGTCATTGTCATGGCCACATAGGATTTAATTTTAAACTTAATACTTGAACCTTGAGTGTGCCATGATTCAATAATGCCATTAACGTTATCCAAGTATGTATTGGTCGTTTGGTTCGGTGAAAAAACTAAGTGAGTTCTGGGAGATATCAATGAAATATATTGACCATCAGGACCGTTAGTCCAACCAGCGATATTGCTATTAGGTAGGGACAAGTAACCGAATGTATCTGATAATCTTAAGCTTTTGACGCCCGTTGTGACAACTAGCCAATCATTGTCGTTGTTTAAAGGTTTACCGATACCTGTTTCATAAAGAGATCTCGCTCGTAGTGCATAATCACTTAAATACAAAGGTGTTGATGGCTGCGCCATTGTCCATTGGTATATTTTATCAAGGGCTGCAACGGAAGTATCATAAACACCAGAATACATATGATAATAGATGCTCATTGGTTTGAGTCTTTTTGGGGAGCCTAAAATTTTAAATGTTTCAATCACTCGTTGATAACCCGAAAAGTTTTCAGTCCACAAATTGGTATAAAGGTTTTCATTAATGATCGGAGCATAGACTTGCACTGCATTTTTATGCCACAAAATATGGGGGTATACTTTAGTCATTGAGTCGTCACCGTTGACCACGTAGGTACTGCCGCCATTGACATTAAGTAACCCACTAGCTAATGTTTTTTCGATAATTTCTTGTGTTGGATTAGCAGTGCCTGACCATAATAAAATTTTGACTTTTTTGTTTTTAGGGGCTAAACGTTGGTTGATATACTCAACACTGCCTGAAATTTCGCGATCATAATCGATTGTATAATTAGGAATGGGCAGGGAGTCGCCGTACTTTTTTTCATGCGTCACGATTCGTTTATCCCAAAAAAAAGGGTGACTAAAAGTATGAGAGGCTATCTCAACGTTATCTAATCTAAAAATTTCTTTTGCAACCTCTTCCAATTGTTTACTCAATTCTGGATAGAGACCACCTTTGCTTATTTCACCTTCAATAACTGATACGGTTTGTGGCAAAGGATATTTTTTCAGAATTCGATTTAAAATAACTTCGGCAGAGAAAGGTTTATCTCTCATCCAAGCACGAGATGGGAATCCATCGCCATCAATATGAGCGGTTAAAATTCTATTACCTGATTCTGTCGTTATATCTGGTACTGGAATTGCTGGAAGGTCAAAGATTAATTCCATTAATTTAAATGGTGGGATTAACCAACGTTTTCGCTCGGAGGTTATTCTTTGAAACAACAATGGGCTTAACACGGCTCCTCCCCAAGGCGCTGAAAGGACCACCGGGGATGTTTTTTTGCTGCTATCAGTAATGGTTAAATGTTGTTTTATTAATGGGGTAACAGCCTGGTACTTCTGGATGTCTTTATAATTGGCATTGGGTAAGTTGACTAAAAGCTTAAACCACTCGGGCGCTTGAGATATGTTCAATTGGCCTGAGAATTTACCATCTTTTTTTAATCCTAGTTTGGTTAAAAGTGCATGGTCATCGGGTAAGAATTCAAAGAAGACAATTTTGATTTGTCCGAACGTTGAATTTAACCAGGATAATAGTTTGTAATCATAGTTTTCTTCGGATAACCAAATGACGATTTGCTGATATTTTGTGATGTCAATCGTACTAAAATTAGTGGTATGAACATCAGCACATTCGGGGATATAACCATAATATTCAATGATAGTGGATAGTATGCGATGACAGTCGGATTGAGGACGAATAGTGTTCTTACCATTATAAATGGTGAGAACTCGACGGGCAACAGGAACAACGGTGCTAGTACCAAACTGTTTAAGTAAGCCATCGCTCACATAAGGCGTGAAGTCGAGATCTAATATTTTGTGTGCCGCTTTTTTTTGCTGCTCTCTGTCTTGACCATCAATATAGTCAATCACGATAATTTCTATTGCTTGTTGCTTAATCGAGTTTAGTTTATTGATCAACCACTGTGAATCACTAGGCTTCGTTGTGAAATAGCTATCTACCCCCGCATTATAGCCGCTGAATAATGATTCCGCTGCCACCGCATGTGGTTTGAAGCTTAATAAGGGGATTAATTCAAAGCCACGATTGAATATCAACGATGGATGGATGGTGTTGAGTGCTTCAAGGGTCGAGAGTAAACCGGCTAGTTGTTCATTTTTGTCAGATTTATCAATCATTTGATAGCTATCTAAGGTGTCTAAAAATATACCATCAAAGCCTTTAGTTTTAAAGTCAGTTGCTAGATCCAATAAATAATGTTGCCAAGACGTTGCGTTCATATCCATGATATGACTTTGCCAGTGGCTATTTTTCTTTAATACGTGATTTTCCAGAGATGAATATTCTGGTATGTGACTTAATTCACCGATACTTAGGTAGGCATATACCTCGACGTTAGCATGCTTTAATTGGGTCAACTGCCGAGCTGTTAACGCGCTAGCATTAACGACTACGCGATCATAAATCAACAGCTCACGTACTGAATCAATTTGGTGATAATAAAAAGCAATTGATTTTGGTGGTGGCTCAACAGCATGAGCGCTTAAGGGCAATAAGCAGAACAGAATAAGTACGATAAAATTGATAGACGAATTTCTAAAAAATAGTTGCACAGGGTATCCTTTTTGGGAGTTCGTACATATATAGGCACTACAATATGACGACTCCTGGGCCGATTACGCGTACTGTATCTTAAGCTTGTAACTATTTTAATCCACTTAAATTAGTAACAATGGTTTATTCACTAATTAAAAAGTATTAATAAATAGCACAACCGACTGAATTTAGAGCATATGAGGCCATATAAACTAGTCATATATACCCTTTTTATTGGTGAAATATGACACGTATTCTACAATTTCATTTCATTATTAATTAAGTATTAGTGTTATATTTCAATTAGTCAAGAATTAAACTAGCGGTTAGATAAAAAAAGATTAGATCTTAACTGGGTGTTATTAGTCAGTGAGTATTGTGCCTGATTGATTTTTCATCGCTCTTCAATGGGCAACTACCGTAACTGGTTTGCTTGCTACACACGACGTATATCGCCAACCAAGCACTCCATTCAAAATGATATGGCTCTTAAATAGTCTAAGATTAATTAGAATTATAGGAGTATGATAATTTTTGTCTCGATTAATAAAAATCGTTGGTAAAATTGAACAAACCAAACTCACAACCTTGGTTGTCGCCATATCGATGTTAATGGCTCCTTTATTATTGATGTTTTATGAGAAAATTATCATTGCTGGATATGGTCGTTTTGGTCAAGTCATTGGCCGTTTGTTGACAGCGCAAGGCTACCATCTTTCTATTCCTGACCATCGTCTTAGCTAAATAACCTGAGCTGCGGATAACGAATTTGTCCAATAACGCTCTTTTAGCGTCTACCTGCGTTGTTTTCATTCCCAATAACCAGTTATTGAGTCGTAAAAACGCCTTGTTATCCACTAACATTTCGTCACTGGAGGTTGACCTTTATCTGTATTGTTTAATTTCAATACGTTACAAAACTCTTATCCAAACCTCAGGTTAAATAGGGTTGTTAAGACGTTTTAGCAATAAGTTTTTTTTACGGTGATGCAGCCCGTAAAGATCTTTTAGCCGCGTCAGGGAATGCTATCAATTAATAAATATTGGCATAAATAACTTTAAACGAGAAACCTTTGACTCGACGTTTAATCTTGGAGTGGAAATGCTCACTCTTTTAGGGAAATATTTGCTCAACACGATAATGAATCTTTAATCAGGCTAGCCGACATATGGGGCGATGTTAATATTTAGACGTCTTGAAAATTATGGTGCGTTAGTCTGTTTTTTCTTTAAATTCACACAAATCTTCAATGAGGCAAGAACCACATCGGGGTTTTCTGGCAATGCATGTATAACGACCTAGTAGAATCAACCAATGGTGAACATCCACCATAAATTCTTTGGGAATAACTTTGAGTAATTTTTGTTCCACTAAGTCGACATTTTTTCCCATCGCGAGCTTAGTCCGATTTGATACACGAAAAATATGAGTATCAACGGCGATAGTAGGCCAACCAAACGCAGTATTTAAAACAACATTGGCTGTCTTACGTCCGACACCTGGTAACGCTTCTAGTGCTGCTCTATCTTGCGGCACTTCGCCATTATGCAGTTCGACCAGCATTTGACAGGCTTTATTGACGTTAACGGCTTTGGTGTTAAATAAACCAATCGTCTTAATATACTGTTTTAAACCATCAACGCCTAAATCTGCAATCGCCTGTGGTGTATTCGCCACCGGAAATAATTTACGGGTTGCTTTATTCACACTGACATCCGTTGCCTGCGCCGATAATGTTACTGCAACTAGCAATTCAAAAGGGGAACTAAATTCAAGTTCAGTCTCTGGATGTGGGTTATCGTCGCGCAATATTTCAAGAATTTTCTGGCGCTTTTGCTTATTCATGACTTGCTGACCCTAACTCGTTGTGGTTTTTCGCTTTCTACCGGGGGTTCAAATACCGATTCAACTTTTGAGTTAAGCGCATTTTTTAATGCAATAATAAAACCTAGCACGACAAAAGCCCCTGGAGGAAGCATGATAAATAAAAATGATTGATCAATCTTAACTATTTCAATACGAAGCACAGTGGCCCAATCGCCGAGCAATAAATGAGCCCCATCAAATAAAGTGCCTTGCCCTAAAAACTCTCGTACACTACCGAGTAATAGCAAAACAATGGTGAAGCCTAATCCCATAATAAAACCATCGTAAATTGAAGGCAGTAGGGTGTTTTTCGAGGCGTATGCTTCAGCGCGTCCAATAATAATGCAGTTAGTCACAATCAACGGTAAAAAAATCCCTAAGGATTGATAAAGCCCATAGGCATAAGCATTAAATAGTAACTGAACACAGGTGACGAATCCCGCAATGATCATCACAAAAATTGGTATTCTAATTTCTTTTGGGATCCATTGTCTGACCAGTGATATAGTGCCATTAGAACCGACCATCACCGCAATGGTTGCAATCCCCATTCCTAACGCATTAGTCAAGGTTGAAGTCACCGCTAATAGTGGACAAAGACCAAGTAACTGCACCAAACCTGGATTATTTTTCCATAAACCCTGCCAGGTTAATTCAGCATATCTGTTCATTATTTATCTCCACAACGTTGCGTTTGTGTTGTCAACATTTTTTTATTTAATTGAAAATAAATCAAGCTATTTTTTACGGCATTAACCACTGCTCGTGGTGTGATGGTTGCGCCAGTAAATTGATCAAATTGGCCACCATCTTTTTTGACCTGCCAAGTGGCATCTTTATGATCTTGAATACTATGGCTCGTAAATGAATGAATCCAATCTGATTTTTTTAGCTCGATCTTATCACCTAATCCTGGTGTTTCTTGATGAGATAACGTTCGGACGCCCGTGATTATGCCATTAAAGTTTATCCCGACAATTAAATTAATATTACCATTATAGCCAT
The DNA here is from genome assembly GCA_013214965.1 of Gammaproteobacteria bacterium. Classification (GTDB taxonomy): domain Bacteria; phylum Pseudomonadota; class Gammaproteobacteria; order Enterobacterales; family Psychrobiaceae; genus Psychrobium. The sequence continues at coordinate 31,183 of JABSRU010000022.1, forward strand.
TGGGCGCTGTGGTTTCTAACGCTACGGCAACCGGCTTGTCACCTTTAAAGGCAATGAATGCTCGCTGAGTTTTTTTTGATCCTAAAAACTGTAAACTTTGCGTTGGCACACAATGCATAAATAATTTGTTATCGTAGCTTGCGCGGTCAATAACTTGGTCGAGGGTTTTTAATAGTTGCTTTTGTTCTTGTTGTGCAATTTTCTCTTTGGTGAGATATTGAGTCACCGCGACAATACTGGTGACCATTAAGGCAAATGTCGCTAAGATTAAACCATTTTTAGAGATGATCTTATTCATTATTTCCCCCTCGACCATAGGTGGTCGGTTTGGAGTAATAATCGATAACAGGCACCGTCATATTAGCCAGTAGAATGGCAAATGCCATCGCATCAGGGAAGCCACCAAAGGTACGAATAACATAGATCAGCAAGCCAATAAAACAGCCGAAAAGTAACCGCCCTTTATTACTGGTTGCAGCCGTTACCGGATCGGTGGCAATGAAAAATGCGCCAAACATCGTGGCACCATTAAATAAATGAAAAATTGAAGACCCTTGACTGTCCGGGTTAAGTAAATAACCGATTAAAGAGAAAAATAATAATGATCCGAGTACAGCAACAGGGATATGCCAGCGAATAACCTTAAGCTTTAATAGGGCTAATCCCCCGATAGCAAAAGCGATATTAACCCAAAACCAACCAATGCCACCGAGGCTATCAAATACTGGTTTTTGCATGCTTTCACCGCTAGTTAACCCTAAGGTTAAATCGGTTTTTAAGGTATCAAGCGGAGTGGCCATCGTGATGCCATCAATGCCTAATCGTAATTCATGAATCGATAATCCAGTTGTGGTCACACCTGTGAATATCGCGCTAATATAATCAGAAAAACTTAAGACAACATGGCTCAATTCTAACGGCATTAACCAGTTGGTCATTGCAACGGGAAAAGAGATTAATAGTAGAACATAGCCGACCATAGCAGGATTAAACAAGTTAAAACCAAGCCCACCGTATAGCTGTTTAGCGACAATAATAGCAAAACAAGTGCCGATCACACCAATCCACCAAGGCGCTAATGGTGGAATAGAGATACCCAGTAAAATTCCCGTGAGCAAGGCACTATTATCTTTTAAATTGATAGCAATGTCTTTTTGACGAAGCTTTAGAATAGCCATCTCGCTAAGGATGGCAGTGAGGCAACAAATGGCTATTTGGAACAATACGCCATAGCCGAAAAAATAAATCAAGGTTGCTACACCGGGTACCGTAGCCAGCATCACACTCGCCATGACTCGAGATGTTTTATTCGTGCCCAAATTGTGTGGTGACGGTGTCACTGATAAATACATCATCTTACTAATTATCTCTGATCATTATTGTTGTTGGATTGTTGTTGCTCTAGAGCTTTCTTAGCCTTAGCTTTGGCGATAACGGCAGCGATCCGCGCTTTCTTTGGATCGATTGTTTCGATAGTGTCAGCAACAGTTACTGACTTATCATCATTGCCATTATTGTTTGCTTGCTCTAGTTCTAGTGTTTTCTTAGCCTTAGCTTTGGCGATAACAGCAGCGATCCTAGCTTTCTTCGGATCGATTGTTTCGATGGTGTCAGCATTTGTGGATTGGTCATTGCTGCTATCAATCTTTTGTTGTTGCGCTGCTTTTTTTGCTTTCGCACGGGCAATCGCCGCAGCGACTCTAGCTTTTTGTGGATCTATGTCATCACTTTCTTGGGCTGCTGGCTCTGGCGATGTTGTTTGCGCTGACTTTTTCGCTTTCGCACGAGCAATCGCCGCAGCAACACGGTCTTTATTTGGTGCATCGCTTGATTCTTCAGCGGCTGCTTTCTTGGCTTTTATCCGAGCTAAGGCTGCTGCGACGGCATCACCATCACTATTTTTACTCATGGCTGCTTGACGCACTTCAGCGGCTTTTTTACTGCGTTCGAGTCGTTCTTGTTTATCTCGCTCAAGTCGAATATTTCGCTGCTCGAAACGATCTTTTGCGCGATCTGCCTGACGTTTATCTTCGGTCGTTTGTCTTATTTCTGCTTTGGCGACGCGATAATATTGCACTAGAGGAATAGTACTAGGGCAGACAAATGCGCAAGCACCACATTCGATACAGTCAAACAAATTATGGTCATTGAGCTTTTTATGATCTTGGTCTTTGGCAAACCATTGTAATTGCTGTGGCAGTAAGTTTGCGGGGCAAACCTGTTCACAATCGCCACAACGAATACAGTTTTGCTCCGGGGGGGCGTCCGGCAACTCATTAATGCTTGCTGCAATGACGCAGTTAGTTGATTTAATAACCGGCGCATTTATCTGTTGTAGCGCGAAGCCCATCATTGGGCCGCCAATGATAATTTTCTGCTGTGTTTGTGGTTTAAATTGAGCGTGAATTAGTAATTGTTCAATGCTGGTACCTATAGGCACTTCATAATTACCTGGTTTATCGACTAACTCACCGGTAACCGTGACTATTCGCGATACAATGGGTTCATCAAGCAGCACGGCATTAGCAATCGCATGGCTGGTGGCAACATTCTGTACCACAACCCCAATATCTGCTGGGATCTTACCACTAGGCACTTGTTTACTGGTTAGTACCTCAATTAATTGTTTTTCGCCACCGGCGGGGTACAGTGTGGGAATAGCTCGCACAATGATGTCAATTATTGACTGCTTGGCTGCTTCTTTCATGGCGGTGATAGCTTGAGGCTTATTGTCTTCGATCGCAATAATGATACGTTGTGGCTTAAGCAGCTGAGCCATAATCTCAATACCGGCAACAATGCCAGCGCCACGTTCTTGCATCAGCAGATCGTCGCTGGTGATATAAGGCTCACATTCTGCGCCATTAATAATTAGAAATTCAATCGCGGCCTTAGTCGCCAGTTTGACGGCTGCTGGGAATCCTGCACCACCGAGCCCCGTGATCCCCGAAAGCTTAATCCGCTCTAGGATCTGTTGATGATCACTGGTGAGTGTTAAAGGCAACTTGGTGCGCCAAGTATTGAGATGATCAGGAGTTAACACAATAGTTTGGGTTTCAATCCCCGAAATATGACAATTACTGTACTGACAAATATCACTGATAGTACCAGATGTTGGTGCTATTACCGCCGCCGAAATAAAACCATCTTGCTTAGCCAGTAATTGACCTTTTTGAACCGTGTCACCTATAGCAACGACAGGCACTGCCGGCTGTCCAATATGTTGTGATAATGATAAAAACAGCTGCTGCGGCATCTCTATTGTGCTGATGGCGAGCGTCTTCGTTCGCTCTTTGCGAGAAGGCGGATGGATCCCACCATGAAATTTCCATTGGTGCCCTTGGTCGACTAGATTAATAATTGTTTTCAACTCAAGACTCCAGCTGCTTAAAAGGGATAGCATTTAACTGCCAATTCCAATTTTTTGTCGTTTGCGCGACTGGGATCATTTCAATGCAATCGACAGGGCAGGGCTCGACACATAGATCGCAGCCAGTACATTCGTCAATAATGACAGTATGCATTTGTTTGGTTGTCCCTAAAATGGCATCGACAGGGCAAGCCTGAATACATTTAGTACAACCGATACAATCATCTTCAATAATAAAGGCTACTTTTTTGATGACGATATCATCATTATTACTATTATCAGGGATCGGAACACTTAATAAATCGGCAATCTGCTCAATGGTTGCTTTGCCACCGGGTGCACATTTTGTGATGTCATCACCATTAGCAACAGCTTCAGCATAGGGTCTGCAACCAGGGTAACCACACTGACCACATTGAGTTTGTGGTAATAACAAATCAATTTTTTCGGCAACAGGATCTTCTTTAACTTTAAATTTTATCGACGCATAGCCAAGTAACAAGCCAAATACCAAGCCAAGTCCGGTAAGAATAATCACGGCAATTAATAGAAAACTCATGACTATTTCACCAAGCCGGTAAAGCCCATAAAGGCCAGTGACATTAAGCCTGCGGTGATCATCGCAATGGATGCACCTTTAAAAGGCGCTGGCACATCGGCTGCTGCAATGCGCTCGCGCATGGCTGAGAACATAATTAACACTAATGAAAATCCAAGTGCAGCGCCAAAGCCATAAACGATGGAATCAATAAAATTGTGGTGCTCATTAACATTCAGTAATGCCACACCTAATACCGCACAATTGGTGGTGATCAGGGGTAAGAATATCCCTAGCATTCGATACAGAGTTGGGCTGGTTTTACGAACCACCATTTCAGTAAATTGAACCACGACTGCTATGACTAAAATAAAGCTTAATGTCCGTAGATATTCTAAACCCACGGGGGCCAATAAATATTGATTAACAAGATAACTACACAGCGATGCAACCGTCATCACAAACGTTGTGGCCATAGACATGCCGATGGCAGATTCCAGCTTATTGGAAACCCCCATAAATGGACATAAGCCAAGGAATTTGACTAACACAAAGTTATTAACTAACACCGTGCCAATTAATAGTAAAACGTACTCAACCATTGCTCATATTTTTTTTATAAAATTATTTCTGTCATTATCCGTGTTTATGGGCTTGGAAACAACCATATTGCAAGTAGGTCTTCAGCTTAAGCACTCAAAAATCGTTGATAATTAGATTTGGGTCAAGTAATTTGTGACAGGTTAGTATTTTTATCAAAAAAGCACTTTGCAAACAGGGTCGTAATGGCGGTAAAATCCCCGACTTAATTTTAGTTGGATAGCCAAGCCATGAATTTTAGTTCCCGAGATAATTTAGTTGCAATATCGGCACTTTGCGTTGCCATGTTATTATGGGCTAGTTCATTTATTGCGCTTAAATTTGCCTTTGATAGTTACTCACCAATGTTTGTTATTTGGGCCAGAATGATTATTGCCTGCGGTTGTTTTTTGTTTTTTAGTCGTCAATTTATGCGGTTTTCTTATAAAAAGGGGGACTGGAAGCTATTGTTGGTGATGTGCCTACTTGAGCCGTGTTTATATTTTGTCCTTGAGGCACAAGCTTTGTTAAATACTTCAGCCTCACAAGCGGGAACCATTACTGCCTTATTACCATTATTGATTGCTGGTGCCGCTTACTTCATTGTCGATGAACGAGTAACGCGTCGTCAATTACAAGGGTTTGGTATCGCATTTATTGGAGTGTTGTGGTTGTCTTTTAGTAGTGAAGCTAATGAATCTGCCCCTAATCCATTATGGGGTAATTTTCTTGAGTTTTTAGCCATGTGTTGTGCTGCGTTATATAGTGTGTTGTTAAAGCGGTTTAGTGTTCGGTATTCCGCGGTATTTTTAAGTGCTTTTCCGGCGGTATGTGGTGCAATATTCTTCTTGCCATTCCAGTTCTTTCTACCAGTACCTGATGTGATCGAATGGCGTGGGTTATGGTCGATTATTTATTTAGGTACTTGCGTTACGTTGGGCGCATATCTTTGCTATAACTATGCCATATCAAGGATCCCAGTGACCACTGCTGGTGCCTTTGGTAATTTAATCCCGGTCTTTACCGTCGTATTAGCTTGGCTAATCTTAGGAGAAGAGCTAACAATGATTCAAATCGCTGCCTGCATGATGGTCGGCATTGGGGTTATTATCAGCCAGTGGCAACCAAAGGTTCAAACATCACTATAATATTTGAACCTGGGTTGATTTTTACACTAAATTTGAGATATTTTGGGGTTTGCTAATGAAATAGCCTTGCATGCCATCAATTCTAAGGTTGTCGACAAAGCGGCGTTCCTCATCATTTTCAATCCCAACGACGATAACCTTTGCCCTTATTTGTCTTGTTAGGTCAATTAGTTGCCTGATGTAAAATTGATCATCTTTATTTTTCAATAAATCAACAGTGACACTCCGGTCAAATTTAACAAATTCTGGTCGTAGTGTGATTAGCTGTCTAAAACTTAATGGGGTTGCACCAAAATTAGACAAGGCAACTTTAGAGCCACATCGTCTTAAAATAGAGATTAAATTTTGGGTGTAATCCGAATTTTGTTCAACGGTGGTACAGCTAATTTCGAAAACTATTTGGTGAGCAATCTCAGGATGTAATAGTAAGTGATGCTCGAGCCAGCTGGCAAAGTCCGTCGATAGAACAGAGCTGGTGGTGAGTTTAACACCCGCTATGAATCCTTTTAGTTGCCCTTGAGTGATGGCATTAGAGACGTGGTTTATAATTAATTTATCGACATCTTGAGCTCGGTTAAAGCGTTTTGACATCGCGATTAATGATTGAGTTGAGACATCATTGTTATTTTGATCATAAAAACGAGCAAGTATTTCAATATAAAGTGGAGTGTCACCATGAAAGGGCACTATCGGTTGATATGAAAGATTTAAATTAGTATTTTTTAATATAATATCGAGAGTTTCTTTCCATTCAATACCGTCCTTGTTCTCTGTCACTGACAGATAATGCCAGCTATTAGCTTGATATGTCTGGGCGATCGATACCGCTGTATCGACATTGGCCATGGTGTCAGAGAACTGATCGCCTGTGCGATAACTGACAACACCAACAAAGGCAACGTTATTAACTTCTAGATGTTTTTGATAATTATCAAAATGTGTTTTTAACTCACTGGCAAAAATTGTGGTATTGACTTCAGTCTGGTTCGATAATAAAACGACGAAATCCGCACCACTGACGCGGTACACTTTCGCCTGCTTATTATTTTTTAGACTTTGACGAATTAAGTCTGACACTTTGCTAATATATCTGTTGCCTTCTTCAAACCCTTGCTCTTTATTGATATGGGATAAGTTGAGGGTATGAATAAAGCATAACTGACCTTGATGAATAATTTTCTGTTTTGGATCTAATAATTCTTTAAGATCTTTATTGAATACGACCCGATTACCAAAACCTGTCAGTTCATCTGTAAAAGCTTCTTGTTGTAATAATTTGTTCTCTTTAGCTATCTCTGCTATTTTTCGACTAACGGTGGCGCTTATTTTGGCGATCGCTAAGTTTAACGGTTTTATTTCATCGATCATTTGTTCATTTATTTGTTCGTCGCTAAAAACGAACTTACTCATCAACGTTAACTTTTCAGTCATCTCTGTGATAGGTTGTGACAGGTATCGTCCGATTATCCACTTAATGATTACCGTCACTAAAATATAAGAAGCGGTGATAACAATCAGTAAAATCAACATCATTTGTTGAAAGTGCCGCATTATTGATGATAAATCTAATGTATATTTTATCTGTTGTTCGCCAATAACTATCTGCTGTTCTGAAAGTAGATTTGTGCCCCTTAAGGTCAAAGAAATAATAGGTAAATTAATTAAGTCTTCAGACAAAAATTGGAAATAGGGCGCTGTTGATGACTCTATCGAAAAAGAATGATAAATATAGTCAGCATTTAAATTGTCATAGATAATTTCTGATGCTAAATTTTGGTTAACTAAAAACTCTAGCCTTTGATTGTGATGAACTAATTCATCATCAATTTGTTGCGTCATTACAATAAGTTGGGATATTAAACTTATAATAACAAAGAAAGTAAATATCGAATATACGGCCCAGTTCAGTTGCCTCTTTAATTTCATTACAAAACTCCGCCGTCAATGGCATAAATTATAAAAATGAGATAAAGAGATTGTACACTAGATAATATATATTTGAATTTATTTTTGTAACTAAGTGAATGTATTAGAGATAATTAAACTGAATGGATAAGGTGAATTGGCTCCCCGAGCTGGACTCGAACCAGCGACATACGGATTAACAGTCCGGCGTTCTACCAACTGAACTATCGGGGAACTTCTATTTCATTACTTGTAGATATTGTCTTAAAGACGGAGCGCATATTAAAGTTTGTATTGGAAACTGTCAACAGTCGATGTTTAAAAAGTTGCTGTTTGCATAACACTTATACGATTAGCGTTATTAATAATCTATATTGAGTCAAAAAATAACAATTATTGCTTAGTGTGACTATTCTTTTTAAGTGATTCATAATTGACGGCATCTATCTTGTATTATTACCTTGGGTGATAATTTTTTAAAAAATATTATTTTTAAGTTATCGAAAAAAACAATTGAATTCTCACAATGCTTGCCCCAAAAGGGGTTGCCGATGTTATCCACTAATTCTGTGGATAACTCTGTGATAATTGTTTGTTAACCATCATCAAACCCTGTCTGAATGCATCTTTACTAGCATGTTGTTACTTTTTGTACTGAATTGTTATTGTTAATATTTTCATTGGGTTACGTTTGTCAATAGGGTGTTCTCTGCTAAGTTGTCTTTAACTGCTGATGTCCGAATAACTCAATTTTAGTTTAAATTTTTTTGATTTAATCATTTCGTTTTTTGTCAATACTTTCTTGCCGTTTAAACCCGGCTAATGTTGAAATAATATTCATTGTTGATGTGCTTTCTGCTACCATCTGACGTTCTATTTTTTATGCTGTGAGTTTTATGAAATCTTCTGTGTTACTGACTGCCCCAGTTAATCCTACCCTCAAAAATATGACAATTCCGATGATGTTTGGCTTAGTAATGCTAATGTCATTTAATTTGGTCGATACTTTTTATGTCAGTTTATTGGGAACAGAATCATTGGCGGCCTTTAGTTTTACTTTTCCAGTGACTTTTACTTTGATTAGTCTCGCTATTGGTTTAGGTATTGGTGTTTCCGCTGTGGTGGCGAAAACATTAGGTCAAAAGAATAAGGAGTTGGCAAAGCAACATGCCTCAGTCGCCTTGATTATTTCAGCGGTTTCAATTTATACCATTGCGATGTTTGGATTGATTAGTTTGAATCATATTTTTGGTGCAATGGGTTCAACGCCTGAACATATTGTTGTGATTAAACAATATATGACACCTTGGTTATTTGGTTGTTTGTTTATTATTATGCCAATGATTGGTAATTCAGTGATGCGTGCCTCGGGTGATACTAAAACGCCAGCTAAAGTGATGGGTCTTGGCGCTTTACTCAATGCTATTTTAGATCCAATCTTTATTTTTGGTTTTGGACCTATTGAAGCAATGGGCATTGCTGGAGCTGCCATTGCCAGTATTATTGCTAGTGCGGTTAGCTGTATCTTAGTTTTCTATCGATTAACCGCCACTTATAATTTATTAGGTTGGGGCTACCAGTTTTCGCAGATCGTCGATTCGAGCAAACAAATCCTTACCATTGCGTTACCCGCTGCAGCCTCGAATATGATGACACCTATCTCATCGAGTATTGTCATCTCAATGGTTGCCGTTTATGGCTCGGAAGCGGTTGCTGCCTTTGGCGTTGGCAGTCGCATTGAATCATTTGCTGTTATCGTCATTTTAGCGCTATCAATGTCGCTGCCACCCTTTATCAGTCAAAACTTTGGAGCGGGTCAATTTGATCGAGTGAAGCAAGCATATTTTTCCAGTGTCAAATTCGTTATTGCTTGGCAATTGGCCATTTATTTAGTGCTGATTGCTATTTCTAGCTGGTTGGGTGGGTTATTTGCCGATGATCCTAAAGTGGCTGACATTATTATTACCTATTTAATGATTGTTCCTGTTGCTCATGGCTTGGCTGGAATAACTATTTTAACTAATTCGTCATTAAACGCCCTGCACAAGCCAATGATATCAGTTGGGTTAAATATCACTCGCTTGTTCGTTTTACTGTTACCTCTGGCTTACATCGGTAGCATGCTCGGCGATATTAATGGCTTACTCGTTGGAGTAGCGGTTGCTGCATGTTTGTCTGGTGCCATTGCTTTTTTCGTCATGGTACAACAACTTAATAAATTCCCATCACAAAATCAGTCCGATGATAAGATATCAGCGACAGAGGAAACAGCGTGAGTTTTGATTTAAAGTCCCCTTACCAACCGGCTGGTGATCAGCCCGAAGCGATAAAAAAACTGATTGATGGCCTGGAATCAGGTTTAGCTCATCAAACGTTACTAGGTGTTACTGGTTCGGGTAAAACCTATACCATGGCCAATGTGATTGCTAAAACGGGGCGACCGACTTTAATTATGGCACCCAACAAAACACTTGCGGCTCAATTATATGGTGAAATGAAAGAATTCTTTCCTAATAATGCCGTGGAATACTTTGTTTCTTATTATGATTATTATCAGCCTGAAGCTTATGTACCATCAACCGATACTTTTATTGAGAAAGATGCCGCCGTTAATGCCCACATTGAGCAAATGCGCCTATCAGCAACTAAAGCGCTAATAGAACGTAAAGACGTGGTGCTCATCGCGTCAGTATCGGCGATTTATGGTTTGGGTGATCCTGAGTCCTACATGAAAATGCTCTTACATTTCCGTCAGGGCGATATCATGGAGCAGCGGGGGATTTTACGCCGCCTCGCCGAATTACAATATAAACGTAATGATACCGAGTTTGCCCGTGGCACTTTTCGAGTTCGTGGTGAAGTGTTGGATATATTCCCAGCAGACTCTGAAAAATTCGCAGTACGCGTCGAAATGTTTGACGACGAAGTAGAGCGAATTTCGTTATTTGATCCATTAACTGGCGCGATTGAACGGCAAGTGGCGCGCTTTACTGTTTACCCTAAAACTCACTATGTCACCCCGCGAGAAAAGATTTTGGGGGCAATTGAACACATTAAAGAAGAACTGCGTGAGCGCAAAGAACAACTAACATCACTCAATAAACTGGTGGAATTGCAGCGGATTAGTGAGCGCGTTAGTTATGATATTGAAATGATGACCGAATTGGGTTATTGCTCTGGGGTCGAAAACTACTCCCGTTACTTGTCAGGGCGTAATCCCGGCGAACCGCCACCAACGTTACTTGATTACTTACCCGATGATGGCTTACTAATTATCGATGAATCTCATGTCACGGTGCCTCAAATTGGCGCGATGTACAAAGGTGACCGTTCTCGTAAAGAAAACTTGGTTCAGTATGGCTTTCGTTTGCCGTCGGCCTTAGATAATCGACCGCTTAAATTTGAAGAGTTTGAGGCTATTTCGCCGCAAACGATTTATGTCTCGGCAACCCCCAGTGATTATGAACTCAACAAATCCAATGGCGAAGTAGCGAGGCAAGTCGTGCGGCCGACGGGGTTACTCGATCCGATTATTGAAGTACGACCGGTTGCGACGCAAGTGGATGACTTACTCAGTGAAATACACCTTAGAGTGGCGCTTGATGAGCGAGTACTCGCTACCACGATGACCAAACGTATGGCTGAAGATTTAGCCGAGTACCTAGATGATAATGGCGTACGAGCACGTTATTTACACTCCGACATTGATACCGTTGAACGGATCGAGATTATTCGTGATTTACGCTTAGGTAAGTTTGATGTTTTAATCGGGATTAACTTGTTACGAGAAGGTCTCGACATGCCGGAAGTGTCATTAGTGGCGATTCTCGATGCTGATAAAGAGGGTTTTTTACGCTCAGAACGATCGTTAATTCAAACCATTGGTCGTGCCGCACGTAATCTCAATGGTCGAGCGATTCTTTATGGTGACAAAATCACTAAATCGATGCGTAAAGCCATCGACTCGACCGAGTCACGTCGAGCGTTGCAGCATCAATATAATCTGGATCACGGTATTACTCCCAAAGGACTGACCAAAAAAGTGCTTGATTCACTCGATGTTGGCGGCAATGAAGAACTTGATCAAGTGGCTGAAACGGCTGCACAGTATCGCAGTAGTTCGAACAAAGATATTGAGAAAGAAATCAACGCTCTCGAGCATAAGATGTATCAACATGCTCGTAATCTCGAATTCGAACTGGCCGGTAAGCTCCGTGATGAAGTGGCACGGCTTAATGATTTACTGTTGACGCGTTAATCGTTGCCAGCCTAAATAGAGCGCATAAATCGGCACTGCGGTGATGGCCCCATACCAGTGGGCATCAACCGCAACCTCGGCATTAATGAGTGCGCTGATTTCGGCCGCCGCGCCATAAAACTGTTCGTGAAAAACCTTCGCCGCAATGCCTAATAACAATAAATAGCTAAACTTAATGCCTCGGTTTATTTCATCTAAACAACCAAACACAAACAAACCGTGTAAATAACCCGACAGGCCGACGTAATAATAAATATCTGGAGTAAACCAATATAATAAAGCACCCACCATCACACAATTAGTGAGTGTAAATAGGCAAAACTGCCACTGGCTATAGTGGCGGCCGAACAATTGAGTTAACAAAACTAAGCCAACTAAATTCATTAACAGGTGCCAACTATTGGTATGCAGAAAATTGCCTGTTAAAATACGCCACACTTGTCCCTGCGCAATCAGCCCTCGATCATACTCTAATAAGGGTAGGCTCAATGACTGACCAACAAATAGCAGTGAGCAGGAGAGGGCAATAATTAATGGCCACCGCCATTGTGGGGTGGCGACAACAGTCATCAATTGAGAGATTAAGTGTTTAATGCTAAAACCTTCAGTTAAAAATTTAATGACAGCGTACATTACCTTAAGCAAAGAGCCAAACAAATGAATAAAAGAGCAAGGTGCCCACAATGTTTACGGCCACCAGTGGCCTGTTTATGCCACACCGTTACCCCTATTGATAACCGAACTGAAATAGTGATCTTACAACATCCTAGTGAAGTGAAACATGCCAAGGGCACCGCTAAAATTGCAGAGCTGAGTCTTAGACGTTGCCAAGTGATTGTCGGTGAAAACTTTAACCAGAACGTCGAATTTCAAGCATTATTTAACGAACCTTCACGGCAAGTGATGTTGCTATATCCTCAGGATAATGCCATCTCTCCAGAGGATGTTAATACGCAAGTCTTAAATAATTTAACCATTATTGTGCTCGATGGCAGCTGGAAAAAAGCCTATAAAATGTATTGCTTGAATCCGGTGCTGCAACAATTGCCGTGTATTGGTATTGATGTCACTAATCAAAGTAATTATCGGATCCGGAAATCATCGCGCAGCGACAGCCTCTCAACGGTTGAAGCCTGCTTTGAATTGTTGACCCAATTAGAAGGTAAACAACGCAGCTTTGAACCCTTGTTAAAATCCTTCGATGCCATGGTTCAATTTCAAATTGATTCGATGCCCGATCATGTTAAGTCGCGCTATTCGTAAGGGCGCGCTGCTCAATATAATAGGCAGGTGTGGTAATGCCTATTATATGGCGACGGATTAAATCAAGCCCCACCGCGGCGACATATTGTTGAAATTTAATTCGCGGTAATGGCACGGCTAAACCAATGGTCTGGATATTACCTTGCTCGCCCCAGGCTAACCAAACGGTGCCAACGGGTTTATCAATGCTGCCACCACCAGGTCCCGCAATACCTGAAACTGCGACCACATAATCACTGCCACTTTGCTTAAGTGCTCCTTGGGCCATCTCAAGCACTACTTCGCTACTGACCGCACCAAATTGAGTTAGCGTGTGCTCACTGACGCTAATAATCTTGGCCTTAATCGCATTGGAGTAGGTCACGAAACCGGCTTCAAACACCTCGGAACAACCGCTTACTTGGGTCAGTAACGATGACATCAAGCCACCAGTGCAGGACTCGGCAAAGGCGACGCTTTTATGTTGTTGCTGCAGTGCCTCAACTAATGCTTGAGCTAGCGAGGTCTTACCTTGGCCAATAACATGACCGCCTAACAACTGCTCTAACTTGTTTTGCCACAAGGCTTTGATGCCATGACCTTGCTCGGTATCGGTGGTTAACTTCATTTCTATCAGAGGCATCGACGCGCGAAAGCCCAATTCAATTTCAGCTGGCCAATCACTTAGGTGTTCAGACACCAACTGCTGAATGGTTGACTCACCAATGCCAAACACTTGAAATCGACTGACATCGGTGGTGCTGTTAATCTTAAAATCGCGTTCAATAGCCGGGACTATTTCTTGCTGGATCATCGTCACCATTTCGCTGGGCACTCCTGGCGTGGTATAAATCGCACATCCATTTAATCGTAGATGAAAGCCACAGGCGCTGCCACTGTCATTGGTGATAATGTCACACCCTTGAGGCAAAACAGCTTGTTTTTTATTGGCCTGATTTAACACATAACTGCGTTTTTCACACCATGCTGTTAGTTGAGAGAGTGCTTGCTGATGAATGGCTAACGGTAACTGCGCCGCATCTGCTAATGCTTGAGCGGTCATATCATCGACCGTTGGGCCCAAGCCGCCATTAATAATTAAAATGTCGGCACGCTGTGACTGGCTGATAATTTCTTGACTGAGTAAATCGGTATCATCTTTTACCGTCACTCGACGGCTTATCTCTAGCCCTAATGTTTTCAACTGTTGCGCAATCACCGCTGAATTGGAGTCGATAACATCGCCAGACATTAATTCATTGCCCGTGAGTAATAATTCTACCTTTAATTTTGTCATTAAGACGTCAACCTAGCCGCTGGAAATTAGTAATATTTATCATACCGTGAAACAGTCGCTTAATTAAATAAATACGCGTACCATAGCGATAAATTTTATGAAGAGATAATGATAATGGCGCTTAAAGCGACAATTTTTAAGGCAACGGTCAATGTTGCTGATATGGATCGTGAAGTGTACATCGATCAAAGCCTAACCATTGCCCAACATCCGTCAGAAACACTACAACGGATGATGTTACGGATTGTGGCATGGGCAGTAAATGCCAATGAACAATTAACTTTTACCAAAGGTTTATGTGATGAAGACCAACCGGATCTGTGGCAAGTCAATTACAGTGACATTATTGAACTATGGGTTGATTTAGGTACGCCAGATGAAAAGCGGATTAAAAAAGGCAGCGTTCGTGCCCAACAATCGATTATTTATACCTACGGTGAAAATGCCGCCAAAAATTGGTGGAAACAGCAACAATCAACCGCCCGTAAATACAAAAATCTCAGTGTGTTTTTCCTGAGTGACGAATCAATGAACGCACTTGCCGATGCCGCAACACGCACCATGAATCTACAATTCACCATTCAAGGTGGCGAAATTTGGTTAAACACCGATAACGAAACCATTGAGCTAAAATTCGAGGTTTGGCAAGAAGCAGAGAGTTAATATCCCTATCCATTTTTTCCTAAAACAGTTACTCGAGCCATAATTGTTTTAGGTTGATGTAATAATAAGTCATCGCTATTCACTATAATCTATTTGTAAATCATATTATTTAATTAAAATTTTTAAGTTAGTGAGGAGGGATGTTGGATATATCATTCCTAATTATTTAGATGTTTTTTTGATTCGATAATGGATGATAATCAAATTGCGCTTATTTCGTGTTTTTTCTGTTTTTGTTATTTTTCTTGCTTATAGTCATGCTGTAAATGCCTTGGATTTAGATATTCGTACTAACCATAAATTGAGTATGGATAGTAATAAGGTGTCATTTACACTTGCTTTAGATCAGTGTTCTAACCTTTCTCAAGTGATATACCATGCTGAATCTGGGGACTTATCACTTGATTCTTCCGACTTCTTGCGTAACAGTAATCACCTTAATGGTTGTCAATTTATCGTTGAGGCCAAGGGGGCCGTACGATTTTATCCCGCTTTTACTATCTATCTCAATGATGGCACCTCAACCACATACAGTGAGACGTTTACTGCTGATGAGATTAACCCAACGGTTTCATTTGAACGGGTATCTATCGCTAGCATTGAAGGCAAACAATATCTTAGTACCGTTGTTCAGGCGGGTGATAATCAAGACATTCGGTATGTCGGATTTACAGTGGTTGGTGTGTTAGCGTCGGATCTTAAAACAGTTGGTGGAGTCGTAGAGAAAGTAAAACAAAAAGCATTTGTTAACATCAATAAAATAGTCAGAATATTCCCCAACTCAAACTCTCAAAGTGAGTTTGTACTGAATTTCCCCTTGACGAAAAACCTCACTGCCCAAGCTATTGCACTAGATGCAGTATAGTTATGATAGAGATCTAGATATTAACGACGACGAAAATCAACACTTTCCCGCACCGGGCGTGATGAGGATTTGGACTAAAAACTCCACTGAAACACGCACACCAAGGGCTGTTTCAAAGTTCTTTAGCGGTGACTATATTAAGCCTGATGTGCTAATACCTCTCACTAGCTTACCACCTCTGAAAAATGGTAAATTAATCCTATATGTTGAAAGTGTTGGAATTAGTGAGTTTCCGGGAAGTTTTTTAATTCAAGTAAAAATAACACAACGATAAGGTCGAGAGCTATATGAAAACGGTTAAACAAAGGGAGTTTTGGTCATGAATCACTATATAGTAACACTCGGGTTGATGATGGGTTTAGGGCTCGTTTCGCCAAGCTATGCTATCACCCCAGAAGAAGTCGCTGTGCCAAGATTGTTGGTGTTAAGTGAAATATCCAGACAGGCATCAATCGATGAAGTGTTGGCGCTGGCTAATGAAGGCAGTGTTAATGAAATGCGTCAGCAGTTTGTGTTTACGGCGTTAATTCGGATAGGTGCATCGCACAGTGGTGATGCGTATGCAAAAACAGTTTTAGACGCCGGTACTGCCAGTGTCACGACATTACGGGGTGCGCTGGGCTATCTTGCCAGTCATCCTGCTAGTTGGATGAATCATTATGCTCAAACGTATATCAGCCCAGACAAACCGGGTGCGGTTCGTAGCATGGCAGCAAATTTGGCGGGGCGTTTAGGGCTAACAAACCAAAAATCGACAATCATAACCATTCTTAATAACAACAGTTACGGCAACTGGCGTATTCATGCGGCATTGGGGTTGGCACATTTGGTGGGTCGTGATGAATTTAAAACGTTGCTTGCGGCATCATCGTTAGGGGCCTGGGATAAAAAGTTAGTTACACAATATAATGATTTTTTAGCGTCGCCGGAGCAAGAAAAGGATGTATTAGCAAAAAAACTGATGAGACGCAGCGAGCAATTTTTAGCGTTGGCGGCGTTAGAATATCTATTGAGTCACAATAAAACGGCGTTACTTAAGCAGTACCATATCATTAAAAATGTTGAAAAAGATGGCTCAACATCCATTGCCGTGAGCAGTGATTATTATCGCTCGTTATTTAGAATATTGGGTTACCAAGTAACGGGTGACATTGACGCGTTTGAAATTGAAAAGTTACCATTAATTTAAAGGGGTGGGATCATGATTAAATGGTTAATGTTAATTGCTTTTTTTCCTGCTGTTTTTTTTGGGTTTTGGGCTTCTGAACAGTTCGATGCTTTTGGAGGGCGCTATGGTCCATTTACAGTGACCATTAAATCGCAAGATGGTACCCCCATTGAGGATATCATTTTATCTTTAGTGGCAATAGGCCCAAACGGTCGAGGTTCAAATTTCACTTATCGACAGTCAATCATTGTTAATAGTGGTGACGTAGTCACGTTTCCTCGGGGCTATGTTGGTCGGGAATATATAAATAATCCGACGGGAATGACATTTGAAACACTTGGAATGAATATTGGCGCCTCTCATCCTAATTACGAAGAGTACTCAAGCAATTACCTATCTGTCCCTAACCAACCCCAAGGCACCATTGAATTGGTGGATGTTGTGATGATGAAAAACAAAAGTCAGTTCCCCGTCCTTTATCCCGAAGGTTTTGAGAGTAAGGTTAAATATGATACTGACCGAGGAATAACAAAGTTACAAGCTCAACTAACCACCAAATTCGCTGTTTACCTCAACGGTTGTCGAAATTATTTCCCACAGATACTCAAGCTAGGCCACCCTGAATTGATCACCAAATACCTCCAGCCAAAAATTGATGATATTGCCAGTCAAGGTTCGTCAGAAGCGATAGAAGAAGCAATCGACTTTAAGCAGGAATGTGTAAAGGATATTGAAGATTTCTCGCACATGGAGTTTACGCTATGAACAATAAATTAATGGCTGGCATATTACTCTCGGCGGCATCGTCAGTGGTGTTGGCCCATAATACCAACGTGACACACCCTGTGATTACATTAGAGGCCATTCGACTGATACAGCATCACGACCAATTAAACGGGGAATTTGCTGAATTATATCGCATAGCAATAAGTAATAAAGTTAATGACAAAGAGCCATTTCATTTGCTGTGGGGGGCATGGAACTCAAACGATCGGGCTAAAATAGGACGGGAGACACGAATATACGACAAAATGGAAATAGCTGAAGCTGAAGATGATATTTTTTTTGATCCTTATGAAACTATCTATAAAAACAATGATGTCAACATTATGAGTGGGGTGATACGAGAAGATCATCCTCTTAATAAGGTGCTTAGTCATTTCTATCACGCTTATTCCGGCATTCCATTATCGTTTTCTGAGTCGGTTATAGATCCCGGTAAGCGGTTAAATGCAACTAGCAAAGAACGAGCGATTGAGTTTTTTGTTCGTTCCATCAATCAATATGGTTATGATATCGGCTTTGAAAAACCTAAAACCTAATATAAACCTAAAAACCTAATATGGACAGGCATAAAAATATGATTGATATTTGAACTATCTGTTCGTTAGGCGTAACCTATTTATTGTTTGAAATATAAACAGGTGATTGTTATGACGCGTGCCAGACATAGTCAGATAGATTTGGGAGCAACGACTTTTTACCATGTCATTAATCGTTGTGTTCGTCGAAGTTTTTTATGTGGTGAAGATTGTTACAGCCGCAAAAACTATGATCACCGCCGACAATGGTTAACCGATCGGATCAAACTACTATCCCAAGTGTTTTCCATTGATATTGCTGCTTATGCGATCATGAGCAATCATTACCATTTAGTGCTACATGTTGATCAGTATCGTGCAAAAAATTGGTCACTGGATGAAGTGATAGCGCGCTGGACGGTGTTATTTAATGGTCATCAATTAGTGGATGATTACGTTCGAAATAAAGTAGAACAAGAAAATATTGATCCTGGAATCGATGGGGTAGAAAATATTCAATGTGATTCACATACAGTGGCAGCGATAGCGTTGATTGAAGAGTGGCGCTCACGTTTGTATGACATATCATGGTTTATGAAGTGCTTAAATGAGTTTATCGCCCGAGCAGCAAATAAAGAAGATAATTGCACTGGAAAATTTTGGGAGGGACGTTTCAAGTCTCAAGCGCTACTCGACAATCAAGCTTTACTGAGTTGTATGGCTTATGTTGATTTAAACCCTGTAAGGGCAGGTGTTAGCCACTCATTAAGAAGTAGTGATTTTACTTCAATTCAAGAGCGAATAAAACAGCATAACGCATACCAACAACAGCTTGATAAACCCATTGCTGATATTTCCGTGCCCCAACAACCGCCATTATTATTACCCTTTACAGGCGTAGATAATACCAATGCTATACCGTTTAGCTTGTCAGATTACTTGGCTTTAACGGATTGGAGTGGGCGGCATATTGATTCAAATAAAACAGGTTATATCGATGCTAATGAACCGAAGATACTGGAAGAGTTAGGAATAAACCAAGAAACCTGGTTGGAAGCTATTATACATTTCAGGCGCCAATATGGTAGCTTTGCTGGTAGTGAAAAGATCTTACGAAGTCATGCTCATTCACATGGGGCAAGTTGGCACAAAAGTACGCACTGACAAAATTTAAACTTTAACGGATATTATTATCGCTATTCTATAGCGGTTAATTAACTGACGAAATTTTTTAGAATTTTTTTAATAAATGATTTATTAATTTAAAATTAGCCGAAAATAATTTATATTTTAGTAAAAAGTTATGTCAGGACTAGAGATATAGGTTGATATTACAGAGATATATTTATGCCTGTCCAAATAACTTGTATATTGATATTTGCAATGATATTTGGGATAGGCAATAAAGATTGTTAAAGACTAGAGGTATCTGTTGATATTACAGAAATATATTTATGCCTGTCCAAATAACTTAAATTCAATAGCACTTCAGATAAAGAGGAGAAACTGTCAGGTGAGAAGTTCGACAGGCTGTAAAAATCGTAACTCAGAGGCATAAAAAAATCCGATGATTGCAATCATCGGATTTTGATCTCATTTACTAAAAATGCAAGCAATTTAGTCTTAACTGATCTGCATTACACACTAGTTCTTGTTTATTTTAAATTAATGTAAACATTATCGGCAAGCTAAGTGGCATAATTATCAAATTATGTTAGTGTTTTTTACCTAAATGATACATATAAGTAACAAAACGATCACGGGATCCGAAGGGAAATCACTCAATATTCTCGGTGATATTTCATGCCTTAAAGGCGTCGAACACACCAATTTATCGATAATACTATCCACTAAACAACGATTTTAATGGTCAATTAAATAAAATTTTTTTAGTATTGATAAGATGGAAATAGGTAATATTTAACCTTGAATTGTCATTTTGTTATGTTGAATACTCAATTTGGTTCATTTAGCCAGTCATAATGTGAATTGTGACACTTTAGTTTTTCATTAGCATTATGAATAATGAATACCATTGAAAATGCTTCACCATTTGACCAGCACTTATTTGATTTAGACCAGCTTACTATGAGGGAGCACATAAACATGCAACAACCACACCTTTGGTTACGCGCCGAAACGAAACCATTTGAACAACGAATTGCACTAACGCCGGCCGTGGCAAAAAAACTGTTGGCCGCTGGCTTTAGAGTCACGGTTGAACAATCAACCCTAAGCGCGATTGGCAGCGATGAATATCGTGAAATAGGTTGCACTATTGCCCCAGCGCATAGCTGGCGTGAATCTCCTCGCGACACCATTATTTTAGGGCTGAAAGAGTTAGAACAAGCGAGCTGGCCATTGATTCATCGTCATATCCACTTTGCTCATGTTTTTAAGGATCAGCAAGGTTGGCAGCAATTCCTTGAGCGCTTAATGATCGGTGGCGGTCAGTTGTTCGACTTAGAATATTTGGTTGATGACAATCATCGCAGAGTTGCGGCGTTTGGCTATTGGGCTGGCTTTGCTGGCGCTGCGGTGGCCCTCAAAGCTTTTTCTGGGCGTTGCAATGGGCATAACCCGGTGTTAACCCAATTGCGTTCATTTCCCAATAAGCATCTGTTAGTCGATGATATTAAACAACGACTCGGTGAGCATGCTAAAACAATGAGCATGTTAGTGATTGGGGCAAAAGGGCGCAGTGGTCGTGGGGCGGTCGAAATGGCCGAATTGGCTGGGATTGATGTGACCCAATGGGATATTAATGAAACGAAAATTGGTGGTCCATTTCCACAGCTGCTCAACTTTGATGTGATTATTAATTGTGTGTTTGTTCAGGCGCCTTTGCCACCTTTTTTAACCCACGAGATGTTGCAACAGCAAGACCGCCAATTATCAATTATTTGCGATGTTAGCTGTGATCCATACAGCGACTTCAACCCGTTGCCAATCTATAACCAGTGCACCAATTTTTCTCAACCAACGTTACGCTTAATCGAAGGAGACAATCCCTTAGATTTAATTGCTATCGATCATTTGCCTTCCTTACTGCCCGTAGAAAGTAGCGAAGATTTTGCACAGCAATTATTACCTTCTCTATTACAGTTAGGTGACATTAAGCAAGGGGTGTGGCGACGCGCCAATGATGTTTTTGAGCAAAAAATCAGTTCAATAACAGCGCTAAAAAGGTAAACATAATGGATCTTTACGGGATATTGTCGATTGCTTCACTCGCGCGTTCGTTGGTTCATTAATTCTGGCGGAGCTAAGGCGTTTTCGACCGTTATTGTTAAATATGTCTCAAGCCCTGCTTGTGGGCAACTTGCGGCATGGTGTGCTGGGCTTACTTTTTTTACGGACTCAGGCTGTGCATTAATTGTCGCATCACCGGTGAGCATTCTGGTATTTTCCTTTCTTATCTCTTTTCGTCAATGGCCTGTGCCTATATGATGAAGCGACACTAGAAAACCAGCTATAACGATTCGTTAAAACATTTTGTTAGTGACATGGAAAAGCTTATGTTTATCTGCTTTATCTTAGTATTAGCTTGGTCGTTAAGTTCAATCTGTAAAGAGTTACAAACCAGCACATACCTCGCTAGATTAATTGGCGGTCTGTTTGGCGATCACACTTCGCCTATTTCCAATACCACGGCATTAGCATTGATGGGCTCAGGCTGTCATTGATCATGTCCAACTCAGTTGACTTATGCATTAATCACGGATTCGATGGCGATTATTGGTTATATGCTGCAGCAGGGTAAGCGATCCCCCGAGAAGTTTTTGCACTATCGGAATACGATGCCGTTAAATTTAAAAAACCATTGTCGGTTAACGGTAAACCAACGTTCGCTTCAATTTTAAAATCTTCACCATCACCTTCAAAAAATTGACCTGCTTGAATATTTACCGAGCCGCGGCACCATCGCGCAAGACCTCAAGTCGCTTAATCGCAGCCATTGGAATTTTACCTAAGTCTACGGCTTGAGCACCACTAACGCAGAGCGATGGCGTCTCTTCCCATTAATCAGATTGCTATAAGCCACGTAATGTCGGAGGTCGCACAAAACTTTGTTTTTTAGACTTCTACAGAAAAATGTCAACCGGAACCGCACTGTCAATTGCCGTGCGGCCAAGCGCTATTAGTGTTGCCACTGTTAGTGTGTGCATTTTTAATGTATTACGAAATAAAACTACTATTGATAAGCGTCCGATTATTAGTTACTCACATTGCTACCGTAGATTAAACTTAGTTCAGTTCATAGTATTAGCAATAGCGATGTAAATTAATAGTGTCATACAAAGGGAAGTGACAACTAAAGAGTAATAACTTGGTAACGTTAATTAACAAAGTATACAATTTTTGCTGTCAGTTTATCATATCAATTCCGTTAAATTAGAGGTTAAGAATGAGCCGTTAATTATCGGAATTGGTATCCTACGTCATATCAGCAAAGGGGTTATGCTTAGGTAGGGTTATCTCGTGTTTAAAGCCCGGTACTTTAATGGTGGAATGGTTAAGTACAATCTCACTTTCATCAATCATGTTTTCACCAAAGCGATAAATCAATTTGAATAAACCTTGGTCCGCTTGCTGCTGATATGTTTGTTGTGCTGCTTTTACCACGGTTAATTTTTGTTGGTATTGGGTCATCGCTGTGTCGCCGTGACGTTTGGCTAGCATCTTTAGAGTGAAGTTGGGTGACAATACCGTGGCGGTGGCGTTATTGCCGCCAAATCCTTTCGAGTTAATAAAAGCAACATCCATTGGCTGACAGTGCCAATGATCCAGCGCGATGTTTAAGTGCGCGTTATGGACATCACTAGCCACTTCGTTAATCGTCGTAATGCCTGGCATGATATTGTGGGCAAAAACCCCTAATGCCCAGGCTAGCTGATCGCCACTAGCAGGGCCAATGGTATGACCTAAATAGGCTTTTGGTGCTATCACCGGCCAATTGTTAATCGCAAAGTTTTCCGCGACGCGATGGTAAATCAATGATTCAGTGACACGATTTTGAGGAGTGCTTGAGCCATGAGCTAAAATAAAACTGCGTTGACTGACACTTTCAGCCCCCACAATAGTTTTCGCTAAGGCAACTGATTTAGCCATGGTAATAAAGTTACCAGGGCCTGGTGCGGTAATTGATTTTTTTATCCCGTCGGCATTAACAAACACTTCAGCCACTGAGCCAAGAATATCAGCGCCCATTTCAATCGCTAGGGCATCGTCCATTAAGACAAAAAATTGTGCCGCTTCGCCAATGGTAAAACCACAATTGTGACCAAATGGTCTACTGGTACGACGATGATCGGCGGTGTCGGAGCCATCCAAACGTTTTAAACCTTCTTCGTTGGCTAGGGCACTCATGTTACCAAAACCTTCGATAACTTCAGGTGTAATCAATGCATCGCTGTTACCGACAATGGCCAAGCGAATCTTTCCCGCTTGCATGTCTGAAATGGCGGTGCGTAAATTATATAAAAAGGTTGCACAAGCGCCGGTAGCGGTGTGGGTGATCCCGACGCTGCCAGTGACATAACCATTAATAAAATCCGTTGGCATTGAGTTAAGACCTAGGGCTAAATTTTTGGTGCTAACACGTTCACCATTAAGGCGGTTTTTCAGTAAGCCACCGAAACCTTCTTGCTGCATTTGACCAACCATAGAGCCGGAGTACGTGCCGACCATGTCTGGACTAATTTTATCGAGAATGGTGTCCCATTCTAATCCCATTGAGCGAATAGCGTCGGTGGCACCAAAGATAGTCGCTTGTAAGCCACGGGCTTGATAACGGCTGTT
This sequence comes from Gammaproteobacteria bacterium, assembly GCA_013214965.1. Classification (GTDB taxonomy): domain Bacteria; phylum Pseudomonadota; class Gammaproteobacteria; order Enterobacterales; family Psychrobiaceae; genus Psychrobium. The sequence goes on from JABSRU010000022.1 coordinate 55,319, forward strand.
ATACATCGCTTCTGGTTTAAATCCGGTAGGGAATTGACCTGCCGCTTTAATGGGATTATCACGATATGAGTCATGTTTAATGATAATGCTATCGTTAATCTCAACTTTGACCCGACCAGCGTCAAGCTCGGTCACTGTCCATGTGTTGGGTAGTGGTTGTGGTAAATCTCGGGCGCGGGTAGTAAAACAAATGCCTTGTTCGCTCGGCATAATCGTCATTTTTTTATGACAATGGGTGGCATCTGGATCAAAATGGTTGTCTTCAATTTTTCGAATTAAAGTACCGTCTAAAATTTGTTGGCCAAATTTCGCCTCGACTTGATCGGTGGCGATTATTTCACCTAATTGATCTTTGAATTGACCGTCACTAAAGGTGATTAAGTTCATTAAGCTGGCGAGACCAACCAAGGTATCTTGGCGTGCTTGCGCGGTCAGTTTGTCGATGATAATACGGCGAAAGCCTTGATGAAAAGAAGTACGACCTGAAGCATTAATGCCGCCCATGCCCACAATTAGCGGTAAAGAAATCATGAAAAATCTCATTGAAGAAGAAGTAACTTCAGAATATCGCTTTATGACGCCATTTAATTGGTCAAAGTAGCCATTTGTTGTGCTATTCTAGCCATTATTGTCATTTGGTGAGTTTAAATCATGGATCAACAGCCATTAGCGTCGTTTAATGTTGCTTTTTTAGTCTATCAACATGTGCTTGCCACCAGTTTAACTCTGCCGATTGAGATGTTAAAAGCGGGAGAAGCGTTTGCGTTACGTCAAGATCCTAACGTTAGACCATTACATGTTGAGCTGGTGGCACAAACGAGTGACGCGATAAAGTCGCGTGCTGGCATTGCTATTCTACCCGATGTGACCGTTGAGCAAGCCACGACGCCACAGGTGATTATTGCGCCGAGTTTATGGCGCAATCCTCGCCCCATTTTACGTAACAATGAGTCTGCAATTCAATGGTTGTTAGACTGCTTTTTGACCGGAAGTACTATTGTTGGAGTGGGTACTGGGGTCTGTTTTTTAGCAGAGTCAGGGTTACTTAACCAGCGTCCTGCTACAACGCACTGGCATTACTTTGAACAGTTTAAGCGCGACTATCCTCAGGTAGAATTAAAGCCTGAGTTTTTTATTACCCAGTCGAAGGGGATATATTGCGCAGCCAGTTTAAATGCTTTGGCTGATATTATTGTTCATATGATTGAACAAACCTATGGTATTTCGGCCGCGCAGCATGTCGAACGTAATTTCTCCCATGAAATTCGCAAGCCTTATGCCGAGCAACGTTATTTAGAAGGCACTGGCGATCAACACCCTGATGAACTGATCGCCCAAATTCAATTTTGGATGAAACACAATTTAAGCTCAAATGCGACGTTAACCGTGGTGGCTCAGCAATTTGGTTTGAGTCACCGCTCGTTAACCCGGCGTTTTAAAGCCGCAACTAATAGCAGTGCGACCCAATACTGGCAAAAATTGCGGCTGGAAGCCGTTAAGGAATTGTTGGGGTCGAGTAATCTCACGATTCAGGAAATTGCATTTGAAGTGGGTTATCAAGATCAAGGGCACATCACCAAGCTATTTCGTCGTAGCTTGGGGATGTCACCGAAAGATTATCGGGTGATGGTGCGTAAAAAATTATTTAGTCTTTAGCTAAACACTTAACCCGATGTCATGGCTAATATATCAACGACATTAATCGGTTCGTTGCGCAGTACAAAGTCACTTTCTTGGCTCATTCGTGCTAACACTGCCATACGGTCTGCTAGCTCGTTGCCTTCGATATTAGCGTGGGCTTTAACGTGGTTAATGGTTAAGTTTGTTTTTAATGTGCCATAAAGTGCGTAGCATTGCTTGATCAGTTCAAGATTTTTGATTTCTTCGTTCTTTCCTCGAACCCAGCCTTTCTTTTTCCAACCGCTGGCCCATTTGGTTATACAGTCGATCGAATATTTTGAGTCCGATAAAATTTGAACTTGCTTACCGGCGTCGATATATTTTTTCGCCAAAATAAATGCTTCAAGTAATCCGGTTAATTCGGCAGTATTATTGGTGCCTTGAGCTAAGTAGCGACCATACCATAATTGTTTGATTTGTTGTTGCTCATAAATCGCAATACCGGTACCTGATTTTCCTGGGTTTGGTGAACAAGCCCCATCACAAAAAATGGCAATCTCAGCTGCAAATGGAGCAGTGTTAGGTTTACTACTACTTTTAGTGCTGTTGCTTTTAATGCTGGGAGTTCCTGCGCTCTTACTGCTTGGGTTTTTAGCTAACGAGCGATTCATTAGCGCTTTAGTGTAGGTTGATTTGAAGGCGGCCTGCGCTTCGTCAAGTGAGGGGAATCCCATGTATTGGGCATCGCTGCGACCGTCTATTTGTGCCTTGGCTTGAGACCAGTTATCAAACACGCCTGTCGCTAGACCTTTCCAAACAACGTAATGTTTTTTACTCATAGTGGGTTCAATTTCTTGCTAACAATAATTAAGCCAGATGATAGGCTGCTTTATGATATTCGCCAAGTAAAACCTTAAGTTTCATTGGTATTTCTCATGGCTAGCTCAATCGGATAACCACGTTCTTTGGTCAGTTGTTTAGCGCGCTCAGAAATTTGATGCTCGGTGAGGGTTGTGGTTAGTCCAACACTGTTTGAGGTGATTTGTGATGGCCCAATTAACTGTAAGAACAATAATTTTTCTAATATTTGATCGGCGGCAGTTAGTGCTGAAGAGGCTTTAACAATTTCACATCGGGCATAATTATTGTCACTAAATGAGACATCCGCGGCACGTAGTTCAGGGTCATCACCGGGAATTTGTTGAGCGCCAAACAAAGGCTTACCGCCCATGTTTGCACTGGAGAAACTGGGAATAAAATGACTCATAAAATCGATCGAGCGATTGGTGCGATTTAATGCAACATCACTGGGCCATTGTTGATCAATTTTATTGAGGTATTTATCGCTCAATTGTGGCTGGGCGCTGGTGGCGGTATTAGCCACTAATCCTTGTTTAAACAAAGTGATATCTTGAGTCATGCCATGAATCTGAAAATAATTACCCGGGTAGGGGGTTAATTGCGCCATGCCATTAGGCGTACCACGTTCACCATAAAAGATGACTTCCGGCCATATTGCATCGCATGACGGCCAATGGGTCACGTAGGCGGCTTTAAATTCGACCATCCGTTGGCGCTTTTCACCGACGAGATCGTCGATGACTCCGGTGCGAAAACCGCAAGCATTGATTAAGTAGCTACAATGGGTTTTTTTTTCAACATTGGTATTGCTACGAAGAGTCAGTTGCCATTGTTGGTCTTGTTGTTTTATTGACGTGACTTTTTGATTGGTCAATATGTTGCAATTAGGCAAGTTCTCTAGGGCTAAACTGGCAGTAGCCGCTAATCGAAAGACACTTAAACCGTATTCTTGCACCATCACCACAGGAAACTGTAATTGGTCCAAATCTAAGCTTTTCGCGACAGGTATCAACCAATGTTCTAACGTGGTGGGCGGAGTAACAAGTGATTGTTGAGCTAACGATTCAAGTTGGAGTCGTGAAAATAACTTAAAGTAATCGCAGGGCGCACCTAACACTTGATTTGCTGGATCTTGATCGATCAGTAGCTGATATTCACGTTGTAATCGTTGCAGCCGAGGAAATAAATCTTCAGGTGTCCCGCGATCACGACGTGGAACTGCAATGACCGTTGGTCGATAATCTGCGGCTTTAGGGTAAAGTCGCAAAATCTCTATCGATTGCTTTAATAGCGTAATACATTGCTGTTGTGATATTTCGCGGTACAAATTACCGCCAGCATGAAGATGACAAATTGGTGGGCCATTGACGAGACTTGGACCATTCTCAATTAGCGCGACACTTAGACCAAGGCCTGCTAGGCGTAAGGCAATCGTCGAACCTGCAATACCACCACCAATAATGCCAATGGTGTGAGTTGATTCAATGCTGTTGTTAGGAGATTTCGTGGGGGCTTTAGCCATTAAATTTGTCTTCTTTCAATGTGCGACAATTTGTCGCATTCCCAAGTGAAATTTGAGTCTTTATAATGTTGTTATTGCTTATCTAGCAGTACAGAATTTTTGTTATTACGCAATAAGCAGTATGTCACTCAGGAACAATAGGGGATGTGGAATACCCCCTATTTTTTCTCAAACCAAGCAAAAATTCTTTATAAATGCCACTTAATTAAGAAATTAGCATTATTCTCAGTGACGCCACTGATCCCGAATTTGTTTTTCCAGTAAACATACTCAACCCCAACAAATAACTTCGATTTTTCAACCCCAATATGCTGACCAATATCGTATTTTAATTGTGATGTTAAATTATAGCCTGAAGAAAAATTAGCAGAATTAATACTAGAAACCATGTCCATAAAACCATCATAAACCACGCCATTAGCGAATGGGAATGACCAAGCAACGGTTAATTGATTGTTGTTCGCGCCATTGTCGTTGTTACGACGATACAGGTTAACATTGAAAAAAGTGGCACCTGGTACGGCTAAATCAACCCCAACACCGACTAAAAAATTATCAAATTGAGCGTATTTGTCAGACCCAAATTCCCATTGTGGTGTCACATAAGCAGCTTTGACAAAGCCATCTTTAGCCGTGTAAAGATTGTAGCTAACACCAAGCTCACCATAAAGTTCATGGTTATCGTCGTTGTGGTGATGCAGGCGGTCAATAAAAGCAAAAATGCTGCCCCAGTTATGACCACTGGCGTGTTCAATGGTTAAGACACTTTTGTCTGTATCACCGACTTCATAATGACTGCCTTTTAAGGCGGTAAAGCTAGTGTCGCTCCAATATTGCTTGGCACTGACAGACGTTGACAATAATACGGTGGCTAATAGCGCTGAACATTTTTTAAGGGACATCTTATTTGCTCTCATATTTGAATTTTTTATAGTGGCGATTGCTGATGCAAGGCGGAGGTATTCTAAACACTTATTGCTGCAGATGCAGCTAAATTTCACATAAGATTGATTAGTAGTTTGTTGGTTAGGGTTATTCGAGTGCTAGTGGCTTTATAATCTTGTTTGGTAATAATTTTCTTACCATCAATATTTAGTATAACTCCCTGTTTTAAATGAAGGGATGAGTTTATTTCCGATTTTTTAATTAATGATTTAATCGCATTGTCGTTATTGTTTTTTTGCGCTTGGACATCAACAACCATGGCTATTTTTTTATCAACATTTTGTTTTAGTTGTTGTAATAATTTGGTTTTTTTATCACTAGGTTTTAAATGACCAATTTTTTCATGGGCAACTAGTAGTTGTTTTAACTGATCATGTTCCTGTTGCAGCGATTTATTAAGTTGACTAGCTTGTACCCGTAATTCAGGCAATGCGCCGACAATGGTTAAGTAGGTTCTATTGCCGCTGTTACCGCCTAACTCCACCGCTAATATTTTCGCGCCAGCGCTAACATGGCCACCAGAAATAGTGCCCTTGTTACCCGTTGAGTTAGAGACCGTAATATTGCCAAGGGTAGTGACATGACTATGTAGAATATGAGTCGATATTTTAATATCTTTGCCTGCGGTGACTTCACAATATTGGATAAACTTAGCGTCAATAGCACCCGCAGCATTGATAACACAACTGTGTTGCTCTGATTGGTTATTGATTTTTTTACCAAAAATTCCATTTTTCACGATGATACTACCTTGGGCTTCGAGTGTCGCCGAATTGACGGAACCACCAACGGTAATGGTGCCACTAGAGATGACTTTTAAGCCTTCGCAGACATCGCCTGCAATCATCACACTACCGTCGAATCGAATGTTACCAAAGCTAACATCAACGTTATCAACCACTAAAATGTCATCAATAGCCACGGTGTTGTCGCTTAAACGAGGGATCCCGACCCGGCTGGCAATGAGCAGATTATTATCACTACCACACACTTCAGTACCATCACCACAGCAAAACTCTTGGCTTTGTCCTGCGATTGGTGCGATAGGGGTCATTAGTACCGTTGAACCTTCTCGACCCGGCGTTGGCGGGTGACGACGGATTAATTCACAACCCTGTTTAACCGTTAAGATATCACCGAGTTCTCGCATGTTGACCTTACCGTTTTTAGCCGCTTGCGGCTTAATAATTCGTCGTTCCATGGTATCGACTAAAAATTCAAAGTAAGAATCCTCACCATTAATGGCTGCTGTTCCTGAACAGATGTGGAGACGATTTTTTTTACCAGGAGTTGCTGCATTCGCCAGATCTAAAAACTGATCAACTTCATTGTCGCCTACCATTACGGTTAGTTTATTTTGCGACACCGCGATAATAAAATCGGAAAAGCTAATGTATTCACCACCAAAGGGAGCAGTGATGATCGCATAGGCTTTCATTTTGTCATCTGACACTTCAATATTTATCGAGGCATCAATACGTTTTGCGATTAAAATGATCGCTGTTTCGTCGCCCTCTGATGATGGCTCTTTAGTGACAATATTAATTAAATCGGCGGCTTTAATAATATTCTCTTCAATGACAAACATATGTCCGACATCTTGACGGCCGATCAATTGTGATATTTCTACCGCTTTTATTTCAGTAGATTGTGATGTTATTTTTATGGATATTTCACTAAGATTATCGGCGAAAATAAGCGAGTCATCAGCTAGCATGTACTATCAATCCTTAAAAGCTGCTACTCAATGCTGAGTTCGCTAATTTTTTTGGCACTAAAGTGCTAATGTTATTTATTATTTAATAAAATAAACTGATAATGTGATGTTTGGCAACACTTATTTATCAATTTCGACCAAGTCATTTACTGGTTGCTGGATATTTGGGCTGTTTTTAATATAACCCGGTTAATTGAGCATAAAGTAACGGTAATTCATTGGGTAATTGTTGTGCATCTTTAATTTGAATATAACCCTTAGCACCGAATAAATAAGGTAAATATTCTTTTGCATCACGATCTATCGTGATGCAAAAAGGGATCAATCCTGCTTGTTTCGCTTCGATAATCGATTTTTTGGTATCTTCAATGCCGTAGCGCCCTTCATATTGGTCGAGATCATTGGGTTTGCCATCGGTTAGTAATAATAATAATTTTTGGGCATTGGGCCGTTTGCTTAATATTTCAGTCGCTTGGCGGATTGCGCCGCCCATGCGGGTAAATAATCCGGGCTTAATGGTTTGGATATGACCACGAACGCGATTGTCATATTTATCATCAAAACCTTTAATAGTGGTAAAGCGCACCATATGACGTTTTTTAGAGCTAAAGCCATACATCGCAAATTGATCGTTGGTGGTGGCGAGACTTTCACTAAACAAATAGAGACTATCGCGGATCACATCGATAATTTGGGTATTTTCGTCGAGCGATGCTTCGGTGGATAACGAAAGATCCGCGAGCACTAAGGTGGCTAAATCACGGTGCCCCGGTAACATATGTTTATAAAGAGCCGGTTGGCTAGTTTGTTGACCCGTTGCGCGCTCACCTTGATAATTGATATAGGCCTCTAAATCAATCTCACTGCCATCTTCTAGGCCTCTGATCCATTGGCGTTGAGATTGCAATGCTTGAAATTGGCGTCGTACTCGTCTGGCAGACAAAACCAATTGAGGCGGTAATGGTGCGGGTTGTGCGCTGCCACTAACCATCGGAATAACACGGCAATGATCGGGAATGAGTTGGCCTTTTTTATAGTGCCACTCTGGAAATAATTTACCATCACTGAGGATGATATCATCGTCGATGGTACAGGGCAGATCGAGGTCAAATTTAATCCGACTGCCTTTAATTTTATTGCTTTTAGTGACGGTCAAGTGGTCTAGATCGTCAGCCATCTCTGCTGCGTTCTCTAGATCTTCATCGTCGTCTTCACTGCGGGCGAGTTTAAACATTTCCGCAAGAGTGAATAAATCGGTTTCGTGCCGCACCGTGATTAAGCTCGATTTTTCTTGATCACTTTCTTCTTGTTGTTCGGCCTGATATTTTCGCTTGCCCCCTTGTTTGACTTTTCCTGACTTTGACTGCCCATCTTCATCGTTGTCATCATCATTACCGTTGTTGGTTGCACTAAGCTTGATTGGTGGTGTGGGATGAAGCCACAATAATACTGGCATTGACGGAGTTTGAGTTAAGGGAATCCGTTTGATGGTGCCGGGGTTTAGTAATGCCTGACGAATAGCTTGTTCTGCGGCAGCATCTCGTTCTTTGAGTCTATTAAGGTGAGGACGCTGGATAATCACTTGGTTTACTAATTGCTGATATCGATTGGCTAAGCCCGGATATTGTTTCAGTACTGCTAATGTTTTAGCTTGGGCATTTTCAACCCAGTTTAAATGCTCGAATGGCGAGTTATCGATACTGGCTAATGCCGCGAGCCAAAAGTAAAGTTGGCGGTTGAGTTCTTTGCTCGGCAATGCATCAATAGCGCTAGGTAAGCGCAGAGTGTCATCATCGCGCCATGCCAGTTCGATGTGGGTACCGCTACCCGCTATTTTTTGTAGCAGACTTTGTTTCGCACCGTGTTCTAAGGCGTTGGTTTCGGTGATTTTTAGCGCGCCATCACCGCCCATAGCTCTAAAAAATACCGCCAATGATTGGTTTATGTCGTCAAGGTTAACCTGTTGCTCTGGGAAACCTAAATAAGCGACTCTAGAGATAACTCGATGCCACATTTTGCCGATGATTTCTTCCATTTTTTCACCCCTTATATCTATTTGTGTTAGTCAAATACCGCGTAAACCACTTCCATTAATGCTTTAATAATTTCTGGTTCGTCGGTCAGTGGTTCGATTAAACCAGCACGACAAGCATCAATATGACCAAATCCTGCATTGATCAAGGTAGCGGTATACACCAGTAAACGAGTACTTGGCATTTCTTCTAAATCTTGATCTTTGAGATTACGCAAGGCGTTGGCTAAGGCGACTAACCGTTGAGCTAATAAAGCATCGGAGCCCGTTTCTTTTTCAACCACCAGTTGTTCTTGCTCGGCAGGCAAGTAATCAAAAGACAATGAGATAAAACGCTGTCTAGTACTAGGTTTTAATCCTTTCATCATGTTGGTATAACCGGGGTTATAGGAGACAACTAACATAAAGTCGTCGGGCGCATGGAGGGTTTCTCCGGTGCGATCGATCGGTAAAATTCGACGGTCATCGGTCAATGGGTGAATCACCACCGTGGTATCTTTACGGGCTTCGACCACTTCATCTAAATAGCAAATACCTCCATGACGAACAGCACGGGTAAGTGGACCATCACTCCAAATAGTTGAGTTATTCCCAATTAAATGACGACCGACGAGATCTGAGGCGGTTAAGTCATCATGACAAGATACCGTGTGTAAGGGTAAATTTAATTTATGCGCCATATAAGCAATAAAGCGTGTTTTACCACAACCCGTTGGTCCTTTAATTAAGACCGGTAGTTTGTGCTTAAATGCATGTTCAAAGAGTTCACATTCGTTGCCAATCGGCTGGTAAAATGGAGCTGATTCGACAGGGGAGTTAATTGTATTCATGGTTAAACCTATACTAATAGATAAATAAGCGTAATGATTAAAAATAAAACAATGCTATAAAGCGATAATGCTAATCGCCACGGGCCAGCGACATAGCGCAGTCCCATCAAGTGGTCAACAAGCAACTGGGCTTTAATGGCGCCCAAAACCAAGATCACGATTAGCAAGGTTGATGATATATGGAGAGAGGATTCCCCGACTATGACCGCGATCAAGGTCAAGATGATTAAGGCGACCCAAGTGATAAATAAAACGGTATTTTTTGACATCAATATCACCTTAATGGACTAGATAAAGTAGTGGAAATAAGATTAGCCACACAAGATCGACCATATGCCAATAGCTGGCAATGCTTTCCATAATGTTAGGTTCGTGCCATTTGGAAGTCAGGAGTTTGCTGGCGACATAGCACAGTAAACCTAATCCTAAAATGACATGCAGTAGATGAAAAACCGTGAGTAAATAATAAAAAGTAAAAAAACTGTCGGTAGATAACCCAATATCTAAATCGAATAGTTGTTGATATTCCCAGCTTTTAACCGCTAAATAAACCAAGCCAAAACTAACGGCTGTCCACATCGCGTAGGCGGCACGCCGAGATTTTTGTTGTTTAAATAAATTAACGCTTAAGGCGACAAAAAAACTCGCTGATAACAAGGCAATAGTGATGATGCTACCAGCGATTGGGTGGAGTTGTTGTTGACCATTGAAAAATAATTCGGGATGAATTTGACGATTAACAGCGTACGTGAGAAAGAGTAGCGCAAATACGCTTAATTCAGCCAGAATTAAGACCCACATCGCAACATCGCCAGGAAGGGGGCTCTTAGTACTAGTGTTTAACATGAGTGCCTCGTAAAAACAGGTGCCTCGTAAAAAGTGGCTCCGAGGAGCCACTTACATAGGTATTTGCTTAACCTTTTAACGTAGCTTCTTTTCCTTTAACAAAGAAGCTAGCAACATAAGTCATTAAGCCAATAAAGAACATCACACCAGCAGCTTCACGTAACCAGTAGAAAATTTGAATTCTTTCTTGAACGACCATAAAATTTTGTGGTGAATCGCCCATTCGCTGTAGGAATATTTGTAAAATACCCGCACCCGTTAAGAACAAAGTGATGAAAACCATAGCGACAGTCATTAACCAGAATGACCACATTTCAACGGTTTGTGATGCTTTTGAATTAGCAGCCGCTCGGCCCCGCATCATTGGCATTGAATATGAAATCATGGTTAATACAATCATCACGTAGGCCCCATAGAATGCCATATGTCCGTGAGCAGCAGTAATCTGAGTTCCATGAGTAAAATAATTTACCGGTGCTAGTGTATGCAGGAAGCCCCAAACACCGGCACCAAGGAATGCCATCACTGCCGTTCCTAACGCCCATAATACAGCGGCTTTATTTGGGTGTTCACGTCGACGTTGGTTAACCATGTTGAACGCGAATAATGTCATCATAAAGAATGGGATAGGTTCCATTGCTGAGAACACGCTGCCAATTAACTGCCAGTATTCAGGCGCGCCAATCCAGAAGTAATGATGACCTGTGCCTAAAATACCAGTGATCAGTGCCATCGCAATAATCATGTATAACCATTTTTCAATAATTTCACGGTCAACACCGGTGGTTTTAATTAATACAAAGGCCAGAATAGAACCCATAATTAATTCCCACACACCTTCGACCCATAGATGAACGACCCACCACCAGAAAATCTTATCGAGGATTAGGTTTTCAGGGTTGTAGAATGAAAAGAGGAAGAATACCGCTAGACCCACTTGACCCATGATCATGATCATAGAGATTGCTGTTTTACGGCCTTTTAACACGGTCATTCCGATGTTAAAGAGGAAACCAAGCGCAACAATGACAATACCGACTTTAGTGATGGTTGGCATCTCTAAAAATTCGCGACCCATGGTTGGTAATAAATCATTACCGGTGATGTGAGCAAGGGTGGCGTAAGGCACGGCTAAGTAACCAATAATGGTTAATACGCCTGCGGCTAAAAATATCCAGAATAAAGCAATAGCCAGTTTAGGACTATAAAGTTCAGTTTCGGATTCTTCGGGGATAAGGTAATAAGCAGATCCCATAAAGCCAAACAGTAACCAAATAATCAATAAGTTGGTATGGACCATTCTAGCGACGTTAAACGGAATCGCTGGAAACAAAAAGTCACCAATGACATATTGCAGGCCCATGACGAGACCAAAAATGATCTGGCCGATAAACAGCACTATCGCGGCAATAAAATAAGGCTTAGCGACGGCTTGAGATTGAAATTTCATCTATATTCTCCTTTAGCCTTGAATGTTTGGTGGCCAATTGGCAGTGTTAACTTCAGATGTCCACTTTAAGAACTCAGCAATACCTTCTAGTTCTTCTTCGGTGAGATTAAATTGTGGCATTGAACGACGGCCTGGAATGCCATTGACTGGGCGACTCATAATGAAACCTTTAATGGCTTCTTTAGAATTACCAAATCGGGTATAAACATTACCTAGCTCTGGTGCAAAGTATGCGCCTTCACCCAGTAGGGTATGACACCCGATACAGTTGTTGTCTTCCCAAACTTTCTTACCGAGTACCACCATTTCATTGATATTTTCTCGATGATCCCGTTCTGGTAGTTCGCGTGTGGTATGGATAGTCAGCCCGACAAATACTAGGAAGAAGAAAAGGCTTCCTCCAAAAAATATATTTCTCGCCATTGACTTTGTAAATGCTTCACTCATAAGGCTTCTCCGTGAGTAGTCAGCACGACTGATTGCTTGTTTATCAAAAATATTTTGATATTCGATGGTTGAACTAGCTAGTCTAAAATATGGATTAGTAGTCTCTGTACTTGCAGTGGTAAATTAATTTACTTCAAGTTGGAATGATTATAAGAACTGTGAAATTTAAACTGGTTGATAAAAATCAATCCTCGAGGATTGCGTGTTGATTGATTTGATAAAAATTGCGCTAGATCATTTTTAGTTAAAAAAATATTAGAGCGTATTGATTTTACGCCTGAATAAGTAATACTATTGCCACTATGTAAATAGTTATCATTTACATAGTGGCAATAAAGGATATATTGTTCTTAACTTTAATTATTTAAAAGGGAAAAATCATGTTTAAAATAGGTACTTATAATGCTATAGAAAAGGCTCTAATTGTTCCTTTACAACGTGATAGATTAACAGGAAATGGTGCAACCCCTTGGTGGGGAGCCGCTACTGTAGGTATAAGCGAGAGACCACAAGTGTTTAAGTTTATGTTCGATACAGGTACAAGATATACTTGGGTGACATCGATAAAATGTGTAACGACAGCATGTGATTTACATGATAAATATAACCCATTAATATCAACTAGTTTTTCGTCCGTAGATAAGGAACCTGTGAAGCTTGATTTTGGCGCGTGGGGTACATTAATAGCAACACTTGGCAACGATATTTTTTTTAATACCGAACATGATAATGAGGGACTATTTACAAACTTTTACCTTGGAGAGAAATATAAAGGCCTGCAGTGGGAAGAGTTAGTTCAAGATGGCTTTATTGCTTGTGGCCCAACACAAAATGGATCGACTTCAGATTTGTTTTTCAAAAAATTATGGGATGCAGGGTTATTATCAGAACCAGTCATATCATATTATGGTGATTTTACTATTGATGGTAGTGCAAGCGATTCCGGCGAGGTTCGTTTCGGAGATACAAACCCTAACCGTTACGATAAAGACACATTAGTCATTTTGCCACATAATCAATCTAGTACTTTAAATTATTTTTGGGTAAGTGATTGTCGAGACATAACGGTAAACGGCGTCTCTATTACCGGAGGCTTTGAGGCAATGATTGACACTGGAGCAAGTACAATAAATGGCGATCCTCAAAAAATACAAGATTTAGTCGAGGCTGTAACACTTAACGGAACTTTACCTATTTCACCTGATGATCCCGATAACTACGATTATCCTGACTTGATTATCGAGATAGGTACTTTTGAAAAAGACGGTAGTAATGCTAGTTTTGTGTTAACCCCTAAAGATTACTTTCAGTATATCGAAGCCGAAGCCGGTGAAGGGGTCTGGTATTTAGGATTGGTAGAAATGGAAGGTTATGAAGGCCGACTAAATCTTGGAGCTATCTTTTTGAATCGTTACCATACAATATGGGAATACGATACATCTATTCCTGGCCTACAGGGTAAAGCACTCCATTTAGCGGAAAAAATAACAACTCCTTTAGGTACTGTAATAGAGTAACATTTAATATTAATACAGTATTAATTAGTGGAGCTGGTTAATAATGCATGTCAGTTAATAGCTGACATGCATTATTTGTTTTTTCAGCGTAGCGTTTTGGTCTAGATTTAACTATCCCGCGCTTCTCGTTCAGGCAAATATCAGACGTCAATGGTGTCTTGTCTTATTATGCAAATAAAAAACGCCTAAAAATTCACTTGATTCATTTTGACAGTACCGTGTAGCACCGTATTACTTTTGACTGATTAACACCGACATTGCTTCATTTCTATTGGTGACTTTGAGTTTGATAAACAAGTTTTTTAAATGAAACTTAACCGTGTAATGCGTGATCCCCAACTCGGCGCTAATTTGCTTGTTGGTCATCCCGGTAATCAGATGGGGTACTATTTGTAGCTCGCGATGAGACAAGCCTAACTTATCATAAGCCGTTGGTTCGTCTTGTTGTAATTGCCCTAAAATATAACTAACTAGTTCAATGTCGTCGCTGCTCAACTTACACTCAGCAGCATTAGTTTTTAACTTAATTAATGGTAATTCCAGCGTCTGGGGTAATTCAAAAAAAACCGACCTAAAACCATATTCAACGCAAAGATTAAGGACTTGTTGCAAACTGTCCAACGACTTTTTCTCATGTTGAGCGCGCCAATGAATAAGAGACTCAAGCGCTTTGACTCGGGCAATATAGATATTTTGTTGGGTTTTATTGGCCAGTGCTAGTAACTTGCTACAATAACTCAGCGTCTGGTTACTGATATCACGTTTAAAATAATGCAGCGCCATCACCCAATAATATTCAGTAATTTGTTGCCACATCGCTGCCGTATCGTCCCAATATGGCTCACGAATTATCAAACTATTTATTTGATTAAATTGTTCAACATCACCAAAACAGACGGCTACTTTTAATTTAAGAATGTCTAATAATTTTTCTAATCGCCATAGGTTACGGCTGTGCACAACCTCATAACCTCGCTTAATATATTGCAGAGCGGCGTCTTTATCTTGATCGTTAATCGCAAGATTTATCGCCAACTTAAAGCTGACGGCATAAATATCATGCCAGCAGTCTTTACGTTCTAGAATTGAAATACTCTGCTCTAACAGCTGTTTAGATATACCATATTGATGCTGTTGAAAATGTAGTTCCGCTTTTAAGCAATCGGTCATACGCTTTAGGCCATTGTCCATGCCTAAGTGCTTCTCCGCCAGTTCACTCGCCTGATTAAATTGTGCCAATGCTTGAGGTAGATGCCCACGGTAAATTAACGACTGGCCATGGTGGAGTAAAATGTAATTGAGACCAACCCAGCAATTTGCTAACCGCATCTCTCTTTCGCTAGTTAGCGCGGTAGCTTCGGCTAATTCAAATTCACCAATTTGATTATAAAACAGCGCCAATCCAGCCGCCATCGTTCCTCTGGCCAAATGATCGGTCACGGCTAGTGATGCTATATCTTGATGTAATCGCTCAATAACACCGGGTAAAACCCCCAGATCTAGATAGAGCTCTTTAAGCATAGTCATCACCAGGAAGTCACGGGCTGACGCGTCACTGGTTTTCCCAACATCAATAATATTTTGATGCACTGCACTGGCCAAACTAAATTGTTGTTCAGCCTGTTTAACCTGACCCAATTTCATATAGAAATAGGATTGTAATAACCCCAATGCTGGCGAATTAGTAATTTGCGCGACGGTAAAATGGTTCAATAGCGCTTCGGCATAGCCAATGCCACGGGTTAATATCATTTCCCATCCCTTGGCCTGAACAATAAACTTAATCGCCAATTCCGGAGATTTAGCCCTGATACTCTGACTAACTGCTTCGTTTAAATGATTATGATCGGCAAAATATTGCGCGGCCCGACAACGCAATTCATTGCAGCCTTGTTGACCTACTTTAAATTTTAGGCTTAATTGTAAAAAATCAGAAAATAAGTGATGGTAACGGAAATATTGCTGCTCATGGTCGAGCGCCGTAATAAGTGAACAATAATCACCGAGTTGACCTAACAGTTCGTTGCTATTGTCAATTTCACAGACATAATTGGCTAATTCCATGTCAAAACGGTCAAGAAAAGCAGTTTTTAACAGGAAGTTTTGCAACTCATCTGACAACACATCAAAAATTTGCTGTGCCATATAACGATTAAGTGTTTCGGTATTATTAGCAATGAGCTGGTCAAAATTAACATTTGGGTGTTGTTGATGCCACAGGAGTATCAGCTGCAAGGCAACAGGCCACCCCTCGGTACGCTGATATATTTCACTTATTTTCTGTTCGCTGCAGATATCCATTAGCAGCTGTTTAGACTCTTGTGCCGAAAACTTTAACTCTGGTGCGCCAATCGCAAACAATTGTCCTGTGACCATTAACTGGCTAATGTCCAATTTTGGTTGAATGCGAGTGCTTATGATCAGATGCAATCCAGATGGCTGGTATTGAATGAGTTTGTTGATAAATTTAATGATCACCGGGTGTGAAATAAAATGAAAATCATCAAAGAACACATAAATATTCTGGTCTGAGAGTTCAATTAAATTAATAATATTATGGCATAGCGCATCAAAATCCATATTGGCCGACATACTATTGGCTTTGGTGATCAGACTTTGATCTGCAAGATTATTAAACAGTAAACCATGACAGAGTAGATTGAGAAATTGATTGGGTTCATTGTCAGAAGGATCGAGTGCAATCCAAACCACTTTTGTTTCTTTTATTAATTCTAATTCAATAAGATATTGCGATAANAGCGTTGACTTACCAAACCCCGCAGGACTGANAATGGNCGTCAAAAACACATGCCTATTCTTAATCAACCGACCTAATAATTTGTCACGTTGAGTGAGTTTTACCCACTGTTGAGGCGGCTTAAATTTTTGATCTAATATTGCTAACGGTTGTGCCATTGTCCCTCCAAAATAATTAATAATAATCAAATGTTCCAATAAATTTTATTTGGGACTGTCCTGCTTGAACTAGCCACTTGGCTAGGTCGAGGTTATTGATTGATTCCCCCTAGCTACTGTGGTGATTGCTGAACATCTTTTGTTCTCGTTATGATTAATGTGAACCAAGCAACTAACCATTTTGAGTTTAGCAATAATCCATTAAACAATAACAAGGGACATGCCCATGTCAACTAAACTGTCAAAAAAAGAGTTATTTACCAAAATCACGCCGTTAACAATCGCCATTGCAGCCGCTTTGGGAGGAGCATTTAGTCACGCAGCAATAGCGGCCGAAGAAGTACCAGCACAGCAAACTAACAACATCGAAGTTATCCAGGTGACTTCACGTCAACGCACCGAAAGCATTATCAATGTTCCCATTGCAATAACCGCTTTTAGTGAGCAAGAAATAGAAGATCTCGGGATCGAACGAGCTGGCGACTTTATTAGTCTAACGCCTAATATGACCATGGTTGAGTCGCAGAATGCGGGTACTTCGTTTATTACAATCCGCGGGCTATCTCAAGTGAGAAATGGCGAGTCACCAGTGGCGATATCAGTTGATGGTGTGTTGCAAATCAGCCCCAATCAATTAAACCAAGATCTGTTTGATATCGCGCAAATAGAAATTTTAAAAGGTCCACAGGGCGCATTATACGGTCGCAATGCGATAGGTGGTGCCATCAATATCACCACAAAAAAACCGACCGATGAATTAACGGGCTACGCCGAGTTAGATCTTGGTAACGGTGGCCTCAAGGCGCTCACCGGTGCAATTAGCGGTCCACTGTCAGAAACATTTCGTTATCGTGTCACAGCCTCAACCAAAAAATTTGATGGCTTGCTTGATAATGTTTACCTTAATGAAAAAGTTGATTTCCAAAAAGATTCATCGCTTCGTGGTCGATTCATTTGGCAACCTACCGATGAATTTACGGCCGATTTCAGATTAAGCTACGGTAAAACTGAAGGCGGCGCGGTCAATTTTATCTACCAGCCACTCTTTGGCATTAATGATGCCAATGATACCAGCATTAAATTAGAAGCGAATAACCTCGGCGAGAATGATCGAGAAACCTCATCGGGTTCATTAAAACTCGATTGGCAGTTCGATGCGGGCACCGCCTCTTTGATTTTAGCCAAAGACAGATTAGTTGAATATTGGTCTGGCGATCAATTTCCCTACTCGCGTCATAATTCGGCCAATTCGCCCTTTGGTAAAAATGTGCTTGACGGTACTCAGAGCCAATATCTCGATGTTGATGCTAACAGCTATGAAGTGCGATTTACCTCCGATGGTGATCAAGATTTACGTTGGATCGCCGGTCTTTATTATTTACAAACCAACCGCTATTTATCGACATCAACCGGACTGGATTTAGGCAAGGGGATCCCTCGTATTGAAAGAGATCCATTACCAGCGACCTCAAACAGCCCGACATTGACTTTCTTAGCAGACGACAGCGATAACACCGCCTATGCTGCCTTTGTCCAGTTCAACTACAGTATTAATGATGATCAGGAACTGAGTATTTCTGGGCGTTATGATGTTGATAATCGTAAGCAAACCAACCTAGCACCGAGTTCTTTTGATCAGAATTCAGGTCAAGTGCGTGAAGCCGACTTTAAGAAGTTTCAACCTAAAATTTCTTATATTTATACCGGATTCAATAACCTGTCGTTGTACACCAACTATTCAGAAGGTTTCCGCAGCGGTGGCTTTAATCAAAATGGCGTGGGGGCCAGTGCCGCGGATGTCGGGGTCGAAGGTGTTAGCGATCTTTATC
>JABSRU010000023.1 GCA_013214965.1 Gammaproteobacteria bacterium
GGATTTGAACCCTAGATGGGCTATAAACCCATGCCGGTTTTCAAGACCGGTGCATTCGACCACTCTGCCATCTCTCCGCAGGTGATGGCGCTAATATAGAGACTTGATTCAATTCTGTAAAGTAATAATTAACAGCTTTGAACCAAGTGCTTTAATAACCGCCAAACTGAGTTAACTTTATTCAATATTGCTGGGGTTTATGGGCGAAGTGCCCTTTCGCCGCGTGCAATGCCTAAAATACCTGAACGTACCACTTCGATGATTTCTGATGTTTGTTCAATTTGCTTAACGAACGCATCGAGTTTTGAACTGTCACCGACCAAACGTACGGTGTATATTCTTGGAGTTGCGTCAATGATTTTGCCATCGAAGATATTCACCAAGCGGATCACTTCATCACGTTTTGCGGCAACGGCTGCCACTTTCACTAACGACATTTCCTGTTGAATGTGCTCACCGTCAGTTAAATCAGACACTTTTAAGACATCGATTAGCTTATTAAGCTGTTTCATGATTTGTTCAATCACCCGAGTATCGCCGCCAGTTACTATGGTCATACGTGACAACGACGGATCGT
Source organism: Gammaproteobacteria bacterium (assembly GCA_013214965.1). Taxonomy (GTDB): domain Bacteria; phylum Pseudomonadota; class Gammaproteobacteria; order Enterobacterales; family Psychrobiaceae; genus Psychrobium. The sequence goes on from JABSRU010000023.1 coordinate 578, forward strand.
TGGTGACTGATACCGTCAGCGATTCAATGTTGTAACCACGTTGTGAAAATAATCCGACAATGCGTGAAGTTGCGCCGGCTTCGTTTTCAACCAGTAATGAGATAACTGTTTTAGACATTAGCTGCGCTCCGATTTACTTAAATACATGTCGTTCATTGCACCATGTTTAATCAGCATTGGGTAAACATGCTCTGCTTCGTCTACCGCAATGTCCATCACGACTAGGCGATCTTTCATCGCGAAACAACGCTCAAGGGCCGCCTCAAGTTCGTCAGGTTTATCCACTTTAATCCCAACATGGCCATAGGCTTCTGCTAGTTTGACAAAATCTGGCACTGAGTCCCAATAAGAATGAGAATGACGCCCTTTGTAAATCATGTCTTGCCATTGTTTAACCATACCCAATGAACGATTATTTAAGATAATCACCTTAATTGGCAAGTCATATTGCATACAAGTCGAAAGCTCTTGAATGTTCATCTGGATTGAACCATCACCGGTAATACAAATAACCGTTTCATCTGGAAAGGCCATTTGCACGCCCATCGCCGCTGGTAAACCAAAGCCCATAGTGCCTAAGCCGCCAGAGTTAATCCAACGCCGAGGTTTGTCAAACGGGTAATAAAGTGCGGCAAACATTTGATGCTGACCAACATCAGAACAAACATAAGCATCGCCATTCGTCGCTTGATACATCGCTGATATCACTTGCTGTGGCTTAATCAACTTGTCATTGGTTTGGTAGCTTAGACATTCACGAGAGCGCCATTGTTCAATTTGTTGCCACCATTGCTCGATGTCCGGTTGATTAGGCGTTAAATGGTCATCATTGATCATTTGTAGCATGTCGTTAATTACATTTTCGCTGTAACCAACAATGGGAATATCGGCGTGCACGGTTTTTGAAATTGAGGTTGGGTCAATATCAATATGAATAATCGTGGCGTCTGGGCAATATTTTTCGAGATTGTTGGTGGTACGATCATCAAAACGTACCCCAACAGCAAAGATAACATCACAGTGATGCATTGCATTATTGGCTTCATAGGTGCCGTGCATGCCAAGCATACCAACAAACTGTTTATCAGTTGCTGGATATACACCAAGCCCCATTAGGGTATTGGTGATCGGGTAGTTTAATTGTTGAACCAGTTTTTTCAATAACTCAGGCGTTTTACCTGCAACTGCCCCGCCGCCGGCATAAACAATTGGTCGTTTCGCTTCAAGTAAGGTTTTAACCGCTTTACGAATTTGACGCTTGTGACCGTTTTTGGTCGGATTGTATGAGCGTAAACTGACCGAATCTGGATATTGATAAGGAAACTTAAATTCAGGGTTGATAATGTCTTTTGGTAAATCCACCACAACCGGTCCTGGGCGACCAGTCGACGCAATATAATAGGCTTTCTTGATGGTCGCCGGAATATCTTTAGGATCTTTAATTAAGAAACTGTGCTTAACGATTGGTCGTGACACACCGACCATATCGGTTTCCTGAAACGCATCTTCGCCAATATTTTGAGTCGCCACTTGGCCAGACAAAATAACCAGTGGAATTGAATCCATGTAGGCGGTCGCAATGCCGGTAATACAGTTGGTTGCACCAGGACCTGATGTCACCAAAATTGTACCAACATCACCCGTTGCACGGGCATAACCATCAGCCATGTGTACTGCCGCCTGTTCGTGGCGTACTAATACGTGTTCGACCGTCGATTGTTGAAATAAGGCATCATAAAGGTCCAAAACAGAACCGCCGGGGTAACCGTAAATTCGTTTAACCCCTTGGTCTTGTAAGGAACGGATAACCATTTCCGCACCAGAAATCATTTCCATAGTTTGCTCCAAATAAAAAATTGAATTCGAGTGCTATATTTTGTCAATCTACATAATGCAACATCATCGAAAAATTTATGCTAGTTGTTATAATTCTGATATAACCATTATCTTTTAAGCCTAGCAAGGTTTTTTGCAATATTTATACAAATAAACCGCTTTTGTTTAACAACTTTGACTTTAGTCTAATAAAGTTTCATTAAAACCAACAGTAATGAGCCTATCAACCCTGTTTTGACAAGAAATATTCTCATTTACATCAACTAGTTTCAAACGGTTGTTTATTATTAATAAAACAACATTAAGCATCTGATATTACTTATTTATATAAGTATAGAACAGACAGTAATGACTGCAGGGATTGGATATTTATTTTGTGAATAATAAACATACAAAAAACAAATTTTAACAACTAAAAAGTCAATTCATTGATTCGAATTAATGTTAAAATAACCTTTTAATACTGAAATTAAAGTGAACGCTATGGAAAAGCAAATTATCATCATTGCTAACCAGTTGAAACAGCAAGGCAAAAAGCCCAGTGTCGCCACGGTTAGATCAAGACTCACCGGGCGAGTCAATATACCGACCTTACTCAAAGCCTTGCAACAATTTGACGCAATGAGCCAAGAAGATATTGATCGGGTGGTAGCCGATACGCCATCACACCAGCCACAAAAACAGCCGACTGCTGGTTTGCAGCAACAAATTGACCAATTACAGCAAGATGTCGCGGGTTTAAAACAACAAGTAGCTCAATTAACTGCATTCTTAAAACAGGACAAACATGATCTTAGCTAAATTAGAATTTGAATGTTTTGAAGACACAACCATTACCGCCGTTGAACGCGCGATTTCAGGATTAATTACCGAGCTTAAATACAATGGCCAAATAATTGGTCAAGAGTTCCCTACGCTGTTAAAAGATGGCTACTTTGTAACCCAAGTTTTGTGCCCTGAGGAACAATCTTTAGCCTACAATAACCACAATAAAGCGGTGACCATCGCTATTTCAAAATTAAATGATGTTGGTGTTTTACAACCTAAAATTAGCATATTAGGTCAAGAAATTCATTCTGATAGCAGCGATCCAGAACATACACCGAGTTGGCAGGTTTTATACACGAGCTACATTCAAACCTGTTCCCCTTTGCGCTGTGGCGATCATTTCTCACCGATCCCGCTGTATCGAGTACCCGCTATTGCCAATGGCTGTTATAAGCAACTGATTAATTGGCAACAAGATTGGCAAGCATGTGATCAACTGCAAATGAACGGACGCAGTGCCGAGTTTGCGGCCTTGGCTGAAATTGGTGAACTCGACAGTTCACTGACCAAACGCGGCATGGCTCTGCGGGAAAAATTTGAACAGCAAACCGGCGTTGCCACCTATTACTATTTGTATCGGGTTGGTGGCATCAATGCTACTGCTGAAAAAGAGCGACTCTGCCCAGGGTGTGGTAATGCGTGGGCTTTGCCTGAATCACTACATCAGGTGATTGATTTTAAATGTGACTCTTGCCGAGTTGTCTCTAATATTTCTTGGGATTATAACTAAGCTCAGCTGGCATTAACGTCCGCGCAGGCTATTAAATATTTCTTTTAGCCGTGGTAATAGGCCGGCTTTGATCTGGATGGGTGCTTGATATGCCAATTCTTTTTCAGGCTCTGGTAGCGGTTGCACCAGGGTCAGAAACTCACACAGTGATGATGCAAGCACCGTTCTATTTTTATCGCCTGCGGTTTCAACGATTACTTCACCGGTGACGTTGTCCAGGGAAATCATTTTTTCACTGTTCACCACGCAGCCAATAAACACGGTGTGATCGAGTTTTAGTTTTTTCTGCATTAAGATGTGGCCAACTAAGTTTTCTCCTAGGCGGTCAAAGTCTTGCTTGTTCCAAATTTGCAGTAGCTCTATTTGCAGCTCTGTTGCTTGGCCATCGGTAAAACTCGCAAACAATGCTCCGCTATAGATCGCACCATAATAGTCTTTAATGTCTTGATGAAATGTTAATTCAAGCGCCTGTTCAATATCACCAAAGTTTATTTTTTCCTGTTGCTCACACCACTGCCACTGCACTAATATGCCATCGTTAGCATCGTTTTGTTCACAGGGTGAAGTCCATTCATTATCATGAATAACTTGTGGTAAATATCCCGTTTTATTAACAACAGATTTGCTATAATCTGCAGCAAAGTTTTTTAACGCTTCAACAGTGTTCAACATTTAGTACTCAGTATTATTAATACGGATAACCATTTCCATGACAGATATCTCAAATCATTATCAAGATGCCCCAGCATTGAAATCATTAACCCTTGGCAAAGAAACGCAATATGATAACAGCTTCGATGCTAAACTGTTACAGGGTGTGCCCCGTTCTTTAAACAGAGACAGTTTAAACCTAGGTGACAATTTACCTTTTGATGGCGTCGACCTGTGGACGGGCTATGAATTATCTTGGTTAAATAACAAGGGCAAGCCTGTTGTCGCGGTGGTTAGTTTTAGTTTCCCCCATGACAGTGAGTTTTTAGTGGAGTCTAAATCCTTTAAATTATACTTAAATAGCTTTAATCAACATCGATTTAACGATGTCAGAGCCGTTGAAGTACAATTAATTACGGATTTATCGGTGTGTGCAAAAGGAATTGTCGCGGTTGAGATTATCCTCGCTAAGGATTTTGCTAATCAAACCATTATTGCTGCGACTGGTGAGTGTATTGATGAGCTAGATATTGAAATTAATCACTATCAGTTTGATCCGTTATTATTGAGCAATGCCATTAGCGATCCTAAAAATATCGTTGAAGAAACATTGCATTCCAATTTGTTAAAGTCGAATTGTTTAATCACCAATCAGCCTGATTGGGGTACTGTCGAGATTCACTATCACGGCCCTAAAATAGATCGGGAAGCATTATTACGCTACATTATTTCATTTCGCCAGCATAATGAGTTTCATGAGCAATGTGTCGAACGTATCTTTGTCGATCTGATCAAATATTGTCAGTGTGATCAGCTAAGTGTCTATGCTAGATATACCCGTAGGGGCGGTTTAGACATTAATCCGTTTCGCTCTAACTTTGAATTAGCACCGGAGAATGCACGCCAAGCGCGACAATAAAAAAACCGCGAGTTAGTTAACTAACTCGCGGTTTTTTATTGATCAATCGAATTTATTCGAAAGTCGCTTTCGAGGCGGCTAGCTCTTCATAAAATCTGTCATCAGCAATATCTTCAATACCACTAACAAGACCTTTTTTGATAAATGGCGCTAGTTTTTCGGCACAACCAGCAATGTTATCTTCATTTTTCTGGCATAGAACAGCCAAACGCACAAAGTCTAAATAGCTTACCTCAGCGGTATTATGGCTGTCATTGGCATAATATTTAACACTTTCGATCATGTCATCACTAAAATTCCAAGCCTTAACAATTGCAACACCAATATGGCTGTTTAAATCATTAATCGCTTGCTCTAAAAATTCAGGCTCGGCGAACACATCAGGGTAACCATCGGCTTCGGTTAAGATAGGTAATACGCCAATATTATGCAGTAATGCGGTCAGTGTTAATGTATCAACTAGAATCGGTGTGTGTTTATTTTCACGTTTATAAACAGAAAATAATGCCATGGCATAAGCGGCAACATCGGTCGATTGTTGCCAAGACTTTGCCAAATATTGCGCAATAAATTCATTGTCTGAAACAAACAATTGTTCCATGGCTAGCGCCATCACAATGTTTTTGATTTGACGCATCCCAATACGGGTTACTGCGGCTTGCAAGTTCTCAACTTTAACGGCGCGACTAAAATGCGCAGTGTTTGCAATCCGGATCATCCGTGCGGATAGCGCTGCGTCTTGCGAAATTAGAGCTGAAATTTGATTAAGATTTGAATCAGGATCTGAAACGGTATCTCTCACTTTAATAGCGATTCGAGGTAACGTGGGTAAAACTAAAGAGTCATTCTTTAACTTCTCGATTAGAATTGTTCTTAAGGCGTTAGCTGTAGACATGCGGAGTCCATTTTATATCTAAGTTATTAAAACCCATGCCATTTAACTGCTATGACATGACAAATGTAACTATAATATAGCACTATTTTCTTATTGCGCCAGCTATTTTAATACAAAAGCGCACTCTTTTTTGACTCAAAATAAGAGTGCGCTTCTTGATTAGCTATCGCCGTTAAATTGACCCGCTTTTGCTAAAGCACAGGCTTCAACCGATAATATATCAGCATAGCCCTGAGAACTTTCAGGATTAAGGCCATTACTGGCTTCCATCGATGAATCTTCTTCGTTATATAATGAAGCCGCAATATTAGTCATGCTATTAAAGAATACATTTCCTTTGTATAACCCTAAGCTGACTTCACCCGAAGCGCTGGCGGTTAAAGTATCAATACCTGCCATTGCGGCTTTTGTCGCGACATCAAACTGGCGACCATCATAAATTTGATCAGAAACGCTCTTACTTAGTGTTTGATACAAGGCTGTAGCACGACGATCTAAGGTGGCTTGCAAAATATTTTGCAATCCTTGACTTAATAATTCCATGCCAGGGGCTTCATATACACCACGGCTCTTGGTGCCTATAATCCGGTTTTCTAACGCATTGGACATGCCAACACCATTACGGCCACCAATATCATTCGCTTTAGTCATTAAATCTAATGGATTTAACTTTTCACCATTAATCGCAACGGCATAACCATGTTCAAAGGTAATCATCACATGTTCGATTTTATCCGGCGCCTGCTGCGGCCACACGCCCATGGTCGGATCAACGATTAACATTGATGTATCAAGACTCTCTAAATCTTCGGCCTCATGGGATAATCCGGCTAAATTAGCATCGGTGGAATACTTCTTTTTCATTCCAATCACCGCTGGAATGTCGAATTGAGCCAAGTAATCAGCCATTTCACTACGTCCAGGGAACTGTTCTAGCAATTTAGCATCACGCCAAGGTGCATAAACTTGCATTTCGGGCGCCAATGAACGGGTATAGCGCTCAAAACGCATTTGATCGTTGCCACGACCCGTTGCGCCATGGGCTAAAATATTAACATTGCGGGCTTTCATTGCTTTAATTAGCCCCTGAACCGTTACTGCTCTCGCGATGCCAGTGGTGTTCCAGTAGCCTCCATCATAGGTTGCATGGGATTTAATCGCTTCAAAACAAGCATCGGCCATTTCACTTTTCAAATCAACTAATACGGTTTCTGCACCACAAGGGTCCATTTTTCGAACGACATTCTGAATATCATCTTCATCAGGTTGTGCCAGATCAGCCGAAAAACAAATGACGTTAATATTGTCTTCCATCAATCGTTTGGTTACTGTTTTGCTATCGAGGCCACCAGAAACACAAACACCTACTAATTTATCTTTTAAATCAGACAATTCCATATATCACGCTCATTCTAAATATTGATTAAATAGCCAAAATAATATTGGCAAGTTACTAGATTAAAAAGCCGTTGCTTAATCAAGCTAGTCTATGTTTGCCAAGATATCGCATATTGAAATCTAACACAACACAAAGTGAATATTTATTTCACAAAAGTGCATTTAAATTCACAATGAAAGTTATTTTAAATTAGTTGATTTAGATCAGATAACGCTTATAGCAAGATCAAATATAATACGTAATCCAGCTTTTAGAGATGAAATACGATGTTTACACCCGAACTATTATCCCCTGCCGGCAGCCTTAAAAATATGCGCTATGCCTTCGCTTATGGCGCCGATGCTGTTTACGCCGGCCAACCACGTTATAGTTTACGAGTAAGAAACAATGAGTTTAGTCTCGCTAATATTGCTATTGGTATTAAAGAAGCACATGCCTTAGGTAAAAAATTCTATGTCGTTAGTAACATATCACCACATAACAGCAAATTAAAAACTTATATTCGCGATTTGGCCCCAGTGGTCGAATTAAAACCCGATGCTTTAATCATGTCCGATCCTGGTTTAATTATGTTAGTTAAAGAGGTTTTTCCCGATTTGCCTATTCATTTATCCGTGCAAGCTAATGCGGTCAATTGGGCAACGGTAAAATTTTGGTATCAACAAGGCATAGAACGGGTCATATTGTCACGTGAACTCTCGGTCACTGAAATAGAAGAAATTCGCCAAGCGGTGCCAGAAATGGAATTAGAAGTTTTCGTTCATGGGGCATTATGCATGGCTTATTCAGGCCGTTGCTTACTCTCGGGTTACATTAACAAGCGCGATCCGAATCAAGGTACCTGCACTAACTCATGTCGCTGGAAATATGACGTTCATCAAGCTAAAGAAAACGAGAATGGCGATGTTGTCGCTGCTGAACCTATCGTTGTTAAGCCACAGAAAACAGCGCCAACGCTTGGTGAAGGTGGCACCACCAGCGAGATTTATTTATTGCAGGAAGCTGGGCGACCAGGAGAATACATGCCGACTTTTGAAGATGAACATGGTACTTATATCATGAATTCAAAAGATCTCCGTGCTGTAGAAATGGTCGATCAACTAACAAAAATTGGCGTTCACTCTTTAAAAATAGAAGGCCGAACTAAGTCTTTCTATTATTGTGCACGCACGGCGCAGGTCTATCGCAAAGCCATTGATGATGCAGCAGCTGGTAAACCATTCGATCAAGCATTAATGAATTCCTTAGAACATCTAGCTCATCGCGGTTACACCGAAGGATTCTTACGTCGTCATACCCATGACAAGTATCAGAATTACGATTACGGTCATTCAGTATCACAAACTCAACAATTTGTTGGTGAAGTACTCGGTCGCGATGATAATAGCTTGGCAATCATTGATGTAAAAAACAAATTTTTGGTCGGTGATTCACTCGAATTAATGACCCCTCAAGGTAATATTACATTCACCTTAGAACAGCTAATTAATAAAAAAGGTCAAGCCATTGATGTCGCGCCAGGTTCTGGACATATTGTGTCGCTGCCAATCCCTGATGATATCAATCTAGAGTTCGCACTATTAATGCGAAACTTCTCAGCAGAGCAAGACTCCCGTAACCCTCATCAAGTTGCAGCTACGGCGTAGGAAGTTATCAGCGTGGCATTATTAATCAAAGACAACTGCATCAATTGCGATATGTGCGAACCTGAGTGCCCAAATATGGCGATTGCCTATAGGGAAATAATCTATGAAATAGACTCCACGTTATGTACCGAGTGTATTGGTCATTATGAAGAGCCAACCTGTATCAAGGTATGCCCTATAGATTGTATTATTGTTGATCCTAAACATCTTGAGTCAGAGGAACAATTAATGGAACGCTTTGTTTTAATTCATCATAGTGACAAATTGTGACTAAGTGTTTTATTTTTATAGTAATTAAGTTAATATTCACTGAGGTCAAGTTCTGACCAGCGTTTTACTGCATTTAGCCAATGTCGCAGCAGTAAAACATTTAAAAATACATGGAGATCCACATGGCAGTAACAGGTCGAGTAAAATGGTTTAATGAGAAGAAAGGGTTTGGTTTCATTGAGCAACCAGGTAGTGAAGACATATTTGTCCATTTTAGAGCTATTCAAGGCGATGGCTTTAAAACGTTAAATGAAGGCCAAGAAGTTCAGTTTGAGATCGAAACAGGTCAAAAAGGACTTCAAGCATTAAATGTTGTACCACAATAATTAATAACATTTAAAAATATTTATTAAACCGTTCACTCTGGTGAACGGTTTTTTTAAGTCTTAATCAGCCAACCAACTAGCAGTAACCAAGGTTTTATCACCTTGAATAACTTTCGCGTCAAACACTGCTCCAGCTTTGATCACCCCAACGCCTTTCGGCGTGCCGGTCATCACGATGTCGCCATCATTGAGATCAATAAATTGCAGTAGCTGTTCGATAATTTTCTCAGGTTTGTAGAGCATCAACGACACGCCACCAGCCTGGGTTAATGTATTGTCGATGGTTAGTTCCAATGACAAGGTGTCATCAATCGTTGTAATCGACACAAATTGACTAAACACCGCGCCACCACGAAAACTTTTAGCCCGCTCCCACGGCAAGCCCTTCGCTTTTAGCTCAGTTTGCAGTTGTCGCTTGGTTAAATCTAAACCAAAACCGACCGCCACAAATTTTCCGCCACGATAGACAAAACTTAACTCGCCTTCATAATGCAAAGCTTCTTGATGAAAAGACGATAACTGGGTCGAAATTGCGCAGTTTGGTTTAATAAAAACGACCATCTCGGTAGGAACTTCATTACCTAATTCACTAATGTGATCAACATAATTTCGTCCGATACATACTATTTTGCTCGGGGTTATTGGCTGATTATCTAACAAAACTGTTTTCAATGCGTGGGACTCCCAATTAAATTATCTTTGATTTCACGGTAATGGTTAATAATATCTGTCACGTTGTGTGCACTCATGCGTTGGTAATGGCTAATGGTTTTGTCTAAATACTCAATCGATAATGTCGGTTGCTGATGCCACATCAATGAACCGACCGGTGATATTGGTTGTAGAGCATCGGTGGACACATGAATAATTTCATAAAACCATTTGTTTTCTTTAATCAGCTGCTCATTAACAAGCCCTAACTGTAATTCATTAAGTTCGCAACGTAATTTATACTGATGACGTAATGGACACAACAGAAATTCTAATTGATGGTGTGGGAATTTCTGTAAAATTTGGTGAATCATTGTCATCGTTTGTTCACCGCCGACACCGGCAATCACAATTAAATGTTGAGTACTTGTATCGTCTTGCTCTAAAGGAAGATCGGCGACATCTAAACAATGGACATGCCATCGACTCATCTCAAAAATACGGCTTAAATTAGCCGTTAGCGTCGTCATAATTGATGGCACAATGTCGACAAAGTGGATATCTTTATCATGGATACGATCAAGAATCTTCATGCCTAAATGGCCATGATCACAGCAACAATCCCACACATGCTGCCAACGATGTTGATGCGCTATCACCATCGAACTAATCGCATCGATACGTTTGCTCACTTTCATTAAGACTCGAACTGACTAAAATTCTGACGCAGTGCTTCATAAGCGATAATCGATACCGAATTAGCCATGTTTAACGAACGTGCTTGATTTGCCATCGGAATAGTAATACAGCTACTGCTATTTTTGTCGAGCATACTTTGTGGCAAGCCATTATCTTCGCGGCCAAAATAGAAGTAATCATCTGGCTGATAGCTTGGTTCAAAATAATTTTTAGTGGTTTTTGTTGTAGCCATAAAATGGCGCGGCGACATTGGGTTTTTTAGCCAGAACTCTTCGATGTTGTCATATTCACGGACATCGAGTTCAAACCAATAATCTAAGCCAGCACGTCTAACTTCTTTAACACTAATTTCGCCAAAGCCATAGGGTTTGATTAAATGTAAGGTGCTATTTAGGGCAAATGCTAATCGCCCAATGGTGCCGACATTGCCAGGCATTCTTGGCTCTACTAATACAATATTAAACATCTAACTTCATCTGACCATAAAAAACGTCATCATAGCAAAATATCCAGCTGGGTGCTTTATCCCAATTTAATTAAGTTTAACCTGACCCTAGTTTATAGAAGGGGTGGATTAAATGGGGGGAAGGTTGTGCAACAAATTGGGTGAAATCTTCGGCTAATAAATGACTTAGCTTGAGCACTTCTTGCCAATACGCTATGCGCTGAGACTCGCTCAAGCGCTTAAAATCATTGCGATCAGGGATTTTTTGGTAAGGTAAGCGCTCAATGAAGGCTTGAGTTGGCGCTAACATCACCACATTATCATAACTAGAGGCTAATGGCGGTCGTCTTAGGCTCTTGTCAAACCAACCCGCTTTGGGTGATTGACTAAAATGCGGATAAAGCACCAACGATTGTTGGTTGGTGACTATTTTAAAATCAAAATGATAATCGATAATCCCACCGTCTCGATAAGTCCCCACCCCTGCGCCGTTAATATCTTGAACACCGTGCATCACTAACGGAATAGCGCCAGAAGCATAAAGCACGCTTCGTAAGTTGTCAGCGGTTAATGGGACTTGCTCGGTACTAATACCGTAGGGATCTATTAATTGCAAATCGGACTGATGATGACTAAATATGACCCGCTGATATTGCTTTGCCAAGTGCTTGCGATTAACCCGGTTTAACAGGTAACTATAAATTAGCCCTGACAGTTGTTTTCCTTGGTGCTCACTACTGACTAAACCAATAGTTTTGGCCACAATAAAATGTGCTCGAACGATAGGGTTGGCCAAGATTTGTGCAGCGCCCTGTTCTCCTAGTACAAAATCAAGTACTTCATAAGCTTTACGGCCAATTTCATCGAGCGAAGGCTTTTCGCTATAGGTCACTTGCGAATAAAAAGTGGCTAAGCGTTCAATGGCCGCCACCGGATCATTTTGCGCTAATGCCGCAAACCGGTAAGATCCCGCCGAGGACCCAATAAGATTAAGCGGCTGGCTGCGGCCATGAAAAAACTCCCCCATCAGGTAACGGTCAAGCCCGTATAATGTGAACCATTTGGGGCCACCACTAGCCCCTAGTACGGCAGAAAACAGTTGTTGACTGAAGCCATGTTGTTCAATCATTTTTCGTGCAGTGTGCCCTGCAAATATTTGTAAGTATTCCATCGAAAACACTATATTGAACAACGGTGATATTTGCAATATATCAATGGTCCATGTGGTTTATATTTTAAAGACTCTTGCCAGTTTATTAAATGCATAAGGGGCAAATAATGCAGAACCGGACAGAAAATACGGCCCTAAACCATCAAGCCTAGTAATATCTTCGCCAGTAAATAAAGCGAAGATCACCCAATAGCCAATACCAATAAATACGGCCGCCAGACCCATACTCCCAACGGCTCCAGCAAGCCGACTAAAGCTTGGTTTCGGTGAGTTATCTTTAGGATTCTTTGGTTGAGGTTCGTCTTCGCTTAATAGTTTTAAGAGTGTGCCTTCGACTTTAAAGGAACTCTTGAGCATTCTGAGTCCCCAAATAAGCACTAAGGTGTAAACAAAAAGGCTAAAGTACATGATTACTACTTGATGCATCGTCATTTTAATTCCTTAATAGTTTAGGTGATTTTTCATTGTATCACTCTGCTACCTGTTCAAATAGCCAACGGACAAAACAATCGACTGTCTGATCATCTGGTGTTATGTCGGCATTGAGTGTTGTTATCAGAAAATAACCACAGTTAGCCGCAATGGGTGAAAAAGGTGCAATTAAGTTTCCACTGAGTAAGTCTTGTTCTAACAGTGCTGAACGCCCTAACGCAATACCTTGTCCCGCTGCAGCAGCTTCCATTGCCATGTCAGTGCGATTAAAGCTATGGCCAGATGTACTTAATTGATGACTTAGCCCCATGGTTTCAAACCAATATTGCCACTCGCTGTTATATTTTGCATCGCGCCATGGCATCGCATCATGCAACAAGGTGACGTGCTGCCAGGTATTGAGATCTTGCCATTGATATTTTTTGGCATATGCGCTGTTCATCACTGGCACCAAAAATTCAGCCATTAATAATCGACTTTTTTTACTACTATCAAGCTCTTGATAAGGAATTGGCCCATAGTCTATTGCAATGTCGAAATCCGTGGTGTTGGTATCGACTAAACCGCCGTCAGCAAAAATTTGTACCGTGATATCAGGGTAGCGCTGATAAAAATTTTGGAGTCTCGGCACTAACCATTTGTAGGCAAACGATGGGGTTGATTTAAGTTTAATGTGTTGCAGTTTTTTAGTTTTCTGCAATGAGTTAATGGTATTGGTGATGTTTTCAAGGCACGGCGAAACTGTTGCAAACAATGTTGCTCCGTCGGATGTTAAACGTATGCCACGTGAGTGACGTTCAAATAGCGTTAGTTGCAACTGTTGTTCAAAGTTTGCCATTTGTTGACTAATCGCCGCCGCACTAATGTGTAATTCGAGTCCGGCTGATGTGAAGCTGCCAGTACGAGCGGCAACTGAAAAGCTCCGTAATGCCGCCATCATTTGAGCATTAAGTTCCATTGAAACCTACTTTTGCGTTAAGTTTGACTTAACGCTCATGTTAGCAATGATTGTTTGCCCTGTCATAAAAAATATCCAACAATGACTCATCGAAGTACAAGGCAACAAACTATGAAAGTATTAATTCTTGGATCGGGGGTCATCGGTGTCACAACGGCTTGGTATTTAGCGCAGGCAGGGCATGAGGTTACTGTGTTAGAACGCCAAAGCGATGTCGCTCTCGAAACCAGTTTTGCCAATGCGGGTCAAATTTCACCGGGGTATGCTAGCCCTTGGGCTGGACCGGGAGTACCATTGAAAGCAGTAAAATGGTTGCTCCAGGATTTGTCGCCATTACGGATTAACCCCTTAACCGATCCCGCGCTGTACAAATGGATGTTCAAACTATTATTAAACTGCAATGAGAAAAGTTATCAGCGTAATAAATCAAGAATGCTTAGGCTCGCAGAATATAGCCGTGACAACTTAAAAACATTACGTCAGCAGTTAGCCCTTAACTATGATCAGCGTAGCCAAGGAACACTGCAAATTTTCCGACATCAAAAGCAACTTAAAAACGCAAATCATGATATTGCGGCGTTAATCGCAAACGATATTCCCTATCAACAACTTAGCACTGCACAGTGTTTCGAGTATGAGCCGGCCCTGCTCGGCAGTGCTCATAAAATTGTTGGCGGTTTGCGTCTACCCGGTGATGAAACCGGTGATTGTTATCAATTCACTCAGCAGTTAGCCCAGCAATGCCAGCTCATCGGGGTTAAATTTTTGTTTGATCATCAAATTAATAAGATAGTAAAAAACAACAACCGTATAACTTGTGTTGAGACCAGCCAAGGGGAATTTTGCAGTGACGCTTATGTAGTAGCACTCGGCAGTTATTCGCCATTATTAGTCAAAGAACTCGGGATTTCATTACCCATTTATCCGGTCAAAGGCTATTCGTTAACCGCGCCAATTATTGATAGTGCCTTAGCACCGGTATCAACTGTAATGGATGAAACGTATAAAGTGGCGGTGACACGATTTGATGATCGTATTCGCGTTGGTGGCACGGCTGAATTAACGGGATTTAATCTGAGTTTACCCCGTTCTCGCCATGCCAATGTTAATTATGTGATCAATGATTTATTTGCGGGAGCGGCAGATATGTCACAAGCCGAATATTGGACGGGCTTGCGACCAATGACCCCCGATGGCACTCCTATTATCGGCGACACTGCGATTGAAAACCTATTTCTGAACACCGGCCATGGCACATTAGGTTGGACCATGGCAACGGGCTCTGCAAAGTATCTCAGTGACATAATTTCAGGGGTCACTCCGGATATAGATACTGAGGGACTGAGCTTTAGTCGCTACAATTAGATCGGGTGATTCTGGCTAATTGCCACTGTTGATAACTAAAGACCACAATAAATGTGGCCGCCAGGAACATAATAATGGTTGGCGCCGGTGCACTATCAATATAAAAGCTAATGAATACGCCACAAATTGAACTCGTCACCGAGATCAACAACGATAACAACGTCATGGTTTGAAACTTGCTGGTCAGTAAAAAGGCAATGGCTCCTGGCGCGATTAACATCGCAATCACTAAAATCATCCCGACGGCTTTAAGCGCCGCGACAATCGTTAACGACAAAATGGCGAGTAAACCATAATGGAGAAATCTCACTGGTAAACCAACGGCTTTGGCGTGCTGGTGGTCAAACACATACACCAGTAAATCTCGCCCTTTTACGATCATAAAAGCGAGCACTAATAAGGTAATGACCAACACTTGTAGCACATCATCCCAACTAACCCCAAGGACATCACCAAACAAGATGTGATCAAGATGAACCCCTGATTCAATCTTGGTCATTAAGACCAATCCGAATCCGAACATGCTGGAAAATACCACCCCCATAACGGTATCTTCTTTTAATCGACTGTGTTCCTTAATATATCCGGTGGTAATGGCACAAAACATCCCCGCCACAAATGCGCCTATAATATAGGGAATCGCAAACACATAGGCTAATACCACGCCGGGTAAAATAGAATGAGCAATCGCATCGCCCATGAGCGACCAGCCTTTAAGCACTAAAAAACACGACAATAATGCGGTTGGAATTGCCACTAACACCACAATAGCAAACGCTTGTTGCATAAAGGTAAAGGTGAATGGCAGCCATAAACTATCGAGTAGCTGATTCATTTAGCACTCCTTTCTTTAACGCCTGTTTTGCTTTGCGTTTAGTGGCAATTAAGCCGTGTTTGGGGGCTAAGATGAACACAGCCATAAAGATAGTTGCCTGCAACACCACAATAATACCACCGGTTGCACCGTCAATGAAAAAACTTAAATAAGCCCCAAACAACGATGTTAAGGTGCCAATCATCACGCTATAGATAATGACAATTGGAAAGCGGTCACTGAGTAAATAAGCCGTTGCACCGGGTGTGACCACCATCGCGATCACCAAGAATGCGCCAACGGTTTGCATCGCGGCAACCGTTGAAGCACTGAGTAAGGTAAAAAAAAGTATTTTCAATTTATTGGGACTAAGACCAATACTCCGGGCATGGTTCTCATCAAAAAAAACCACCATTAAATCGCGCCATTTCACCAATAATATCGCTAATGACACGCCACTAATAATAATCAGTTGTAGCGTATCGCTTGGGGTAATCGCTAACACATTACCTAGCACAATGGTTTGAATGTTAATTGAGGTCGGCGATAACGACACCATAAACAAGCCTAATCCAAAAAAAGAACTAAAAATCAAACCAATAATTGCATCTTCTTTTAGTTTAGAGCGTTGATTCAAAAATAACATCGTGGTTGCTGCTAAGCCGCCCGAAAAAAAAGCGCCGAGCGAAAAAGGCAAACCCAACATATAAGCACCAGCAACGCCCGGCACAATTGAGTGCGATAACGCGTCACCAATTAATGACCAGCCTTTTAGCATTAAGTAAGCCGATAAAAAAGCGCAAACACCGCCGACTAAGCCACTAATGAAAATTGCATTAACCATGTAGTTATATTGGAAAGGTAATAATAAAGTGTCAATCATTTAGAACTAGCCACTGCGGTCGAGTTGTCTTCACCATATAACACCACTGGCCGCTCATGATCTGAGAGCACCGTGACTTGTCGGCTATCGTCATCATCGTGAAGATCTTTACCCGCCAACACAAAGTGACGTAGCACACCACCAAAGGCGAGTGCTAAATTTTCACGGGTAAACACTTCATTGGTTGGGCCCGCCGCCAAAATCGTTTGATTGATTAAAACCGTTCGGTCACAGAATTCTGGCACGCTACCAAGGTTGTGGGTCGAGACTAAAATAACTTTTCCCTGCTGACGAAGTTCCCGCAGCAAGGCCATGATTTGATCTTCCGTGGTCACATCAACCCCAGTAAAGGGTTCATCAAGCAGTATGACTTCGCTTTCTTGAGCCAACGCTCGGGCTAAAAAAATTCGTTTCTTTTGACCGCCAGAAAGCTCACCAATTTGACGATGTCTAAACTCGCCCATATTAACCCGCTCAAGCGCTTGAGCAACCAGTAAATGATCTTTCTTCTTGGCCATTCGAAACATATTCATGTGACCATAACGACCCATCATCACCACATCTTCAACCAAAATCGGAAAATTCCAGTCAATCTCTTCACTTTGTGGCACATAGGCCACTAAGTTGTTTTTTAATGCTTGTTTGACCGATAGCCCCATGATTTCCACTGAGCCTTTCGCTAAGGATACAAACCCCATAATTGACTTAAACATGGTGGACTTACCACTACCGTTCATGCCGACCAATGCCGTAATTGAACCTTGGGGCAGTGAAAAACTCGCATGACTTAACGCGCAATGGCCATTGTGATAAGTGACGCTGATATCTTTAACTTCTAAACCAATCATTATTGAGTCAATCCTTGAACAATCGTGTGAAGTGTCACGGTCAATAAATCGATATAAGTCGGGACTTTGCCATTGGGGCCGCTTAACGAATCAACATATAACACTCCAGCATAGCGAGCACCCGTTTCCCGAGCAACTTGCTGAGCTGGTCGCGCTGACACGGTGCTTTCGCTAAAAATAGCACCAATATTATGCTGTTTAATCTGATCAATGACCTGCCTAACTTGCTGTGGCGACCCCTGCGAGTCAGCATTAATTGGCCATAAGTAGAGTTCTTTTAAATCAAAATCGTTAGTCAAATAGCTAAATGCGCCTTCGCTAGTCACGAGCCAGCGTTGTGCTGGCTCAAGTGCTGCTAATTGCTGCTTAAATGGCGCGACGGCCGCCAGTATTTGTGCGCGATAACGCTTGGCATTTTCATTATAAATAGCGCCATTGGCTGGGTCATATTTGACTAAGGCTTGTCTGATGTTCTCGACGTAAATCAACCCATTATTGGCCGACATCCAAGCGTGTGGATTAGGTCGTCCCGAATATCGCCCCTGTGATATTCCCATCGGTGATACACCGTCAGACACCACAATCGATGGCACATCATGTAAATTCTTAAAAAATTTCTCAAACCATAATTCTAAATTTAAGCCATTATAGAGGATCAAGTCAGCACCTTGTGCCCGGCGGATATCACTGGGAGTCGCTTGATAATTATGAATTTCAGCATTAGGCTTGGTGATTGACTCAACAACAGCAACATCGCCAGCAACATTGCGTGCAATATCCGCGATAACAGTGAACGTTGTCACTATTTTAAATTTATGCTGATGGCTATGGGCAGACAGGCTAACAGTAACCATCATCAAGATAAAAAAACGAAACATATTTAACCTATATTTATACGGGAGGCTCAATGACAAAACAGACACGAGCAAGGATTTTTTGAGGTATCACCGCGCCAATTTGCGCCATAGTAACGCTTTGCTTACTTTCGCCTCGCAGCCAGTAATTACCTTGTTCATCAACATGATCAATGGTTTTAATCATGTCACCATATTGAGCATGGTGTACTTTAACCACTTGACCAGCGCTTAATGACTTCTCTCGAAACCAGCGGTTAGTAATCACAAAACTGCCAGCAGGAATACGGGGAGTCATGCTCACTCCCCGTACACGGCTAATGCCAAATCCAAACATGAAATTTACTTATCCAATTTTGGGTAAATAAGTTCTTGAGCTGGTGGATATGGTGAAATAGCTTTATAAGTTGTTAATCCTTTACTTAACCAAAATATTTCAGCAAAGCGATTAACTTTATCGAGTAAATCAAGCGTCGCGTCTTTATCAATATTTTGTTTCGCTTTAGAAGCCACTAACATAATGCTGTGCGTTAACTGGTGCAGTTCAGGAAATTGATCCAGCTGAGGCTGTTTGATGTAATCACCCCATATGACGCGGATTTCTTCTTTCACTTTAAAGCCATGCTGTTCTTTTTCAGCCACTAAGCGTGAAAATTGTGCTTGGTCATTAAGGGTTAAAGACTCTTTAGCACCTAACTCTTCGAGTAAATCAACCATTCGGATCATCGTTAAAACGGCAATCTGCGCACTAATTGGATCGTAAATTTTACAAGGAATATCACAATGAGCGGCAACACTCGAGAATGATAATTTTTTGTCTAAAGACGAGATTAGATTGAATAACATGGTAAATTCCTTATTTTTTATTACGATGAGTTTGTTTATTGCCGAAAATTTTATAGGCAGCATATCCTGCTGCAATCGCCACTGGAGCCAACCACAACAAGTGAATCAAGTTAGCAGATTGAGCAGCATGATCATGTCCTGGGTGAGCCAAAACGGCCGGGGCAACTAGCGATAAACTCGCGATTGCACAGTTGAATTTAGTCATTATTTTTTTCATTTTGGTATCCTATTGCTATTATTAATGAAGAGTTTGAGCCGGTGAAGTCAGCCAGTCTTTTGTGGCTTGCAATGCGTGATAACACTGTTCGCAAATTGGATGATTTTTGCTAAATTCAAGCAATGGCATTAAGGTGATTTTGATCGCCCGCATCGCCATGGCTTGTAGCTCATCAGAGATGGAATCATCTTGGGACAAGGCCAACATCCATTGATGAGGTAGGGTTAAATAACGTAAAGCGAGTTCACTGTCTCCCTGCTCTTCAAACAATGTCGATAAATTATGTAATCCGGCAATCCAGGCTAGGAGCAATTCAACATTATTACGATCCTCTTGCCAATCCAGTTCAATTAGCGCCAGTGCTTTGTTGTAATATTGCTCAGCATCTAACCAAGCACACTGATCAAAACAATCATTACCCTCGCGCATTAACGTTTGCCAAATTTGCATATCGCCACCTAAATAAAAATGATTCTTATTTATAAGTAAGAATCATTCGTATGTAAAGGTAAATCGCACAATTTTAGATAAATTGCGCGTTTATGACTGTTTTTTAAACATTAGTCCCAACGATAGTTAAATTCGAGTCCAATCACCCGTGGGTCAGAGACTTCACCCGAATTAATCTGATGCATATTACCGACCGTTAAATTCGGCTGATTTTGGGTTGGGATAAAACTATTAAAATTATATTGTGAAATAACAATTTGTTTATCCATTAAGTTTCTGGCGTAAAAATAAACATCCCATAAGTCAGTTTCATAACCAAGCTTAACGTTGAGCTTGGTTAATGCTTTAATTTGATCGGTGTTTTCCGCCCGATCGTAGAACTTCGATCTAAAATTGGCATCGACATGTAAAAACCAGTGATCGCCAAAGCGATAAGTACTGGTCACTGACGCCGTATATTTTGAGGCATCGGGGAATTGATTCCCTGAATAATCAAATATCTCAGCGCCGGTTGTTTCATCAAAAGATTTGAAAGTATCAAATTTAGTGTCGTTATAACCCAATCCTGCGGTAATTTTCCAATCATCGGTTGCATAGTAGGTAATATCCATTTCAACACCACTTAAGGTCGATTCACCCGCATTGCGAGTTTCATTATCAAAAGGACGTGGCGAGCGCGTGACATAGACTTGCTGATCTTGCCACTTATAGATAAACGCATTGGCATTGACCACTAATGTTTTATCTAACCAGGTGCTGCGAACAGCTAGTTCATAAGTATCGTTATACTCGGC
The DNA here is from genome assembly GCA_013214965.1 of Gammaproteobacteria bacterium. Taxonomy (GTDB): domain Bacteria; phylum Pseudomonadota; class Gammaproteobacteria; order Enterobacterales; family Psychrobiaceae; genus Psychrobium. Next base: position 21,505 of record JABSRU010000023.1, read on the forward strand.
ATCAAACGGCACCGCAATTCCTCGAGCCACATTGACACTTAAGCCACCACTACGATAACCAGTTGAGTAAATGGTACTAACATTGATATCGTCGCTCAACTGATAGGTAACGCTTACACGCGGCAAAACCACATTATAAGTTTCTTGTCCTTGGCCAGGAGTGGTCGCTTCATTTATTAAACCATCAACTAGTTGATTATAAGGACCGAGTTCATTAATTCTTTTTGCGTTATTTTTACTAAAGGTGGTCACTTTTTCACGATCAAAACGCAAACCAAGATTCATCGACCAATCATCATTAATCGAAATATCATTTGAGGTATAGAGTGCGAGATTTTTGTGACTGAGCTCATTCACAATATTATATTGTAATAGCAATGGAATAACCGCTGTACCAAACGGATATTCAATCAAGCGCGTACGTTTATTGAAAGATGATGATTCAATATTAGAGTGATACAACGCCACCACCGATGTTAACCAATCGTTGTGATAATAAAACTTAAACTCTTGACTAAATGAACGCTCATTACTATCGTAATGACCTGGTGTAAAGCTGGTTAACTCCGTGCTATCAGGATCATTAGTCCTAACCTGCTCAATATTTGAATACGTGGTAGTGGCATCAAATGACCATTGATCGTTAATTGTATAGTCAAGATTGAACACCGCAATCTCTTCATCTTGTTTCGTTTCAGTGAGATCATTTTGGATGGTTTTACGTGCAAAAAGATCAAACGTCTTGCCATCACCTCGACTGTACATGTACTCGCTGCCATACACTTTATCAATATTGGTATAACTTAAACGTAATTTAAGATCATCTGAGGCGTCATAACGGAACTTGGTTCTAATGGTAAGGAGCTTGTCACGATCCCAATCATCGCGGTTTAAAGTGGTATTTTCTACAAACCCTTTATTATAGCGCTTATCTACGACAATTCTGGCGGCTAGTTTTTGATCAATCAGGTTTAAGTTTTGCGCGATTGCTAACTGGTAATCCCCATTATCGGTTAAGCCAGCACGTCCCCGCCCGGTAAAGTCAAAATCAGCAGCAGCAGTACGCAAATGAATCGCACCCGCTAAGGCATTTCGGCCTTGTGTTGTCGATTGTGGGCCTTTTAATATTTCAACGGCTTCAAGATCGAAAATAGACAAACCGCTGCGACGAATCGAAATACTTGGCATCACAGCACCATCAACATAGACACTAGCAACATCAGATGTACCGCTAATACCGGTATTTGATATTCCTCTAATGGTGAAACCATAATCACCATTAGTCGAGCTAACATTCGAGGTTGTTGCAAATAAATCGAACAAGGTAGCGCTGGTGCTCTCTTCGATATCTGATTGAGTAAAAACAGCCACGCTTGATGTCGTTTCCTGCAGTGAACGGGTAATTTTTTCACCTTTGACCATGATCACTTCAATGCCATTCGCTGCGGCGTCATCAGCTAATACTGATGGTGAAATAAAACTTGCTGCAACACTAAGTGCTAATAAACTTATTTTGGTATTCATACAACCTCAAAAACAAACAATAATAGAAACGATTCGTATTATATTGCTAACTCATTCAAATGCAACATTTAAGACTGAATTAATCATATTTTTGGCACTAAAGGACTATTGATGTTAATCTAAATGGAAATCATTATTATAATATTATTAACAATGACAATCTGGAGAAAATATATGCTAAATCGTAGTACTATTGCTGGGGTCGCTCTGCTTATGTGTGCACCACTACTTAATGCCGCCGAACACACGGTAAAAATGATGACTTCTGGCGCTAATGGCCAAATTATGGTGATGGAACCGGGTTATTTAAAAATAGCTATGGGTGATACGGTTAATTTTGTGCCCTCTGATCCGAGTCACAATGCACAATCGATGTCGATTCCTAAAGGCGCTGAAAATTTCACGACACCAATGGGTAAATCAGCAAAAGTCAGCTTTACTCAAGAAGGAGTCTATCTTTACAAATGCTTACCCCATGTGCCACTAGGCATGGTTGGTGTGATCCAAGTTGGCAATGCGGTTAACCTCGAACAAACTAAGACTGATTTAGTTAAAATAAAATCATCGATTGCGATGAACAAAGACCGTATTGAGAAATACATGGCTCAAGTTAAATAACGGCTCTATTCATTAAAAAGCCAGGCTTATTGTTTGAGTCTGGTTATTCTATAACTACCAATAGCAATTAATATTAGCACCACGGAAATGCTCATTATTATTCGACTAATTAATAGAATATATTGGCTAGTCTCTGTTGTTTTAATTTGTATTTCTTGTTCAGTATTCTCAAACTGCTGGTTAGATTGAGTCATCAGATTATCCAGTAATTGACTCACCAAATTCGCTTTCCCCCGTAATCGTCCATGAAGCTTTAATCGCGCTAATTGCAAATTGGCGATACTATTTTTACCGCTTATTAATTGGATAATGATAGTCATATTATTATCAGCAGTCTCAGGTGAATGGCTTAAACTCACTAATAATAGTCCTAACTCTCGATTAACCTCCCGTATTTCTTGACTTAATTTGGAGGCTAAAATAACGCCAATACCATGAGTCATTTTCTGATAAATACTCAAGCGATGAGATGAGCTTTTAACTAACGTTAACCCCATTATCCCTTGATAAAATTGATGGCTATTCTCAGTCAACTGTGCACGGGTACCTATCAATGTTTGTGCATCAATTGCTTGTTGATTGAGTAACTCTACAATAGGGATAAGATTTTCATGGATCTGATCATCAAACTTGAGTTGTTTAATACTTGTTAGTTTCGCTACATGAGCGGTTAATATTAACGGAATTTCGACCCGATCTATTTCTTGGTTAAGCAATTTCAATTGCTGTGTAACCACCAAAAATTGCTGAATATTTTTTTGTTCGCTGACCAATCCATTATTCATTGATTCAATATTCTGGGTCAGAATATATTGCTTGCGCAACTCAATACCAATAGCAATTATCAGTAATGTTATGGTCAACACAAACAACCAAGTCCTCCATTTTGACATCATGTGTAACTTCTCATAATGAAATATTCCTTATTCTCATTTGTTTACTCGGACTGATTTGTTTTAGTTGATTGATTTTATCAACGATTAGATCGGATATAACGCTACTACTCTGATTGATTATTGGTAATGATTTGAGCATCTGATAACCATCACCACCCCGTGCTAAATACGTTGACGTAGCCAAGGTATAGCGGGTTAAAAACTCCAGCGGCCGGCCATTGATTTTGACCCAAGCAATGCGACTACCAATCACTTGATTTGAGTCATAGCTAAATTGTATTCCTGAGACTTGGGGAAAACGCCCACTAGCGAAATCAATTGCACTCACCCCATGTTCCAATAACTCAAGTAACTTAACTCCAGTTATCTCGAGCAAAACAGTTTTAGTGCGATAGGGTATTAAACGAATGATGTCATGTCTTGTTATCGATTGATTAACCGTTAAGTGCAATGTTTGTTTAAGCATTCCACTATTGATAATTGCGATGTCAGCCGCAAGAGAGTCACGGACTGTATCAGCCACGAAATTGCCGATGGCTGACTCCTCGACTCTAAAGTTTTGAAAATCTGATAACAGTGGCACTTTTGTCTGACCAATGGATTGCACCAGAAATTGCTCAAGAAAATCACGATAGTCAGCAATTTCAGAATTTATTGCAACAGAGCCCTGATACTCCTTGTAGCTAAACTGGTTAGTATTCACTGTTAACTTATTATTATCAGCAGTCGACCAACTCATGTTCATGATAGCAACATCATGCTTTCCAATCACCATATTGGCAGAGCGAGGATTTGACATTGTGTTAGGGGGCCGTCTTTTGTCACCGTCCATGCCACCAATTAACAAATCAACAATCCCTTTATTTAAATACCCAGCTAAAGCTTTACTATAACCAGCGTAATGCAGCACGATCAGATCGGCTCCTTGTTGCCGTAATGATTTAGCCAGCGATTTCACCACTGATTGTTTTAATACCTCACTTTGATCAAGCGGATTTTGGACTAAGACTCGAGCATCGAGCAATGAAATGATCCCTAAGCTGATCCCCTGTTGAGTAACCAAAGCTGTCTTTACTAAGCCATCGAACGGTTTTTTGCTGTGGCTATCTTGAATATTACTGGCGACCAATGGAAACATTGCTTGATTAGAGCGCTTTGCGAGTTGTTCTCTCGATATGATGAAATTTCGTTTACTTAACACCATAGCATCTGGAGATAAAGTATTGAGTAAGTCAACAATGTGAGCACCTTGATCATAAAATGACAAAGTACTTGGGGCAAATGAACCACCATAAATAAAGAAAACCGGACCGTCGATTTTACGTTGTTGCTGTAACAACGTCGCCAAATTCGCTAAACCTGACAGCTGATTGTTTGAGATGTCATCCGTGCCATGGGCATAAATTAAACGAATATGATGAGAGGGATCTGATGGTGAGGCATTAAGATGAGTTAATGTCGCCACAGAAAAGAAAATAACACATGAAAACATCCACTGTTTACAGCTCACAACAACTATCCTTAGTTTAAGTACTCAACTGATTTTAAAGTGTTTTAGGGCAAGACGCAATCTTTGTCTTGCCCTAAAAGGACAACAACCCATTCAATGGCTAAAGATCAAACACTAACGGTACAATAGTCACATCAGTAATGTAATTAAGTCGATGGCCGCTATATTCAGCCATAGACCAACCTTAGCCAAATCATTTATTTTAAGTTGCCCGGCACTAAACCACGGCATTGGGAGGTGTTGCACTGGCATCATGAATGCGCAGCTGGCAGCGGTCGACTGGTGTTGCTTATGAAATCCACCACGTGCCATCCATAGTGCTAATCCTAATGTGTGCCATGCGGCTGTAGTCATGCCTTGAAAAAGGTGGATCAACAATCAAGGTTAGCGACACTCGTTGGTGGTTGGTCGATATGAGAAAAATGATTGAGCTGGGCTTGGAGCTGTAACTCAATCATCTGATTTTTAGTACGAAACTGTTGTAGCTGCTGTTCTAAGTGTCGTGATTCTCCAGAAATGTATCCTAAAGATAATACGACTAGAAAACGATAAAATAATGGTTTTAAAAATTGATTTACGATTATTCGCTACAAGCATGAAAAATGAAAGCTATCATCTAACTCTAAAGGTAACACTAAACTGCTAAATTTCCGATTAATTGAATCACTACACATTTGATGCCTAGCGTTACTGTCTTTGACATACTTACTGTGATATTCAACATTAAAGACGGGCTTGTTAGCAGCAATAAAAAGTTCTAGCGGATCACACTCTGATAAACTAAAACATTGTTCAGTTACGATGAAATCATAGTATGGTTCTAAGCGTTTAATCTGGTCAAGGTCGTTCTTTAGGCCAACGGATAATAACCGTTTGTGTGCAGCATTAGCTAAGTTACTGTTATATTTTAACTGATCTCTTTCCGATAATTTAAAACCAGAATGATTAATATAACCATCAACATTATCAATATCAACCCCTTCACAGCCTTTCTCTTTCGCTGTATCTAATCGAGCTAACATGATCTTATAAACGCCAGGCGCATTAATATTTAACCAACGCTCACCATTCCAGTCGGTTAAATTGTTACCGAGCTGTTCAGGGAGGAATTTTTTGGCGTCAGAGCGCCATTTTTCATAGGTGCCACCAGAAAAATAACAAATAACGTGTTTACCTGATGCTTTAATGGCTGCAATTTCACGTTTACTAACATCAAAGAGATCAATAATATGAATTTCGACGGAATAATTAGTATTTATTTTTCCCTGCAGCTGGAGTTGCCACGTTGAAAAAACATTAGGTCGATACCAATCACCTTCAGTGATCGGCGGTTTAAGAACCGGCTCTGTTGTTTTCACTAATTCGGTAGAATTACTACCACCACAAGCGGTCAATACTGACAGCATCATCAACACTAATATTTTCATCATTATCCTCGATCATCAATCAAATTCTATTTTAATAATGGAACAAGATCTGCCAAGGTGTCAATAATATAATCAGCATCAAGTTGCCCTTGTTCGGTAATAGCCTTTCCTGTTTTTATTAAAATGTTAGTTGCAATACCCGCATTTTGACCCGCCTTAATATCAGATTCCTTATCACCAACGAGATAACATTGTGATAAGTCTAACCCTAAATGTTCGGTCGCATTATGGATCATTCCCGGCTGAGGTTTACGACAATCACAGGCTTGCTTATAATCGCCAATCCCATGTTCAGGGTGATGTGGACAATAGTAAATACCATCAAGTTCCACCCCTTTATCAGCTAAAGACCAATCCATCCATTGGGTTAAATTAATAAAATCATCTTCCGAAAAATAACCACGAGCAATACCAGACTGGTTAGTAATAATAATCAGTTGATAACCTTTTTCTTTTATTTTTTGGCAAGCTTCAATCACACCATCAATAAATTCAAAATCATCGACCTTCGATACATAACCATTGTCAACATTAATGACACCATCTCGATCTAAAAATACAGCTCTATTCGTCACACTAATATACTCTAATAAATAACTTGGTCGCTAGTTTAACATAGCCTTTACTGGTTTAACTCAATCTGAGTCATAATATATTCTCTGGCATGATCCGCTAGGTAACTATTGGACAAGTAGCTACTTTGCTCCCCTACCCATACCAATAATCCAAGTTCTGTCTCTTTAAGCTCATTAATATCTTGCCACTTAATCAGATGATTAACATAGGTCGACTCGGTCATTATTCCTTGTTGATCAATCACCAAAGTAATCGTGCCATTGGCTGATTTGCTAATCATTTGTCGCATTAACCACCAAGGTTTTTGATAACGTACACTTAATGCGTCTAACACACCAAGTAGCAACACGAAAAAACTAATGTAGTGATTATCATGGTCGATCGTCAACAATATTAATCCTGCAACAAATAAGAAAATCGCTTTATAAAACTTTTTAAGGGTCAGTGTTGGGTCGCTCGACTGATCAAAACATTCGGAAAAATGCGTTTTATCAAGTACAAATGCCGTTTGATAATGGTAGTATTCTTTCTCATTTAACACTACCAATTTTCTTTTTCACCTGTACTTTTTAATATCATAAATTTTGTCGAATCTCTAACTGAAGTGGCTTTTAGAGTATAACTATCACCATTGGCGGCATCAATGCTCAGCTCATGGGTTACTTTGCTGCCGTCTGATGGGACAATATCCGGATGGATATCAGGTAAACTAGCGTCAGTATATTTATTATTTTCACTATAATAACGCTCCATCGTCGAACTTAAACTAACCAATGCAGCCTGTGCAACTTGTCGTTGTGATTTCAAAACATGCGATTGGTAGCTCGGATAAGCAACCGCTGACAAAATACCAACGATTGCAACCACAATCATTAACTCAATTAACGTAAAACCTAAATTTTTTCTTTTCATCATATTAATCGTCTTCAAGTTTACTCTTCTATCCAAAACATCATTGTACTCTTATTGTTACTTGCTGGGTAACATTCGAGCCCAATACAAAGTATACGCTTGCTAGGATCAGCAGTGGTGCCACTATTACTACCGTTGCCACCAATATTTAGTAATGCAGGTCTCGACGGTAAAGACGGATTTTTCAATACCTTTGAGCGATCCGATTTATCACAATTAGCTTGGTCACAACTATTAGATAAGTCAAGTGTGGCGTCATCTGGGTTATCAGGTACTACTCTTTTAAAGTTTGGCGTGGCGTCTTCGATATTAACCCGATACAAACGGGCTGTCCCCTTGCTAATGGCACAACCTGAGGCATCAATCGATGGACTATAAGTAGTAAACCAAACCGCATGGTCAAAGGTTAAACTTGATGCCAATACTTTCTCCCCATCATTATCCAATGCAACAAACCAACCTGATGCATTAGCCAACTCGCGCTTTGCAAGCGTTGCTTGTGCTTTTGAACCATCACCAATGGTATTAGCTGTTGCATTATATAGATCAGCCTGCTCAATCGCCACATCATAACCACTGCTAATATAGAGCGGTTGTTTTAGCATATAAAAATTATCGTTAATGACATTATTGTTTGGATGAGCTCGATATCCAGAGCCTATAGCCACCGCTAACGTTGCATTACCGAGCCCTTTGATGAGTGACACATCCGGTGCATGATAAAAACGTCGATTATCGGCATTAGAATCGGTAACCGATAAATCAGCAATGCGTGCGTAACTAATTGATTGACGGCTATCACTAGGCGCAACATCAAAACGCCAGACCTGTCCGCCCATATCACCGACATACATTTGATCAACATTGTCATCGCCATCAATATCTATCGCTTTAATATCAGACGGAATGCTGTACTTCATTTTTGGGTTTTTAGTATGACTTGATGTCGACCACAGTAATTTACCGGTCTCAGCAGCGACTATGAACACCTCACTCCCTTTGTTATCATTATGTCGTTTAAGGTAATTGTCCTGATCTTTATCGTAGCCACCCGCAAAAATTAGAACATCTTGACTCGCTCCGCCAATCTTCATTTTTACTTTTATAGGTTTAGACCAAGTCTGGCCAAGTTTTTCAAATCCTAAAGTTTTTGGTGAAATAATCCATTTAAGTGTCGGCACGGCACGATTACTAATATCAAACGCATAGTAGTATGAACCACCCCGTCTCATGCCTGTGTATAAATATTTTTCACTATCACTTTTATTCCAAATGGTTATTTCACCATCCATACCATAGATATGTTGGTTACTTGCAGTCGTTCTAACTTGTCCCGCCTTAATCTCTTTTTGATTAATTAATAACTGCCCTGGCATAAAGGCATATAGTTCGCTACCCGTTTCAGAATCAATCGCGTGGAGATACCCTTGATTATCACCAAAAAATATCACCGAGTCATTATTAGGATAGCTCACTTCGGTGGGTGTTGAATGTAATGGGTCAGCTATGTTCTTATCATTAAGCATCCAATCGACAATAAGCTTCTTTTTAGCTTTAGTATTGACGCCGAGATATTTTTTCTTCAATTTTCTATAACTGGCACCTTTCGAAGATAGCTTTGTTAACACTAAATTTTTAGACACTGTTGATTTTTTAAAGCCGAGATTACTATAAATATTACGAGGTTGGGTTGCTAGAGCATCGCGTGCTCCGCCCGCCGTAATCACCGCACCATCAGCATGATTACTCCACCAACTTTTGGCACCAGTAACAAATTGACCATCAACAATTGCTTTAATTTGCGGTGAACTATTATCATAAATTCCACCATTAGATTTTAACTGATAACGTTTTAAGTTCCCTGGCCAACTCGATTTTTTATTGGGTTCAAACAAGGCGAAAAAGACTTTATCGTTATGGGATAATTGATTTGAGGTATTAATTGAGGCCGAACTATTACTAAAGGTAGTTGCTCCCTCTATGATGTTGGTCGTAATCTCTTCAAAGGCTTTAATTAAATCAGCACTATTGGTCGCGGTGTAATAACGTTTTTCCTTGGCGGCTGTCATTTCTTCGACGGTTTGCCCTTGCCGTGCTAGTTTTTCTAACCAACTATCTGCGTTATTAAAACCAATGGTGTAAAGTTTAACTTTGTGTGTTTCTGAGCTATTACCTTCACCATCCCCTAACACTCCGGCACGAAGTTGAGTGGCGAGTTCGACACCACAGGTTTGAGCATTAGCGTAATTATCAGCGCCGCTGGTCGTACAAGCTGAAATGCCAAGGAAACTGGCGATATCGGTTTGAATATTACCCCAAATAGTGGTGCTGGAGCTAGTCGCCTCACCATCCGTTAACAAAATAATAGACGCTTCATTCGCTGTTTTATCACAGGTCCCGGTTAACGGGCTAACATATTTTGGGGTGTTCCCAGTAATAGTAACACCACGACATTGATAAGAATTTAGATTACCAGCGTTACACCCTGTTGGATAACTTATTACGCCATCTTTGATTGCATATTGATGGGCAACTCGTTCATTAATTTTAAAAATAGTATTATAGACGTTAGCGCTACGAGTTGTATTTAGGGTGGCATTATTTGGGCTCGCTAAGGCACTGCCACGTAAATATTTAGTTGCTTCAAATAACGCAGGTACTATTGCGGTATGAGAATTTAAGGTTTGTTCAGCGAGCGCTTCAAGTAATTTATCTTTAGTTGAAATATGGCGAGTGACTGCGCTTCTTCTGGCCCCACCTATCGCTCTTTGCTTAAACTCAATAAACAATACCGGCGCGGATGCTCTAGCTACATTTTTAAATCCTGCACTATTAACCGCATTATCCACTCCTGTGGTATTGACAATTAAGCTGAGTGAATTGCCACTTTTCCAGCCCGTTTGAGATATTATCTCAGTAATAATATTAGATAAATCAGGCGTGACTATTGGCTTTTCAACTAACGGGTTTTGATAAAAATTAGTCACACGGGCTGACCAATCGCTGATCAAAAATTGAGACGTTGCAGAGGTCGGTGTTCTTAAGCTAATATCTCTATTATTTAGGCTGAATTTAGGGGATGAAACTTGTTTATCGCCATATATCGTCAAATAAAAACGGGGACAGGCTATCGTGTAGCCCACAGAATCTCGGCAGGGATTAACCGGAAACATTTCAAGCGATGCTTTGCTAATATAGCTATTTTTTGGGATCGTAATATTGGTAAAACGTAAACCAATTAAATTGCCTGCATTAATCGGTAATGAACCGCCAGCATGATCAATTGTCATTACGCCAGTCGCAATATTCTCATGGCCATTATTATGATTTGCGGTAATCGGCCGATTTAACGAACCGTGTTTTTCAGTAATAATTTGGCCTAAATCAGAAATAGGAAATATCACCGCGCCGGTTTGTTGATTAAGGCGCATTAAACCAACTTCGACCCCTTTAACATTGCTAATAAATTGATCCATTGCTTTTTTTAATACGGTAAATCGATTTTCCCCACCACTAACATGCGCCGTCATTGACGATGAGGTATCTAAAATCATTAATATTTTGGGCTTAACATTACCGCCAATGGTGAAAATTTCAATATCATCGGCTTGTGCTGGCAATATTGACGCCAACGGCAAGAGCAAGCCGAACACAAATGCAAAAATCTTATTTGGCAATCTGCTCATGAGATAACTCCTTTACTCATAACTAATCCCTTGACTAACAACGGCTCTCGCACCAGAATTGACCATCACTGCTTCGCCTTCTAAAATAAACCTGTTTTCGCCAATTATCGTTGAATTTTCATCAGCATTTAATGACATTCCAGGCTTTAACCCCTTATTTTTTTGGTGTCGAAAAGTAATAGTGACATTTATTAATCCGGCCTGAGTTAAAAGTCGACTATTTTTAGTCAACGGATCATCACTATTTAATGCCTCTGATAACGCGATGTTTGAGCCAGCTCTGGTCGCGGTACCATTAATAGTCATGATCGCTTGCGAGACTGCACTTTCAGCATTGTGAAAACTCTGGTTGATTTGCTGAGCATTAACCGCCATTTTCTGCTGATCACTTGCACTATTGAGACCGGCAATCGAAATTAATGTAATCACCAGAAGCAGCACTAAACAAATAACCAGAGCCATGCCAGATTGTTGCCTAATAAGGTGTTGTGAGTAATTATTTTTCATCATTGAATCAACTGCCTATTTCTGATTTTAATGGTTGAACTAACTAAGTAGCGTAACCTGCGATCTTCTGGGTGGTCACTATTGTCAAGGTCATTACCAGGAGCAACTTCCTGCCCAGGCATTTGGTAGGTCGTTGAATCAACCGATTTCCTAACACTTTGCTGGCTACTCACTAAAAGTGAAAGTTGGATAGCAGCCACTTTGGTCATATCAACAACAGCATTGGCTTTGCGGAATATTACATTACCACTACCAATAACCTCACCGTATAAAATTTGCATATTCTCGACCCCTTCAATGATTTCTACAATATCAAAGCTTGGACTAGCAGCATCAAAATTATTGGTTGCTTGAAACAAAGAATAAATTGTATCCCCTGCTGAGTTTGTTCGCTCAGTATCGCCAATAAAATAAAGCCGTGATTGATATCGAGAAACGGTTGCATCTTCGAAATAGCCACGACTAAGAGAGTTAGTGATATTATTAGCAACACCATGGGTTATCGTGACAATGCCAGCGTCTTCTACTGGAGCACTACTCACCTTAAAAATATCAGCACTAGCGCAATCAGAAATAAACGCAACATCATCATCTTGAAGTCCAGGATTACCGACTAATTGAATATCATTGATCGCACTAGTCATGGTGGTACTTAAAAGAGCATGACTATCCCCCATGCGCGCGATAGAAAAAGCATCGGTGCCTTTTTTGATAATATCTTTTATATTGTCGGCATTACCATAGAGCGCAGTGTTTAAAGGATTAGCTGCAATCTCAAAACCAACCAGTTCATTTTCACTGGCGACATAAGCCGCTGGCATGTCTCTAATGTTAATGGTTACCTTAGGGTCATCAAAACTAATACAGCCACGGTAGCCGATCATCCGAATATCTTGTTTCAAGTAATCAAGACTAAATCGCGCAGAGTCTTGTACTCGTGACATTGCAGTGGTGAAGTTTTGAGTTTCTTTAGTCATTAAAAAAACAGAGAAAATCCCTGCCATTAACGCTAATCCAATTACCAGAGCAATCATCAACTCAATCATGGTAAAACCCTGTTGATTAAGGGTGAATGGTTTTTTTTCTCTTAATTTAGCCATTATTCAATCACTGCCTTAAAGGTATAATTTGCTGTTTGTTTTATCCGCTTAAAGCTATCTTTGTCCGACGTAGCATCGGTGGTATGCTGCCATTTCTTGACCGACCACGATACGCTAAATGTAAACAAATGCCTATCGGTATTAATCATCTTGACGGTCGCTGTCGCTTGAGGTAGTTTTTGATAGGCATTATCATTATTTATTTTCGTAATCAATTTTGCCCATTGCGCAATATCAACATCGGCCAAGGCACTAGTATTACAACCCGGCGCCGTTTCACAAACCTCGGTATCGCTAACAAAACCTGAAGAGTTTGCTGTATTAACGATTAAATCATTAAAATGGCCATCACTGACCGCCTGTGGATTATTGCGCATTCGCTCAATAATATCTTGAGTGATATTAACAGCTTGAGTTCGTAAATAGGCTGCATGATTATTTTCTAATGAGACTAAATGCAAGCCAGCAACCCCTAACATCCCGATCGCAAAAATAGCACCGGCAATCATCACTTCAAGTAAAGTAAACCCCGCTTGAGCTCGTTGTTTTATTAACATTCTATGTTATCCCTCTCACTATCGGAAAATCGTCTCAATTGCCCGCCCATATTTAACGCTAATGCTTTAGCGTAGGTTTTACCGCGATCATCACAGATCTCGATTGTCCCCGTTTCTGTCGGTGCCCCTGATGGGGTAAATACAACTAAATCGGATGAAAAATTTCGGTAGTTAACAAAAATATTATTACCACGAGTCACAACATCGACCATGCGTAACATGGGTTCTGCGTTATCGGCACTGCCATTATTATTGACATCACTAACCACAATGAGATATTTACCGCTGTTAGCGCAACCATGATTGTTATTGCTGGTACAAATAATAACCTGATGATTACGCTTAACCGCTTCGCTTTGCGCGTAGGACGTTAAACTAGAAAAACGATTGGAAACATTAATAAGCTCAGAGTTTTTTAGGTACGTTTGCATTGAAGGTAAACCAATTGCCAATACTATCGCAACGATTGCCACCGTGATCATTAATTCGATCAAAGTGAAAGCTAGCTGTTTTTTCATTGATTTACCCTTTAAATTCAGTTAGATAATAATACTAAGTTTACACAGTTAACACAAGCACCTCCTGAGGTTTAGCGTTAACTGAAAATTTTATGTGCCCAGCGAGTTAAACCCGAGGTTACGCTACCAAAATGATCTCCGATCACTAATTCGCTGTGAGGAAAACGCTGAGCAATCGTCTGTTGTAAAATAGGAATTTTCGCTGTGCCACCAGTAACAAAAACAATATCAGGCTGTGTTTGTGCCTGTAATACAACTTCATCCATCAATTTAAGGCTTTGTCTTAAAAATTGAGCATTGGCATTGTTCAATAATTGTGTGTCAACATCAACATTTAAATACTGTTCAAGAAAACTCAGTTCAATTTTATGGGACGATTGAGCTGACAATCCTATTTTCGCTTGCTCAGCGCAGTTAACTATTTGATAAGTTAACTTATGTTGATGAACCTTAAGTAATCGTTTTACCATCTCAGGTTCCTGTGCTTCGCGGCACAATTGCTGTAAAAACCGACCATTAGCACCACTATAAAAATCGGTTTGTGCCACAATATTGTTGATAGCAACCGCATCAGCAAAACAATTCGCTGGCATCGGCTGACCGTTACTTAATAACCGACCCATGCCTAACGCTGGCATAATGCCTTTCAATGCTAGTCGAATATCAAAATCGTTACCACCAATCCGTTGCCCACAATGCCCGAGCATATGTGACGTTCGATCATCGAGTTGGCTAAATTTTTTTGACATTAACATCATCGAACAATCGGTGGTACCACCACCAATATCAACCACTAGCACTTTCTTTTGACTGCTTAAACTGGCTTCAAACTCAAAACCTGCAGCGACTGGTTCATATAAGAACTCGACTGATTTAAAACCAACCCTTTTAGCAGCATTAGTCAAAATATTGATTGCTTGTTGATTACTTTTTTCGCCGTTAATCCCTTGAAAATTAACCGGTCGGCCAATCACTGTTTGAGTGACATCACGCTGTAATTGTTGTTCTGTCTGTGATTTCACATGCGACATCATCGCCGCCACAATATCTTCAAATAATGCAACCTGAGTTGGCGCAAGGCCACTAGCACCCAAAAATGATTTAGGCGACTTAATATAGTAGCCTTCGTCAGGCTCCTCGAGATACTGATTTAATGCAGCTTGACCAAAAGATAACTCGGTTGGAATACCATCAAGGGCCAACTCTCTTTGCATCGCTAAACCTTGCTGCAATTGTAATTGTCGAGCATGGGCAAAATCGATCTGTTGTTGCGTATCTAATTTCTGATGAAGCCAATTAACAATGATTTCACGAGCTGGTGCATATAGTGTAGACGACATATACCGACCGTGCTCCCCTAACTCAACTATTGTCGGTTTATTTTTAGCCATCACTCCGACAGCACAGTTAGAAGTGCCGTAATCAAAACCAATCATTAATCTTTTCTCAACCTAAATAAAGGTCGCGTAGGATACCTAGCTCGTTGTTAATAAACAATAGCAATAGTGCTAAAAGCGAGTTATCCGATAAGGGGAAAGATCGAGGGTCGAGGGTTTTCCTGCTATTATTTCAGTGATCAGTTGTGCTGAAATTGCTGCCCATGTTAAGCCAAGATGTTGATGACCGAAATTAAAAATAACATTTGGATTTTTCTGACAAAAATCAATAATTGGTAATGAATCTGGTAATGAAGGTCGCATGCCCATCCAACGTGCCTGCTCGGGAAGTTGGTGAAGCTGAAGTGACGCCAGTTGAGGAACTAAGGCCTTAGCATGGGTCAACATCATATCACTACGTCGGTAATCGGCTTTATTGACCAAACCGCCAAATTCAACCGTGCCAGCCAAACGCAAGCCCTCTTGCATTGGCGTCATAATGAATTTACGGTCGTTAGAAGCAACCGGACGATTGAGTTGCTGCGTCATAGGTACCATTAAATGATAACCACGTTCAACTTCTAATGGCACTTGATAGCCAATTTGTGCGGTTAAGGCTTTAGCATAAGCGCCAGCGCAGATAACCAGCTTATCAAAAGTATAAGATTGCTGATCAGACTCAACAATAATCGGGTTAAATTGAGTGGTGATCCGATCAATATTTTCAGCAACTAACCTTCCCCCTGCTTCAGTAAAGGCTGAAAATATACATTGTGATAAGTTAATTGGACTAATGGTATGCCCAACATCCGTAAAATATAATGCCCCTAATATTTGGTCGCTCAATAAAGGCTCTAACGTTTGTACCTGGTCTTGATCAATCATATCAACCGCAACATCTTTCGCGCGGTACATTAAGTAGTCAGCGGCAAGGTTATCGATAGATCCCGCTTCATAGGTTAGCAGTGAACCTTGCATTGTCAGAAAATTCAAGCCATCGATTCCTTTTAACAACAGTTTCCACTGAGTTAAAGACTGATCATTTAACTTTGTGATAGCAGCAGTGTTATGCACTCTCGCAGCCGGCCCCATAGCAGCAAAGAAACGTAAAAACCAAGGAATGGCTTGCAGAATATAATTAGGTCTAATACAGATTGGGCCTAATGGATCAATTAGCATCCGAGGTATTTTTGGTAACAGCGATGGATCGGCTAAAGGAAAAACTTGCTCGGTCGCAAAATGACCGGCATTACCAAAGGAAGCGCCATTACTAACACCGTTACCATCAAAAATAGTCACTTGAAAGCCCATTTTCTGTAAACGTAAGGCACTACAAAGACCGATAATGCCGGCCCCGATCACTGCAATTTTATCCTTTGTCTGTTCTATCATTTTTATTTTCTACTTTTCTAGCCTGAGCATTTATTTTTAATTTGTGCTTGGCAATCATCAATAATTGTATACAATATACTTAATTTGTTGGTTGATTACAAATCTGTAACTTCCGGACATTAACTAACCTACTTTAAGGATGACTAACTATGAACATTAATTGGAACGGTGTTTTCCCCGCTATTTCGACGCAATTTAACGATAATGGTACTATCAATTTCGAGTCGAATGCACGCATGCTTGAAGCCCTAATAAACGATGGGATCGATGGGATCATCGCCTTAGGTACCATTGGCGAAAACCTATCATTAACACCTGAAGAAAAACGCCAGTTCATCAAGCATACGGTTGAAGTCGTTGCAGGTCGTATCATCGTCATCAGTGGCTGTGCGGAAAATACCGCAGTCGCTGCCATTGATTATGTCAAAAGCATTGAAGAACTTGGCGTTGATGGCATCATGCTATTACCTGCGATGGTTTACCGTGGCTGTAAAGATGAAACTCTGTATCATTATCAAACAGTTGCTCGTGCTACCAAACTACCGATCATGATTTACAACAACCCTGTGACCTATGGTATTGACATCGATCTTGAAATGACTGCAATTTTGGCCAATGAAGAAAACATTGTTGCAATCAAGGAATCAACCACTGATACCCGTCGTTTAACTGAACTACAAACTCGTTTTGGTGACCGTTTTACCATTCTTTGTGGCGTAGATGATATCGCGCTTGAATCAATCTTGTTAGGTGCAACGGGTTGGATTTCAGGATTAACCAACGTTTTCCCACAAGAGTCTGTTGCGCTAATGAAATTAGCACAAGCTGGTCGCATTGAAGAAGCACGTGAAATATACCGTTGGTTTATGCCATTATTACGTCTTGATACTATTCCTAAATTAGTTCAAGCGATTAAACTTGCTGAACAAATTGTTGGTCGTGGCAGTGAAAATGTTCGTGCTCCACGCTTAAAGTTAGCAGGTGAAGAACGTACTTTCGTTGAGCAAACGATGAAAACAGCACTTGATAATCGTATTGATTTAACCAAGTTTACATTTTAATAATCATTTTTCAATGACGATAAAAGCCAATTTAGATCACTAAATTGGTTTTTTGGGTTAATAAAAATGATCCTAGGAGAAACAATGCTCAAAGGCACATTTTTTTGTATTGACGCCCACACTTGTGGCAATCCAGTACGTTTAGTCACCTCAGGCCATCCTAATTTATTAGGTAATACCATGAGTGAAAAACGCCAAGACTTTCTAGCCAACCATGATTGGATCCGTCAATCCTTAATGTTTGAGCCCCGTGGTCATGACATGATGTCTGGTTCATTTCTTTACCCACCTTGTAACGAAGACAGTGATGCCAGTATTTTATTCATTGAAACCAGTGGCTGTCTTCCCATGTGTGGGCATGGCACAATTGGTACAATAACAGCGGCATTAGAACAAGGCTTAATCACGCCCAAAACCCCAGGTAAGTTATTGATTGATGTGCCGGCGGGTCAAATCAGGATTGAATATCAAAAAACCGATAACAAAGTTGATTTTGTTAAAATTTACAATGTTGCATCGTATTTAGCCCACCAAGATAAGATCATAGATGTACCTGGCTTGGGAGAGTTGACCGTTGATATCAGTTATGGCGGCAATTACTACTGCATTGTCGAGCCACAGGAAAACTTCCCTGGCATTGAACATTGGACTGCTGCACAAATTTTGCATTGGAGCCCCATTGTACGCCGAGCCGCTAATGATCAATTAAGTTGCGTCCACCCTGATGATGAAACAGTTAATGGCATCAGCCATTTATTGTGGGTTGGTAGCCCAACCAAAGACAATAGTGATGGCGCCAACGCTGTATTTTACGGTGACAAAGCTATTGACCGTTCCCCTTGCGGTACAGGTACTAGCGCCCGTATGGCACAACGATTTGCTAAAGGCTTGCTAGCGCAAGGCGAAACCTTTGTACATGAGAGCTATATTGGCAGTCAATTTGTCGGCAAAGTAGAAAGTATCACCAAAGTCGGTCCATATCCTGCCATTATGCCAAGTATCCAAGGCTGGGCAAGGATCACTGGCTATAACCAAATTCTTGTTGATGACCAAGACCCATATGCTTTTGGTTTTCAAGTAATTTAAAAAGAGAGAATAATATGATAAACATTACCGGACAACATTTAATTAATGGTCAATGGCTCAATAATGGCCAAAGTACATTTGCCAGTGCCAACCCAACAACTGGTCAGAGTAATTCTTGGAATTTTTTCGAAGCCAATATTTCTGATACAGAATTAGCCATTAAAGCGGCTAATACTGCATTTAAAAAATACCGACGTGTTAGTGCATTAGATCGTGCTAACTTTTTAGACGCTATTGCTCACGAAATTGAAGCCTTAGGGGATCAACTCGTTGAAGCTGCAATGAATGAAACCGCTTTACCGCAAGCAAGAATTCAAGGCGAACGCGGACGTACCTGTGGCCAATTACGGGCATTTGCCGCCAACTTGCGCACCCCTATTAGCCCAGTTTTTATTGATCATGCCCAACCCGAACGTCAACCATTACCAAAAGGCGATAGTCGTTTAACCCAAATTCCGCTGGGTCCAGTGGTGGTGTTTGGTGCCAGTAATTTTCCATTAGCATTCTCAACAGCCGGTGGTGATACGGCGTCAGCACTAGCGGCCGGTTGTCCGGTGATTGTTAAAGGCCACCCTGCTCATCCAGCAACCACAGAATTAGTTTGCCACGCCATTACGCGTGCAATCGAGTCGACTAAAATGCCGACGGGTGTTTTTTCGATGGTTCAATCATCGACCCCTGCTATCTCAGCTTTGTTAGTCGAAGCATCTGACGTTAAAGCGGTTGGTTTTACGGGCTCGCAACGGGTTGGCGATATTTTAAACAAGCTAACTCAAGCAAGACCAACACCGATCCCATTTTTTGGTGAATTAGGTAGTACCAATCCACAATTTATTTTAAACGAAATTTTAGCCAATCAGCCACAGGATTTAGCAAATACCCAAGTTGGTTCGATGTTAATGGGTCATGGTCAATTCTGTACTTCCCCTGGTCTCGTTATCGTAGAAGAAGGTAAAGGATTTGAACAGTTTATAGCGACACTAACAACGGCTGTAGAAGCTGCAGTCGTTGGTACCATGCTAACGAAAGGTATTGCTCAAGCGTATTTAACCCAACTTGACCAGCTTATTTCAAATGACCAATTGACTTTATTAGGCCAAGGTAATAATGGCGAAGGCCAGTGCCAGACTCCTGCTGCATTATTGCGTGTCGATGCTAAAAGTTTCTTAGCCGACAACACTCTAAGCCATGAAATATTCGGTCCTTGTGCATTGATTGTTTGTTGTAAAAACCAAGAAGAGATGAGTGACATTGCACAGTCACTAACGGGTCAATTGACCGCAAGCATTCATGGTAGCGAGTCAGATATTAACAGCTCTGATGATTTAATCAGTGATGTGATGCAGCATGTGGGCAGACTGATGTTTAATCAAATGCCAACTGGTGTTGAAGTCTGTCATTCGATGCAACATGGTGGTCCTTACCCCGCATCTACCGCGCCACAAACAACGTCGGTCGGTAGCTTGGCAATGAATCGCTTTACTCGACCAATTTGCTTACAAAATATGCCGCAATCAATTTTACCGGCCGAACTGAAAGATGACGCTGATGTTTTAAAAATTATCGTATAATTCCAATTTTGACACGATCAATACATAATAAAGAGCCAGTTATTGGCTCTTTTATTTCCAATGGACTTACCATTTTCCTCAAAACAGCTTATCATGAAGAGAATCTATCGAATGATAAACAGTTAACTAAATAAGAAAATGCAATGGTCAATCCGACAATAATTCATAAAACACGTACTCAAGTTGTACTCGAAATTATTCGAGAAAGAATCCTATCAGGTGATATCAAAGCAGGTTCACCTTTAAGACAAAGCGCTTTGGCGACAGAGCTCAATGTCAGCCGAATTCCAGTTCGCGAAGCCTTATTACAACTAGAAGCTGAAGGTTTAGTTAAGTTCGAAGCCCATAAAGGGGCAACGGCTGCCGCTTTAAGCGCAACACAAGTTGCAGAGCTATTCGATTTACGTGCATTAATCGAACCCGAACTGCTTAAACAATCGATTAAAAAAATGTCTGACCATGACATTGAACATGCTGAAGAGATTTTAGTGCAATTAGAGCATTCATTTCACCAGCCTAATAGTAGTAACTTGTGGAGTGAGTTAAATACATCTTTTCATTCCAGTTTATATACTGCTGCTGATCGCCCCAACACCATGGAAATAGTGCAAAATCTTAATACCAATTGTGACCGGTATATCCGACTTCACTTATTGCATAAAGGCATTATTCCAAAAGCAGAAAAAGAACATCGCTTAATTCTTAAATTTTGTCGAAAACGAGACAGCAAAGCGGCTTGCGATATGCTGCGAGAGCACATTTTAGGCAGTGCCACAGACATTATTAAATTAGTTTTACAACAAACAGAAAATCAATAACATGAACTTAGAATTATTTTTTATTTATGACTCACAATGCCCTTGGAGTTATGCCACATTACCGTTAGTTAATGAGATCAAAAAAGCTTTTCCTGACACCATAGTCAATACTATTCATTGTGCGCATTATCATGGAGGTGACACCATTGGCATGGAAAAAATCAAGACCATTGAACAACAAGCCAGTGTCAAATTCAGCCCTGAGTATCTACGACAGATAACTCAGCCGAAAAACTCAGTCATCTCAGCCAACGTGATGGCTTGGTTGCAACTAAAACAACCTGATATGGCATTAGACGTATTGAACGCATTACAACAAACGCACTTTATCGATGGTAACCCTTTAACCAGCGAAGAGGATTTTAGTGAAATAGTTAGTCAATTTAAGTTATCGCCAGCGAATAAGTTATTTAAAAACAAACTCACTAAAGAAGCCGAATTCGTCGTTG
Organism: Gammaproteobacteria bacterium; assembly: GCA_013214965.1. GTDB lineage: Bacteria > Pseudomonadota > Gammaproteobacteria > Enterobacterales > Psychrobiaceae > Psychrobium. Next base: position 43,089 of record JABSRU010000023.1, read on the forward strand.
AGGATCTCTATGAAATGCAACAGCATATCGGGACATCCTCGTTCCCTGCCATTTTATTAGTGATCGGAGAGAAAGCCGTATTACTCGACCATTCACGCTATCTCAATTGCCCACAAGATATTGTTGCCGCAGTCAAACAAGAGTTTTAATTAAAATGTTGCTGCCCTCAATATCGACGGTAGCTTCTTTAAAAAATCATTGACCTAAAACAAAAAAAATCAAAAAAACAAGACAAAATTATTATTAAGCGCTTATAATATTCCGAAATTTAGCCTAGTCATTTTCGGAGTTCCCCATGAGCGTAATAGAAGTTAACCATCCCCTGATCAAACATAAGCTTGGCCTAATGCGAGAAGCTGATATTAGTACTAAACATTTTCGAGAATTAGCATCGGAAGTTGGCAGCTTACTCACCTATGAAGCCTGTAAAGATTTTGAAGTGGAAACCACCACCATTAACAGTTGGAATGGTGAAATTCAGGTTGAGCAAATCAAAGGTAAAAAAGTCACGGTCGTACCAATTTTACGTGCTGGTCTCGGCATGATGGATGGCGTTTTAGAACTGATCCCAAATGCAAAAATTTCGGTCGTTGGGATGTTTCGTGATGAAGAGACTCTAGAGCCGGTGGTCTATTTCGAAAAGCTAGTTAGCCAAATCGATGAAAGGATAGCATTAGTTATCGATCCAATGCTTGCCACTGGTGGCTCAATGGTGGCTACCATTGATTTATTAAAAAAACGCGGTTGTAAAAAAATTAAAGCCTTGGTGTTAGTTGCTGCACCGGAAGGGATTGCTGCCTTAGAAAAAGCCCACCCCGATGTTGAACTATACACAGCCTCCGTTGATGATTGTTTGAATGACGCCGGATATATCCTGCCTGGTTTAGGTGATGCAGGCGATAAAATTTTTGGTACTAAATAGCATGACCAACTCCAAATGGTCATTGGTCAAAGAAATTTTAACCGGTACTCAGATGCTGTTTGTTGCATTTGGCGCGCTAGTGCTAATGCCGCTACTGACCGGATTAGATCCTAACGTCGCTTTGTGTACCGCTGGCATAGGCACGCTTTTGTTTCAATTGGTGACAAAGGGTCAAGTTCCGGTATTTTTAGCCTCATCATTCGCCTTTATCGCGCCGATAATGTATGGCACTCAAACCTGGGGCATTCCGACAACGATGGGTGCTCTAATGGTCGTCGGTGGTGTTTATGCACTGTTTAGTGGCATCATCAAGTTACGTGGCGTTGGTTTCATCCACCGATTCTTACCACCGATTGTTACCGGACCGATCATTATGGTGATTGGTTTATCGCTTGCTCCTGTTGCCGTTCATATGGCATTAGGTCGTACCGGCGACGGTGCTACACAACTGATAGATCAATCGTTAGCCCTGAGCATTTCTTTACCTGCCTTATTAACAACCTTATTAGTCGCCGCGTTTAGCAAAGGTTTTATGCGTCTAGTGCCTATTTTAGCTGGAATAATCGTTGGTTATGGCCTCTCGCTATATCATTCAATTATCGACTTTTCAGCGGTCATCAATGCGCCTTGGATAGCCATCCCCAATTTCACTGCACCAGAATTCAAATGGGAAGCGGTGATCTACATGTTACCAGTCGCATTAGCACCGGCCATTGAACATATTGGCGATGTGCTAGCGATTAGTTCAGCCACGGGTAAAGATTATCTTAAAAAACCTGGCTTACACCGTACTTTATTAGGTGATGGCATTGCAACAACAGCAGCATCATTACTCGGTGGACCACCAAATACGACCTATTCTGAAGTCACTGGCGCGGTCATGCTCACTAAAGCGTTTAATCCAAGAATCATGACCTGGGCTGCTATTTCAGCAATCATCATGGCCTTTGTGGGTAAATTGGGCGCATTATTACAAACCATCCCTAGCGTCGTGATGGGTGGAATAATGATGTTGTTATTTGGATTAATTGCCAGCGTTGGTTTAGGTAGCATGGTTAAAGCCAAAGTGGACTTTGATCAACCTCGAAATTTTATTATTTTCGCGATTGTTTTAGTGTTTGGTATTGGTGGTATGGCGCTTAACTTTGGTGGCTACAACATCCAAGGGATTAGCTTATGTGCCCTAGTCGCTATCATCCTTAATATCATTTTACCGCAAGACAAACCGGCATAACCATTAAAAGGGCAACCTTTATTGTTGCGAGACATTAAGCTACAATATCGGTTGTTTTTTTAGTAAACGGATCGAAATTTTGGTAAAAGTAATATCTTATTTATTGTTAATTCTCTCTTTTTTTTCACTAAATGGCTGCTCATTAACAGCAGATAATTCATTTTCAACACCGACAACACAGATTGTTATTCCTCAAGTTGAGCCACCACAAACTGTCGCTATTATTAAACCCCAAATTGAGATCGCTCCGCCACCACTTACGCCACAACAAGTTGAGAGTCTGTGGCAACGTATTGCGATGCAGTTATATTTTGAACAACCTGAAACCGCAAAAATAAAACGTCAAATTAAGTGGTATTTAAAACATCCAACTTACATGAATAGAGTGGCTCAGCGTGCCCAACCCTTTTTACATTTAATTGTCGACGAAATAGAAAAACGCCAGTTACCACTGGAACTCGCTTTATTGCCAATTGTTGAAAGTGAATTTAATCCGTTAGCCTATTCCCATGGCCGGGCGTCTGGGATGTGGCAAATCATTTCTGGCACCGGTAAACGTTTTGGTTTAAGCCAAAATTGGTGGTATGACGGTCGCCGTGATGTCTATGCTTCAACCCATGCAGCTTTGGACTACCTTGAATATCTCCATAAGTTTTTTGACGGCAATTGGCTCCACGCTATCGCCGCCTATAACTCTGGTGAAGGACGAGTTCAACGAGCAATTAGAAAAAACAAAAAAGCCGGTAAAGCCACTGATTTTTGGTCATTACAATTGCCAAAAGAAACCAAAGACTATGTGCCTAAGTTATTAGCATTAGCTCTCCTACTAAAAAACCAGCAACATTATGGGGTAACGTGGCCGATCATTAGTAATCAATCACAAGTCATTTTAGTGGACACTCAATCACAAATCGATTTAAATTTTGCAGCGTCTTTGGCTGACATTGATGTTGATTACTTAAGATATTTAAATCCTGGATTCAATCGTTGGGCCACCAACCCTACGGGCCCTCATCAATTGCTATTACCAGTAGATAAGGTCGAGGGTTTTCACCGTAAGTTAAATCAGAGTGCGCCAAAGGATCGGCTCAATTGGGTTCGTTATAAGATTAAATCTGGCGATAGTTTAGGACTGATTGCTCAACGCCATCAAACGACGGTAACTGTCGTTAAAAACATTAATGGCATGACATCAAATAGCATTCGTGCTGGAAAGTATTTACTCATTCCTATCTCTGCAACCACGACTCCACCCACGTTTAAGCTCCCAGTAAAAACAAGAGCAAGTACTAAAACCCATGTCGTGAAATCAGGGGATAATTTGTGGGACATCGCAAAAAAATATGATGTAAATTACTTAGCGATTGCGACATGGAATAAAATCTCCCATAAAAAAACATTGCGACTAGGACAGAAGTTATTGATTAAATCATCGACAAGTTCTACTCCACCAAGTGAGAAGAAACTTATCACCAATATCCGTTACAAAGTAAAACGCGGCGACTCAATTGCTCGAATCGCCCAAAAGTTTAGCTTAAAAATCACCGATGTCATTCGTTGGAACTCGTTAAACACCAAAAAATATCTTAAACCGGGTCAAATGCTAAAGCTTTATATTAACGTAATGGAAACCAATTCTTAATCTTAGTTAAATCAATAGTGGTATTAATTTACCACTATTGACTATTCATCACAGCGGCTAATTTAACCGCACGGTTCCACCGTTGACTAGTAACAAGTAATTTCCGGTCTATCGCATCGTTTGGTAGCATGTTTAACAATCGACGTTGAGCATTTTTTCGCTGATCGGCATCCGTAATATCGGTATAATTTTGTGCTAAATAACTCAGAATTATCCTCGATGCCTCAGGTTTATTACACACTAACACCATATCGCAACCCGCTTGAATCGCCGCTTGGGTTCTTTGCTCAAAATTCCCAGCAACCGCAGCGCCAGCCATCGCGAGATCATCACTAAACAACACGCCATCGAAGCCCAGATTTTGGCGTAATATTGTCTGTAACCAAAAAGCTGAAAAACCAGCAGGTTGATCATCGAACGCTGGATAAATCACATGAGCAGGCATTAACGCATCTAATTTTTCATAAGCAATCAGCTGTTTAAAGACCGAGAAATCTAATTGTTCAATCGCTTCTTTACTCCGGTTATCAACCGGTATAGCAAAATGAGAGTCAGCTTCAACACTACCATGACCCGGAAAATGTTTGCCAGTACAAGACATGCCCGCTTGCGTCATGCCAAGAATGAAGTGCTGGGCTAACGCAACAACTTGGTCTCCGTCATTTGAAAAAGCCCGATCACCAATCACTTTAGAGCAAATATCTATATCTAACACTGGTGCGAAGCTGATATCAATATCAAAGTTTAGCAATTCTGCCGCCATTAACCAACCCAGTTCAGTGGCATAATCCGATGCTAGGGCGAGATCACCATTGGCATATTTAAGAATATTAGCCATCGCTGGAATATGGGTAAAACCCTGCTTAAAGCGCTGAACTCTGCCACCTTCATGGTCGACAGCAATGATAAATTCTCGCCCAGCAACCTGCCGAATAGCCGCTATTAATAAGGTGAGTTGATTGGTAGTTTCAAAATTCCTTGAGAACAGGATCACTCCTCCAACCAATGGATGAGCAAGTTGTTGCTGTTCTTCTGGCGACAGAGTATAGTCGCGGACATCTAACATCAGTGGTCCCAAAATATTGTTCCTTGTTAGTATTTAACCTAAGTTCCGGTTATTTAATGAGATAATAAAAACCATCACAGGTCAGATTGGCTCTTTCTTTGGGCTAGTGTATCATTGTCAGTGAGTGTAGTTTAAAGCGTTTATAGAGAAATATTATGATTAGTGTATTTGACATGTTTAGTATCGGGATTGGGCCTTCTAGCTCTCATACAGTTGGCCCAATGAAAGCAGCATACCAATTTTCCCAATTATTAAAAAAACAAGCAATATTAAACCAAGTCAGTCATGTGAAAACAGAGCTATTTGGCTCACTTGGCCAAACAGGCATTGGCCATGGTTCGGGGAAAGCGGTCATTTTAGGATTAGCGGGCTTTGAACCAGACACTATTGATCCGGAGCAAATCGACCTCTACCTAGAGCAAGTAGAAGCGACCCAAAAACTGCAACTAGCTGGCAGTCATGAAATTAACTTCCCAAAAAAGAACGCCATTGTTTTCCATCGTCGAAAAACCTTACCAGGTCATGCTAATGCGATGGAACTCATCGCCTATAACGGCAAAGATGTGTTATTCAGTAAAGTTTATTACTCGATTGGTGGTGGTTTCATCGTCGATGAGCAAGAGCTGGCGGCAATGAGTAAAAAGCAAGACAATACAGATCGCTCTAAATACCCTTTCGAAACTAGTGAAGAGTTAATCAGACTCTGTAAAGAATTAGGCTTTAGTATTTCTAATTTGATGATGGAAAACGAAAAGCAGTTCATGTCAGAGCAGCAAATCACGGAGAAATTGGCCGGGATTTGGCATGCAATGCAACGCAGTGTCGATCGCGGCTGTCGCCGAGAAGGGATCCTACCGGGCGGGTTAAAATTACGCCGACGAGCGCCTTCGTTATTAAGAAGTCTCAATGCCCAAGGTAATAATAGTGACCCATTAATGGCAATGGATTGGGTTAATTTGTTTGCCATGGCTGTTAATGAAGAAAATGCGGCAGGCGGCCAAGTAGTTACAGCACCAACCAATGGCGCGGCAGGCATTATCCCTGCTGTACTAAGTTATTATGATAAATTCGTTGAAACAGTAACCGATGAAGTGGCGGTACGCTATTTATTAGCTGCTGCAGCTATCGGTATTCTATACAAAAAAAATGCCTCAATATCAGGCGCTGAAGTTGGCTGTCAGGGCGAAGTTGGCGTTGCTTGTTCAATGGCAGCGGCAGCACTCACCGATATTATGGGTGGTACGGTAGATCATGTGGAAAATGCAGCAGAAATCGGAATGGAGCATAACCTCGGTTTAACCTGTGATCCGGTGGGAGGACTCGTGCAAGTACCCTGTATTGAGCGTAATGCCATGGGCGCAATTAAAGCGATTAATGCCTCAAGATTAGCGCTGCGTGGCGATGGTAACCACAAAGTTTCACTCGATAAAGTAATCAAGACTATGTGGGAAACTGGCAATGATATGCGAAGTAAATACAAAGAGACCGCCCGTGGTGGCCTCGCCGTTAATATCGTTGAGTGCTAAGCACTAATTATTAGTAATTACCCCATCATTATCAATGATGGGGTAATTGCTATCTAATCGGTAACTCAATATCTTTAAACAGTGCATCTACCTGTTCAGCATCTTTTAGCGACACCGCAGTTGATACTAAGTTTTTGGTTAAGTGAGGTGCAAACTCTTCGATAAAGTCGTACATATAAGTTCGGAGGAATGTTCCTTTCCTAAAACCAATCTTAGTCGTACTCAATCCAAATAAATGCGTCGCATCAATCGCCACTAAATCCTTATCGAGTTCTTCATTAATGGCCATCGTTGCAATAACCCCGACGCCAAGACCAAGTCGAACATAGGTTTTAAGCACATCGGCGCTGGTCGCAGTAAACACAACATTAGGTACTAAGTTTGCTTTATTAAAAGCGATTTCTAATTCAGATTTACGCTGAAACCCAAACACGTAGGTTACTAATGGATATTGCGCAACATCTTCAATAGTCATTTTACCCTTGAGCTTAGCTAAGGGGTGATCCGCATTCACCACAACCGAGCGCCCCCAGTGATAGCATGGCAACATAATAAGGTCTGAATACAAGTGCATTGACTCCGTCGCAATCGCAAAGTCGGCCTCCCCTTTCACCGCCATTTCACTAATTTGCGATGGCGTTCCTTGATGCATGTGCAAAGAGACTTTCGGATAACGTTTAATAAACTTGCCAATAATATTTGGCAGAGCATAACGTGCTTGGGTATGAGTAGTCGCAATATTTAGTGCACCTTCATCGGGTTTAGTGTGTTCAAAAGCAACAGACTTAATACTTTCAACTTTTGAGAGAATATCATTAGCAATATTAATGATCTCTAAGCCAGCTTTAGTGACGTGGGTTAAATGCTTACCACTGCGGCCAAATATTTGAATCCCAAGTTCATCCTCCAACATCCGGACTTGCTTACTAATACCCGGTTGTGACGTGAAAAGACTTTCTGCCGTTGCAGAAACATTTAGGTTATTGTTGTTAACTTCTACAATATATCTCAGTTGCTGTAATTTCATAACTTTTGCTCAATATTTGTTGAATGTCTTAATGGTGTACAAAACCACCACATAAATGATTTATTGTTATAAGTAATAGAAATATACAACAAAAAGGTAATAAGAAACAAGGATCAATTATTTTTTCTTAAGATAAATGAATATATGACTCCTTCAATGCGATTGAAACTAGATTTTTTATTGTAACTAGCGTTATGATATAAAAATAAATTCAATAAGGTACGTTGACCCAGACTAAAATGATGAACCAAACAAACCCAAATAAAATTAACTACGGTAAGGTGTTATCTGCTGTTGCTCACGACATGAAGAATTCTTTAACCATGATGTTTCAATCACTGCAAACGTTAGGAAATCAGCCTGAGGAACAAAAACATATTACGGCAAGCCAACTTGCTGACATTAATTATCAGGTGCAACGTCTCAATGGCGGTTTGACTCAAATCATGGGCTTGTACCAAGCAGAGGGCGATCGCCTAGTTATCCACTCTCAAGAAGTATTGATCAGTGATTTACTGGAGTCAGTCATCTGTCAAAATGATTTATACACTGAAAGCACCGGTATTGATTGCGAGCTTGATGTCGATGAGGATTTGTTGTGGTATCTTGATACCGAGTTGATTTCTTACTTAATTGATGATGTTCTTAGTAATGCAATTCGTTATAGTAAAAACAAAATCATCATTAAAGCGGCCATCATCGAGCAACAATTACAAATTAGTGTCACTGATGATTCTGCAGGCTATCCCCAACAGATGCTTGATGCAGCCGCAGCGCCAATAGAACAGCTTGATAGTGAGTTTGGTCGCATGGGCATCGGTTTGTTATTTTCCCGTTTAATTGCCATTTCACATCAAAATAATGTTCAATATGGTAAAATTTTCCTCACTAATAATAGTAAATTAGGTGGTAGCGAATTCATGATACGTTTACCTTAATTTTGATTAACATGAAAGGCACCCTATGTCCTTAACCATTATATTGATTGCCGTTGCTGCTCTCATTATCATTTTAATTGTATTTACCGTAATGCAACAGCAAAAGCGTGCCGTTCAATTAGAGCAACGTGCTGAAGTATCACGTTTAACAGTGTCGATTGATGAAACTGAAGATTTGTTATCTCGCATTGCTAATATCCCGATCACCAAATCACTGATGATGGTGCTACATAATAGAATCATGGAAACTCAAAAAAGCATCAAGAGTATCAATGGTGATAACAGCTTAACGCCGATGATCAACGATCGCGCTAATCTTATTCAGCAAATTGCTAAAACGTTTCAATCTAAAGGTCTCGATACGTTTAGACTGCCTAATGATGACCGTGAAGTTCTGCAAATGGTTCAGGTACTCAAAAAATTAAAAGGGACTATCAATGCAGAACATAAACGAGGCCGCACTAATCCCCAAGTCTATACCAATGAAATTAAGCGCATCGATTTACTCCAAATACGCATTAACATCAATTCGATCATTAAACGCGCTAAAATTGCGGTTGAAGCAAAACAAACTGGATCTGCGCGTACTTACCTAGAGAAAGCAATCAAAACATTAAAAGCTATTAACAGCGAAGGCGATGTTTTTGTTGGCGAGCGCTTATCTGAGGCAACAAAAATGCTACAAAGCCTCGATCAAGTCAGAATTGATCGTCAGGAGCGCGAGAAAAAAGCACAAGATGATAAATCCAGTACTGATCTCGATATGCTATTTCAGCCTAAAAAGAAATGGTAATCTTCACCCACCAAAAAAGCGCCTAAGGGCGCTTTTTTATTGGCGAAAAAGAACATCCAATGACACATCATTACGCTTATCCCTCAAATCATTACAAAACAATTCGTTATTCGATTCTTAAACATTCATACAGTGGCGGAGCTTTCTGATAATAAGAAATGATCTGGCTAGTTATCGTTTTTATGTCATCGCTGCCGGTGTAAAAAAAGCTCTTTATCAATCAAATGCCATATTACTAAAATCGATAGAACAGTTAATCTTGGTTATCCGAAAAAGCACTGACCCTGATGACTCTCTATTTACCATCGATAAGCTCTCACTAACCAAAGGAGCCATTGAATACCCCGATAAGACTGCCAGCAAGTTATCGGGGTATTCAATGGTTATAGATAGCCACGAGGCAATTCCTTCGTACAAAAGTAATAAAGTCAGCATCAACCACATTGTGACTAATAATAGAATCAGAACGAGCTGATATGACCATCAGATTAATGTCATAAACTTTATTGAGAATATTGACTTTAAAAGCCTTACAATCTATTTTGTTTGAAGTCATGAGAATGCCAGTAATAAATACAAAATCATTATCGCAGCACAAAAATAAGGACAATTTAGGATATAAAAAAAGCGCCGACTGGCGCTTTTTCTTATTTAAAATAACTTAATCTTGTTTATCATTTTTTAATCGGTCTTCCCAAAAAGTCGCATTCTTAATGTCGAGCTTCACAGGATCGAAGGTGTATTTATCAACCCCTTGTTTACGTTGCTCTTCATAATCTTTTAATGCTTTAATCGCGGGACGAGAAATAAAGAAGATAATTAAGATGCCGATAATGTTAAGCCAAGCCATTAAGCCAACGCCCATATCACCAAGGCCCCAAGCTAAGTTTGCGGTTTTAACACAACCATAGAATGTTGCGCTCATGATCACAATCTTTAGGATAAAGGTAAGTCCTGGGATCTTTAGAGTTCGGCTAATGTAAGCGATATTCGTTTCAGCAATGTAGTAATAAGCCAAAATAGTAGTAAAGGCAAAAAAGAACAATGCAAACGCAATAAACGGATTACCTACGCCCGGCATAACATACTCAATCGCAGCCTGAGTAAAGGCAGGACTGTTAGCAGCCACATCAACCCCAAGATTTTGGACCAAGAAAGTTCCTTCAACCATACCGTGAACATTATAAGCACCGGTGATTAAAATCATAAATGCGGTCGCAGTACAAACAAACAAAGTATCAATGTAAACAGAGAAGGCTTGTACGAGACCTTGCTGTGCTGGGTGGTCTACTTCTGCGGCAGCAGCAGCGTGAGGCCCAGTACCTTGACCCGCTTCGTTGGAGTAAACTCCTCGTTTTACACCCCAACCAATAGCGGCACCAAAACCAGCCATTGGTGAAAAGGCATCATTGATTATCAACGAAATAACTTCTGGTAAAATATCGATATTTAACGCGATAATTACACAGGCAATGATGATATAAGCCAAAGCCATAAAAGGAACAACTATTTGGGTGAAGTTTGCGATACGCTTAACACCGCCGAAGATGATAAAACCAAGCACCATCACCACAACTGTTGCAGTAACAATTTTGGTATAACTTAGCGCACCCATTACGGTTTCAATGGTTTGACCTGAGCCTAACGTATTTTCGATAGCATTAGCGATTGCATTTGATTGAACGCCTGGTAAAAATACGCCACAAGCAAAAATAGTGGTAATCGCAAAAAGCCAAGCAAACCATTTTTGACCTAGACATTTTTCGAAGTAGTAAGCAGGACCACCACGATATTGACCGTCTTGCTCTTCTTTATATATTTGCGCTAATGTCGATTCTACATAAGCGGTCGCTGCGCCTAAAAACGCCACAATCCACATCCAGAAAATCGCACCGGGACCACCGAAACCAATCGCGGCTGCAACGCCAGCAATGTTACCCGTACCCACTCGACCTGATAAGGATACCGCTAGCGCTTGAAATGATGAAATCCCTTTATCTGAACCTTTGCCGGAAAAGAGCAAACGCCACATTTCACCAATGAGCCGAACCTGAACAAACCGAGTAATAATGGAATAAAATAGCCCGGTACCTAAACACAGATATATTAAAAAAGGACTCCAAATAATCCCATTCATAAAATCAACAAATTCTTGCATAACTAACCATCCCTATTTACATTTATTATGTATTTTAATTGTTATTACTTCGCTTCGAATTGTAGTAAGCAAGACCATTAAATGCAACTTATTTAACATAAGTATCACATGTTATTTATTGAAAAAAAAAGCGCCAATTGGCGCTTTTTTTACTGATTAAATACTATTTTTTAGTAGTCTTCTTTTTAGGTTCGACCTTTTTGGTCGCCCTTTTCGCTTTTTGGTTTTCAACCCACTTGCCACCTTCGTAGTGAGCGGTCCAGCCAGTTGCTTTCTTTTCGATCTCTGTCATCACGTACTGTTCTTTATTTTTCCGACTATAACGAACAATGGCTTGATTACCATCAGGATCCACTTGAGGCGCATCGGCTAAATAATAAAACTTCTCTGAAATACGATCTCTAAAGCGATGAAGCTCTGCGACCTGTGGCGCCCGAGTTTCCCGTGCTTTAGGGAAAGTATGAGCGGCCAGGAATATGCCAGCGGCACCATCACGCAATACAAAGTATGCATCATGATTCAGACATTCAAGTTCAGGTAAGTGAACGGGATCTTCTTTTGGCGGTGCAACGTCACCACTTCTCAGGAGTTTGCGAGTGTTTTTACACTCATCCACATTGGTACACGCAAAATATTTACCAAAACGACCATTTTTTAGTTCCATGTCATGAGCACAACGATCACATTCAATCAATGGACCATCATAGCCCTTGATTTTAAACTGCCCTTGCTCAATCTCATTGCCTTCACAGGCAGGATTGTTACCACAAACATGAAGCTTTCTCTCTTCATCAACTAAATATGAATCCATCGCGGTATCACAAATCTTACAACGACGTTTATCCATGAGTGCTTGAGTTTCAGCATCATCATCCGCAGTCACTGCATCATCACCACTGGTTAAGTTGATGGTTGTTTTACAGCGCTCTTTTGGTGGTAAATCGTAACCAGAACAGCCCATAAACACACCCGTAGTACCAGTACGAATACCCATTTTACGTTGACACGTTGGACATTCAACATCGGTCATGACCATTTGATTCGGACGCATACCGCCTTCTTCAGGTTCAAGATTGGCGATATCCAATTGCTTAGTGAAACCTTTATAGAATTTATTTAATGAATCTTTCCAGTCCATTTGACCGTGAGCAATTTGATCGAGCTCTTGCTCCATTTGTGCCGTGAAATCGTATGACAACAATTCTTCAAAATTTTCAACTAGGCGATCGGTAATAATCTCACCCATCTTTTCTGCAAAAAATCGCTTATTCTCAACTCGTGCATAACCACGATCTTGAATAGTCGAAATAATTGATGCATAGGTTGAAGGTCGACCAATACCACGCTTTTCTAGTTCTTTAACCAAAGAGGCTTCATTAAAACGCGCCGTTGGTTTAGTAAAATGCTGTTTCGGTGTGAGTGTGTCCAATGACAATGATTCACCAACCGCTAATGGTGGCAGAGTCACATCATCTTCACCTTTACGTTTAACGGAGACTTGAACACGAGTCCAGCCATCAAATTTAACCGTACGACCGGTTGTTTTAAGCTCGTAATTAGCGGCGCTTACTTTTAACGTTGTCACATCATATAACGCAGGCATCATTTGACAGGCAACAAACTGACGCCAAATTAATTCATACAACCGTTCAGCGTCACGTTCCATTTTATTCAAAGAAGTAGCGCTACGGCTCACATCACTTGGGCGAATCGCTTCGTGAGCTTCCTGGGCCCCTTCCTTGCTACCATAACGAATAGGATCGTTAGGTAAATAAGCTTGTCCATATTCACTCTTAATATGTTCACGAACTGACTCAACAGCTTCACCGCTTAAATTGGTCGAGTCGGTACGCATATAAGTAATATAACCGGCTTCGTATAAACGCTGGGCCATCATCATGGTTTTCTTCACGCCAAAGCCAAGTCTGGTACTTGCCGCTTGCTGTAACGTTGAGGTGATGAATGGCGCTGTTGGTTTCGACTTGGTTGGCTTATCAATCCGAGAATGTACAGAAAAGTCTGCGTCCTTCAAGGCGGCAACCGCAACATCGCTTTGCTCAGCATTAACCGGCTTAAAGGCTGAACCATCAAACTTGGTTACTTTCAATAACAGCTTGGTGTTATCTTCTGCTGACACATCGGCATGAAGGTCCCAGAACTCTTCCGGGTTAAAGGCTTTAATTTCACGTTCACGCTCAACCACTAATTTAACCGCAACCGATTGAACTCGACCAGCCGATAAACCACGGGCAACTTTTTTCCATAATAACGGCGACACCATGTAGCCAACAACACGATCTAAAAATCGTCGGGCTTGCTGGGCATTAACACCATCCATATTGAGCTGAGTTGGCGTATCGAACGCTTCACTGATCGCATTTTTAGTGATTTCATTAAAAACCACCCGTTTAAAGCGCGACTCATCACCACCGATAATCTCTTTGAGGTGCCAAGCAATCGCTTCCCCTTCTCTATCCAAATCCGATGCTAGATAAACAAAGTCTGCGGTTTCAGCCAGCGCCTTAAGTTCATTAACGACCTTTTCTTTGCCAGGTAACACTTCATAGTGCGCTTCCCAACCTCCAAGCGGATCAATACCCATCCGATTAATAAGCTGCTGTTTATCACGAGCTGCTTTATAAATAGCTTTTTCTTCAGCGGGCATTTTACGAACTTCTGCCGGTGTTTTGGTGAAGCTGTTCTTTTTGACTGATCCTGAAGTGGGTAAATCACGGATGTGACCAACCGATGACTTCACAATAAAGTCTTTGCCTAAATATTTGTTAATAGTTTTCGCTTTGGCTGGCGACTCCACTATTACTAATGATTTTCCCATAAAATAAATGCGTCCAAATAAGGAGGTGGAAATAATAAATCTATAATTGCTAATTATATAGTTGGTTTAGGGGCAGATTTCAAGACTCAAGTGAAAATAAACATGGTTAACTGCTTATTTTTTGACAATTAGTGATGCTTTTGTTTGATAAGCGACCAAAAAACAAAAAAGACGCCTGTTACAGCGTCTCTTATTGAGCTATTCCGTTTAATGGAATAATGGGCAATTAACCAACAATATTAATTTATTAATTCAGTTTAATCGTTGCAAGGTTAAACGTTGTTTTGACCGAACCAGAGCCATTATCATCTGGAGTAATGATAGTGACACTCAACGGTCCTGACAATACTGAGCTTTTAACCCCTTTGATGGTAACGCCGTAAGTTAATCCACCATTATAATTAATATTTGGCACGACATACTTGCCAATTCCGACTATCGAGCCTACACCCGCAGTAAAAATTATTTGAGTGCCCGCAGGCATCGGTTGGTTATGTAAATCAGAAATAATAACTGATGCACCGTGACTGCCCTCGCCGATAATAGATAATATGCCATCTAATGGATAAGTTCTATTAATCCGTGGGTTACTGCCTGACATGACCAACACGAGTGAATCTCTAACATTTAATGATTTTTGACTAGAACAAATTGTCGAGTCACCACATAATGAACCATTGTAGAGGCCATCAGCAATATTAAAATTACCGTCGTTGTTAAAATCTTCAGGTTCTTCTAACCCTCCGCCTGTTTCACCACCACTTTGCGCCGGGTTATAAACACCATCTTCATTATGGTCAACGAAGGCTTCAGCTAAATCAAAGGGATTACCAGCAAGATCTTTACCTAAAAATGCGACTTCCTCACTTTGGTCAAACACACCATTACCATTATGATCAGGGAATGATTCTTCGCCAATTGCGGTTGCCGAAATAGTCACTCGACCACCGTACGTTTGGCGTAGTGCGTTGTAGTTTCTTGGCAATGAGGTATTAGCATCGGAGAAAGAACGTTCTCCATCGGCAAGACCTAAACTAGTTAATAAATTAATATCGGTTAAGCTAATATAATTTTTACTATTAAGTTTAAGAAAGTCGACTGACGTGACGCTCACTTTTGAATAGCTGTCGGTACCGGTAACACAACTATCATTAACAACCAGCTGCTCTGTTATCTCCTCAATCAAGTAAGCTTGCGTCCAATAATTATCATCTAACGTAATCACATTACACCCGTCTTCAGTTTCAATTTTAAGTGCAACTGTATTGCCTCTTAAATCAATCCCATCAACAATATCGGTAGTGCCACGCTTTTCACTAGTAACACCCAATGCTGTACCACCAGTAATGATCACCTTGGTTTCCGCATTAAACTTAAGATAAGCTTTAGAATTTACGCTAACCGACGAAGTTGTTAACTGGGAATTAAACGCACTGATTAATGCCGCTTTAGTGGCGTAATTTTCATCGAGTATCACGGCATCTCTATGATCGTTAGACCGGACTGAAAATTTAACTTTATTCGAAGTTAAATCAAGACCATTGACCACATTAACTGAACTTAACTCGTTGGTGAAATTTAAAACATCACTGACATTTTCATAGCCACTACTATCCGAGACATTAATGGTTAATTGATCGACCGAGACCAAATCAAAATAACGACCATTGGCTGCATCCGCTTTTATTATATTAAGCGAGTCATAATCAATCGACCCTAGCTGCTTGTTAACTTCCTTAATGACAGCGGCCTGAGTTGAATACTTTTTATTTAATATTACATTTACTGGCGTTGAGCCTACTGCAACATTAAATGAAATGTCATAGTCATTAGAAAAATCAACACCACCTAGAATATTGACCTTACCTAATATAACGGTTGGTCCAACATTGCTACCACCAAGTATCTGACCACTAGGTCGAACGCTTTGACTAGTCCAAGTAACACTACAACTACTCTTTACTGTGACACAAGAATCTTCAATCGCGCCACCTTCAGTAGTAAAAGAAACAACGGTGTTATCTGGTACAGGGTTATTATAAGCATCGGCTAAGCGAGCCGTAATTATCACTTTAGCGCCATCATGGTCCCATGCTTCAGGATTCAAGACAGAAGCTGATAGACTAAAACTGTCTTGATCAGGAATACCGGTTGATACAACTAATTCGCTCGATTGAGTCCGAACAATCGGAGACGTATCAGCGATTTCAGCAGTCACTCGAATTGATGTATGAACCGTGCCCGAGTTAACAACAGTTTGTACGATACCTGCAGCATTGGTTGAAGCATTGGCTGGATTGAGAACAATGCCACCAACACTAGTGTTCAAGCTGAAGTTAACACGTTTATTAGCGATGGGGTTGCCATTAGAGTCTAATACTTTAAATATTAGTACTGAACTTTCTTGTCCACCAACACCTTGCAGTGAAATATTTTTAGGAGTCGCAGAAAGAAAAGCAATACTGCCAATGCTAGCCGAGGTAACTGAAACAGTGCCAGTCGCCGATAACACGATACCACCAGCATTCGCTGTAGCAGTCACAATATCTTCACCCTCACAACCTTGTGCTAAGTAAGTGCTGGTTGCAACACCATTAACTGTTGTCACTGTTTTATCAATGGTTGCAATGGGAATAGACAAACTAGCACAAGCCGATGCAAAGCTCACATCAACCGCATCAGTAAACTTAACCGCAGGTGTTACAGAAGTATCCCAAATCGTCACTGACAATGTCGTAGTACCACCGGCTGAAATGCTACCACTAGGAATTTCAATTTTATTATCTGGCTGATTATTGCTTGGTAATACTGATGTACCAATAGCTAAGGATGACGCACCAATAGAAAAAACCATGTCGGCTTTGTCACCATTGGCCAACGTCGCAGTAATTAGACCTGCGCCTAATGAGTTGCTCGCAAAAATATCAACTATCGCAATATTATTTGCATTGGTAATTGCACTAGTGATCGGGATACTACCGAGGTTACTACTGAAGGTAACAATCACAGGTTCGTTTATGCCATTAACTTCAACCTTAATACGGCCAGGTTTAGTGCTACTGATTTGACTTGGATTTAACACATTACCTTTAGTGTCAATTAGCTGAATTGACAAACGACTTGAAGATGCATCACCAGCCGTTGTAAAACCAACGATTGATTTTTCACCACTACTTAATATTGCAGTCACTTCACCAGCACCTTTTTTAGTCCCGGCAGTTAGCTTAAGTGTTGCTTTACCTTCAGCATTGGTTAAAGCCGTACCGGCTGTTGGGTCTAACAGACCTAAGGTCGAGGTAAAGGTTACAACAGTTCCCGAAATAGCCTTACCGTCTTTGGTTACTAAAGCACTTAACTCTGCTGAAGTATCCTTTGTTACGGTAGTATTAGAAATGCTTAACTCAACTTTTATCTGGCCTGTACTCGTACTACCGCCAGATGTCGTTTTGCCCTCTTCAAGGCTTCCCCCACCGCCACAAGCGGATAAAAAGAGACCAAAAAGAAAAAGAATAAAAAAATTACATGCTTGCCGCATAAGGCAATCTCCCTGCTACAATAAATTAAATTGTCTAGATGGTAATCAAATTATTATCAAGATGCAAAGAACTCAGGTTAAATAAAGACTTTATTTTAAATGTGTAAAGATTTTGCTAGGATCAGATCATAATTGTAGAATAACGACTAAAATAAATAATAATCATAAATTTAAGGAATTTCATGGTCTCATTTAAATCACTGAGCCTTACCACTCGTATCGTCATTGGTATGTTTGCTGGGATATTAATCGGTGCAATCATTCAATTTGGTTTTCCCGATAATAATTTTGTCAAAGAGTATATTGTTGAAGGGCTCTTTTTCGTTGGCGGCAAAGTATTTGTTAACAGTTTAAAAATGTTAGTCGTGCCATTAGTATTCGTTTCACTAATATGTGGTACCTGTTCACTTTCTGACCCAAGCAAATTAGGGAGACTCGGTGGTAAATCAATTCTGTTGTATCTTGCGACTACCGCCATTGCTATTACGACCGCGATTACTTTAGCGCTAGTTATTGCGCCGGGTGAAGGTCAAGACTTAGTATCGGATGCAACATTTGCAGCCAAAGAAGCGCCTTCGCTGTCTCAAGTGTTGGTTAACATAATGCCTAGTAACCCGATTGAGTCGATGGCCAAAGGCAACATGTTACAAATCATCATGTTTGCATTACTTTTTGGTATCGCGATTTCGTTATCAGGTGAAAGCGGCAAACGTATTGCTGATTTTTTCAATGACCTGAATGTTGTCGTGATGAAATTAGTGGTTATTCTAATGAACCTAGCGCCATACGGCGTGTTCTTTTTAATGGCCAAACTATTTAGTGAAATTGAGCTATCAACCATTGGTAATTTATTAAAATACTTCCTCGTGGTATTACTCGCATTATTTATACATGCTTTAGTCACTTATCCAGTTATTTTAAAACTGCTATCTGGCTTAAATCCGGTTATCTTTATTCGCAAAATGCGTGATGCGGCTTTATTTGCTTTTAGTACTGCCAGTTCAAATGCCACGATCCCTGTTACTCTTGAAACGGCGACGAAGAAAATGGGCGTTCACAATAACGTTGCTTCGTTCACTGTACCATTAGGTGCAACAATTAATATGGATGGCACCGCGATTATGCAAGGTGTTGCCACGGTCTTTATTGCACAAATTTATGGTGTCGATTTAAACATTAATGATTACTTGATGGTTATCTTAACCGCAACGCTAGCATCGGTTGGTACCGCTGGTGTACCAGGTGTTGGTTTAATCATGCTAGCCATGGTATTACAACAGGTCGGTTTACCGGTTGAGGGAATTGCGTTAATCATGGGGGTTGACCGTCTACTTGATATGACCCGTACCGCTGTTAATGTCACTGGCGATACCATGGTAACCTGTATCGTTGCAAAATCAGAGAAAGAGCTCGATATTGAAGTGTATCGTAACCCATGGGCAGGTCATAAAGACGAGCGCCTATAACCTCTGAGGTTAATCCTAATCAAAAAAAACCATCAGCGTGCTGATGGTTTTTTTATGTCTTAAATGTATCTACCACTTAATTAGATATAAACTTTCCACTAAGTGACTGACCTTTAGTTTTCGCTGGGCAAAAATTTTGTCACTCAGTTCACTCGTAGCAAGAAGCTCGATTGAGTCGGCAAAACTAAACGACTGCTCGATCACTGTTTCATCGATACTAAACGGAGGCCCGGAGAGCTCTTGTTGATCAAATTCTAAGGTTAACAAAAACAACGTCGCATGTTTAAAAAGGGTCTTTAACTGACTAACATAATCGTCACGCATTAATGCCGGTAAAGCGATCATCGCCGCACGGTCAAATATATCAACCTGCTGACCTATCGCTAGTTGTTGATTGGTCAACCCAAAGTAATCACCCTGCCAAATTGAAATATCAAAAGGCGAACGCTGTAATGAATAACGATTATAAAGCCCCTTGCTATCAACTTGAGGTTGCAGCTTGGCTTCTTTAAAGAAATCTACACAGGCAATCTCACTTAATTCGGCCGCCGCTAATTTATCGTAGCGTTGTGCTAACGGCCACATATCTAATGATTTCCCGCACAAAGGAACAAACAAGTGAGCATTATTTTTATGCTTAGCGATTAAATCGAGCCAAGGATGATAATCAGTTTGATGAAAACCAATTAAGTTATTGACCCATTTATCTTGCCAAAAATCTGCTTCCACGGTCTTGTTCCTTCTTTTATTTAATTTAAAACCCGCGCCACTGGCTTAATCGGCTCCACACACTGGTTAAACTCTGTTCCACGGTAAGGCTCGCGGCTTTGCCCAGCTTTTCACTCAATGTTTTTGGCACGGTGTATTTAAAGTGAAAAATTTCATTTTCTTCAAGTTGCTTGAGTAAATAGTCATCACTGGTGGTGATTTCATCCACTAAGCCCAAACCAATCGCTTGATTACCATACCAATGTTCACCTGTCGCCACTTTGTCGATATCCAACGTAGGTCGGCTCTCGCTAACATGTTGCTTAAACAATTCATGGGTTTCATCAATTTCTTGTTGAAACTTTTCACGGTTCTTTGCGGTATTCTCACCAAACATCGTCAAAGTTCGTTTAAATTCTCCGGCTGTCACCTGTTCAAATTCAATATCATTTTTTTTCAATATTTTATGAAAATTAGGCACTTGAGCTATCACGCCGATAGAGCCGATAATCGAAAATGGTGCTGCAATAATTTTATCGGCGATACAAGCCATCATATAACCACCGCTGGCTGCCACTTTATCAACCGCAATCGTTAACGAGATATCTCGGTCAACAATACGTTTCAATTGGCTTGCTGCTAAACCATAACCATGCACCACGCCGCCGGGGCTTTCTAATCGGACTAAGACCTTATCTTCAGGCGTTGCTATTTGTACCACTGCTGTGACTTCTTTTCGTAATGCGGCAACTTCAGTTGCGTGCAATGAACCATTAAAGTCCAACACATACAGTTTAGGTTTGTTACTCGGGTTTTTCTTTTCAGCCTTGGCCTCTTTTTTATCATTTTTTTCTAAGGCTTTAAATTGTTCTTTAGTCAACACTTGCTCTTTGATTGATAAAACAACGTCATTCATCTCTTCACTTAAATTAGTCACCATTAATGTGCCCGTTTCAGATCGTCCTTTGGTTGATAATCCAACGATAGTCACAAGCACGATAACAATCGCCACCACAATGGTGACCACTTCAGCTAAAAATAAGCCATATTGCAATAATAAATCCAAAACACTTTCCCCATTAACATTCAATTGACTTAATTCTAGCAACCAACGCTTATAAATACGAACAAATCTGTACATTAGTAAAATTGTACATTAACAGTTACTAACGCATTACATTAGTAATGCCTAATTTAACAAGTATTGAGGTTTTCATGACAGATGGTTTTTTAGCGTTAATATTGCGCTTTCCAAAAATAATTTATAGCATCATTTTAACCGTTGTTATTGGGTTAACGAGCCAATTACCAAGTATGCAAATAGATACCGTTCCAGAAAACATGCTTTCGAGTAACGATCCGTTCAGGCGCTATCATAACGAGGTCAAACAACAATTTTCGCTCTACGACTCGATGCAGTTAGGGATTGTCAATAAAGATGGTATTTATAACCCTCGTTCTTTACAAATCATTGCGCAAATCACCGATAATGAATACGCCGCCTACCACGCAACAACAAGCTGACGAGATAGCGAGTGCTATTGCCCGCTTACCCTTATTGACCAATACCATGGTGTCTGAAGATCATCAGGCTATCGCTATCTATATTCCATTAGTAAGCGAAACGGTTAGTTATCAATTAGCGGAGGAAATTAGAGTTTATGTCGCTCAGTTTGATGGTGATCATCAATTCTATATCACGGGTTTACCGGTTGCCGAGGATCAATTTGGCAGTGAAATGTTTGTGCAAATAGCCATCTGTGCCCCGTTGGCTGGTGCGATGATATTTTTTATGATGTGGTTGTTCTTTCGCAACATCCCATTAATTGTTGCGCCCATGCTAGTGACCATTGCAGTGGTCGACTCTATTCATATTATGTCTGAGTTTGTCGACCGTTATCAACGTTATAAAACCGATGCTGCCAGTGCCATTAAACAAGTGGTTGCTCACCTATTTCAACCGATGTTTTTCACCTCAATCACATCCGCCGTTGGTTTTTCTCTTTAATGTTAACACCAATTCCACCGGTTAATGTGTTTGGTGCTTGTGTCGGTTTTGGAATATTACTCGCATTTTCTTTAACGATTATTATTTTACCCATTTATCTGTCTCGCCTAAGCCCGAGCGCGTTAGCAAAAATTAAAAACCTCCACCTTAACCGTGCCTCAGCATTAGATAATGGCTTGGGATTAATAAAAAAAACATCGCAAGCTCAACCTAAACTGGTTGTATCCTGCGTGGTTCTACTGTCCGTATTTAGCTATATTGGGATCACTAAAATTGAAATTAATGACAACGCCTATTTTAAATGTGCGGTTAATTTTTAATAACCGATCATTTGGTTATTTAATAAAATAGGATTAAAATCAGCATGGGTACAATCAAACCATTCATTTAAGGATTATTATGAAATTTCTACAAATCATTACCCTCATTAGCGTTTTATTCACTGGGGCCGCATTAGCGCATAGCGATCACGATCATCAAACAAGGGAACAAATTGGTTGGAACATGATTGCTCAAGGTGCATTAATTATTGATGCCCGGACAGCAAAAGAATATGCCGATGGTCATGTTAAAGGTGCCATTAATATTCCGTTTGATATAGCAGTTACGCAATTTAACGCCATGGAAATCAGAAAAGACCGTAACGTTGTGCTTTATTGTCGTTCTGGCAATCGTTCAGGAAAAGCATTCCAAAGCTTAAAAGCAGCGGGTTATATTAATCTGCACAACGCCGGTGGTTTTTCAGGCATGATCAAAGCTAAGTAATCGATAGCTCAATAAAAGCCAGCTCATTATATTATGATGCTGGCTTTATTAGCTTTTTCATCGCGCTAATATCCCATTCTTTAACACCAATGGCTTGATAAACTAACTTTCCCTGAGGATCAACTAAGTAACTATAGGGCAATGCTGGCACCTTCCAACCTCTGAGTGCCGTGTGTTGATCAACTAAAATCTGAAAAGAAATGTTAGCCTGAGCCAAAAAATCATGAGTTCCCGCCCCTAGCGGACCCGCATGAATCGCGACAATGGCTAAACCTTGACTGCCCAATGCCTGATGCAATTGTTCTAGCGCCGGAAACTCTTTAAGGCAAGGCACACACCAATAAGCCCAAAAGTTAATCAAGACATACTTGCCGCGATAATCAGTTAAGTTAACCAACTTGCCACTTAAATCCGGTAATGCTAGAGCAGGTGCCGATTTAACTTGCACCAGCGCCGACATTAACGGTGCTTTCGCACTCAGTGATAACGGCAATATTGCTAATAATATAATCAGTAATCGCATCAATGTTCCCTTGTTTTTACCCGTTTAATCGACATCGCCAATCGGCACAGCAAAGGCATCTGATACCAATGTTTCAATATTACTCGCGGTCAATGTGGTTAAAAAACTGACCAGATCTGCCGATTCCTGCTTGGTTAAATTTAATGGCTTAATTAACGGCGACAAATTATCATTTTCTATGCCGCCTTGATTATAAAACGCTACCACCTCGGCTAACGTACTTAACGAACCGTCATGCATATAGGGCGCTGTTAATGAGATATTACGTAGCGTAGGGGTTCGATAACGCCAACGATCCGCAGGATCTTGCGTCAGCTCATAATAGCCTAAATCACCAATAATACCCTGACTGACTTTTTTAATCACCGATTGTTTAACGTTAACAAAGGTACCCGGCGCAATCTGGATTCGTTGAAATTTGGGTGCTTTTTTCATTGACCTGTGCCAGCCAACTCCGGTGTTATGTAATTGCTGATCGATGAATAAAGCATATTCATTGTTCACTTGGTGACAAGCGCTACATTGAGCCTTACCGGTAAATAATGAAAACCCACGCTGGGCACTAAGGCTAATGGCATTTTTTTGCTGGCCAAAATACCACCGATCAAAGGCTGAATCAGCCGCCAATAACGTACGCTCATAACTAGCGATAGCCTGACCAATTGTCTTAACACTAATACCTGCACCGTTAAACACTTGTTCAAATAATCCTTGATAGTCGCTCAAATTAACCAGTTTTTGCACCACCCAACCAAGCGAAGGCATCGCCATTTCATTAGCGGCCAACAATGGTTGCCATATTTGATTTTCCAATGAGGTTTCACGGCTATCGTGATGCAGAGTATTAAAATAAGCAATATTGTATAGCGTCGGGGCATTACGACGTACCGAACGCCCTTCAAAACCAACCGGCGTTTTCAGCTCATTATTGGTAAAACCTTGTTCAGGGATATGGCACATCGCACATGATATGGTGTTATTTAGGGATAATCTACGATCAAAAAACAGCCTCTTGCCCAAAGCGATTTTAGCCGTGCTTAACTTATTATTGTTCGGTACAGGTACTTTAGGTAGCCCTAGTGGCGGGCTTTGAACCAAGCTCAACAGATCTGTTGGCTGACCAACACGTGCTTTGATGCTAACAGAGCGAGTGGTATAGCTTGATGATTGATAGTTCTGCTTATTATCCCCAGGCCCCCAGTGGATATCACTTTGACCAGAAGCTGCAATCTGTTGATTTTCATTCGTATTTTTTTCTAATAATAAGGTCTTAACATCGTTAATAATAATATCGGGATGTAAAAATGAAACGCTATAAATATTCCTAATTTTATAGTTATCATCAATCAGATAAACACGTAAAATATGTGAAAAATTTCCGCTGCTTTTACCGCTGGCATCTAATCGTTTGAGCACACCCTGATTATAATCATTTAGAATTGGCCTTAAGCTTTCCTCTGACGCAGCCGTCAAATGGAGCCACTCAACGTCAGCACGCGCCGCTATTTTCGGCACTTCTGAGTGCTGATGATGATTAGCATGACCATTCAAGACATCACTCACCGCTTTAATAACCTCGGGAGTATCGTTGTCAGGATCAAAACTCATGCTAATAAACTGTAGCTTATTACTCAGTTCTGGATTGTGGCGCAATTGATGTCTAATCCGATTAAAGACCACGTTGGTTAAGGGACAACCATTAATATCATTGCAACGGGTATACATAAAACTTAATAACGTATATTTGTGCTCAAATAGTTGGTGAAACTCTATCGGTTGCCCTGTGGCATTTAATACCGTAGCATTTTTAGCATCATTCAATATGGGTAAACGGTAACTTCCTGCTGGCGGTGCAGTAAATGCTAGCTCACCATAACCTGGTGCAAATAAACGTACCTCAGGTTCAACTTCGGGCTCGGCCGCTTGTATATCAGCGCTAATGGTAACAATCATCACCAGCGCCCATAGCCCTATCAATCTACTTACCATAAAGCGAGTAAGCGCCAAAACGCATTTGATGAGCACGACCTAATTTTTGTTGATAAAAATCAATATTAAACTGTTCTATTAATGCCTTACCGTTCCAATGATAGAGCTTAAGATATTGATCGTTGTCTGATGCTTTTTTATCCCAATTAGCAAGTAATGAGCTGGTGTAATATAAGCGTTTACCGTCCCAACTCGAAGAAACCATATTAACCTGACTACCAATTTTCTTCTCATAGATCTGCTTCGGCTGATGGGGATCGCTAATATCAAAAGCACGGGTTTTACCATCCATAAAAGTATTAACCCATAACAAATTATCGTCACTACTAATAGAAATATCGACAGGTAGCGGAATGTCTGCTGGATTACCGATACTGGCCACATTAGACGCTTGCCAATCGCCCTTGGGTGTTTCTTCGATTAAAACGATTTGTGAGGTTAATGCCGTGGTTGAAAAACAATAATTATGCTCTGCGCCCCAAGCACATCTGATTTCTAATGGCGCGCCAGGAACGTCTAAAATTTGTTTAGGTTTACGAGTATGAAGATCCCATACCACCATGGTATTACCAAACCGTTTCATCGCCTGAGGATCGGATAACATTTCACCGAAGTCTTTCATGTAATTAGACCAACCGGTAAACGATGAGGTAAACATCACATTACGACGAGGTAAAGCTCGAATGTCATAGCCATAACCATCGGCGTATTTACCAGTTTTGATGGCCTGCTGTAAATTATCATCGGTAGGCATCCAATAGGTATCAATATATTCACCTTGGTTAGTGTATTCAACTAACGCGGTACGACCACCATGATCTTTATGGTTGGATAAACCAGTGATCAACATGCGACCTGGTAAGGCATATGTGGTGTGAGGTCCTACGACCCCGCCGCTTTTACTAACAAAATCATCAATGGTTTTAACTAATTTGGGCTTAGCGGGATTAGTATGAACATCAAAAATAAAGATCTTATTTGAATCTAAACCACCTGCCCATAAATACTTACGGTCATCAGTAAAACCAGAATGATGCGCTTCATTACGACCACCAACAGATTCGCTATTAATCACCTTGCCATAATTGGCTGACGTTGGATTAACATCCACCGTCACCATTTTATCTTGACCATCCCCGAGCCCTTCAACCCCGAGCGTCCAAATATAAACAAAATCTTCCTGCCCCACTATTTTTACCATATAAGGAGACATACAGGTTTCATCGGCACTAGCGACCGGTTGGAACAACAATGCGGTCATTGATAAAGTCATCAATTGACAGCATCTGCGTAACAATTTAGTTTTCATTTTAATACTCCTTCAAACTAAATATTATAACGTGACAAAAATAATCATGCTTATCTTAGTTTAGACCGAAATTGTATATTAAATACAATTAAAACGTTAAAGTGGCTAGTTTTAGCACAAACACAAAAGTGTTATTAATAATACTAATTAGATGGAGAATAAGGAAATACTAAGGTTTGTGCTAATTAAATCGCCCATGCTAAACGAGCGCTAACCCGCTTTGGGGCACATAGCGATGTATGGACTCCACTCCCACAGCAGGATAGTCTGAAGAGGTCAACTATCGAGGAGATCTACTATGTTAAAGTCTAATATTATCGGCATTGATTTAGCTAAAAACGTCTTTCAAGT